>CAILKE010000051.1 GCA_903834765.1 uncultured Bacteroidota bacterium
ATGTGGTTAAGAATTTCTGCTGGTACTGGTACTTTAAAAGCTAATACTATTATTGCTAAAATAGTTGATGGTACTAATTTTATAGTTTCTTTAGCTCCAACTGTAGCTTTAAGTGGTGCTACTGTTATTGCTTATCCTTTAATTCAAAATACTTGTTCAGTTCCTTTAGTTGATGCTGGTGCTAACACATCTGAATTTGATATTTCAGTTGTTGCTACTGCTTTAAACAACATTGGTTACAGATTTGATGTTCCAGTTGGTGTTCGTATAGTTCGTGCGGGCGCAAATCCTTATAACGATTATTTAACTAACCGCGTTGCTACAGTTTCAACTACTGCTTCTAACATTGGTGTTGTATTTGATGCAGCATTTGTTTCAGGTACTATTAAGGCTACTCCATACAATAATGCAGGTTTAGGTACTGCTTTCAGTATTAAAGTTGTTAAAGAAAAAGCTGGTGTTTATAAAGTAACTAGCTCGGCTGCTGCTATTGTAAAAACTACTGTAGTTTATAAAGCTTATACTACTAATGGAAGTTCAGTAACAGGTTACAAATGGACTTTACCATTAACTAACGTTACTCCATTATCTGGTTCTATTTCAGGTAATATTGTTACTACAACAACTGATACATTATCAATAAGATTTGATAGTACTTCTAAAACTGCTTATTTTAAAGCTGGTTCTTTAAAAGTTGAGTTAATTAACAATTGTGGTACTGGAGTTGCTAAATCATTTACTTTAAATGGTACTACTACTTTAGCTAAAACTTCAGGTGAAACAGATTTACAAGAAATTGCTAACGAAGTTGCTAATGCTACTTCATTCAATGTATATCCTAATCCTAACAACGGTAATTTCAATGTTTCTATGACAACTGAAAATACTGAAGAAGTTGCTCAAGTTACTATTATCAATGTAGTAGGACAAGTAGTAAGTTCAATTACTATCCCTAACAACAATGGTATAATTAATTCAGAAATCAACGCTAACCTTTCAACTGGTATCTATTTTGTAAAAGTACAATTAGGTTCAGAAGTAAATGTTGCTAAAATTTCAGTAAACTAAATATTTGTTTTAAATTTTAATATATACTAAAGGCTGCCCCCAAAAGGGCAGCTTTTTTTTGTAAAATTTAAAGTAGATTAGTTAATATTTCAATAACATTGAGAAACTAAATTGCAATAAAATTTAAAAAAATATGAAATACATTTTCTCCTTTACTATGCTTTTATTTTTATTGAGTTCTTGTCAGAAAGACGAAAACAAGCTTGTTTTTGATGGAATACCATTTGTACCAAATAACAATTCATATGTTTTGGAAACAAATGAAGATTCATTTTCTACAATATATTCTTATAATAGTTTTTGGAAATTATTAGAAATTAAATCATTTAATAATTCAATACCTACTGAGTTAATAACATATACAACTACAGGTAACAAAGTGAAGAAAACAAACAACAAAAACAATTATATTTATACTTATTACTTAAATAAAAAAGGATATGCTGATAGTTGCAAGATATCATTAATTGGGTATTTAAATTTAACAGAATATTATAAATATAATAATTTAGGTTTTGTAATTGAAAAAAAAGTAGCTGGGGAAGTAGTTAATGTTCCTTACTTGGAAATAACCAATTATATCTATGAAAATGGGAATTTAATGAAAGAAGTTCAAACCAAAGATGCGGATATTTTTACCATTGATTATACATATTACACTGATTCTTTAAATGTTTTGGCAGGTACAGAAGAAGCAAAAATATTTATACCTCAAAGCAAAAATTTACTACAAAAAATAGCTTACAGCGATGATACTTTTTTAAATTTTAGTTATTCATTAGATGATGAAGGAAATTTAGTTGTAAATACAATTAATGAATTAGAAGAAACTAAACAA
>CAILKE010000052.1 GCA_903834765.1 uncultured Bacteroidota bacterium
ACCAACATAAGCACCAGTACCACCATTAGCAGATACACTAACTACTGCAGTACCACCGTTACATAAAATAGAACTAGCAGAGCTAGATGCTACTAAAGCAGTTGGTTCAGAAACTACAATACTTGTAGAAGCAGAACAACCATTAGCATCAGTCACAGTGTAGTTATAAGAACCTGCATTTACAGTGTGGGTGCCAGTTCCAGAATAAGGCGCTGTTCCACCGTTAGCTGTTACGTTAATTGTTGTGTTACCACCATTACAAAGAATAGAGTTTGCAGAACTTGTAGCTGTTACATTGGTTACAGAAATATTAATAGTTGATGTTGAAGAACATCCGTTTAAATCTGTTCCTCTTACATTATATACCGTTGTAGTATTTGGAGTTGCAGATATCGTGTTGCTAGAAGAACTATTTGACCACGTATAATTGACATTAATAGCATGTGAACCTAAACCAGATACAACATCTGTATTATAAATATCCCATTCAGTAGCTAATGCAGAAAAACCATTTGTTGGGTTTACTGTAACCCCAGAGTGCACTGTTGATTTTCTTCTTAAAGTTTTATCTAAAGTAGTAAAACTTCCGCTAGTCCAAGCAGTTCCTGGATCTTGACCAATTACCCCAAAAATATCGACATAAGAAGATGTTGATATTTTATATAAGGCAATTGCATCATTTCCATTATGTTGAACAGAAGTTAAAGCAGTGTTTTGGCCTAAATAAGCAGATGCTTGTGAATTAGAATAAACAATTGAAGCTCCGTTTAACAAGGTCCCACTTAATTGAACATTATTATTAGGAGTAATAGCTCCATTTTGAAATGCTTGATAGCGGTAATCAGCTAAGTTCACAGATGCTCCAGTACCATTATATATTTCAATATATTTATTGAATGAACTTCCTTCTACATATTCTGAAATAATTAAATCTTTAGCTAATGTTTTAGCAGTTAAGGTAACCGATTGTCCTAAACATAATAAAGTATTAGTAGCCGAAATATTTAAATTTGGAGCACTATAAACAGCTACATCTTGCAATGCTGAAGTATTTGAACAACCGTTAGCATCAGTTACTTGAACAGAATATGAACCTGCTGTATTTACAGAGATCGATTGAGCTGTAGCGCCGTTTGACCATAAATAACTATTTGCTGAATTTGCAGTTAAAACTACATTACCTCCATTACATAATGAGGTAGATCCATTTGCTGAAATAGAAGCAGCAGGAAGTGAATTTACCACAATTGTTTGTACTGAAGAGGTTACTGAACAACCATTAGCATTCGTAACTCTAACTGAATAAGTACCAGCCGAAGAAACTATGATTGCTTGAGTTGTAGCGTTATTAGACCATAAATAACTACTTCCAGAATTAGCTGTAAGTGTTACATTATCACCTTGACAAAATGTTGTAGCACCATTAGCAGTAATATTTGCTGATGGAGTGCTTATAGAAACTGTTTTGACTGCAGAAGTTGCAGAACATCCATTAGCATCAGTAACTGTAACTGAGTATGAACCAGCAGCTGAAACCGAAGTAGTTTGTGTTGTTGCTCCATTAGACCATAAATAATAACTTGCAGGATTTGCAGATAAAGTTAAAGAACCTCCATTACAAATAGTTGAATTAGTAGTTGTAATAGAAGCTAAAGGAAGTGAATTAACAGTTACTAATGTTGCTGAAGATGTATTTGTACAAGTTCCAGCAGCATCAATTACTCTAACGGTATAAGAACCAGCAGCCGTAGCTGAAATAGATTGAGTAGTAGCACCATTTGACCATAAATAGCTGCTACCAGAATTTGCGGTTAAAGTGACATTGCCACCTTGACAAAACGTTGTAGCTCCTGAAGCTGTAATGTTTGCAGAACAAGTTGGTGCAGATGCTGAAGCAACAGTGCCACTTACGATTAAATCATTAGTTCCATTGAAATACCAAGTTCCTGCATTAGAAGTGTTGGTTGATCCCCATAATACTACTCTTAAAGTAATTATATTTCCCGCTGTTACATTTTGTAAAGCAGCAATATTAGTAAATGTAAGAGCTGTTTGAGCATTACCAGCTGCAGAGGTTGTTGCCCCCCATGTAATAGCAGAACCAATATCAGTAAAAGTTCCACCATTAATACTATATTGCCACATACCAGTTGTAAAACCAGTCCCTGAGCGTCTAATATTGTAAGCTGGGATTTGGGTTAGAGACAATTTATAACCAGTATTAGCGGTTAAAGAAAATGTAACAACATTGCTACTTGTAATTGCATTCGCTTGAGTACTTACTGTATTAGTATTTGTACCTCCCCAAGCGCCAGCAGCTGCTGTTCCACTTGTCCCTAGACCGCTTCCTCTTGTAAGACCTCCAGCTGAAATATTTGTAGCTGTTGTTGTCGGAGTATAAGGACTTGAACCAAATAAGTTAGTCCCACCTGGTAAACTACCAAATGAAAATTTAACAAGATCTGTTTGCGCAAAAATGTTAGTACTCATCAGTGTAATGAGTATAACAAATAAAATAGCCAATCTCTTTTTGACCGAGACTATTGGCTTGTTTTTTTGTAGTAGTTTTTGTTTCATTTTGTTTAGTTGTTGTTTAAATTTTTTTAATAGGAAATATCTCCATTGCAAAAAAACAAAAAATGGTTTCTGAATCAAGAAATTAATAGTTAAATAATTAATAAAATAACATAATACTGAATTCATTTAAAATTTATATTGCCAAAAATGAACTTCTAGATAATTTATTAATTCATAGTTGCTTAATAATTCTTTAACATCTATAAAAAAACATGCACGAACTTTGCAAAAATTTTAAAAACATCAATTATGTCAATTTCATCAACTAAAAAAATAAACAAATTAAAAATTAATAAAATAGTAAGAGAGAATATTAATTTAAATAAAAGCAATATTCTTGTTACTAAAATGGATATATCATTTAATTGTATTGATGAAGCCAATTGGGTTTCCCAACTTCCTGAAATTAATTTAACAAATCAGTTTCATACCCAAAAATTAACTAAGAACGGGCAGTTAGTTTTTAAATGGTGGGAAAATTAAACACATAGTTTTTATATAATTTCAACTTTACAAAAATTTCTTTAAATAAATATTCTTTATATAAAACAAAAAAACCCTGATATCAGGGTTTTTTTGTTAGTGGTGTTTTTAATTTATTATTGTTTAATTATTTTATAAACTTGATTATTAATTTTGACAAAGTAAGATCCATTTCTCCACTCGTTAGTATTAATTTTAGTATTGTTTTCTGAAATAGTTGTTGATAGTATTATTTCGCCTAAAACATTGTACACATTCATCAACATTTTTTTATCGCTTGATGCATTGAAATCCCATTTTACTTCAAATGAATTAGTAAATGGATTTGGATATATTAACACGCGATTATTTTCATGTATGTCATTTACTGCAGTGCAAGCGCTCACATTTTGTGTAATACTAGAACTTGCAGAACATACTCCATCACTAACTGTTATTGAATAAATAGTTGTTGTGGTTGGAGTAATTGATATTGACATGGTTGTTGCACTATTTGACCATAAGTATGATGTGGCATTTGAACTAGCAGACAAAACTACACTTTCGCCAACACAAATTAAAGAGTTGCTTGTGCTAACTGAAATAGTTGGCAGTTGATTGACAATAATTTGAACATTAGCATTGCCAGAACAGCCATTACTAATTCCACTTAAAGAATAAGTTGTATTGACTGTTGGTGCAACTATTTCGTTTACTAAAACTGAACCTGATGGCAGCCATGTATAAGTGGAAGCTCCATTTGCAGTTAGGGTAACTGTTTGTCCAGCACAAATTGCAGTACTACTTGCTATTGCAGAAACTGTAGGGTTTGCAGTCACCGAAATTGTAATACTACTTGCATTAAAACAATTATTATTATCTAAACCTTCAACTGTGTAAGTTGCATTTGTTAAAGGATTTACTGTATAAGTTGAAGTGTTTGGTCCGTTAGTCCACATATAGTTAGTTGCACCATTTGCAGTTAGGACAACTGTTTGTCCAGCACAAACTGCCGTTGCAGAACTTGCCGCAGTAACAACTGGCAATGCATTTACAACAATACTTGTTGTAGCTGTCTTTGAGCAACCGTTTGCATCAGTTCCAGTTACTGTATAAGTTTTGTTAGTTGTTGGTATAAAACTAACTGCATTCGTAACGCCATCTGACCAAACATAACCAGAAGCGCCACCGCCCGTTAATATTACACTTCCGCCTGCACAAACTACTGATGCTGAACTTGCCGCAGTAACAACCGGCAACGAATTTACTACTACACTTGTTGTTGCTGTCTTTGAACAACCATTTACATCAGTGCCAGTTACTGTATATGTTGCATTGTTTGTTGGAACAAAACTAATTGCATTTGTAACGCCATCTGACCAAATATAACCAGAAGCGCCACCGCCCGTTAATATTACACTTCCGCCTGCACAAACTACTGATGTTGAACTTGCCGCAGTAACAACCGGCAACGAATTTACTACTACACTTGTTGTTGCTGTCTTTGAACAACCATTTGCATCAGTTCCAGTTACTGTGTAAGTTTTATTAGTAGTTGGTATAAAACTAACTGCATTTGTAACGCCATCTGACCAAACATAAGTTGATGCACCACCACCTGAAAGCGTTACGCTGTTACCAGCACACACTGCAGAAGCAGAACGAGCAGCTGTAACAACCGGCAAGGCATTTACTGCTACACTTGTTGTTGCTGTATTTGTGCATCCATTTGCGTTGGTTCCTGTAACTGTATATATTGTTGTTACTGAAGGCGCAACGTTTAGAGATGTGCCGGGAAAATTACCTGGCATCCAAGTATAGCTTGTTGCACCACTTGCTGTTAATGTTGAGGTGCTTCCTGCGCAAATAGTTGATGAGGTGCTTGAAGCAACAATAGGCGACACACCACTAGTATATAATTGATTGATTTCGCAAGCAGTTAGAGCACGATTCCAAATACCGATATCATCAATTTTCCCATCAAACCAATAGTCAGATGGTGAATAAAATATATGACTCCCAAAAACTAATGGCTCTGTATTTTGATTTATATTTCCTGTAAATGCGACTTGACTATCTAAAACACCATTTATAAAAATCTTCATCGATATACCATCATAAATTGACGTTATCATAGCCCATTGGTTTAGAATTAAATTTGCCGTACTTGCTAAATATTGTTCAGATGATCCATTGCATATAAAAAATTTAATTTTATTATCTGTTTCAGGCCCAATTATTCCATAACTTCTATAGTACAAGTTAACATGAGAACCTTTTGATATAATATGTTTATTATTTTCGTAAGCTCTCGGGTAAATCCAAGTATTAATACTAACAAATTGATTAGGTGAAATTTGAGATGAATGATTTACATTTATTTGGTCGTTGACCCCATCAAAACTATAAGCTTTGTTATTATTACTTGCTCTATCATTTGTTAAAACAGCCCCATTCACTGTTCCATTATTTCCATTCCCACTTTCATCATTAGCATTTCCATTAAAGGGCCACCATCCAACTAGGCCATTTGTTGGCAAATAAGCAGGAACTTGTGCGATTGCATTTGTTATACTTACAAAGATGAAGATCAAATTAATAATTACTTTTTTCATATTTATTAGTGATTTTTTCAGTTAATAAGGCTTTATAATTTACACCCTGTTTTTTATGGTTTCTAGGCTCCAAGATTATTTAATGCAATTATTTTAATAGTTCTCGGTTTTTTATTCGACAAATCCAACCGTATAATCCAACTGGCCAAAGAAATATTGTGAATAAAATAAGAGTAGTTAAGTTAGCCCACCATTTTTTTTGAACTGCTAATGATTTTACAGAGTGATTAATAATATCATTTACTTCCAAAATAAAACTATTATATTCCAATAAATTAGGACTTGAAGAAGTCACATATTTTTTTAAATGAACATCAATATGATTGCATTTATTTAATATGAAATTTTGAATTTCAGAAATAGAATTCATTTTACTAATTGCATCAACTGCTACACCAACTCCAACACCTGTTCCTACTAACGATGCTACTTTAGTAAACCTACTTTTTGAGCTTATGCCAACTCCTAAAGATACCCCAGCAAGTAGCGCTCCCTTTTGCGCAGCTTTATTAAGCGCTTTTTGTTTTACGATTGCTTCTTCAAAAACCTTAATATATGAGGATAGTATAATTTGACAATTAGTAATTAGTTGATTATCTATTTCTGATGAAGATTGCGGATTTAATGTTTTTGCTTTATCCAAGCAAAATATTACCTCTTCCATGGTTCTGCCATCAGCAAGTTGATACATTTTACAAAATCCCAATCCAATCCATGCTTCTGGTGAATTATTTTGTATGGCAATTTGCATATAGACTGTTTCAGCCTCATTATACCGCTTACCTTTCAATGCCATTTTTGCAAGGTCTATTTGAACATTTACATCCATTATTTATCTTTTATAACCTCCTACTCATCTGGCTTTTCAGTATCGCCCTGTTTTTTTAAATTGTTTCTAGCCTCAATTTTGAATCATACATTTTTGCATTGCAAATGGAATTACTCACAACTTCGTATGATTTAAAGCAAAACTATTTTAGAAATCAAGAAAATATAGAATGGTTTGGTTTCATTTTGGTTTTTATTTAAGTTGAAACCAATATTTAAGAAAAATCACTACTGTTGTTTAATAATTAGGTACAAAAATTTACGTTTATCTTGTTCGTCTTTTGTGCGAACTATAAATCCTGGGTACATTTTATTTAACTCAGTTAAATACCGATACCTTCTAAGTTTTCTGCTTTCGAGGGTTAGATGGTTAATTTCTAATACTATATCAAGTTCCTCCATGCTTAAAATTTCTTTATTAAGTTCTATAATTTTAAGATATGTATTTTCTGTATTTGTAATTTGAACATCTTCTTCTTCATTAACAATTTGGCTAGTAATGCTTTGAGTCTTTTTCTTTACTTTTTTAAACCATAAAAATATTCCTACAGCAAATACTGATAATATTATTAAAAAGTACGATGTTGAACGGCTTTGTTGTTGCTCAATGTTTACTTCTTTTTTTTGTGGCACTAAACTTTTACATAAACCAAGATGAACGGTCCAAAGTGAATCTAAATTAATTTTACAATGGCTATTATCCATCAGTGAACTGCTTGGCCATTTAAAATAGAGAGCATTATTGATTTGATATTCTACTTCAAAACAAATAGAACATCCTACTTTCTTATTTTCAAGGACTAAATATTTTAATTCTTTTTTATTTACAATAACAGAATAACCTTGATTGTGATACCAGAAATAACCATTTGTTTGTATGTAACCAGCGTCTATAATTAATTTTTTATCTGGGATTTCATATTTTTCCCAAATCATTTTATTTAAGTCTAAAACATATAAATTCGAGTCAACTGTATTCTTTTCTGCATTATTTCCGCCTTTAATGTTATTAAAACTATAAATCTTATCGTTGTGCAAAAATGTTATACCGTTAATAAACAGTGGCACTTGTCCATGTGTTGGCTGGTATAACCATTCTCTTGAGTTTTTTTCAAAGTAAATTAAATTATTGTGAGTTTCATAAAAACCATATCCACCCAATTGATACAATTTATTTTGCCATGCAAAAAGCGTTCTATGATAACTCGCGCCATGAAATGAAGAAAGGTCAAGCCTAATGGCAGAATCACCTTTTAATTGAAACAAATAATAGTAACCATCAGGGTTAAAAAAAGTGTCACTTTCAATAACACAAGTTGTTTTTGGTGTCATTTCTAAAAACACTTGTTCGCTTACTTTACCAAATTGGGATGCGATTGTTTGTTTTACAATTTTTAGTTGCTTTGGCTTAAGCGGTTGGCTAAAAAGAGTTAGCGTAAAAAATAAAAAAAATATGGATGTTATTAAACGAGTCATACTTGTGAGCATTTTTTTGTAAATTAACACATCAATACTAAAAAAATAACATAAAATCAGTTTCATTTTGGTTTCAAAACCGAAATTACCAAAAAATCATCCTAAAAATAGTATCTTTTTGAGATATTTAACCCTCATTTTATTGAAAAAGATTTTTTTGAAACTGAGTTACCCCGCCCATCCATCTCTATCTAAACTTCGATACTGTATAGCCTCTGCAATATGATTAGTTTGTATATTTTGTGAGTTTTCCAAATCAGCAATTGTACGGCTCACTTTTAGTATTCTGTCGTAAGCCCTTGCTGATAAACCTAAACGCTCCATCGCTGTTTTTAATAACGCATTACTTGCATCATCTAAATTACAATAGGTTCGTAAATCTTTTGTACGCATTTGCGCATTACAATAAACGCCATCATTATTTTTAAATCGCTCGGTTTGTATCTGCCTTGCTTTAATCACTCGTTCTCTAATGTCTTTACTGGTTTCGGCGTGTTGTATCTTATTTAATTCACTGAAAGGAACAGGAGTTACTTCTACATGTAAATCAATGCGATCTAATAATGGTCCTGAAATTTTATTCAAATATTTTTGTACCACCCCCGGTGCGCATACACAGTCTTTTTCGGGATGGTTGTAATAACCACACGGACAAGGATTCATACTTGCCATTAACATAAAACTTGCAGGATACTCTACGCTAAATCTTGCGCGAGATATGGTTACTACCCTGTCTTCAAGCGGTTGGCGCATCACTTCGAGCACTGTACGTTTAAATTCAGGCAACTCATCTAAAAACAAGACACCATTATGCGCTAAAGATATCTCTCCTGGTTGCGCATTCATACCGCCACCAACTAATGCAACATCAGATATTGTGTGATGAGGGCTGCGGAAAGGACGCTTAGTCACTAAGCCCATTGTTTTGTTTGTTCGCCCTGCAACGCTATGAATTTTAGTTGTTTCTAACGCTTCGTCTAAAGTTAACGGTGGCAATATAGAAGGCATGCGTTTGCTAAGCATTGTTTTTCCTGCTCCTGGCGGTCCTATTAAAATAACATTATGCCCTCCTGATGCGGAAATCTCTAAAGCACGTTTGATATTTTCCTGACCTTTCACGTCAGAGAAATCGTATTCAAAATCATCTAATCTAGCTAAAAATTCATTTTCAATATTAATAGTTGTTTTTTGTAAATCATCGGTGCCGTTAAAAAAATCAATGATTTGCTTGATATTGGTGATGCCATAAACATCTAATCCATCAACAACAGCAGCTTCTTTTGCATTTTCTTCAGGGAGAATAACACCTTTAAAACCTTCTTGTTTCGCTTTGATTGCAATTGGCAAAGTCCCTTTAATAGGGCGAAGTTCGCCATCCAAAGCTAGTTCGCCCATGATAATATATTTAGAAACATCTTCAGAAATAAGTTGTTCAGAAGCCGCTAATATGCCAACAGCAATTGTTAAATCATATGCAGAACCTTCTTTACGAATGTCTGCTGGCGCCATGTTTACTGTAATTTGTTTACCCGGAATTTTTAATCCGTTATTTTTTAATGCAGCGTCAATGCGCTGATGACTTTCTTTTACTGCGCTATCAGGTAATCCTACCAAATAAAAATTAATACCTTGTCCAATGTTTACCTCTACAGTTACGGTGGTAGCTGTAATGCCGTGCACGGCACTTCCATACGTTTTTACTAACATGTTTGTTTTTTTTCTTTCGGCAAAATAACAACAAAAACAAGCATAGTACTGCTACAAATTATAGCATTATTGAACTCATTAGATTTAATGGGATTTTAGAGAGGTACTTACAGGTGTTTTTTTATTGAATTTGCAATTACTTCAAATTCATCTTTTGATAAAGTAAGTTTGGAGTTACTAAAATTCATATCATTAACTGTATTAATAGGAATTAAATGAACATGTGCGTGTGGCACTTCCAAACCTACAACGCTCACCCCTACTCTGTTGCACGAAACTGCTTTTTTAATTGCGGCAGCTATAGTCTTTGAAAAATTCATTAGTCCTATATAAGTTTCATTTTCTAAGTCGAAAATATAATCCACTTCTTTTTTAGGAACAACTAATACGTGTCCTTTTTTAAGAGGAAAAACATCTAAAAATGCTATAAAATCAGCATTTTCAGCTATTTTATAACAAGGGATTTCTCCTTTGATTATTTTAGAAAAAATACTAGACATTTATTAAATCGTAATTTCTATTACTTGAAAAGGAATTATGCCTGCAGGAACAGTCACATCTACTTTATCTCCTACTTTTTTACCTAATAACCCTTTTCCTATCGGTGAGTCTATTGATATTTTACCTGCTTTTAAATCAGCTTCATTTTCGGCAACGATGGTGTATTTCATCTCAACGTTATTCTTTAGATTTTTAATCTTAACAGTTGTGAGGATGCTCACTTTAGAAACATCTAAAAGCGAACTATCAACGATGCGTGCATTGAAAATAATATCTTCAAGTTTAGAAATTTTTAATTCTAATAATCCTTGAGCATCTTTTGCAGCATCATACTCAGCATTCTCGGATAAATCACCTTTATCGCGAGCTTCTGAGATTTGTCGTATTACACTTTGACGTTCTACAGTCTTTAATTGTTGTAATTCATCTTTAAGTTTTTTCAACCCTTCTTCCGTGTAATAAGCTATTGTAGACATAATTGTGTGTTTTTAAAATAAAAGAATCCCGAATGTAATTCGGGACTCTTTGCAATAAGAATTAAATAATTAGTTTTATTAGAAATTGATTCTAGCTCCAAAAGTATGAATTCCTTTAAATGAATTAGTTACACGATACGCATAATCAATTCCAAAAGTAGATTTTTTAGCTCCAATTGGAATTTCAACAGTTACACCACCAGTTGGGCCATTCATTGCAGTTGAACGATTTGCGTCACCAGTAAATGTTCCTTTTTCCATATACATACCTCCACGTAACATCAATATATCTTTCCAGCTATATTCTAAGCCTAATAAAAAATTATCTTTTGTAAATGAATTAGACGTAAAGTTACCAGCTACAGTAATACGGTGTGTTTTCAATAATCCTGAAGTGTCTTTTGTTAAATAAAAATCATAAGCTACGCCAATGTTTAATAAGGCAGGTAAATCAAATTGTCCTGATTTATTAGCAACTGTTAATTGATATGTATTTCCATAAGCGTTGCTAATAGTGCTCTGAACAGATAATCCATCACCTTTATATTGCATTTTTGGTCCCACATTTTTTAAAGCAACACCTAAATGTAATTGATCGTGTTTGCCTGTATGGTATTGAATACCTGCATCAATTGAAACTCCTTGTGCTTTTACGTTATCAATACCTTCTGAAATAACACGAACAGTGATTCCACCATAAATATTATCCGAAAAACCTTTAGCATAAGACAGAGCAATATTTGTAAACTTAGGAGTGTATGTCCCTAATCCACCTTCTGGCTGATCTTCTGTAGTTCTATCTATTTTTCCACCGTCAATAGAAGTAATACCTAAACCAATAGCGCCAGTTTCGCCAACTCGTTGTGATAATCCAAATGTATTAATACTTACACCTGAACCTCCAAATAAAGACGTTCTCATAAACATCAACTCGGTTTTGCGAGTAAAAGCTAAACCAGCAACATTCATAAATTGCGACTCTAATCCTTTACTACGAGCAGTACCAGCACTAGCCCAACCAGCAGAACGAGCATAAGGATTGATTAACAATTGCCCTGATCCTGCTTGTCCTGAACGCTCTGGATTACCTGCTGTTGCAGTTAAACAAGCAGCTAAAAAGCTACCTGCTAATGCTATACTTAATGATTTATTTAGAAATATTTTCATAATAATTGATATTTGATTCGATTAACTGATTAATAGCTTTGTAAATCTAACGGTCTCATTACTCCAAACCATTTCACGATTTTTTCACCTACTCCTGGTACATCTATATGAATAATATATAATCCACTAGCAACTGAAATACCGCTTTGATTCTTTAAATCCCAATCTTGGAAAGACAAACGTTTAGAATGAACAAACTCAGAGGATGATAAATACAAATCTTCTTGCCCTGACACATCTCGATCAAATGTTCTTACTAATGTACCGTTTAACGTAAATATTTTAATTTTACATGTGTTTGGTAAATTTGTAATTCTTACACGATTATCAATTCTGTTTTGCTCGTAAGTTGAATAACCATAATAAGGATTAGGAACAACATTAATCAAATCTAAAGCTGATTTTGCCTGATCAGCATTGTTAATTTCAGAAAATATATCAGATGTACTAAATGTATAGTACGGCATATTATTGTTAATTGGCGTAGCTGCTGAATCTGAACTTAAAGATGCTTGCACATTGGTAAAAGTTGTTGCAGCATTGTTAATAATTGCAGCCGGAATAATTGTACTTAATTGCAGCGTATTATTAATAGAAGCCATACCACTTAATCTAGTTCTATAAGGTTTTTTAACTCTTAATTTAACTTTTGCATCACAAGGTAAAGATGATGGGTTAGAGAATCCAAATCTATCATCAGTTAACACCGGAATGCTTACCCACATAGCCTCAGACCAAAAATTTATCAAAGCATTATTATTTGTGTTCTTATAAGCCCATTTATAGGTTGAAGCAAAATCATTGAAATTAGTTGAACTATATGCGCCAGAGCCTACTAATAATCCGTTAATATCTTTTCCTCCAACCGCTGTTACTCCTGCATATCTTGAGTTACTTCTATTATGACCAAATACATAAATATAATGTCTTCCACCAAATGCACTAGGATAGGCTGGTCCAAAAGAGGCAATCGCTGTTGGATTCCACATCATATCATTACCATTATTGGCTGTTTGATATGAATCTTCTCCAAAGGCAATATTCAAACGTTCTCCAGTTTCTAAATTAATTGCGTATCCTGGGAACCAGCCACAACCAACACGAAATGTATCAGTTCCATTAGCGCCACCAACAGCTTCATTAAAATTACCACCAGCATTCCAAGCAACCCCTTGTTTATCTACAGAATACATACGTTTAGGTTCTAATTTTTTACCGCCATTAGGATTAATTGTAGCATCATCACATTCTTCCAATACTAAACATCTTGTCCATTTGCTTTTATCAGATGTGAAAACAATATCAACACTAGCTAATGATCTTAAGTCATGATTTGAAGTCATAATACCATTACCATTTGATTGAGAAGCCCCTGGGGCAGCTGTATTACTTGCATTAGTAACTGCAGTTAACGCATAAGGTGCCCATGTGCCACCTAATACTCCTTCAAATATTTGAGTTGGATCTACAAATACACCTGAACTTGTTTGATAATCATCTTTAGGACCAACTGGCGTGTTTTTAAACCCTCCAGAACGAATCCAATCATATCCACCAGCTCCATCTATATCTGGAATTCCACTTAACCAATTTTGAGTTGCATCAGCAAAACTTAAAGATCCTTCAATAAAATCACCAGGTTTAACCGTTTTATCTGTTGCTAATGCCGGTGAAGAAATTGCAGCTATATCGCCAACCTGACCAATATTAACAGATAAGCCTAATTCACTAAAATAAAACTCCTCGCCTATTTTAATTGATTTACAGGGAACATATTCTTGTCCTGTAGTCAAGTTTTTAAGAACCCAAGTGGCGCTATCACCCATCAAACCTCCGAAATACGTGCTTTTATATGATATTTTTTTATTAGCATCATAAAAACATGGATTAGATGATTGTCCTTTATTTATAAAAGCAACTGCAAAATCTGCATTAGGAATATTTAAAGGATCAACAACCGTTACATTAATTGGACCTCTTGCATTTTCATAAGTTACTTGGTTAACTCTTCCGGTTGAATTTAATATGGAACTAATTGTAGATTCTGTAAAATCTAAAGAGTTACCTCCATTACCTTGCCCTTCAATTCGGGTAATTTTAGGGCCATAACCATAAGCTGACTGAGCTATTGTTCCATTATTTTCAGCGCTAGGTGTATGAGGTATACCATAAGCCTTTTTAGATTTACGACCTTCTAAATAAGGATGTTTTTGACCTAAAGAACTTGGTGCATTTTGACTTACTAATGGCTGATCTTCTTTATACTTAGCGTATTCATTATAGCCATAAGCAACTGTTAAGAAATAATATGTCTTATTATTAATTACTTTTTTATTACTAGCCGATGAGAATAGATCTTGCGTAAAATGGAAGGTAGATTTAACACCATTATCAGAACCTACTGTTTTAACAGTTGCTACGTCGCCTCCAGCAGCAGGATCATATTCATAATTAATTAAGGTTTTTACTCCATTAGCCACGTCGCAACTAAATGCTAATTTTGCTTTAGATGGATCTGTTAATTGTTCTTGCGTTATTCCTTCGTTTAACAATTGAAACACTTTAAAGCCCTCAAAGTGATAATACCTATCAATGTTTTTGAAGGCAGTAACCGTACTAGAAGGAAGTGTAACTAAAGTATCAACAATAATTGATACATCTAACTCTTTATAATTATTTAAGTAATTATTAGAGGCTGGCTTGTTTGTAAAATATAAAATCAATTCGTTATCTAATTCCTGAATAGTCATATCAGGAGCTTCAGGTCCAGATAATACTTTAAAACAATTATCAAATAAAGCTTGCGCTTTGTCATCTGCTGTTTTTAATAAAGGGATAGATGCTAATTGATCTGTTGAAGATGTACGTGCCCAAGGTAAACCAAATGTTACATAATTTACAGCTCCCGGCATTAGATCAAACGGACCTGATGATTGTAAAAATCGTCTATCACCTGGTGTATTAGCTGCTGATACTTCAGACCAATTACTTCCGCCACAAGGACCGTTTGTATAAGTATCTGCAGGATAAACATAATCAGTTCTAATAGAGCCACCATAAGCATTGCCACCACATGTAAAAGGAGTACCATCACGCCAAAAACCAGTCATGTATTGATAAGTTTGTGTAGCATTTTGAGGATCTGTAGTTTGTAAAGGCACACCTGCGAAATTATTATTAAAATATAAGAACTTAGTCATTCCCATTTGTTCGCCAGCTTCGTCAATTGAACCATTTCCATTGTTATCAATACCATCAGTAGTATTAATAGGTCCTTGAAAAAAGTCGCAACCTAATGAAGGAATACTACTGCCATAACCTAAAGTTCCACTAACGGTTTCGTCATAATTATCTGAATTATAAATGTAACCCAAGCCTCTGTTTACATCGCATCCAATATAATCATCGCCATAATAACCTAAGTCAGCATCTGTCCAAACTGTCATATAAGTATTTGACAATTGAAAAGAAGAACGGTTAATAATTTGATAAGAATAAAACGTCATGTTGTTAATTTCATCCGTAGTTTTAAAAGCAAAAGCTTGAGCACGCACTTCCATACCAATAGCTTTACCACCAGTAGCAGAATGAACATTCCCATTATCGTTATAAACCCACCAAAGTGTTTCATCACCAAAAACACGTGCTTTACAAACACCTAAGTTGTCTTTACCTGCGTTGTTAAATACATCATAATATGGATAATCACCTGCTTCAGGATTATAAGTACCACTTCCGTCAAAATCATAATAAGGAGCTAATAAAGGATCTTGATTAGCAGATAGATCACCATCACCAGGCCAATTTTTTATATTGGATGTAATTGGTCCGCCTGATAATACAAAATTATCTACTTCGCTACGTGTAATTTTAAAGATTTTATCATATTGAGAACAAATATCCTGAGTAACCGTAGCATCTATGGTGCTTAAAGGACCTGTCCAAAAATCAATACCATCTTGACGGTAGGTTTGAGCAGCCACTTTTAATTGGCCACCTGCATCTAAACCACCGAACCACACGTTGCCCGAAAAATTTGAAGAAATCCACTTAGACTTTTCTTCTACTTTTGGCACAACGTAGTATGCATTACCACTTCCAAACAAATCCCACCACATATCTGAGCCAGAAAAAATAATAGTTCTCACATTATTTACCGCAAGTTCTGCAGCTGATTGAGGAGCAGTACATCCAGAAGCCACTTTATGTACATTCGATGTTCTTAAAACATAGCCTTGTTTTTCTCTTGCTGAAACAGTTAATACGCTAAGTGTAGCTGCTGCTATTAAGAGATGTTTGTTAAATTGAATCATATTTTTCATATCAATATCTTTTTTTTAAGATTAAAAATCTAATAATACACCTATTCTAATGGTACGAGGACGAGCATAGAAACTTGGATTATTTAAGTAAATGTTATACTGATCCGTAAACGCTTGCGGACTAACACTTCTATCAACATTTGCTTGACCAGTTGCAGAAGCTAAATAACCATCATCGTCAGGATTACCTGTATAACTATATACATTTAATATATTTTTAGTATTTAATAAATTCAATACTTGTAAGTAGATGTTTAAGTTAGCTGTTTTCTTTTTATCAGAATCTTTTTTACCCCATGATAATTCGATGTTTTTATCAATTCTAAAATCAGTTCTAAACTGCCAAGGCTTGTTAGATCCATTTAAAGAACCAGCAATATTAGAGCGACCTCCTACTGGAATTGCTGAAGAATAACGTGTATAAGGAGAGCCAGAACCGATATGGAATATTAAGTTAGCACCCATATTTTTAAATATTTGAACTGTTTGAGTGGCATCTTTCTTTTTACGGTTAAATTGAGGACCTTTATAATCTTTTCCTTCACCAAAACGGTAATCTAAATTAATAGTGATGTTATGACGTTGATCGTAATCTAAAGGAAGCGTTACACGTAAATTTGGTTGACCAGAACTTGCTAAGTTAGCACCTGATCCATTATTCGAGCCCGAACCATCCGCAAATTGTAAGGTATAGTTTGCTGTTAATGAAACACCACCAGTTCTACGTAAATCAAATTCTAAACTCATCCCTTTA
The DNA here is from genome assembly GCA_903834765.1 of uncultured Bacteroidota bacterium. GTDB lineage: Bacteria > Bacteroidota > Bacteroidia > B-17B0 > Aurantibacillaceae > UBA4416. The sequence goes on from CAILKE010000052.1 coordinate 16,886, forward strand.
ACTGTACCAAAATCCCTATTTACATACGTATAATATGTTTTAGGATATGCTTGATTCAACGTTTGAGTTGTAATTTGATTTCTCATTTCACGGTAAAATGCTGTGATTTTAATCGCTGCATTTTTCTTTTCATTTAATACTTGATTGTAACCTAATTCGTAATCAATTGTTTTTTCAGGTTTTAAATTAGAGTTAGTAATGAATGGATTACTTGATGAAGAGTTGATAGAATAATAATCCATAGGATTAAAACGCATATTTAAAGGTGCATTACTGCCAACACCATAAGGATCTGTAGATCCAGAAGGGCGTTGAGTTAACACATCGTAGTGAGCAAAGAAGTTAGCTACGTCAGATATAGGAAATGAAAACGCTACACGAGGCATAACATTAATTTGAGGCACATAATCCTTAAAAGCATTTACACTGAATGCATTCTTAGAAGCAAAATCAGCATCTTTTAACCATGGATGTATTTTACCATCAACTAATAAAGCACTTGGATCACTAATCTCTTTACCTTCGGAGTTATACCATGTAGTGATGTTAGTGCTTTCATCTGTATTTCTATAACCCATAATTGTTGGTGTAGCAGATGTGTTATTATCTATATACACTACATAATCGTCTTTAATGTTTGATGGTTTATCTGTTGATTTCTCTCCAGCAGTATAAGCCTCATGGAATAAATATGGGTCTTTAATCACCTTTTGATTTGCATCAAAACGATCTACACGCACACCTACGTTAAATTTAATATCTTTAAAATCAAATTTATCTTGAATATAACCCGCAACATAGATAGGCTTATATGCACCTACTGCAAAAGTGTTATTTCCATTAGCATCTTTTTCATTTAAGAAACGATCTAATGAAGTTGATCTATTATCTTTATTACCTAAATAATCATAACCATAATAAGAAATAAGAGGACTGTAATTTGAACCTGCAAATTGTAAGTCAGATGCACTAAACATACTTAATTTTAAATCATCAGGATTAAGCGCATCTGTATTAATATACGTTTGATTGTCTTTAGCTAATCCTAATAATGCTCTTACAGATTTATCTATTTGAGTTTGATTAGCTTCGTCATAATTATAACGAGCATAATAATAATCTTCAGAGCCACTTAATTGAGGTACAAAAATTAAATTAGTTTTGTCTAAAGAAACTAAATGAGAGTTTGCTAATAAACGCATACGTTCCCATAAACCAATAGCGGCAACACTATGTCCAGATTCATTACGCTGGTCATATTCAACACCAACCATAATCGCATGGTTTTTAATATCTGCTGAGAAACTTGAAGAGAAACGAAGTTGAGTATTATCTCTCTTACTGTAATCATTAAATTGACGACCAGTTGAAGAAAATAAACTGTAAATGTTTTGTGGTCTATCACCATTAAGGAAACCGTAATTACTTTGAACATTATTTAATGTTGGTAAAGACCCGTAGTAATCAAATACTTGAGAAGTATAGTTAGCAGCAGTTGCATTAACCTCGCTTCTTTCGAAAGTAACATCTTTTAATTGACGTCCTTGATAAACCCATTGAGAACCTGTAGGAGTAACAACTTGTGCGTAACGCGTTATTCCAGTATCTACAGCATAATTGAATTTACCAACATATCCATAATTAAATAATTTATCTTTATGAGTATCATCTTGACGATTGTATTTAGCTTGCTCGTAACTTGCTAAGAAGGTAAAATAGGCATTAGAAATAACTGATTGATTTTTTTCCTTTTCAGCTCCTGTTTGATTAGTTCCAAATTTTTGATTGATACGAGCATATGCTCTCCAAGTAGTTCCTATTATTTGTGGATTATTTTGAGCATTAAACAAAGAATATTCATAAGTATAATTATGCTTATTACTATAATCTAAAGCACCGCCTAATGTTAAATTAGTGTTTGGCGTTAATTTAAAATCTAATTTTCCATTTAATTGAACAGCGCGAGTTGCTACATTAGCACGAACTGATGATTCAACCATATCATCTTTCGTTACAAAATCTAACTCACGATAAAAACCTTGTCCTGAGGGAGCTAAACGTAACGGCTTATCTTCAACTTGTTTTAACTTCTCGTCTGTTAATTGATAAATTTTATTATAAGAAGGTGTAGGATCTTTTTCATATGTTCCTTGTCCAGATAAGAAGAAGCCAATGATTGGTGTTTTATTACCAAGAGAATCTTTCTTTTGTAAAATTGGTCCACCTAAAGAGAAACCAACTGAGTTATATCCATATTTATCAGTTAATTGAGAAGAAATTAACTCTACACCACCAAAAAATTTACTTTGAGGTCCACGAGTTGTAATAGAAATGACACCAGAAGTAGCATCACCATAAGAAGCAGGTAAACCACCGGTGATAACTGCAATTTGTTCTACACCTTGCTGAGGTACACCAGCACCACCAATTACTTTTACACCATCCACAAAATAAGTTGTATTGTTTGAACGGCCACCACGAACGTTAAGAGCTGCACCCTCATCCGCTTGAAACACACCTGCTGTTGTAGCAGCAACTGAATTAATGTTTTTAGTTGCCATATTTTGGTATTCTTCACGAGTTACTGTTCCACCCGATTTCATTTCTCCATCAATCAAAGGCTCTTGGTATGCAATGATTTCAACAACATCAGTAGTTACACCACCATCGTTATTTAACTCTAACGTTACCGCCTTTGTGCTACTTTCAGAAACATTAATTCCTTTTAACTCTGTAGGCTTGTAACCTACATAAACACCTTTAATATCGTATTTACCTGGCGCCAATGGCTTAATCATAGCATAACCATCCATATCGGTTGTTGCTACGCCAACTTGCAAACCATTTTGATAGGCTACAATGTTAGCAAAGGGAATGGTTTCACCTGTAGTTTTGTCTTTTAGTAAAACTTTGATCGCACCGTTAGTGTTTTGGGCGAATGCAGATGCTCCGAGGAATAAGAATGCTACGATGGAATAGTAAAAATTTCTTAACATATTGATAGTTTTTTAATTATACTCAGTTTAATATGAGCCGATAAATATATAAATGATAGTGTATTAGTGCAAGTTTTTTTAATTGTTTTTTTTAATATATTGATAATGTGCTTATTAATTTCCAAATTTTTGTTGTTAAAGGGTATTAAAACTTAACAAGAATTAACACAATATTACAATTAAAGGCATTTTGATGTGTTATTATCTATTAAGTGGGGGTAAAAAATTGATAAGTGGTCGGTATTATCAAATAAGTGGTTAATTGATTCTTAAAACTACAATTAGCATCTACAAATGAAATAATTTACTTAGAAGACGCTGAGTCGTTTTTTTCTTTGGAATTTGATTCAAAAGAACTTCGCTGTTTTTTGTAAAGGTAAACTCCTGACATTAACAATGCAGCAAAAATAAATAAACCTAACATACCCCAAACCAAGCCATTCGAGGACTTTATAACTACTAAAAAAACAATAGCTACTAAGAGTACCGTACCTCCTTCATTAAATAAACGTAACTTAAAAGATGATTGCTTATAAATACCTTCTAATTGCTGCTTATAAATGAAATGGCATTGCAAATGATACAACCATAATAACCCTACAAAAATAAGTTTTAACCACATCCATGGTTGAGTTAATAATACAGGGTTTTGTATAAGCATCCATGTGCCAAAAATACTGGTACCAATAGCAGATGGCCAAGTAATGATAAACCACAATTTTCGTTGCATTATTAAAAACTGCTGCGTTAAAATACTTTTAGCTGGCTCTTCTTTGTGATAAGCCTCAGTATTGTAGATAAACAATCTTACCATATAAAACAAGCCAGCAAACCAGCAAACTACAAATATGATGTGTAACGCTTTAATGTAATCGTATTCCATTTTATTTATTTTTTATTCGGACAAAGGTAGTACTTTTGGCTAACACAAATCATTATGAGCACATTAAAACCTAAAACATCTCAAGAATCTTTTACTGTAAATACAGAAGTTGTATTGCCCAATGATACTAATCATATCGGTAACTTATTTGGTGGCAAATTATTGCAATGGATGGACATCACCTCAGCTATTGCTGCACAGCGCCATTGCAAGCGTGTAGTAGTAACAGCGGCCATTAACCATGTATCATTTGAACATCCGATTAAGCAAAATAGTGTGGTGACGTTGGAGGCGAAAGTATCGCGTGCTTTTTCAAGTAGTATGGAAGTATATATTGACGTGTTTGTTGAGAATCCTACGACTGGCGAAAAAACAAAATGTAATGAAGCAATCTTTACGTTTGTTGCTATCGATCAAAATGGTGCTCCTCTGCATGTTCCAGCTGTTATTCCAGAAACTGAGTTAGAGAAAAAACGTTATGAAGGCGCTTTAAGAAGAAGACAATTGTCGTTAATTTTAGGGGGAAGAATGAATCCAGATGATGCAACTGAGTTGAAAGCTTTGTTTAATCACGATTAATTTCGCTTACATCAATATCATTCATGCACTTGAAATGTTTGTTAGGGCAACTGTGATGCCCTAATTTAGAGCAAGGACGGCATGATAGATTTTTTACTTCTAATACCTTAGAATTTTTTCCAGGTAAATATGCACTCATTCCAAACTCAGGTATAGTATTTCCCCACAAAGAAATAATATCTTTTTTAAATGCTGCAGCTATGTGCATTAAGCCAGTATCAGAGGTAATCACTCTATCGGCCTGTTGAATGATTGAAGCAGATTGATTGAGATTTAACATACCGCAGCCATTTATCGTTTTATATTTATAAGCTTGGTGAACTTCTTCGGCAATAACAGCGTCATCTTTTCCACCTAATAAAATCAATGGTTTTGAAGTATGAGCGCAAATTTCTTTTAATTTGTTAATAGGGATTTGTTTGGTAAAATAAGAACCGCCAACTACTAATACCTCATAGCCATTTTGAAATTGAGCTGGCAAATATGTTTGAGTGTTTATAATATCTTTTTCTGGAATAAAATAATCTAATCCTTTGTGATCGTTTGTAACACTAATAGATACAAGGGTTTCGAAATACCTATCAACAATATGTAGCTTAGGAAGTTTATTGATTTTAAAATAAACCATCAGCATTTTTTCCCAATTCAGTTTACGAAAGGCGAATGATTTTTTACCAAGTGCTAATTTTAATTGAAGCGTTCTAAGGTTATGATGAAGGTCTATCACGTAATCATAATTTTCTTTTTTGAGTTGTTCAATAACCTCAGATGTTGAATCAGTGATCGAATACAACTTATCTATATAAGGGTTAGAAGCGATGACAGAACTAAATTTTTGTTTTGTAATATAATGTACCTCTACCCCTTGTATTTGCTTTTTAATACATCGAATAACAGGTGTTGTTAAAACAATGTCGCCAATAGAACTAAAACGGATGATTAGAATTTTCACTTGTGGCTTGTTTGTGTTTTAGTTGACTGATTTACTTCTCTTTGATAACATAAAGATGTGTAAATTTACATCAAAAATAAGAAAATTAATTCATGTTTATAGATACGCATACACACTTATACGCTCAAGAATTTAATGAAGATCGAACTGATATCATCACCAATGCCATTAACTTAGGAGTAGAAAAATTTTATTTACCAAATGTTGATAGCGCAAGTATTGATGGGATGTTGGCGCTTGAACAGCAATTTCCAAAAAATTGTTTTCCGATGATGGGACTTCATCCATGTTCGGTTAAAGAGGATTATAAAGAAGAATTAGCAACCGTAAAATTATGGTTAGATAAAAGACGATTTTTTGCTATTGGTGAAATTGGTATGGACTTGTATTGGGATAAAACATTTGTGAAAGAACAAGAGTATGCATTTAAACAACAAATAGATTGGGCTTTGGAATTTAACTATACCATTGTGATTCATTGCAGAAATGCCTTTGATGAAATTTTTAAAATACTTCAATCATACACAAAGCTTCCTAAAGGCATATTCCATTGCTTTAGCGGGACAATAGAACAAGCTCAACAAGTTTTAGCTTTTGGAAATTTTAAATTAGGAATTGGTGGTGTAGTTACTTTTAAAAATTCGGGCTTAGATAAAGTAGTAGAACAATTATCTATCTATGATCTTGTTTTAGAAACAGATGCTCCGTACTTAGCACCAAATCCATATCGTGGCAAACGAAATGAAAGTGCCTACCTTCCTTTAGTTGCAAAAAAGATTTCTGAACTAAAAAACATATCTATTCAGGAAGTTGGACTTATAACCACAAAAAACGCTGAAGACATTTTTGCAAACATCTAATTCCATACCTAAAGTTTTATCTTCACCCATTGCTAAAACATTAGTATATGCTAATGTATTTATTGCTATTTGCTCATTAGCGCAGGTATTTGTAACCTATCTTGTTTTTTCTATTCGTTTAGATTTTAAAAACAGTTCGTATCTATTATTTGTTTTATTATCAACTTACTTACAATATAATGTGCAGCGCGGTTATATGCTTAATCCTACCAATCAATTTACAGATCGCTCACAATGGTTAGCCAAACATAGAAAAACACTATTAATTAGCGTTGGCCTTTGTTTAATTGTTGTTTTATTTTTGTGCAATAACCTCAGCTATTTGTCTATTGGCATTATGGTTGGCGCTGAACTTATTTCTACATTTTATTATTTACCACCTTTTAATTTCAGAAAATATGGTTACATCAAACCTATTTTAATTTCCGCTATATGGGTTATTAGTTGCGGATTAGTACCTCTTATTGAAAATAATTTATTGACAGAAAATGCTGTTTGGTTTTTAGTTTCACAATTTTGTTTTATTACAACCTTATGTGTTTTATTTGACGTAAAAGATGCAGAAGAAGACTTCTTAAATGGTGTAAATACCTATGCAAATGCCTTTGGAGTTAGGGCAATCAAATCTATTTGTATTGCCTTAATACTTGCTTATTTTTTATGTTATTTATTTTTTAAACATCCTCACTTGCCAGTATTATTAATAACTGGTATCACTAGTGCAATTACTTTGGGTAGTATAGCATTAACTAATGAAAAAAAACATTCGTTTTATTATTACTTATGGATTGATGGGCTGATGATTGTTCAGGCCCTTTTGTTTGTTTGCTTTAGGTCATAAAAAAATCCTCTTCCGATTATCGAAAGAGGATTTTTAAATAATTAAGAATCAACTTATTTTTTTGCAGGCGTAGCAGCAGTTTCAGCAGCAACCCCACGAGTTGTTTGAACCGCAACAACTGATACATTTTTTGCATTTAATAATGTTACTCCTTTGATGTCGATATCACCAACAGCTATAGAACCACCAATATCTAATTTAGCAATAGAAATTTCAATAGAATCAGGCATTTCAGCAGCAATACCGCGAGCTTTTAGCTTACGTAATTTTAATACTAATTTACCACCTTTTTTAACACCTTCTGATTGACCAGTTAAAACTACTGGAATATTAGCTGTTACTGGTTTGCCTTCTTGAATTTCTAAAAAATCTGCGTGAATTAATTTGTCATTAATTTTATGATATTGTGCATCTTGTAATACAGTTTTATAAACTGTACCATCTAAATTAATTTCTACGATGTGTGCATTTGGTGTAAAAATAACTGGTTTAAAAGCACGTTCGTCTGCTTGAAAATGAATTTGTTCTTTTCCGCCATAAATTACGCAAGGAACTAATCCTTTTGCTCTTACTGCTTTTGCATCTACTTTTCCTACGTTCGCTCTAAGCGAACCGCTCAATGTTACTGATTTCATTTTGTTTTGGTTTAAATTGTTTTTAATTGTAAAATGCAGTTCGCTCTCGCTCGTGCCATATTATTTATTTTTGTGATGTTTTAAAATGCTCGCTTCATTTTATAGCATCGATTTTTTATATAGTTATGCGAGTTAAATTACATAATAAAATTACTACTGATACTTTCGTGATTTTGTACGCTATGAATTACTTTAGCAAATAAATCTGCTACCGAAATAACTTTAATTTTTGGGCTTTGTTGTTTCAATGGAATTGTATCAGTTACTATTAATTCTGTTAATTTAGAATTTTCAATATTTTCATACGCTTTCCCAGAAAGAATTGCATGTGTACAAACTGCTCTTACGCTTAAGGCGCCTCGTTCCATCATCATATCTGCAGCTTTGCAAAGTGTACCACCAGTATCTACTAAATCGTCTACTAACACAATGTTTCTTCCCTCTATATCGCCAATAGCGGTCATTTTATCAACTACATTAGCTTTCGAACGTTGTTTGTAACAAATAACTATTTCAGCTTTTAAATGTTTTGCATATGCGTTTGCACGCTTACTACCACCCATGTCTGGAGCAGCAATGGTTAAAAACGGTAAGTTTAATGATTGCACGTATGGCAAAAATATAGAAGAGGCGTATAAATGATCTACTGGTATATCAAAAAATCCTTGGATTTGATCTGCGTGTAAATCCATTGTCATCACACGAGTTGCGCCAGCTAATGCCAACATATCAGCTACTAATTTAGCTCCAATAGCAACACGAGGTTGATCTTTTCTATCTTGACGAGCATAACCAAAATAAGGTAATACTGCCACAACTTCTTGAGCTGACGCGCGTTTAGCAGCATCTAACATCAATAATAACTCCATTAAATTATCAGCAGGTGGCATTGTAGATTGAATTACAAACACACTTTGCCCACGTATACTTTCTTCATAAGACACTTGTATTTCCCCATCACTAAAGCGATAATGAGAAATTTTCCCTAGGCCTTGTCCATAAGCAGTTGCAATTTGCTCTGACAAATTTTGAGTAGCACTTCCTGAAAATAATCTAACGTCTGTTTCCATTTTTTGTATAAGGGACGCAAATATAGGGTTTTTAGTGGTTTTATGCATAATTTTGTTTCATTTTTTTGATAAAAGAAAAAACTGATTACATTTGCAACCCAATTCAATCATTTTAGGATTGAAATTGTTTGAAATAACGCCCAGCTGGCGGTCCCGATAGCTATCGGGAGGTAAACGCGCTAGTATTGCAGAGTTAAGCAATTAAAAAACTAAATGCCCAGCTGGCGGTCCCGATAGCTATCGGGAGGTAAACGCGCTAGTATTGCAGAGTTAAGCAATTAAAAAAACTAAATGCCCAGCTAGCGGTCCCGATAGCTATCGGGAGGTAAACGCGCTAGTATTGCAGAGTTAAGCAATTAAAAAAACTAAATGCCCAGCTAG
>CAILKE010000053.1 GCA_903834765.1 uncultured Bacteroidota bacterium
AGTAAATTCTAAAATAGTTATCAAAGAAAAAAAATCAGATATCGTAGGTGATATGATTCCTTTACCGGAAGCTGAATTAGTAGTAAGCGCAGGACGAGGATTAAAAGGCCCAGAAAACTGGGGTATGGTAGAAGAATTAGCTAAAGAATTGAAAGCAACGACAGCTTGTTCTCGTCCGGTTGCAGATATGCACTGGCGTCCACACCACGAGCATGTTGGACAAACAGGTGTTGCGATTCGTCCTAATTTATATATAGCCATAGGTATTTCTGGCGCTATCCAACATTTAGCAGGTGTTAACGGAAGTAAAACCATTGTTGTTATTAACAGCGACAAAGAAGCTCCTTTCTTTAAATCAGCTGATTATGGAGTGGTAGGTGATGCCTTTACCATTGTTCCTAAATTAATTGAAGCAGTTAAAAAATTCAAAGCGAATCATAATTAATATGGAAAACGTATTTTATGAAGGTAAAGTCATGTGGTCGCAGATAGATGCTAATATGCATTTAAGACACTCTGCATACGCTGATTTTGCTGCACAAGCAAGACTTGAGATTCTTGAAAAACTTGGCTTCGATGCAAATTTATTAGAAAAATTAAAAATAGGACCTATCTTATTTAGAGAAGAGTTAATTTATATGCGTGAAGTTCGCCCGAATGATACAGTAAAAGTAACATGCGAAATGACTCACTGTAGAAAAGATGGAAGCCGTTGGTCTTTTAGTCAAGGACTATACAGAGGTGATGATGTTCAAGCAGCACAAATAAATGTTCAAGGGGCTTGGGTAGATATGGAGAAAAGAAAACTAATAGGTTTACCTCCTGAATTAGCTATTAAGTTTCTTGATATTCCAAAAACAAAAGATTTTGTATTAGAAGATGTTCCGGAAAAAAAAGTTGAACCAACTAAAGATAAAAACACAATGACAAATTTAGAACAATCATTCGAAGACGCTAAAAAGCGAGTACTTGAATTAACAGAAAAACCAAGTAACGACGTAATGTTAGAATTATATGCGTTAAACAAACAAGCAACCATTGGTGATATTAATATTGAAAAACCAGCCATGTTTGATTTTGTTGCAGCTGCTAAATTCAATGCATGGAGCTCAAAAAAAGGATTGAGTCAAGAAGACGCTCAACAAAAATACATTGATTACGTAGATGGTTTATTAAAAAAATAATGGACAAACTTAATGCTTTTATACAAAAAGCAAAACACTCATCATTCTATTTGTGGCTATTAAACACGGTACTCTTAAGAACAGTGCCATTTAATAAACCGCACCATATTAACGTAACGCATATAGGAGATAATGAAATTACGATTTGTGCTAAAAATATAAAATCAAATCGCAACCACATCAAAGGAATACACGCATGCTTGCTTGCAACGCTTTGTGAGTATGCGTCTGGACTTAGTTTACTCATCCATTTTTCGCCAAAAGAATATCGTATTATTTTAAAAACGATTCACATGACGTATCATTATCAAGCTAAAACAGCGGTGTACGTAACTTTTAAAATAACGAAACAACAAATTGAGGAAGAAATATTAAATCCCTTAAAAACTCAAGACGCTATTTTTAAAGAATTCTCTGTTGAAGTATACGACGAAGAAAAAAATCACATTTGTACAGGCTTAATCAATTGGCAGATCAAAGCTTGGAAGAATGTAAAAATGAAAGTTTAAATACATGAAGATTTCTGAAAACTCTCTTAAATGGTTAATGCGTTTATATCCTCCTATGTTTTTTCAGCGTATTTGGGTAAAAAAAATTGATAAGGATTTCAGAGGTATTGATGTGAAAATTAACAGAAGTCTTTTTACAACAAACCTTGGTAGTGCTACATTTGGAGGGACTATTTTTGCAGCAACCGATCCTTTCTATGCCTTACTAATTGGGCAAATCATGCAACATAGAGGTTTTAAAATAACTGTATGGTTAAAAAGTGCAGAAATACAATACCTCAAACCTGCCAGAAAGGATTTGCATTATTCAATCAAAATTGATGATGAAATGATAAAAGAAGTAGAGCATGCTATTACGAGTGAAGGGAAATTTGTAAAGACGTATCCCATAGAAATTTATGATACAACAGGAGATTTATGTGTTATCGCTCAAAATGAAGTGTATATTAGAAATCTAAATTTCAATAAAACGATATAATATAAATATGTATTTTTACTACAACTATGCGCGCATAATAAACTAAAATTCATATATTTATTGCATTGAAAGATATAATAAAGTAAATCGTTTATTCTTATTATTGATTATTAAAAATTAAAATACCATTAACATAAATAACTAACAATGACAAATCTAAAAAAACTAGTAACAACGATTATTCTAGCCGTGCCAACGATGGTATACGCGCAAGGATTTCAAGTAAACCTTCAAGGACAAGTTCAACAAGGAATGGGAACTGCAGGTACTGCGCTTATTCAAGATGGAGCAGCATTATTTTTTAATCCAGGAGGAGCTGCTTTTGTAAAAAAGAATAGCATAGATCTAGGGATGACGGCCACTATTGCTAATGGCCAATTTTTAGACAGCAATTCAGGAACTGTAAATAAAACAGCTTCTCCTGTTAGTACACCATTTACAGCATATGCTATTTTCGGAAAAGATAGTTGTACTAAGAAAGGTATGACTAATCTAAGAGAAAAATTATCACATATGAAAGGCAAAATATTCAAAGATAAATTTCAAGACATAGGAATGAAATTTGGATTAGGCGTTTATACTCCTTTTGGCAGTATTGTTGACTGGGAGAAAGGATGGACTGGTCGTTATGCATTAACTCATTTACAATTACAAGCTATCTTTATACAGCCAACAATAAGCATTAAATTAGGTAGTAAATTTGGTATCGGCGGAGGATTTGTATATTCAACAGGTAGTGTGAATTTACAAAAAGATATTCCTGTAGTAGATGCAAATGGTAATGTTGGACATGCAGAATTAAGTGGGAAAGCAAGTGGTTTTGGTTATAATTTAGGAGTTTATTATAAGCCATATAAATATTTATCATTAGGCTTAGCTTACCGTTCTCAAGTTAATATGAAAGTGAATAGTGGTGATGCTACATTTACAGTACCATCTTCACTTTCAACAAATTTTCCTAACGGTAAATTTACGTCATCATTACCATTACCAAGCGTATTAACGTTAGGTGTTGGTTTTACACCGTCTGAAAAATTATCATTTGCATTAGATGTTAATTATGTTGGCTGGAAAGCTTATGATACTTTATCTTTCGATTATGAAAATAATACGGCGTCTTTAGTTGACACTAAATCAGCTCGTTTATATAAAAATACGTTTGCGGTCAGATTTGGTGGTCAGTATAAAATCACACCTGCTTTTGCTGTTCGTTTAGGTATTGGTTATGCTAATACACCAATTCAAAATGGCTATGTTACTCCTGAAACTCCTGATGCCAATCGTTATATATATACTGCAGGTTTAGGATATACGATTAAAAATAAATTTACCATCAATGCATCTGTATTATATGAAACTTTAAAAAGAACAGACACTAACTTAGAAACTAACTTAAGTGGTACATATCAAACAAATGTGATTGCTCCTGGTCTTTCTTTATCTTATAAATTTTAATTAAAAAAATTCAACATACACAATGAAAAATATATTAAATAAAATAATTATAGTAACTATTGCATTGAATGCTTTAGTTAGCTGTAAACCAGACTTAAAAGCACCTGCTTCTGATAAAGGAAGTATTGATGTTACTAACTACGTAGCTATTGGAAATTCAATAACTTCAGGCTTTGCTGATGGAGCCTTATATTATGAAGGACAACAAGTGTCTTATGCTAATTTATTAGCTGAACAATTTAAAACAATTGGTGGTGGCGATTTTAATACTCCATGGACTCCTATTGGAACACAAGGTATTGGGTCATCATTAAACTCAAAGTTGGTTTTAGGATATAAAACAGATTGCCAAGGAGTAAATGGTTTATCGCCAGTTCCTGCTGCTCCAGGTTATGGAGATATCTCAATTTTCTCAAATAATATTTCTGCTCAAGGTCCTTTTAATAATATGGGCGTACCAGGTGCAAAAGTTATTACGGTTGTTTTTCCTGGCTACGGAGATGCTACTAGGCCAGCAGGTTCATTTAATCCTTTCTTTACACGTATGATAACTCCTGCCGAAATGTCTACAGCATCTATGCTTTCTAAAGCAGCTTCTCAAAATCATACATTCTTTTCGGTATTTATTGGAAATAATGATGTATTAGGAAATGCTTTAGATGGAGGTATGTCAACTTCGCCTATCACTCCATCTGGTGGAGCAATAGGTACTGGCTTTGATGCTAGTTATGATTTGATTATAAATACTATGATTGCTAATGGCGCTAAAGGAGTTATTGCAAATATTCCTGACATTACCAATATCCCGCATTTTACGACTGTACCTTACAATGGATTAACTTTAAGCGCAACTCAAGCTGCAGGATTAAATGCGGCTTATGCTGCTACAGGCGCTTCTTTTAAAGAAGGAAGTGGTAATGCATTTATGATTGTAGATGCATCTGCTCCAGGTGGTGTTAGACAAATTAAATCAAATGAATATATTTTATTAGGAACGCCACAAGATTCATTAAAATGTGCTGGTTGGGGGTCATCTAAACCTCTAGCTGATCAATATGTATTAAACGAGCGTGAGGTTTTAAATTTGAAAGAAGCGGCTGCTGCATATAATGCTAAAATCAAAACAGTAGCTGAAGAAAAAGGATTAGCTTTTGTAGATGTAAATGCTTTTATGGCTAATGCTAAAAAAGGAATAGTTTTCAATGGCATCACTAGTTCTGCAGCTTTTGTTAGTGGTGGGGCTTTTTCTTTAGATGGTATTCATCTTACACCGCGCGGTAATGCTATGCTTGCTAATGAATTTATAAAAGCTATCAATTTAACCTATGGTTCTACTATTAATTTAGTGGATATAACAAAATACAACGGTGTTGCATTTCCTAATCCATAACATTAAATATTAATAATTGTAATAGGCGAGGCTAATTAGTCTCGCTTTTTTTTTAGATAAAAATTTCTTTAACTAATTCATAAAATATATAAATCAAAATAATTCAACAATTAGTAAATTCGCACAATCATCTAATTGAACTTATTAATTTCATAAATTTAATACACTAGCCTTAAATGAAGCTCTTATATTTTATAATACTGTCTATTATTACTGTAGCATACAATGCACAAGAGTTAACCCAAACTATTAGAGGTGTTATTGTAGATAAACAAACTCAAAGTACATTACCAAGGGCTATTATTACCATGCTCAATACAAGTCCTATTATAGCAACAACTTCTGATGAAAATGGAAAATTCCGTTTAGATCATATTCCTTTAGGACGAAAGCAATTAAAAATTTCCTTATTATCATACAAAGAAAAATCTCTAACCGTTGTGTTATCAAGCGGAAAGGAAACTGTTTTAAACATTGAACTTGAAGAAAATGCGATACAAGGTCAAGAGGTTGTAATTACAGCAGAGATTGATAAAACAAAAACAAATAATAAAATGGCAACCGTTAGTTCTCGAGTATTTAGTACGGAAGAAGCTAATAGGTATGCGGGTAGCAGAGGTGATCCTGCGCGTATGGCAGCTAATTTTGCAGGTGTGAGTGGCGCTAATGATAGCCGTAACGATATTATTATCAGAGGTAATTCTCCCTTAGGTATTTTATGGCGTTTAAATGGTTTGGACATACCTAACCCGAATCACTTTGGAAGTATGGGTTCTTCGGGAGGACCCATTAGTATTTTAAATAATAATACGTTAGACAATTCTGATTTTATGACTGGCGCATTTCCTGCGGATTATGGAAATGCAACCGCTGGTGTATTTGATTTAAAAATGCGAACAGGAAATAACGAAAAACATGAGTTCTTGGGAATGGTTGGTTTTAATGGCTTTGAGCTTGGAGCAGAAGGTCCATTTAGTAAAAAGAAAAAAAATAGTTCGTATATGATTAACTATCGATATTCCACATTATCTGTATTTAAAGCAATTGGCTTAGACTATGGGGCAGGTAGTGCCGTTCCACAATATCAAGATCTTACATTTAAAATAGATTTGCCAACTAAAAAAGCAGGTAAATTTGTTGTTTGGGGCATAGGCGGATTAAGCTATGCAGAACTATTGCAAAGTCAACAATCAAAAGATAATAATTTATATGGCTACAGTGGGCGTAATACATACTTTCGATCAAACGTAGGAGCAACAGGCATTTCACATACATATCTTATTAATTCAAGTTCATATTTCAAAACGAATATTGGTGCATCAGGTCAATATAATTACATAGCCGCCGACAGAATTGATACGAGCGCACATCCCAATACCATTCGTCCAGAATACAGAAATACCTCATATACCATTAAGTATTCAGGAAATTTCACATACAATAAAAAATTCAATTCCCGTAATTTCGTCAATGCTGGTGTTTATGCAGATGTGTATAATACAAATTATGTAGATAGCATTGATAATTATGGGAGAGGCTTTGTGACACTTCGTAATTATAAAGGCAACAGTCTTTTAACGCGTTTATTTATTCAATGGAAACATCATTTCACGGAAAAATTTTATATCAATGCAGGTGTTAGTTATCAATACCTAACACTTAATAATTCTCAATCTCCTGAGCCACGCTTAGGCTTAAAGTATGAATTAACTAAGAAGCAATCACTAAGCATTGGAGCAGGTCTTCATAGCCAAATTCAACCATTGTATGTTTATTTTGCAACGGCAAATATTGGAGGCGGTAAGGTTCAGGAAACAAATCGCAATTTAGATTTTACAAAAGCAGTTCACGCTGTATTGGCTTACGATGTAAATTTATTTAATTCTGTTCGAGTAAAAACAGAAATCTACTATCAATACTTATATCATGTGCCTGTAAAAATAAGAAGCGATTATTTTAGCACTGCTAATTTAGGCGCTGATTTTAATAGTCCAAATATTGACAGCTTAATAAGCAATGGAACAGGAGAAAACTACGGACTTGAATTAACCCTTGAAAAATTTTACAGCAAGGGCTATTACTTTTTAGCAACAGGATCTTTTTTTGAAAGTAAATATAAAGGAAGCGATGGAATTACTCGTAACACAGCCTTTAACGGTAATTACGTAATCAATATATTAGGCGGTAAAGAATTTAAAATTAAAGAAAAACATATTTTAGCCTTAGATGTAAAATTTACATATTCAGGTGGAAAACGTTATGTTCCTATTGATTTAACGGCGTCAATACTTACTAACTCTGAAGTGCGAAATGGTTCAGTGGCTTATAATCCTCAATACGATCCTTATTTTAGAATTGATATAAAACCTTCCTACAAAATAAATACAAAACATTTTACACATGAAATTAGTGTGGATATACAAAATGTAACTAAGCATAATAACATATTCCAACAACAATACGATTTGAATACTCAAACTATAAAAACAGATTATCAATTAAAATTCTTTGTCATTCCTCAATATAGGCTGACTTTTTAAGATTTAGTTTATGTATTATATATTCTTAAATTTATTTTAACCCAAGTTTTTAGAGTATTTATGAAGTGATATTCCAAATTTTGTACTTTATTCGTTGAAGATTTGGTTTTAGTATTTAGATTTGATAATTTCGGCTAAATACTTAAATCAAAAAAAACATGAAAAAATATTTACTTAATCTTAGCTTACTTTTTACTTTTAACTTTGTTTTTGCCCAACAAATTAAGCAAAACAATTACACAACTCAAGCAACAAATTTTTCTTCGCCAGCTCAAGCTAGTTATAAATCCTATGTTGTAAATCCTGTTCCAACAACTACAACTAGCACTTGTATGTCGATAAACCTGCCGACTCCATCTGCATGGACACTTTCAAATTATGGAACTGGAACCCCCATCTTTTCAAGTGGATTTGTTAACGGACCTAACACATACGGAGACAAAGAAAAGGCTATGTACTTTGATGTATCCGCTAGCGCTAATACAATGATTACCCAAGTATATGTTGGTTTTAATCATGCATATTCTGCAACCCCAACTAAAACTTTAGCCATTCGCATTTATGACGGCACGGGTGGTACAGTTGGAGCGGCTTTAGGAACATCAACAATTACCATGGCGACAATTATGTCTGATGTGGCTGCAAATCGTTATTCAGTTGTGTTTTTTCCAACTCCAATTAATTTACCTGTTTCTAAGAAATTTTTTGCGAGTGTGGATGTTACAGGATTACAATGGCCAACAATTGGAACAAAAGATTCATTAAGTATCTTAAGTAATACTAGCCCACAAACTACCCCTACTCCTGTTTGGGAAAGACAAACTGATAATCTTTGGTATAATTATGCTGACGCAGTAAATTCATGGTCACTTAACATTTCCTTATTAATACATCCTTTTTTAACACAGGCACCGGTTGTAGCAACTTATACAACTTCAGGAAGTACAATATGTTCTGGACAAAACGTAAATTATAATTCTGCAGGTTCAACTGCAGGAACATATCAATGGAGTTTTGGCGCAATAGCTACGCCTACAGCAGCTGGAGCTACTGCTGCTGCAACCTATTCGGCGGCTGGAACTTATACAACTTTATTAATTGTATCGGATGCATGCGGTTCTTTAGCAGGTGCGCAAAGTACCGTTACTGTCAAAGTAAAACCTACCGTTACAGCAAGTCCTTCTTCAACAACTATTTGTAATGGAACTAACGTTACATTATCGGGTGGAGGCGCATCTACATATACTTGGACAGGAGGTGTAACAAATGCAGTATCATTTGCACCTTCATCAACTACAAGTTATAGTGTATCTGGAACTGCTGTCAATGGTTGCACAAATATAGCGGTGGCAACAGTTTCAGTAAATCCTATACCAAGCGTTACCGCAAATGCTTCAACAAATGTTATATGTAATGGATCTAACGTTACTTTAACTGGAGGTGGCGCTTCAACTTATTCATGGTCATCAAGCGTAACAAACGGAGTAGCATTTTTTCCAACATCAACAAATACCTACACCGTTATTGGTTCTGCAAATAATTGTACGAATACTGCTGTAGTATCTGTTTCAGTAAATCCTTTACCAAATGTAACGGCAAATACAACTGCAACAACAATTTGCTCTGGGTCTAACGTAACATTAACAGGTGGGGGAGCTACGACATATACCTGGACATCAGGTGTGACGGACGGATTATCATTTTCGCCAATATCATCTAATACATATACCGTTTCGGGAACAACAAATAATTGTTCAAGTACTGCTGTTGTATCTGTTTCTGTAAACACATCTCCAAATGTAACTGCCAATGCTACTGCAACACTCATTTGTTTAAGTACGGGAGTGACGCTAACAGGAGCAGGAGCTACATCATATACTTGGACATCTGGCGTATCGGATGGCGTTGCATTCACTCCAACATCAACTAGCATTTACTCAGTTACAGGTTCGGATTTAAATGGATGTTCTGGAACCGCAACAATACAAGTTGATGTATCTCCTTGCACTAGCATACAATCATTAGTTTCATTAAATACTAATATCGTTATCTTTCCAAATCCTAACAATGGAGAATTTACAATAAGTTCAAATAAAACAGAAACAGTTACTATTATAAATGATTTAGGACAAATTATTGAAAACTTTGAATTAAATCAATCGAATAATTACTCATATAAAGTAACTAATTTACAAAGCGGGATTTATTTTTTAGTTAATCAGTCCCTTAAACAAAAAATAGTTGTAACTCATTAATAGTCCTAGATAATTCATAAAAAGCCTTTCGATTATTCGAGGGGCTTTTTTATGAAAAATAGTTGAAATATCAGACAACTTTTGTGAGTTTAAATTGTTAAGTTTATAGTCTAAAATAATAAAAAAAAACTAAAATGGTACAAATAGCAACAGATAATGATTTTGAAAGCATATTAAAATCAAACAATAAAGTTATTGTGAAATATTATGCTGATTGGTGTGGCTCATGTAAATTATTTGCGCCTAAATATAAACGTCATTCAAATGATGAAAACAATACTGATATTTTGTTTTTAGAAATAAATGCTGAAGAGAATGAAAAAGCACGTAAATTAGGTGGTGTAGATAATTTGCCATATTTAGCAACGTTCAAAAATGGCGTGTTATTAGAAGGTACCGCAACCAGTAAGGAAGATTATTTACAAAAAATGATTGACGATTTAAGAAAGTAACAATATGCAAATACCAGTAATCAAAAAATTAGTAGAAACTTATACTCTTGCTCAATTACAAGATGCTGAAGCTGCTATGATGGACGAACAAAAGCCAACTATTGAGGTAGAAGGTAAAGATGAAGGTGAATGTTTAACTCATATATTAGCTTCCATTTACATTAAAGATAAAATGGAAAATCATGGAATCGCTTTTAATCAAGCGTTGAGAGATTTTAGTCAGAGAGTTAGAAACAGTATTAGTTAATCGTAAAATATTAAAAAATAAATTAACATGGAAAATCAAAATCCTGAAAACCAACTAAACATAGAGCTATCTGAAGAAATTGCAGAAGGAATTTATTCTAACTTAGCGATTATTACACATTCGCCAACTGAATTTGTTGTTGATTTCATTAAAGTGATGCCCGGTGTACCAAAGGCAAAAGTAAAATCACGCATCGTATTAACTCCTCAACATGCTAAACGTTTAATGAAGGCATTAGCTGATAACGTGCAGCGCTTCGAACAAATGCACGGTAAAATTAAAGATAGCGAAATGAATGCATTACCACTTAATTTTGGTGGACCTACAGCACAAGCTTAATAAGCGTTTCACTTATTTAAAAACACCTTACCTGCTCAATCTCTCTGACTCCTCAATGCTTTGTTGTAAGTTATCACTAAAAGATTTCATTACCTCGTCATTACACAATAAATATTGTTGCATGTAAGTAGTAATTTCTTTTTGCCAAGTTTTTACAAGGTCTATGTCAAAGTAAAATGCGCCTGTGCGACGGATAAAAAAATCGGAAGGTGTGAGGCACATTTCATTTTCTATGCTATATAATATTTGTGCGCGAAGCATCACCGGTATATCACTCGTTTCTGTTTCGGTTAGTTGTTTTACCAATTTAAAAATAAGATCTACATTGGAACCATAGCGATTTACTAGAATTTCAGCTTCTTTTACGGTTAACTTCAATGCAACGCCTTCTTTCATTTTTAAAGAAATAAAATCTGAGAAGCTCACATCACTTTTTATTTTTCCACCAGAAAGTTTAATAAAATTGGTACTACATGCTGCTATTTTTTTTTCCGACGAATCCCCTATTCTTTTAGCAATAATATCAGTAATGCGTTGTGCCATTTTACGGTAGCCTGTTAACTTACCTCCTGCAATGGTTAGTAAGCCTGAGTCATACATAAACACTTCATCCTTCCGTGAAATTTCGGAAGGTCCTTTTCCAGTTTTATTAATGAGTGGTCTTAATCCAGCCCAACCTGATTCAACATCGCTGATAGAAATTTGACTGTTAGGAAAAAAACTATTGACACAATTTAAAAGATAAGTTCTGTCTTCATCAGTAATTGTTGGATGCTTGATGTCATCGTGATAAAATGTATCAGTAGTACCAATGTATGTTTTTCCTTCACGAGGAATAACAAACAACATCCGCTTATCGGGCGTATCAAAATATACCGATTGATGAATAGGAAGTTTTTTATGATCAACCACTAAATGAACACCTTTAGTAATATGTAATTTATGAGTTGCTTTGCTATTATCTAAATCATCCAAATCGTCGACCCAAGGCCCTGTGGAATTCACTACATGAGTCGCAGAAATTTCAAAGGTTTCATTTCCAATTTGATCTTGAATAATAGCACCTGAAATTTTCCCGTTCGTATATTTGAATGACGTCACCTTTGCGTAGTTCAATGCTACGGCACCTTTAGCCACAGCTTCTTTCATCACTTCAATAGTTAGACGTGCGTCGTCAGTTCGGTATTCGTAAAATAAAATGCCTCCCAATAAATTTGTTTTGTTCAATAAAGGTTCGTGTTTCAATGTTTCTTCTATACTTAAAACTTTATGCCATTCTACTTTTTTGACACCTGCTAACCATTCATAAATCCACATCCCAATACGTGCCGAAAACAAGCCTAAAGAACCTTGTTTGATGATGGGCAATAACATTGGCTCCGGCTTAGTAAGATGGGGCGCATTTCGGTGAACAATCTCTCGTTCTTTACCAACTTCGGCTACAAGTTTTAATTCTAATTGTTTTAAGTAACGTAAACCTCCGTGTATTAATTTTGTTGATCTGCTTGATGTACCACCTGCAAAATCTTGCATATCAACTAAAGCTACTTTTAAACCACGCGCACTGGCGTCTAGCGCAATACCTGCGCCCGTAATGCCACCACCAATTACTAACACATCAAACGATGTGTCGCTTAGTTGCTGGATTATTTCAAGTCTATGTTTTGAAGAAAAAGAAGTCACTATGTATTTTTTATTTAGTTAAAGTCTCAATATTATTTTGTTATTCTCCACACCTATTCTATATTTCCGTTGATTGATTTAATAAAACTAATTGCTTTATCAGGATAATCTGTAATAAGCGTCTCAACACCCATATTTATCAAGCGCTTCATGTCATCCACTTCATTTACCGTCCACGTTATGAGTTTGATATTTTTATGTTTCAAATCGGAAATCAATTGTTCATTTATTAAAATAAATTCAGGCGCATAAATAGTTGGTATAAATCCCAAACGTTGAAGGTTGATTTCTAAACTGTCTATATTTTCAACAAGGTAGGAAAGCGTCAACTTAGAATCCTTTTGTTTCAGGGTCTGTAGGATCCTAACATCAAAAGATTGCAAAATTGTTCGAGGTAAGATCTTTAGTTTAATTAATTCGTCATATACTAAATTTACAAACGTAACAGGTGATGGTTGAAAGATATCATCGTCCTCTAATTCACTTTTTATTTCTATATTATAATGAATTGGTGGCAAATTATTAAGCCGTGTAAATGCATCAACAGCATTAACAACCTCTGATAACAAAGGTTTGTGTTCAGCAACTTTTTTTTGTTGAGGGAATAATTCATTTCCTCTTTTACCACAATCAAATTGTTTGATTTGCTCATACGTCATATAGTATAAATTATGTTCCTTTTCAGAATGACTGTCTACAGCAATTCCATTTGGTGTGGAGCAGAATAGAGCATTCATATAAGGCTCATGCGATACAACTACTTGATTGTCTTTAGAAATAACGACATCCATTTCCAAAGCGTCAACGCCCAATTTAACAGCTTCTATAAAAGCAGTGATGGTGTTTTCAGGAAAGAGTCCTCTTGCGCCACGATGACCGTGTATGTATATGTGTTTGGGGTTAGTCAATGATTAGTATTTACAATACTAAATATAATCATTTTATAAATAATCTAATTTTAAGCCTTCCAGTTTTTTCAATTTCTCTTCGCAGGCTTCACTGTGGGATTTACGTATACTGAAATTAATAGAACAAGAGGTGTCGAATTGTTGTTCATGAATTTTAGTATCTAATAGTTTCAATAGTTTCATCACTTCGTTTAAATGCTCAAAAGGAAAATGAACTGTGTACTTGAACAGTATTTGTTTTTCGATGATGACAGAGCCTTTGATAACTTCTGACGCAGAGGATTTGTATGCTTGTATTAAGCCGCTCACGCCTAATAAAGTCCCACCAAAATAACGCACAACAATAATTAACACATTGGTTAAATCATTCGATTGAATTTGTCCGAGTATGGGCTTGCCTGCTGTATAGGAAGGCTCACCGTCGTCATTGGCACGTGTATGGGTTTTATCAGCTCCTAAAATATAAGCATAGCAATGATGATTAGCAGTAGGATGTTCTTTTTTAATATTAACTAAAATTTCTTTTATCTGTTTTTCGTTTTCTACAGGAAAAGCAAATGCCAAAAATTTACTCCCTTTATCTTTATAAATAATTTGATGTGGAGCCTGAATGGTTAAATATGTATCAGAAAAAAGCATAGTTACTATTTACATGAGTTTCGGTAAAAGTCCCAAAATAATAATGGCAGCAAGACTCAACCCAATGCCAATCCAATTTTTTTGAGATAGTTTTTCTTTATAAACCAAAACAGAAATGATTGTAGACAATGTTAAAATGCTTAAATTATTGATAGGAAATAAAGAAGAGGCTTCGATGATATTTGAATTTAGTGCCATAATAATAAAATACATGGTGCCAAAATTAATGACACCTAATATAATTCCTGCCGGTATTGCTCGTGTTTCGAAGGTTTCTTTTTTAATAAGTAATTGATACAATAAAACAATAGCGCCAAAAACAAAAGCCGTAGAAAAAATGGTCGATAAAAAGGCATCAAAATCAGTATCGTTTAATAAATTACGTTGGGCGTAATTGATGGATGAATCAATGATTCCACTACATATGAAAATAATTAATGGAAAAAGCCACCAAAACTTTTGTGAAGATTTAGAACTGCCTTCTTTGTGTGATACTAAATAAACGGCCGCAATTGCTAAGATAATTCCAACAACTTTAAATACAGTTAAATTATCGCCATAATATAAAATGGCTATCGTTATAGGAACAACAACCGACATACGGTTAGCAACTTGCGCCACAGATATACCATATTTGCTTGTAGTTTCAGCTATCACAAATAAACTCCCAATAAATACAATACCTAATCCAACAGCAACGCCAAACCAAGACTGTTGAAAAACATTTAGCGGTGTTACGTCCGATTTAGTAGTAATAAAGCCCAACGATCCGGCAACTATATAGTTGATAATAATGGTTTGAAAAGAATTTATTTTTTTGATAGAAATTACTTTAAACGAAATACCGAATAATGTAGAAACAATAATAGAGGCAATTAAGAAAATCATAGTTTATTTGTTTTTAAAAATATATAATTCATCTGTACCTACAAATTGTTTACTTGCTTGAGAAAGATCAATGACAGGCGATTTTAAGCCATTGACGAAGTTTTTATGAGGATTAACAAACACTCGTGCTTCGTCCCACAGGTTTTGCTCCATAAATTGAGAAAGAGTTTTAGTACCTCCTTCAATAATTATACTTGCTATATTCTTCGTAAATAAATAACTCATCATCTCTGTTAATAGGTGAGTAAAATCAATCTTCAAATAGTGCACATTATTTTTTTGTATTGATTCTTTGTTATTAAATACAAGTGTTTCAGCATCTTCATTAAAAACTGCCAAGTGTTTTGGCAATGCTAACTCTTTATCAATCACAACACGCAGGGGATTTTTTCCATTAACCAAACGAGCCGTTAATAAAGGATTATCAAGCAAAGCCGTATTATAACCAACTAAGATGGCTTGTTCTTGAGTGCGCCATTGATGCACAAGTTGCTTACTTTCTTCTCCTGTAATCCAATTATCTTCTTTATGAATAGGCAATGGATAATGACTAATAAAACCATCATTAGTTTGCGCCCATTTTAAGATAATATAAGGACGTTTTTTTTCGTGTAAAGTAAAAAAACGTTTGTTTAATTCTCTACAAGCATCATTCAATATAGCATATTCTACAGCTATTCCGGCATCTTGTAATTTTTTAATACCTTTTCCAGCCACTAAAGGATTGGTATCTAAATTCCCCACAAACACTTTTTTAATGTCTTTGCTAATAATTAAATCGGCGCAGGGTGGCGTTTTTCCGTGATGCGAACAGGGTTCTAAATTCACGTATAAGGTACATTCTTTTAACAGAGTCTCATCAACTCCTTTCAACGCATTAGGTTCTGCGTGCAAGCCACCATATACTTGGTGATAGCCTTCGGAAATGATTTTATCATTATAAACAACAACGCATCCAACCATAGGATTCGGAGCAACCTGTCCTAATCCTTGAGCTGCTATTGTTAAGCAGCGTTGCATATATGTTTCGTGAGTATTGATGTATTTTTTTTAATTAAAAACTTCTAAATTAGTTCCATCATAACTCGCATATACCATCATTGGGTGCGAATCTTGATGATAGATGTTTCCATCTTTATCAATAGCAATAGCACCTGCAAAGCCATCTATGTTTTTTAATTCAGTAAAGGTTTTATCAAAAGCTTGTTTAATTGACATTCCATCCGTTACACGCGTTACTATTTTTGTTGCAACAGCTGAACTAACAATGTCCTCGCCTACTCCTGTGCAACTAACACCACAATATTCATTTGCGTAATTACCTGCTGCTGTTGCCGAATCTGAAATTCGACCTACCATTTCAAAACCTTTACCTCCTGTGGAAGTTGCTGCAGCTATATGCCCTTGTGCATCTAAAGCCACACAGCCAACTGTTCCCATTCCTTTACTTTTTAGTTTTGCTTCATATTCTAATCGGCGTTGTGGTAACTCAGTATTAAATTTTTCAAAGCCATTAGCTCTTGCAAAACTAATAGCACCTTCACCTCCCAATACACGGTCATCGTGTGTAAATAATTTTTCGGCCACTTTGATTGGATTTTTTACATCTTCAATATTGATGACACCACTAAATTTAGCAGAAACACCATCCATTATAGAAGCACTCATACGAATCTTCCCATCGCTTTGTATTTGTGAGCCAATACCTGCATTAAACAACTCATCATTTTCTAATAATTCAACAGCATAAACAATGGTTTGCAAGGCAGTATGCGTTTTTAAATATTCGTATGATTGCTTGGCAATAATTGATAAAGATTGTTGTTTAGCTAGTTTTGTTTCTTGGGATTGCGATGATTCGCTAAAAAATCCTCCATGTATAATCAGTTTAATCATGTGATAATTTATATTATTTATTGATATACAATAATAAGCAATGATTTGCTTTTTACAGCCGTTTTTAATGAAAATAGTTTAATTTTGCATCATGCTAAAATCAATGACTGGCTTTGGAAAAGCGACCAAAGAATTTGAAAATAAAATGGTGAGTGTAGAAATTCGCTCTCTAAATAGTAAAAATTTAGATTTAAATTTAAGATTATCTTCTACATACAGAGATAAGGAACATGAACTAAAAAGCGAACTCAATAAATTATTGGAACGCGGAAAGGTTGATTTATCTGTATACATAGAGTCTAAGGTAGCGGAAACTCCTGTGGAAATTAATATACCATTGGCTAAATCATACCATGCTAAATTAAAAGAATTGGCGAAAGAATTAAACGAACCTGAAAACAATTTATTTTCTCATGTATTAAAAATGCCTGATGTTCTTAAATCAGAACGTAAAGAACCAAATGAGGAAGATTGGAAAGATATTTATTCTGTGATCTTAGAAGCCACTAAAGCCTTAATTGCTTTCAGATCAGATGAAGGAAAATCTATCGAAAAAGATTTTATGGATCGTATCGGTATTATTTCATCATCACTTGAAAATATTAAGAAGCATGATGCTAGCCGTATTCAAAATATTAAAGATCGTATTCATAAAAATTTAGAAGAAGTTGTTGGCTCTGAAAAAGTTGATAAAAACAGATTTGAGCAAGAGTTAATTTACTACATCGAAAAACTGGATATCAACGAAGAAAAAGTTCGTTTACAAACACATTTAGATTATTTCATTAAAACAATGAAAGAACCTGCCGGTGGGCGTAAACTTAACTTTATTGGACAAGAAATTGGACGTGAAATCAATACCATTGGCTCTAAAGCGAATGATGCCGAAATGCAAAAATTAGTGGTATTAATGAAAGATGAATTAGAAAAAATAAAAGAACAAACCAATAACGTATTGTAAGATGAATTTATTTAAGTTATCCGGCTATCTTTCTGTTGCTCTTGGTATTGCCTGTTGCGCCTGTTTAATCAATCCTTTTTATTTATTCTTTGCTTTATTATTTGCTATTATAGGTTTTATATTTTCTACCATTAATATTTATTTGAATACCAAATACGAAATCACTAAAAAGGCTTTTAGTTTAGGTTATATAGGTATGATCTTAAGTTCAGTCCCTGTTATATTTTTATTAGTCTTAATTATTAGAGGAAATTAATTTTTAATAAAACTTTCTCAATACAGAGAATAAGAGAAAAAAGGGTGCACAGAATAAAATATGTTTATTTTAATTATATTATAAAAACTTTGTGAACTCTTGTAACTCTGAAACTCTTTGTTAAAAACATAAATAAATAATGTCTGCTATCAAAAAATACTTATCTCTCGTTACATTTAGTCATACTATTTTTGCTTTGCCCTTTGCTTGCATAGGATTTGTATTAGCACTTAAAACGGGACATACCTTCTCTATGAAATTATTTGTATTGGTTATTTTATGTATGGTATTTGCACGCAGTGCCGCCATGGCTTTCAACCGTTATATCGATCGAAAATTTGATGCGCTTAATCCACGCACTGCTGTTAGAGAAATCCCTGCAGGAATTATAAATCCCAACAATGCCTTGTTTTTTATCATCATCAATTGCTTGCTATTTGTTATAATCACTTGGTTTATCAATAGCATTTGTTTTTACTTATCTCCCGTTGCATTATTTGTTGTTTTATTTTACAGCTACACCAAGCGTTTCACGCCGTTATGTCATTTGGTATTGGGTTGCGGATTAGCGTTAGCTCCAATTGGTGCTTATTTAGCGGTAACAGGAGAATTTGCCTGGTTACCCTTATTATTTTCGTTTACTGTATTTTGTTGGGTAAGTGGCTTTGATATTATTTATGCCTTACAAGATGAAGCCTTCGACCGATCCAATCACTTAAAATCAATTCCAGTATTATTCGGAACGAAAGGCGCTTTAAGGGTTTCTGAAGTATTGCATTTTTTTGCCTTCACATTTATTATTAGTGCAGGTATCGTTGGACAGTTTAATTGGTTGTATTGGATTGGTGTTGGATTATTCTCCATGTTATTGATCTACCAACATACGCTTGTAAAACCGGCTGATCTATCAAAAGTAAATAGAGCTTTTTTTACAACAAATGGCATTGCCAGTGTGGTGTTTGCCTTATTTACAATTGTTTCGTTGTTTTTGTAATATTAAATGATTTAAATCTACAAAGTACAGAAACCCTTTTTAATTTACTAAATGCATATTAGACATTTATCTGCTTTGTTACTTCTTCCATATTTTTAGGAGATGAAATTAAGATTGGGAGACAATATTAAATTACAATTAACTCAACTTCTGATAGGTTTGCCACCAACGATCTGGAATCTCATTGTTGATAGCTAATTCATAATCTTTATAAGAGCATGGCAATAAGGTATGTCGCTCAAACTTCAAGCCTTTACTTGGTGGGTAAGGTATTTCCATCCACCAGCGGTTTGTTTTTTTACTTTTGAAAAAATTAATTTCATATTTTTCATCTTGCAATACTACATGAAATTTTACGTAATCTGGATTAGTTCGAGAAGGGAAATCATGTTTACGAGAATAGAAGCCATCCATGAAACACCAAATCATCTGTGCTGCTAAGTTGCTGGTTTTACCTTGTGTATCGTATTCTGGATTGATTTCGTAAATTCCTACGGATGTTAATTTATCATTCATACCTGCGTAACGCATCATTTGGCATGCTTCTTCAGAGTAAAATCCATTTGGCTGTGCCATTGAGTGCGCAGGAGCATCGCTATGCTTAATTGCAGAAATATCAAAGCTCAACATATCTGCATGTCTGATGATTGGTTCTGCTTCTTCAATAGCATCGCGTACTTGTCCCAAACGATATGTATCAAAATATAATTTATTCATCATACCCAAAGATGTATGATTCACTAAATATGTTTGATAACCAATATTACTATAATTAAATAAAAAGTTAGGCTGATGTAAAATGATTTTTCCCAAATAAGCAGTATTCGTGGTTTCTTCATCATGATTGCCTAAATCAAAGGCGGCATCAATAGTTACCACGTTAATGGTTTGTTCTAATTTTTCATAACCTAAAAACTGAGCGTAAGTTAAATCTTGACTTCCACCAATAATAATCGGCACAATATTTTTTCGAACTAAATAATCTACTGTTGATTTTAGAGCGTAATAAGTATCTTCTACATCATGCCCTGCTTCTATGTTTCCAAGATCAGCAATGCGTGGCTTGAAACTTCCTGGATATAAAGAATATAAATAATCCCTTACTTTATTTGGCGCAAAAGCGCAACCAATGTTTGTATAAGCTCGCCTATCTTCACACACACCAAGAATAGCTATATCTATTTCTTCCAACTCAGGAAAATCAGATTCAGAAGTATAACTTGTAATATAATTTTTTAATTGATTTTCGGCAAAGGTATCTGATGAAAGCTCAATAGTCTTAAAAAAATGTTGAATGTCGCTCATAGTGAATTACGCTATTATAAAATGTAATAGAATAAATTTATTGATTTAGAGATTACAAGCGTCGTATTAAACTCAAACTTATTAACGAAAGTGCGTTAGTATAATGAGTCCCTTATCTTCAATTCTTTACCTATGGCTGATTTCAATTACAAGCAATTAAAAATCTACCTTCACATAAAATAATGGTAAAAATCCTAACTGGTAATTTTTGACTAAAGGATCAGCATTGATATTTGCAGGATCCGGAGAATAACTCAATGCTAAAACATTTTTAGTATTCATCACATTTACTAAATCCAATGCAATTTCATAAGCTGCTTTTTTAGCATTTATTTTATAAGCTATTCTAAAATCTAAACGGTTGTATGGATCAAATTGCAAACTATTAACTTTATTATTATCAGCAACAACATCCATCACCGCATTACTAGCAGAGACATCCACAGGCGAGTATCGTTTGCCACCACCATAGGTAATTTTAGATGAAGCACTAATCGAATTCTTTTTAGTTTTCCCAACATCGTATTCAACACCTAATAATAAATTCATAACGTAGTTACCATTAAAATCTGTATTGAATGTTTTGCCATTACTGGCAGTGTATTTACTGTCAAATAAACTAGCAGAGTATAAAAAGAAATAATGTTTACTGAATGCTTTTTCTACTGTTAATTCTAAACCATAATTATAACCCGTTCCCTTATTTTCCATTGTATAAATAGGAAAGAAGCGGTTAAAGCTTGCACCTCTATTTAATAAAGAAACGCTTGAAGGAACCCCATAAACAGGCACATTCCAAAGGTATTGATAATAGGCTTCTACTTTGGTTCGGAAGTTTTTTGTTATTTGATAATCGTATCCTAATACAATATGCTGACTTTTGCTTAATCCTAAATTTTTATTATCTGCAATTTTTGTAGGATTAGAATATACTTTACCATCTCTTACAATACTATCAGGCGTAGCAAAGTATAAATACGTTGGTTGCATTTGACTATGTAATCCGTAAGCTAAACTAAGCGATTGATTGACCTTGAATTGATAACGAATGCTAGCTCTTGGTTCAATGGCATAAGTATTATTTAAGGTTAAATATTGAGCAAATACACCTAGATTGGTACTCCATTTCTCGTTAAACTTATGTACAAAAACAAAATAGGGTTGCAATAAATAAAAATCAGTTTGAGTATTCACACGTGTTTTGAAAGGCTTGTTATCAATGGCTTGCGCAATGGTATCGTAGCGCGAATTAATTTTTATTTGATCATAAAAATTAACATGAATCATATTTGCAAAAAAACCTGATTTAAAACTATTTTTCGGATTTACTTTATGTCTCACATACCAGGATAAGGTTGTTTTGCCTTCATAAAATTGATACCCTAATATTTTTGGCAACGTATCATTTGGTATGAAATTTTGATCTCGTAAAACTAAATTATGTGTTACGTCTAAATCCTGCGCTCCGTAAGCCAAAGAAGTTTTCATAAACGTGCGACTATTGAACGAATAACTATGATTGATAATACCCACTCCCATGACTGACGTGAAGTATTGATCTCTATTTAAATCACCATATAATTCCTTTGGACGAGTTGTTTGCGTACTCAAAATAATTTTGATAGTACTAAATCCACCTATAGAACTAATAGAAAACACACCTGCTTTTTTAGTAGGAAAATTTAATCTAAAGGCACCATCTTGATATTTAGGAACAGCGCTTGTTCCCAATTTAATATTTAAAAAGGACAACATATCTAATGTTGAATACCTGTAATTAACATAGTAACTACTTCCCTTTTCTTTGTTAATTGGGCCTTCCAGCGAAAGCTCCGTTCCTAATAATCCAAATTGAAACGTGCGTTCATGTTTTTGATTATTCCCATTTCTCATTTTTAAATCAAAAACTCCGCCTAATGCATTACCATAATTAGCTGGAAAAGCGCCTGTATAAAATTCTGAATTTGCTAAGTATTTATTATTAATAATAGCAGTTGGTCCACCTGCAGAACCCGCCACCGCAAAGTGATTCGGATTAGGAATATCTATTTCTTCCAAACGCCATAATAAACCAGAAGGAGAATTTCCTCGAACAACAATATCATTTCTACTATCGTTAGTTCCCTGAACGCCAGCAAAATTAGAGGCCATACGAGCGGGATCCTGACGTGAACCTGCATAACGTTCTGTTTCTTCAATACTAAACTTTTTCATGTTAATGGCTTGCATATCAGTAACAATATCTGTTTGATCAGCTGTTACCATAACTTCTTCCGTTTGCACTAACGATTCTTCTAATTCTATATTCAAAAAAACTTCTTTACCAGAAGTAATTATAATGTCGCTTAATGACATTTGACTATAGCCAATATAACTGGCCATAAATGATCTTCGCCCAACAGGAACTCCTTCTATTTTAAAATTACCTTTCTCATCTGTTGTTGTTACTAATTTTTTAGTTGAGTCATTTTTCATGCGGATAATAACTCCCGGTAACCCAATAGAACTGATCTTATCAGTTACCTGTCCTCTAACCGTTTGTTTGAATTGATTTTGAGAAACTAAATTAGATGATGTAATAAGTATTAAAAAGCTTAAAATATATTTCAATGTCATATTTATAAAAAAGAGTTGGGTTTAAAAATACTATTTAATTATTTTTTTATTAATATCGTATCTAAAATTTTATCTTTTGCGATGAAATTATAGATCATATCAGAGGCTTGTTTCAAAATCACTTGCATGGCATCTTTTTTAACACCTAATAAAACAATTGCTTTTTCAGTAGAAGATTGTTCGTCTGTTTTTTCTACTTGCTGTATGGCATTTGATAGAGCCTCTATTCTTAATCCATTGTCTTTAAGGATTCCTAATTCTTTAATTACCCAACTTAATGCAAAAAAAGAATCACTGTCATATTCCATAATAGCAGTTTTTTCAGGCTTAATAGGCAATTTATTGTAAGGTGATTTTACAATATCTTTCGTTAAGTAATTAGTCGTATATTTTACTTTTTCAGAAGTTGGTTTGGCTTGAATCAAACCGTTTAATGCTTGAGCATAAATACTAATCCATCTTAATTTTCGACGCATTTCGTGAACTTCTAATTCAATTTCTGTAAATGAATAATTTAATTTTAATGCAACCGATTTAATTTTTTCAATTTCTTTTTCAATCACATATCTCAATTCAGCAACATGCTCTTCATCATAAAACAATGTGTACTGGCCCAACTTGACGTTGAAATTTAACAGCTTACCACTTAACCATTCTTTATCATTTAATCTAGAATTAATTCTTCCAGAAACAAACTCTGCGTTTTGGGTAAAGTTTGTAAGAATAGGTTTTGTTATATTTTTATTTGATTTAAATTCTTTTTCAAAAGCAATATAATAATCTAATAACCCAAACTCATCCTCCAATTTTTTAAACCGCATATGCCATTTATTTAAGAAGGTTTCATCAAAGGCATTGTCGTGCAAACGAGTCAGAGCTTCTAACATAAATAAGGACGTTCGAGCATTATTTTCGTATAACCATAAAGCTGGATTTTTTTGTTTAGCTGCGCTTACAAATAAGGCTTGTAGTTGCGAACTGTAAAATAAAAATGGGTTAAACTGTTTTTCTGTCATAAATGATAATAATTCAGTATAAAACTACTTTATTTTATTCAAAAAAATATACATTAAAAACAAGCCTTTTTCATTATCTTTAACCCCTATGGAAAAAAAAGTTCGTTTACGTTTTGCGCCAAGCCCTACAGGTGGCTTGCATATGGGCGGGGTTCGTACCGCTTTATTTAGTTATTTATTTGCAAAAAAACATGGTGGCGATTTCGTGTTGCGTATTGAAGATACCGACCAAACACGTTATGTAAAAGGAGCAGAAGAATATATAATTGCTGCACTTAAATGGTGTGGTATTGAGCCAAACGAAGGTGTTGGTTTTGGCGATGGTCCTTATACACCCTATCGCCAAAGTGAACGCAAAGAATTAGGGATTTATAAAAAATACGCCGATCAATTAATTGCATCTGGACACGCATACATCGCATTTGATACCTCTGAAGAGTTAGATGAAATGCGTAAACGTTTAGAAGCAGCTAAAGTAGTGGCTCCTCAATATAACTCTGTTACGCGTCAAAACATGCGCAATTCATTATCGCTAAGTGAAGATGAGGTTTCGAAATTAATAGAGAGCGGTGCTCCTTATGTTGTTCGCTTAAAAGTACCACGCAATGAGGAAATTCGTTTTCATGATATCATCAGAGGTTGGGTCACAGTAAACTCTACTCAAGTAGATGATAAAGTATTATTAAAATCAGATGGCATGCCAACATACCATTTGGCGCATATCGTGGATGACATCGAAATGAAAATTACACACGCCGTGCGTGGAGAAGAGTGGTTGCCTAGTGCTCCGTCACACATATTAATTTACCGTTATTTAGGTTTAGAAGATCAAATGCCTCAATTAGCTCATTTACCGCTTATCTTAAAACCAGATGGAAATGGGAAATTATCTAAACGTGATAAATCAGGTTTACCAATGTTCCCTATTAATTGGCATGATGAACGTACCGGTGAAAGTTATATTGGTTATAGAGAATCAGGATTTACACCAGATGCCTTTATAAATATGCTAGCCTTATTAGGTTGGAATCCGGGCGATAACCGCGAAATTATGAGTAAGGAAGAATTGATCAAAGAATTTTCTTTCGAACGCGTAAATAAATCGGGCGCTAAATTTGATCCAGAAAAAACAAAATGGTTTAACCAACAATACTTACGTATGCAAACAGACGAGCAATTAGCTAACTCTGTTATGCCTTTATTAGAAGCTAAAGACATCAAAAAAGATAAAGCATTTGTAACAGAATTTTGCAGATTAATAAAAGAGAAAGCACATTTTGTAACCGAATTCTATGACTTAGGTTCTTACTTTTTTATAGAGCCAACAAGCTTTGATGAAAAAGTAATGACTAAAAAATGGAGTGAACATTCTAAAGCAACTTATACTAAATTAACTGATAAATTAGGCGCTTTAGATGTTTGGACTATTTCATCTATCCACGATTTATTTACAGCTGTTGAACCTGAATTAGGAAAAATAGATATGCAATTAGTACGTGTATTAACAACAGGAGTTGCAGGTGGAGCTCAGTTATTCGATATGTTAGCCTTATTAGGTAAAGAAGAAGTAATTAAGCGATTAAATGCTGCTTTAGCAAAATTGAATTAATACAAACTTAAAAGAAACATCATCATTATGCATCCATTACTGAAACAAAATTTATTTTTCATCAAAGAACATGTTGGGATGTTTAAGGCTGCCAATAATTTTGATATTTATAATCCAGATACACAAGAACTCATCATGAATTGTCGTGAAGAGAAACTGGGTGGCTTTACTAAGTTATTGCGTTTTACTGATTACAAACGCATGACACCGTTTCATGTGGAAATAAAATCAGTTAGTGGCGAAAAAGTATTGACCGTAAAACGTGGTGTATCTATTTTTTTATCTAATGTAGAAGTGTTGGATGAAAACGATCATTTAGTTGGTCGGTTTAAACAAAAATTTTTCTCGATAGGTGGAAAATTTGATGTATTGGATGCCAATGATAACGTAGTATGTACCCTTAAAGGTAAATGGACTAGTTGGGATTTTAAATTTATGCAAGGCAATGACGAACTTGCTGGCGTATCAAAAAAATGGGCAGGATTAGGTAAAGAATTATTTACAACAGCTGATAATTATATGTTATCCATTAGTGATAAAGTGCGTAAAGAAGAGCCTACACGTATTTTGATTTTAGCTGCTGTAATGTGTATTGATATGGTTTTAAAAGAGTAATTTTTATACTCCTAATTTTTGCCACTTAAAATGTTGGCAAATATTTTTTATATAAATTATAATTTATACTCAAAATATTAAAAAATGAAAAAAATCGAACATACTCATCCTTGGAATAACATTATTGGTTTTATTTATAATCCTGAATTTAAGCTGACTTAATTTTGATTTATGGAATTATACTCTGACACTTACTTTATGAATGAAGCATTCAAAGAAGCTCAAAAAGCCTTTGATGCAGATGAAGTACCTGTTGGTGCCGTTATTGTTGCTGAAAATAAAATCATTGCGCGCGGCCATAATTTAACTGAACAATTAAACGATGTCACCGCTCATGCCGAAATGCAAACGATCACATCTGCCACTAATTATATTGGCGGAAAATATTTAAATGATTGTACACTTTACGTAACATTGGAACCTTGCCTAATGTGTGCAGGTGCCTTGCATTGGACACATATTACAAAAATTGTATATGGGGCGAGTGATGATAAAAAAGGATTTTCAAAAATAAATCAACCTGTATTACATCCTAAAACAATAGTTGTTAAAGGTATTTTAGAAGAACAGTGTTCCCGTATATTAAAAGATTTTTTTCAAAAGAAACGATGAAATATAACATTCAGAAATACTTTACTTGTTTTTTGTCCTTTGCATTATGTCTCTTACTTTTTTCATCTTGCGTAAAAGACACTCCTCCTGAACCAACAACAACTGTTACTAGCATTAACTCTAATAACAAAGTTTATATTATTAATGAGGGTCAATTTAATCTTGTGCCTGGAAATTCGAACATTTCACTCTATGATGCAACGACAGGAACTGTAATCGAAAATTTTTACAGTCAACAAAATAGCAATGCCATATTAGGAGATGTTTGTCAAAGCATGACAAAGTATAATAACAACTATTATATAGTAGTAAATAATTCTCATAAAATAGAAGTCACATCGGGTTACGATTTAAAACAAACAGCTACAATTTCTGGATTTAATTCGCCACGCTATATATTACCTATAACATACAGCAAGGCTTATGTAAGCGACTTATACGCAAGCACTATACAAATAGTTGATTTAAACACAAACACCATCATTGGATCAATTCCTTCTTATAGTAATACTGAAAAAATGGCTCTGATTTATAATAAAGCATTTGTAACCTGTAGCAGTAACAATTATTGTTATGTGATTAATACCATTACCGATATGGTTACCGATAGCATCAATGTTGGTAAAGGCGCATCTAGTATCATCGTCGATAAAAATTCCAAAGTATGGGTGTTGGCAAGTGGCGGCAGCTCAGCAAGTCAGGTTGGTAAATTAGTCCGCATAAATCCTGTTACCTTACAAATAGAATTAAACTTAGCATTTACATCGGCAGACAGCCCTAAACAATTATGCATCAATAAAACACACGATACGTTGTATTATTTAAATAAAGGCATTTGCCAGTTCCCAATTATTAATGGCGCTTTACCTGCTTCCCCATTAGTTAATCAGGACTCTAAAATTTACTATGGTTTAGGCGTTAATCCTATTGATTATAATATCTATGTAAGTGATGCTATTGATTACGTTCAAAAATCAATGATAGAGATCTACTCAGTAAATGGAAGTTTCAAAAAAAGCTTTCATGCAGGTTATATTTCAAACGGGTTTGTGTTTGAGTAAAATCAATGAAACATTTAAAATAATTTTAACCTTCCCACTAATTTTTAGTATAGCCTAAATGATAGGCAAATTTATTTTTCAATTTTGACATAAATAAAAAGAGGCTGTATCGATCAAGATACAGCCTCTTTAATTTATTAAATAACTAATTAAGCTACGCCAGTTTTTCTAACACCAGTTGTTTTCTTAACACCTGTACTCGTTTTTGTTTTAGTTGTGTCTTTAGTAGCCGTTTTTTTAACAGTTGCTTTTTTCTCAGTTACAGCTTTTACAATTTTATCAGTAGCATCATCTTTTTTATCAGCTTCTTTTACTTTTAAGTTACCAGTAGATTGTAAGCCATTATACCAATTAAATAATTTACGCATATTACTTGTGTAAACACGCTCTTTATCATATTCAGGTAAAACTGCTTCAAAATATGCAGCTACAGCTTTATCATCTGATTTTGAATCGATACAAGCACCACCTTTTTCTTTATCAAAGATTGATTGCATGATTTCCGAAACTGGCTTATCGTCGCTAGTTGTAAACATGCTAATGTCTTCTAACGAACTAACTTTAGCTGTAGAGCTAATAGATGTACGTTTTTTATCGTTTAAGTTTTCTACAATAATTCCGTTTTTAGATTGCGCTACAACTTTGTATAAACCTGGTTGTCCGCTAATAGAGATAATTCCTGATAAGTCAATCATATTAATAATTTTTAGATAGCAAAAATAGCATTTTTTTTAGAATTTAACTCATCTGTATTATTTTAATTTTTTCAACCTTTTTACACGTTAAAAGTGCTATTTATTAACAATCAGGCTCTATGCTATAATTTATAGTAATATTTAGCTACAAATTATAGTATTTTTGTTTTACTATGGTAACTATTTCTAAATTAACGCCACATCAAGAGGCTCGGGTATTGTTTGTTGATATGAATAGCTTTTTTGCCAGTTGCGAACAACAGGTCAATTTTTACTTGCGCAATAGGCCAGTAGGTGTCTGTGTATACCCAGGTAAGTTTGGCTGCATCATTGCGCCAAGTATCGAAGCAAAACGATTTGGTGTAAAAACAGGTATGCGTTTAAACGACGCCATGATAATATGCCCCGAATTAGTGCCATTAGAAACAAACCCCGAGCGGTACCGTCAATTTCATGTAAAAATAATGGCTGTTTTGAAAAAATACAGCAACGATGTTTTTCCTAAAAGTATTGATGAAGCCATTGTTGATCTGACGAATTATTCATTTGTGCATAAAGACGTCTTGCAGGTTGCTAAGACTATTAAACAAGACATTGCTAATGAGGTGGGCGATTGGCTCAAATGCTCTATTGGCGTGGCACCTAATTATTTTTTAGCAAAATTAGCCTCCGATATTCAAAAGCCAGATGGTTTAACCATTATTGATAATCAAAATATAGATGCAGTTTTAGCAAAACTCAAATTAACCGATTTACCTGGTATTGGTAATAATACAATGATTCGCTTAAACAAAGGAGGCATCACAACACCATTACAAATGCGCTATGCATCGCCCGAAAATTTAAAAGCTATTTTACGAAGTGTTCTTGGTTTTTATTGGCATTGCCGTTTAAATTTTATTGAGGTAGATGTGAATAACGAACACGATTATAAATCGATGCAAGCTATACGCCACTTATCAAAAGACCAACGAAAAAGTACCGACAGCATAAACAATATTTTCTTAACCCTATGCTTAACCCTCGAAAAACGAATGGTTCAGCGAAAGTTCTTTTGTTATCACATTGGCTTTGCAATTAAATATAACAATGGCGAACGATGGGATGATTTTATTAAAACACAAATACCTATGCAGGATGGAATAGAAATCTTTAAAGCCCTCACCAATCGAATGAATGATTTCACAACTAAAAACAAAACGAATTCACTTATTAATTCGGGTATTATGAGCATTTCGGTTTATGTTTCTCAATTTATAAAAAGTAATTTAGTTGCTTATAATTTATTTGAAGACCATAGTAAACAAGATAAACTCCGTCAAACAGTGTATGATTTGAAAGAACGCTTTGGGAAAGAAAAAATACAACGAGCTGTTGAATTGAAAGATGAAGGAACATACAAAGATGTGATTGGTTTTGGTTCAATAAAAGATCTGGAAGAAGAAGAACATGATATTATAGAAACAGATACCTTTAATTATTACGAATAACACACATGTGTTTTGGAAGAACAACTCATATCAAAATCATCAGCGTTGCTCTGTTTCCTAATCATAAAATTATTGAGAAAATATTAGATGATGGTAAAGCTTATATGAATGGATGCAACAAAAATTTAACCCTTAGATTAAGATAAAAGGTAAATTATTTTAACTCAAACAAAATCCTTAGCACATAATAACGAGATACTATTTAAAAAACATTAAGATTATGTTATTTATTAACGTAACTGTTTCTTTTAATAGAAGGCTTTTATAGACTAAAAGAGAGATTAATTTAAAACTAAAAACACTTAGATTTAAGATCTACTTAACAAAAAAAAGTATACAGCAAAACCTAAATACAATTATTTTTCATTATTTTTTATAAAAGCCTATAAACCATTATTAACAAAGGGATTAAAGAGGTTATGAACGAAAAAATGTTAATAGCAGATTGTTAAAAACAAGCCCACTAATGTTAATTT
Organism: uncultured Bacteroidota bacterium; assembly: GCA_903834765.1. Classification (GTDB taxonomy): domain Bacteria; phylum Bacteroidota; class Bacteroidia; order B-17B0; family Aurantibacillaceae; genus UBA4416. The sequence goes on from CAILKE010000053.1 coordinate 30,570, forward strand.
CATTTATAGAAAAATCAATCATTTTTCTACAGATTTGTAAAACAGATTTTTAAACAAAACTTTTATTCGAAGTTTTCATTTAAGGATCTTAATATTATAAACGAAACCATGACAGAACCTATACTAGCAGAAAACAAAGATCGCTTTGTTATTTTCCCTATCAAACACAACGATATTTGGGAATACTACAAAAAATCGGAAGCCAGCTTTTGGACGGCTGAAGAAATTGACTTATCCCAAGACATGACAGATTGGAATAATAAGTTAAATGATAACGAGCGTCATTTTGTAAAACATGTATTGGCGTTTTTTGCAGCTAGTGATGGTATCGTAAACGAAAATTTAGCGATTAACTTCTTAAACGAAGTACAATATCCTGAAGCTCGTTTCTTTTATGGTTTCCAAGTCATGATGGAAAACATACATTCCGAAACATACTCTCTACTAATAGATACATACATCAAAGACGTTGCTGAAAAAGATAAGTTATTACATGCGGTAGATACTGTGCCGTGTGTTGGCAAAAAAGCAGACTGGGCTTTAACATGGATTTCTAACGGAACCTTTGCTGAGCGCTTAATTGCTTTCGCTGCTGTTGAAGGAATCTTCTTTTCTGGCTCGTTTTGCTCAATTTTTTGGTTAAAGAAACGTGGCTTAATGCCAGGTTTAAGCTTCAGTAACGAATTAATTTCTCGTGATGAAGGCTTACACTGTGATTTCGCATGTATGCTATATGCTGATCACGTTAAAAATAAATTACCGAAAGAACAAGTATTAAAAATTATTGCTGATGCTGTTGTGATAGAAAAAGAATTTGTTTCTGACGCTATCCCTGTAAAATTAATTGGCATGAATGCAGAATTGATGTGTCAATACATTGAGTTTTGCGCCGACAGGTTATTATTAGCCTTAGGTTGCGAAAAACACTACAATGCAACCAATCCATTTGACTTTATGGAAATGATTTCGTTGCAGGGTAAAACTAATTTCTTCGAAAAACGTGTTGCGGAATACCAAAAATCTGGTGTGATGAACAATAAAGAAGAAAACAACGTGTTCAATTTAGATGAAGATTTTTAGATAAAAGATTCATCGGTTAAAATTCCCGATTCGTACCTGAATAAAAATCATTAAACAAAATGAATATTTTGTACGGGAATCTTAGCCTCTAAAAACACGTAAAGAAATAGTTAAATAATAAATATGCCTTGAAAGGGGCGTAAAATAAAGGAAAAAAATAATTAACCACTACTTTGTTAATATCAAAATGTAAAGGTTGTAAAAAAAGGAAATTATAGCTATAACTTGTTGTAGCGAAACTGAAAGATACATTAACACTAAAACACTAAAGACTATGTTTGTAATTAAAAGAGACGGCACTCAGGAATCTGTGAAATTTGACAAAATCACAGCACGCGTTCAAAAACTAAGCTACGGGCTTGACGCAGCACATGTAGACCCTATCCAAGTTGCTAAAAAAGTAATTGATGGAGTTTATGATGGTGTTACTACGAGTGACTTAGATAACTTAGCTGCAGAAACAGCAGCATCGTTAACTACCACGCATCCTGATTATGCTCAATTAGCATCTCGTATCGCCGTAAGTAACTTACATAAAAACACCATCAAATCATTCTCAAAAACAATTGAGATATTATATAATTATATTGATCCAAAAACAAATCAACGCGCATCCTTAATTGCAGATGATGTATTTGAAATTGTACAAAAAAATGCACAGTTGTTGGATTCATCTATTATTTATGATAGAGATTTTGGTTACGATTATTTTGGTTTCAAAACATTAGAGCGTTCTTATTTATTAAAAACGAATGGCAAAATAACAGAGCGTCCGCAACACATGTTAATGCGTGTTTCGGTTGGTATTCATAAAGAAGATATTGCTGCTGCTATTGAAACATATAACTTAATGAGCGAGCGTTGGTTTACACATGCTACTCCAACTTTATTTAATGCAGGTACTCCAAAACCACAAATGAGCTCTTGCTTTTTATTGCAAGCAAAAGACGACAGTATTGATGGCATCTACGATACATTAAAACAATGTGCTCGCATTTCTCAGTCAGCTGGGGGCATTGGTTTAGCTATTCATAAAGTGCGCGCTACGGGTTCTTATATCAAAGGAACGAACGGTACATCGAATGGAATATTACCAATGTTAAAAGTATTCAACGAAACTGCTCGTTACGTTGATCAAGGTGGTGGAAAACGTAAAGGTTCTATCGCTGTTTATTTAGAGCCTTGGCATGCTGACATCTATGAGTTTTTAGATATTCGTAAAAATCATGGTAAAGAAGAAATGCGCGCGCGTGATTTATTTACAGCATTATGGATTCCTGATTTGTTTATGAAGCGTGTGGAAGCAGAAGGAGATTGGTCTTTGTTTTGCCCGAACGAATCACCAAACTTATACAATTGCTGGGGTGCTGAATTTGAAGCACTTTACACAAAGTACGAAGCAGAAGGAAAGGCTCGTCGCGTAGTGAAAGCTCGTGAATTATGGGCTGCCATTATCGATTCTCAAATCGAAACTGGTAATCCTTATATGTTATTTAAAGATGCTTGTAATGCAAAATCTAATCAACAAAATTTAGGTACAATCCAATCGTCTAACTTATGTACGGAAATTGTTGAATTTACTAGCCCTGATGAAGTAGCTGTTTGTAATTTAGCATCTATCGCTTTACCTCGTTTTGTTGACGAAAAAACAGGAACCTTTGATCATCAACGTTTGTTTGAAGTAACTTATACTATTACTAAAAACTTAAATAAAGTAATTGACCGTAACTACTACCCAATTCCTGAAGCAAGAAATTCAAACATGCGTCACCGCCCTGTTGGCTTAGGTGTGCAAGGTTTAGCTGACGCCTTCATTTTATTACGTTACCCTTTTGAAAGTGAAGAAGCTCGTAAATTAAACGCGGAAATTTTTGAAACTATTTATTATGCTGCAATGACAGCTAGTAAAGACTTAGCAAAAGTAGATGGCGCTTACGAATCTTATCCAGGTTCTCCATTATCAAAAGGCATTATGCAATTTGATATGTGGAACGTAACACCAAGCCCACGTTGGGAATGGGATGTATTAAAAGAAGAAGTGAAAAAATTTGGTGTGCGCAACTCTTTGTTATTAGCGCCAATGCCAACCGCTTCTACATCACAAATATTAGGTAACAACGAATGCTTTGAACCATACACATCTAATATTTATAGCCGTCGTGTGTTATCAGGAGAGTTTGCAGTAGTAAACAAACACTTGTTGCGCGACTTAGTAAAATTAGGTATGTGGAACGATGCCTTGAAAAATAAAATCATCAGCGCTAACGGTTCTGTACAAAATATTCCTGAGATTCCTCAAAACATCAAAGATATTTATAAAACAGTTTGGGAAATTAAACAACGTACCATCATTGATATGGCTGCAGACCGCGGAGCGTTCATCTGTCAATCTCAATCATTAAACTTGTTTATCCAAGACGCTAATTTTGCAAAATTATCTTCAGCACATTTTTATGCTTGGAAAAAAGGATTAAAAACAGGCATGTACTATTTACGCACAAAAGCTGCTGCTGACGCTATTAAATTTACTGTTGATAAAGCAGCCTTAGCTATCCCTGTATTAGGTAACGAAGACGCTTTATTATTTGAACGCGGACAAGAACATGTAATTAGCTTAGAGGAACAACAAGCGCAATTATCTTGCTCGCTAGATAACCCAGAGGGTTGCGAAGCTTGCGGTAGCTAAGCTGTGAGTTAGAGCTGTCATCCTGAGCGTAGTTTAAAAATGTCATCCTGAGCGAAGTCGAAGGAGGCATTTAAAAAGAAAATAAAGTTTAACCCTGAAAAAAGTCCTCTCTGAAATTTTAGAGAGGCTTTTTTATTGCTCTTTTTCGATTCTTAAAAAAAACTTTGATAAAGGAATATCGAAATATTTACAAATTACCTCAAGTGTACTGATTGATATATTATTGTTTCCAGTTTCAATTCTTGCAATATGAATATTGGTATCATTATAAAAATCTTCTTGAGTAATGTTATAACCTTTCCTCAATTCCTTTAATTGAATAGCAATTGCTTTAAGAAGTTTTTTATTTTTTATTTGACCCATACTAAGGTCAAATTGACAAATATGTCAGTAAATATTTAATGACATATTTGTCATTATTAGAATTAATTAGTACTTTTAAAAATTATAATTCATAGAAAAAAATAAAATCACAAAAAAACTTTTAGCGGAGTATAAATAAAATAACTAAAATAAAATATGAAAAAACAATTAATAGCAACGGTAATAATAACTTTATATACAAGTTTATCAATTTTTGCACAAGATATAATTACTAAAAGAAACGGTGATGAGATTAAAGCAAAAATAATAGAAGTAGGGACGGACGATGTTAAGTTCAAGAAATTTGATAATATTGACGGTCCGCTATTCGTAGTTTCTAAATCAGATATTATTTTCATAAAATATGAAAATGGGTCTAAAGAAATATTTGAAGATATCAAAACTAGTATATTAAAAAACAATCAACTCCTACCAATAAATTGGAAGTTGCAAGGGGAAGATGATGCATTAAGATGCTATAGAGGTTATCGAGGTGCTCAGGTAGGAACTTTTTTTACTTGCCTAATATTAGGACCTTTAGTTGGTCTTATTCCTGCAATCTCAACATCTTCTGTAAAACCTAGTAAACAAAAGTATCTACAATATCCTAACAACAATTACTTTAATAATATTGAATATAAAGATGCATACATAAATCGAGCGTATAAAAGAAAAAAACATAAAATTTGGGGGATGTATGGGCTAGGTAGCGGAATATTTGCTGGTTTAGTATTAGTATCCGTTGGAAAGGTTAAATAATAATAAGTTTGTTAAAAAAAATACCAAATACTTTCCAGCTAGGAAGTGAACACCCGCTCCGACGCATTTGTAATCATAAGTGTTCGGAACCTTAATAATTAGTTCTTAATAATACCCCCGTTGTTGCGGACGCGTCGTCCGTGACCCAATACTTCCCCCGCTAGGCAGTATTTGCGCCAACATGAGCTACGCTTCATTTACAAAGCTACTGCTATAAAATCTTATAGCAAGCATTTATTCCCAAGCAGCAAATAATTATTTGAACACCCGAACACCTGTCAGGTTTTAAAACCTGACAGGTGTATACTCCAACACATGAACTCCGTTTCATTTATAACACTTCAGCTATAAACACCTGAAGTCTCTAATTATGGATTCAAATTCAAAATGCTACAGTTTATAGCAATCAGTTACTATAAAATTGCTTTATTTTGTTACTTCAAGAAACCTGACAGGTCTAAAAAAACAACATGGAAAAAATTGAACATTTACAATATGGAAAATATTATCATATTTATAACCGTGGAATAAATAGCCAACCTATTTTTTTTGAACCTTGTAACTACGATTATTTTTTAAAACTATATCAAAATCATATAGACCCAATAGCTGAAACCTATGCTTGGTGCTTGATGAAAAATCATTTTCATTTTTTGATTAAAATAAAAGATGAAAATGAAGTCATTAATATTAAAGCTCCGCATCACTATTTTTCTAATTTATTTAATGCTTATACTAAAGCAATTAATAAGAAATATAATAGGCATAGTAGTTTATTTCAGCGTTCATTTAAACGTAAACTTATCGATGACGAACGTTATTTCAAAAATTTAATTATGTATATTCATAAAAACCCTGTAAATCATGGAATTTGTGAAAACATTATGGATTACCCTTGGAGTTCCTATTTAACTTGTATTTCTGACAAACTAACTAAATTAAAAAGAGAAGAGGTTATCAATTTATTTGATGACCTAGTTAATTTTAAAAACGTTCATCAATTAAATATAAACTGTTTAGAGATTGAAAATTATTTTGAACTATGAATTCCTAGAACACCTGTCAGGTTTTTATAACCTGACAGGTGTAACTTGAACATCATCATAAGGTAATGCTGGATAAAGATTTAGCCGAGTTATATGGAGTTGCAACAAGTAATTTAAACAAGCCTGTAAATCGAAATTTGAAACGTTTTCCAAACGATTTTATGATTCAATTAGATGAACTATAGTTCAAAAACTTGATGTTCCAAAATGGAATATAAAGTTGGGGAGGAACCAGAAAATTACCTTTGGTGTTTACGGAACAAGGTGTTGCGATGAAAAAGAAGTTAGATAATCAAGATAAGAACATGGAAATTGTTTTTAGATACTTCGATGAATTAATAGAGAAAAAAGAAAATACAAAGCCTCGAACAAAAATTGGATATTAATTTCCTAAAAATAAGTAGAAGCCTTTCGATTTACCGTTGCTCATTTGATAGCAAATAAAGATAGAACTCTTATTTATTTAAAAAGGGTGCTAGCACTCTGCCAAAATGTTTTTCATTGATATAAATTTGGTGTATAAATTTATTTAATATTGAAAAAAACTATTCCTATTTTATTTTTATTTTTTATGTGTAAAGCAACTTATTCTCAAGTTTTAGCTTGGAATAGCGCAACCAGAACAGGCGTTGCACCAAATTACACATATACTGGAACAGGAATTAAAGCTGTAGTAACAACCAATGCTGTAACTTTAGGTGATGGTACACCAAGAGTAGATGGTGTTTCAGGATTCTCTGCTTGTTATTTAACTCCTGGATTGGATTTATATGCTGGATTTTTTAATTCTTATATAGCAGGTACAAATTCACATATTACTACAACATTTTCATTCGCTACAGGTTTTGGATGCACTGATGTTACATTTATAATTAAGGATATCAATTCTGGAGAATCATTTACCGATTTTTGCGATGTTTTAGAATTAAGTGCTACATATAATAATTCAGGAACGGCTTTGCCAGTTGCTAATATTACAACTACTTTAGCATCAAATGTTAATAGAACAACTTCCGGAACAACTGTAAAGCTAGTTGGGCATAATTCATCAACAGAAACAACAGGAGCCTATACTTCAGGAACTGCGTGCGGAAGTACAACAGTAAAAATTACTCCACCAGCAGGGATGCCTTTGAATACATTTACAATAAAATACAGGCCTGCGTATGGAACAAGCACAGCGAATGCATATTATACTAGTGGCACTCATCCGGCTGCGCAATATGTTTCTTATGGAAACTTAACATTTGTTGCTACTTCAGGTTGTGCGCAATTACTCCCAATTGAATTAATTTCTTTTCAAGCAATTCGAAAAAGCAATACTATAAATTTAAAATGGGAAACTGCCTCGGAAATAAATAATAATTATTTTTCCATAGAGCGATCATTTGATGGACTTAATTTTGAAACGATTGACAAAGTAATTGGAGTGGGTAATAGTTTAACACTTAATAAATATGAGTATAATGATGGAAAACCAAGCAGGGAATTGTCTTATTATAGATTAAAGCAAACAGATTTTAATGGAGAATTTAAATATTCAAATATTTTAAGTATAGAAAGTGATAACTCAAAAGCATTTATTTGTCACATATTCCCTAATCCAACTTCTACAACTATTAATTTTGAATTCTATACTCCAATAGAAGGAGAAATAAATTATGAGATAACAGATTGTATAGGAAGATTAGTAATCTCTAAAACACAATTGATGGAAATAGGATATTCAAAAATAAGTACTCCTATAGGTGAATTACCAAAAGGCATCTACTTTTTAAAAGTGCATTTTGATAAAACGAATTTAAATACGGTTAATAAAATAGTTAAGAATTAATTTTATTAATTCAGGTTCACTTACACTAAAACATAAACTATAATAGCATTCGAAATAAAACTAAAAACCCTCAATTATCTAGTAATTGAGGGTTTAAAATTTTATAGATTTTATTAATTATTCTGCTCCTTCTTCTTTAGCTTCAGTGGTATTAGCATCAGTAGTTTTTTTAGCGCGACCACGACGAGTAGTTTTAGCTTTTTCAACAGGTGCAGTTTTACCGTTAGAATAAATATCGTTGAAGTCAACTAATTCAATTAATGCCATTTCAGCAGCATCACCTTGTCTGTTGCCAGTTTTGATGATACGAGTGTAACCACCATTTCTTTCAGCAACTTTAGAAGATACTTCTTTAAATAATAAAGCAACTATTTCTTTGCTTTTTAAATAAGAAAATACTGTTCTGCGGCTGTGAGTTGAATCATCTTTACTTTTAGTAATGATTGGCTCAACATAAGTTCTTAAAGCTTTAGCTTTAGCTAAGGTTGTGAAAATACGTTTGTGTTCAATTAAAGAACAAGCCATATTACTCATTAATGCCTTACGGTGTGACGCTGTTCTACCTAAGTTATTTATTTTATCTCCGTGTCTCATGATATTTTTTGATTTAAGATTTAAGCCTTAAGATTTAAGTTTAAATCTTAAATCTTTATCTTTCGTCTAGTATTTTTATTAATCTTTATCTAATTTATATTTTACTACATTCATTCCAAATTGTAAGCCTTTAGTAGTAACTAGGTCTTCTAGCTCAGTTAAAGATTTCTTACCAAAATTACGGAACTTTAATAGATCATTTTTATTGAAGGAAACTAGTTCACCTAAAGTCTCAACATCAGCTGCTTTTAAGCAGTTTAATGCGCGAACAGATAAATCCATGTCAACTAATTTAGTTTTCAATAATTGACGCATATGTAATGAAGTTTCATCAAATTCTTCCTCAGATTTTTTCTCTTCCGAATCTAATGTAATTTTCTCATCAGAGAATAACATAAAATGGTAGATCAAAATTTTGGCAGCTTCTTTCAAAGCTTCTTTTGGATGAATAGATCCGTCAGAAACGATATCAATAATTAATTTTTCGTAATCTGTTTTTTGTTCAACACGGTAGTTTTCAATCGTGTATTTTACGTTTTTAATTGGCGTATAGATTGAATCTATGAAGATTGTACCTTGAGGTGCAGAATTCGTTTTATTTTCTTCTGCAGGAACATATCCACGACCTTTATCAACAGTTAATTCAATTTTTAATTTTACAGTAGATTCGCTATTAAAAATAACTAAATCCGGATTTAAGATTTGAAATCCATTAGCAAATTTACCGATATCACCAGCAGTGAACTTTTCGCTTCCAGAGTAGTGAATAACGATTTTTTCTACATCGTGATTATCTAATTGTTTTTTGAAACGAACTTGTTTTAAATTTAAGATAATTTCAGTAACATCTTCTACAACACCTTTAATTGTTGAGAATTCGTGGTCAACTCCTTCAATTTTCACGCTAGTAATAGCATGTCCTTCTAAAGAAGATAACATAATACGACGTAAAGAGTTACCTATAGTGATACCGAATCCTGGTTCTAAAGGACGAAATTCAAATTGTCCTTCAGTCTCGGTAGAGTTAATCATAACAACCTTGTCTGGTTTTACGAAATTTAATATTGCCATTTTACTTATTTATATAGGTTAAAAAAACTATTTACTAATTACTATTTAGAGTACAGTTCGACGATTAACTGTTCTTTAATGTTTTCAGGTATTTGAGAACGCTCAGGAACAGAGATAAAATTACCGCTAAATGTCGATTTATCAAAATCTAACCAAGAATACTTATTTACAGAACCACTTAATGATTCAGTAATCGCTTCTAATGATTGAGATTTCTCACGCACACTAACAACATCTCCTGGCTTTAATGTATAAGAAGGAATGTTTACAGTACTTCCATTTACATTGATATGAGCGTGAGATACTAATTGACGAGCAGCTCTGCGAGAAGGAGCAATTCCTAAACGATAAACTACGTTATCTAAACGACATTCGATTAATTGTAATAACACTTCACCAGTAATACCATGAGCACGAGCCGCTTTATCAAATGTTCTAGCGAATTGTTTTTCTAAAATACCATAAGTATATTTAGCTTTTTGCTTCTCCATTAATTGGATAGCATACTCTGATTTTTTACCTTTTTTCTTAGTATTACCGTGTTGCCCAGGAGGGTAGTTCTTTTTTTCTAAAGCTTTATCCGGGCCAAAAATTGGCTCTCTGAATTTTCTTGCAATCTTAGATTTAGGACCTGTATATCTTGCCATTTCTATTGTTTAATTTCTGTTATTATTATATTTATCTTATCAGGCTATTGCTTAGCAACGACGACGTTTTGGTGGACGACAACCATTGTGTGGCATAGGTGTTATATCTACTATTTCAGTAACTTCAATTCCTGAAGTAGCAATTGTTCTGATTGCTGATTCTCTTCCAGCTCCTGGTCCTTTAACATACACTTTTACTTTACGTAAACCTAAGTCTGATGCTACTTTAGAGCAATCTGCTGCTGCTAATTGTGCAGCATAAGGAGTGTTTTTCTTAGAGCCACGGAAACCCATTTTACCAGCGCTAGCCCAAGAAATTACTTGTCCGCTTGTGTTAGTTAAAGAGATTATTAAGTTATTGAATGTAGCGTTAATGTGAGCCTCTCCAACTGCCTCTACCTTTACTACTCTTTTCTTAGCGTTAGCTTTTGCTGCTGCTACTGATGATTGTTGTTTAGCCATTTTAATTAAATGCTTATTTTATTTATTACTTAGTAACTTTTTTCTTGTTTGCAACTGTTTTACGTTTTCCTTTACGGATACGTGCGTTGGTTTTAGTACGTTGACCACGAACTGGCAACCCATTACGGTGACGGATACCACGGTAAGAACCAATATCAGTTAAACGTTTGATATTTAAAGCAACTTCTGAACGAAGTCCACCTTCCACTTTAAAAGTGTCGTTAATGATTTTACGAATAGCGTTTTGTTCATCGTCATTCCATTCATTTACTTTCTTATTAAAGTCAATGCCAGCTTCTGTTAAAATACGTTGAGCTCTGCTACGTCCAATACCAAAAATGTAGGTTAACCCTATTTCTCCTCTTTTATTTTTTGGTAAATCTATACCTGCAATACGTGCCATTATTTATATACTTGGTTTTAAAAGTTTGCGAAAATACGCATTTATTTTTGTCTTTGTTTAAATTTCGGATTTTTTTTGTTGATTATATACAACTTTCCTTTACGACGTACGATTTTACAATCTACGCTTCTTTTTTTGATGGATGCTCTAACTTTCATTTTTATTTGATTATTTCCGTTTATGTATTCCTATTAATTTTATTCTTTGCTCTATTCTCTTATATTACTTGTAACGGTATGTAATTCGTCCTTTTGATAAATCATATGGACTCATTTCTAATTTAACCTTATCCCCAGTCAATATTTTAATATAATGCATTCTCATTTTTCCTGAGATATGAGCTATAACAACATGTCCGTTCTCTAACTCTACCCTGAACATCGCATTACTAAGCGATTCAAGAATAGTTCCATCTAGTTCAATATTTGCTTGTTTCGCCATTTATTACGCTTGTTGCATCTCCATTGCGTTAGTACTGCGTCCTTTTATTCTACCCGTTTGCATTAAGCCATCATAATGACGATTTAATAAGAAGGTTTCTATTTGCTGTAAAGTATCTAAAACAACACCTACCAAAATCAATAAAGACGTTCCTCCAAAGAAATCAGCAAAAGCACTGTTAATTCCTAATTTAATGGCAATAGAAGGCAAAATAGCCACAAACGCTAAGAAAATAGAACCTGGTAAAGTAATACGAGACATTACTTGATCAATAAAACTTGCAGTGTCTTTCCCTGGTTTAACACCCGGTACAAAACCACCATTACGTTTCATATCATCAGCTAATTGATTCGGATTAATCATGATAGCTGTGTAAAAATAGGTAAAAGCTATAATTAACGTAGCAAAAATAAAGTTATACCAAAAACCATATCTATCAGAGAACACACCGCCAGTGCCTCCTGAGAAGCTAGATACTGCTGAAGGAATGAACATAATTGCTTGAGCAAAGATGATTGGCATTACACCAGCTGCATTTACTTTTAATGGTAAGTATTGACGAACACCACCGATTTGCTTGTTACCAACAATTTTCTTGGCATACTGCACTGGTATTCGCCTTGTTCCTTGCACTAATAAAATACAACTTACAATTACTAACATCAAGAATACAATCTCTAATAAGAACATGATTAAACCTCCACCAGCACTTTGTAAACGGGAACCGAATTCGGAAGTGATAGCAAAAGGTAATCGAGAGATAATACCAATCATAATTAATAAGGAGATGCCATTTCCAATGCCTTTATCTGTAATTCTTTCACCTAACCACATGATAAACATAGTGCCTGCTACTAAAATAATCGTAGATTGAATACCAAACCAAGTTGGGTCAATTCCTACAACACCAGGCTTAGTATAAACTTGCGCAGCTAAATAACCAGGAGCCTGAACAGCAGTAACAGCTACAGTTAAGAAACGAGTGTATTGGTTAATTTTCTTACGACCACTTTCTCCTTCTTTCTGTAATTTTTGAAAGTAAGGAACAGCCATACCCAATAATTGGATAATGATAGAAGCTGTAATGTATGGCATAATACCTAAACCAAAAATTGAAGCTCTCGAGAAAGCACCACCCGCAAATGCATTAATTAAAGCAATGATACCGCCATCATTAGCACTTTCATTAGCTCGTGTTAATACTTCTGTATTAATACCTGGCAATACTACATAAGAACCCAAACGATAGATAAGAATAAGCCCAAGAGTTGTTAAAATTCTTTGCTTTAATTCTTCTATCTTCCAAATGTTTTGGAGGGTCTCTATAAAACGCTTCATATATATCTTAGATTTCTGTTGCTACTCCGCCTTTTGATTCAATTGCTGCTTTAGCAGTTGCTGTAAATGCATGAACTAATATGTTAACTTTGGATTTTAATTCTCCTCTACCTAAAATTTTAATCAAATCATTTTTAGAAGCTACACCATTAGCGATTAATACTTCTTTTGTGATTTCAGTAATATTTTTAGTATCAACGATTTTTTGTATAATATCTAAATTTACTCCTTTGTGATCAATGCGGTTAATGTTTTTGAAACCAAATTTAGGAACACGACGTTGTAGTGGCATTTGACCACCTTCAAAACCACGTTTCTTTTTGTTACCAGAACGAGATTGAGCACCTTTGTGTCCTTGCGTAGCTGTACCACCTCCACCAGAACCTTGTCCGCGACCTCTTCTAAAATTGTTTTTTACTGAACCTTCTGCAGGTGATAGTGAATTTAATTTCATCTTAAAATACTTTTATTAATTAAATTTTTTCAATTGTCAATAAATGAGCTACGGCATTAATCATACCTTGTACTTGAGGCGTAGCTTCTTTTACAATACTATGATTTAATTTTTTTAAGCCTAAAGCTTGAACTGTTGCACGTTGTCTTTGGTTTCTTTTAATAAAACTTTTAGTCAACGTTATTTTTACTTGTGCCATATCTTTTTAATATTATCCGTTAAAAACTTTGTCTAATGTAATTCCTCTTTGTCTTGAAATTGCTAATGGATCACGCATTTTAGCTAAAGCATCGATTGTTGCTTTTACTACGTTATGAGGATTTGAAGAACCTTTAGATTTCGCTAAAACGTCAGTAATACCAACGCTTTCTAATACTGCACGCATGGCACCACCCGCAATAACTCCAGTACCATGAGCAGCTGGTTTTAAAAACACGCGAGAACCACCAAATTTACCATTTTCAGAATGAGGCACAGTTCCTTTTAATACAGCTACTTTCACTAAGTTTTTCTTAGCATCATCAATACCTTTAGTAATTGCATCTGTAACTTCATTTGCTTTTCCTAAACCGTATCCTACAACACCTTTTTCATCACCAACTACAACGATAGCAGCGAAACTAAAGTGACGACCACCTTTTGTAACTTTGGTTACACGTTGAATCGCTACTAATTTATCCTTTAGTTCGATGTCTGTAGACTTTACTTTTTTTACAACTTCTTTTGACATGTTATGTATGTTCTTTTTATACTAATTAAAATTTTAAACCTGCTTCACGAGCGCCTTCTGCTAGCGATTTGATACGACCATGATATAAATACCCGTTTCTATCAAATACTACTGAACTGATTCCAGAACCTGTAGCTTTAGTTGCAATTAATTTCCCTACTGCTGTAGCTTGCTCTAATTTAGTAGCTTTTACGCCTTTGATGGCTTTATCATCAGAACCTGCAGCTAAAATTGTTTTACCTGTTTTATCGTCGATTAATTGAGCAAATATACCTGAGTTACTTCTAAACACACTTAAACGTGGTGTTGTAGCAGTTCCGCTTATAGTTTTACGGATTTTAAATTTAATGCGTTCTCTTCTTTGTTTTTTATTGAGTGCCATCTTTCCAGTTTTTTGAAGATGATTAATACTAATTGAATTATGTTATTTTTTGCTTGCAGATTTACCAGCTTTACGACGTAAAATTTCGCCAACAAATTTGATACCTTTTCCTTTATATGGCTCAGGTTTACGTAAACTACGTATTTTTGCTGCAACCATTCCGATTAATTGTTTATCGGAACTTTCTAAAGTTATTTTAGGGTTTTGACCTTTTTCAGAAGCTGTCGTTACTTTAATTTCGTTAGGTAATTCAAACAAAACGTTATGAGAGTACCCTAATGATAATTCTAATATTTGACCTTTGTTAGAAGCACGATAACCTACACCTACTAACTCTTGTTCTGTTTTATAACCTTCTGAAACACCTTTAACCATGTTTGCTATTAATGAACGGTATAAGCCGTGCAATGCTCTGTGGCGTTTTTGATCAGTGGGACGAGTAACCTCTAATATTCCATTTTCCATTTTAATTTGGATATCGGGATCTATTGTTTGTGTTAATGTTCCTAATTTTCCTTTTACTGTTACTTCAGTTCCTTTTACGTTTATTTCAACGCCTGCTGGAACTGTGATTGGTAATTTTCCTATACGTGACATGTTTTTTTCCTCCTTCTAAATTATGAAATGTAACATAAAACTTCGCCACCGACATTTAACTTCTTAGCTTCTTTATCTGTCATAACACCTTTTGATGTAGAGATAATAGCAACTCCAAGGCCATTTAATACTCTTGGCATAGTATCAGCACCTGTATACTTACGTAAACCTGGCTTAGATATTCTATCTAACGTGCGGATTGCTGAAAGCTTATTTGTAGAATTGTATTTCAAGGCTATCTTAATAGTTCCTTGTTTTTTTTCGTTTTCCTCAAATTTGTAATTAAGGATGTAACCTTTTTCAAAAAGAATTTTTGTAATCTCTTTCTTTAGGTTCGAAGCAGGAATCTCAACGATTCTGTGGTTTGCGCTAATCGCATTTCTTAGGCGAGTTAGGTAATCTGATACTGTATCTGTCATTTTATTTGTTTTTATATGTTATCCCGACCATCAGGATAATTATACATTAATACTCTTATTTTAAGCTTGTGTTAGAAGCTTGATTTGGTAACACCTGGTATTAAACCAAATAAAACCATTTCGCGGAAAGTAACACGGCTAATACCGAAATCTCTCATGTATCCGCGGGGGCGTCCTGTTAATTTACAACGGTTACGCATTCTCACTTTGCAAGAGTTTTTAGGTAATTTTTGTAACCCAACTGAGTCTCCAGCTTTTTTTAACTCTGCACGTTTAGCTGCATATTGATCTACTAATTTTTTTCTTTTAGTATCTCTTGCTATCATTGATTCTTTTGCCATCTTATTTTTTTTTCAGGATGTAAATATATTATTTCTTTTTGAAAGGAATACCAAATTCAGTTAATAAAGCGTGAGCTTCTTTATCAGTAGGTGCGGAAGTTACGAAAGTAATGTCCATACCTTGAATTTTGCTCACTTTATCGATGTCGATTTCAGGGAAAATAATTTGCTCAGTAATTCCTAATGTATAGTTACCACGACCATCAAATCCTTTTTCATTAACACCTTTAAAATCACGAATACGAGGTAAAGATGCAGCGATTAAGCGATCTAAAAACTCATACATTTTATCGCCACGTAATGTTACACGAACACCAATAGCAACTCCTTTACGTAATTTAAAGTTAGAAATATCTTTTGTAGAATATGTTGGAACAGCTTTTTGACCAGTGAATGTAGTCATTTCTTTAACAGCTGAATCAATCATCTTCTTGTCAGAAACTGCATCACCAATACCTTGGTTAACACAAATTTTTTCTAATTTAGGAACTTGCATTACAGAACTGTATTGAAATTGTTTCTTTAAATTAGAAACGATATCAGCTTTGTATTTATCTTTTAAACGAGGGGAATATGTTGTTGCCATTATTTAATTACTGCTTTAGTTTTTTTTGATATACGCTCAATTTTATTAGTTTTCTCGTTTACCTGACGACCAATTCTAACAGTTTTTCCACCTTCAACAAACATTACGTTTGAAATATGGATTGAACCTTCTTGTTTAACAATACCACCATCAGCGTTTTTAGCACTTGGCTTCGTGTGTTTACTAATCATGTTAACACCTTCGATGATAGCTCTCATTTTCTTTGTATCAATAGATACAATTTTACCTTCTTGGCCTCTGGATTCGCCAGATATTACTTTTACAGTATCGCCTTTTTTTAATTTTAATTTTGACATTTCTTTTCGCTATTATATATTAAAGCACTTCTGGTGCTAATGAAATGATTTTCATGTATTGTTTTTCACGTAATTCACGAGCTACTGGCCCAAAAATACGAGTTCCCCGTATTTCATCACCCTGATTCAACAATACACAAGCATTATCATCAAAGCGAATATAAGAACCATCTGCACGACGTATTTCTTTTTTCACTCGCACAACAACAGCCTTATGAACTGTTCCCTTTTTTACGTTACCTGACGGTAAAGCATGTTTGATAGTAACTACTATTTTATCTCCTATAGATGCGTAACGCTTTCTTGTTCCGCCTAAAACACGGATAACTAAAACTTCTTTTGCTCCACTGTTATCAGCTACTGATAATCTTGATTCGTTTTGTACCATTTCTTATTAACTTTTTTAAAGTATTATTTCACTTTTTCTAACACTTCAACTAAGCGCCAGTTTTTTGTTTTGCTCAAAGGACGAGTTTCAGATATCTTTACAGTATCGCCAATGCTACATTCGTTTTTTTCATCATGCGCTACAAACGTAGATGTTTTGTTAACGAATTTACCATATTTTGGATGTTTTACTTTACGCATTACTGCTACAACAATAGATTTCTCCATTTTATTGCTTTTAACAACTCCAACCTTTTCTTTTCTTAAATTTCTTTCTAATTCCATTATTTCTATTATTTAGTCACGCCCTGGTGTGATGTTTCTTTTTGTTATTTCTGTAGCTAAACGTGCAACTGACTTGCGAGTATCACGAATTTTAATTGGATTTTCAATTGGAGCAACAGTATGATTTAATTTTAACTTAGTTAAAACTGATTTCTCTTCTTTTATTTTATTTTGCAATTCTGCTGTTGACAAAGCAACGATATCTTTATTTTTCATTTTTATTAGTCTGATTATTTAGCTACAACTTCTTCAACGAAATCTCTACGGATTACAAATTTAGTAACAATTGGTAATTTTTGTGCTGCTAAGCGTAATGCTTCTTTTGCAACATCTAAAGGAACACCTTCAGCTTCAAAAATCATTCTTCCTTTTTTTACTGGAGCAACCCAATATTCAGGGGCACCTTTACCTTTACCCATACGCACCTCTGCTGGTTTCTTAGTAATAGGTTTGTCAGGAAAAATACGTATCCAAACTTGTCCTTCACGCTTCATGAAACGTGTAATAGCAATACGAGCTGCTTCTATTTGACGAGAGGTAACCCAACACTCATCTAATGCTTTAATTCCAAAAGATCCAAAGGCTAATTGATCACCGCGTTTAGCGATACCTCTGATTTTCATTTTGTGGGTCTTTCTGAACTTCGTTCTTTTCGGTTGTAACATGATATATTATCTTTTACTAATTCTTAATTATTATTTATCGTTTCTTTTGTTATCTCTCTTTGGTCCGCGTCCAGCAAATTTAGGAGCTGGTGCATTAGATGTAGATTTTTTTTCCTTGTCTAAACCAAAATTTGGAGATAAATCACGTTTTCCATAGATTTCGCCTTTGCAAATCCAAACCTTAACACCAATACGTCCGTATGTAGTATGAGCTTCACCGATTGCGTAATCGATATCTGCACGTAAAGTTTGTAATGGAGTACGTCCTTCTTTGTATCCTTCAGAGCGAGCCATCTCAGCACCACCTAAACGACCTGAAACTAATATTTTAATTCCTTCAGCACCCATACGCATAGTTGATGCGATAGACATTTTTGCTGCACGACGGAAAGAAATACGTCCTTCAATTTGACGAGCTATACTATCTGCAACCAAACGAGCATCTAATTCAGGACGTTTAATTTCGAAGATATTAATTTGAATCTCTTTCTTAGTGATTTTCTTTAATTCTTCTTTTAATTTGTCAACTTCTTTACCGCCTTTTCCAATGATAATCCCTGGACGAGCTGTATTGATAGTTACAGTGATTAATTTTAATGTTCTTTCAATTACTATTTTAGAGATACTGCCTTTTGGTAAACGAGCTTTTAAATAGTCACGAATTGTAACATCTTCGACTAATTTATCCGCATAATCTCTACCACCAAACCAGTTAGAATCCCAACCTTTGATAATTCCTAAACGTAAACCTATTGGATTTGCTTTTTGTCCCATTTCCTTATATTAATTTTTTTTATCTTCTGATTTACTAATTGCAGCTGCTTTTCTTTCAGCTTTTTTAGTACTTGCAACTGCAGTACCAACTTCTAACGTAACATGGTTTGAACGTTTTCTAATTCTATATCCACGACCCTGAGGCGCAGTACGTAAACGTTTTGCCATTAAAGCGCTATCAACCATTACAGAAGTAACAAATAATGTATTTTCTTCTGGACGAGTTCCTGTTTTAGCTTCGTAATTTGCTATTGCAGATTTTAATAATTTCTCTAAACGAGTTGAAGCCTCGCGAGTGTTAAACTTTAAAACATTTAATGCTTTATACGCTTCCATACCTCTTACTAAATCCGCCACTTGACGCATTTTACGAGGCGATGTTGGGCAGCTATTTAATTTAGCAAAATAAGTACTCTTATTTGCTTCTTTACGTGCCTCTGCTACTAATCTTTTTCTTTTACCCATGACTAAATTTCTTTATCAGCTGATTATTTCTTGTTATTACCTGAATGACCTTTGAATTGACGTGTTGCAGCAAATTCACCTAATTTATGACCTACCATGTTTTCTGTAACATAAACAGGAATAAATTTGTTTCCGTTATGCACTGCAAAGGTGTGTCCAACCATTTCAGGATAAATAACAGAACGACGAGCCCAAGTTTTTAGTACTGTCTTTTTGTTACTCTCATTCATTTGAGTAACTTTTTTCTCTAAGTTGTGGTCAATAAAAGGACCTTTTTTTAATGATCTTGCCATTTTTTATTTTTTAGTTTTGAAACCCTTCTCTACTCTATTAAGTATTAAAAAAGCCATTAAACATTAATTATTACTTACTTCTTTTTTTAATGATATGTTGATTAGAAGATTTAGCCTTGTAACGAGTTTTGAATCCTTTAGCAGGAATACCGTTACGAGAACGAGGATGTCCACCTGATGCACGACCTTCACCTCCACCCATTGGATGATCCACTGGATTCATAACTACTGGACGAGTACGAGAACGGCGACCTAACCAACGAGAACGACCCGCTTTACCTGAAATCTCTAAACTATGATCAGGATTAGATGTAGCTCCTATAGTCGCTTTACATGTAACTAATATCATACGAACTTCACTTGAAGGCATACGAATAATAGCATATTTACCATCACGAGCTGTTAATTGAGCATAAGTACCAGCGCTACGAGCCATAGCTCCACCCTGACCAGGACGTAATTCTATGTTATGAATTACTGTACCTAATGGAATATCAGATAAGAACATGCAATTTCCAACTTCTGGAGTTGCAGTAGCACCTGACATTACTTTTTTACCAACTTCTAAGCCTGCAGGAGCAAGGATATAACGTTTTTCTCCATCTTTATAATGAATCAAAGCGATACGAGAAGTACGATTAGGATCATATTCTATAGAGAATACAGTTCCTTCGATACCATCTTTATTTCTTTTGAAATCAATAATACGGTATTGTTTTTTATGACCACCACCAATATTACGGATTGTCATTTTACCTGTATTATCACGTCCACCGCTATTTTTAACTGAAGTTAATAAGCTTTTTTCTGGAACGTTTGTAGTGATATCTGAATTATCACTTGCTATTTTAAAACGTTGACTTGGAGTTAACGGTCTGAATTTCTTTAATGCCATTGCTGTTATCTTTTATCAAATTAAATACTAGCGTAAAAATCAATTGCTTCGCCAGATTTTAAAGTGACAAAAGCTTTCTTTGAACGGTTTACGCGGCCTACTGCGATACCACGAGTGGTATTACGTGTTTTTACTTTACCAACATATTGTTGCGTATTTACCGCAGCAACTTTTACACCGTACATTTTCTCAACAGCTTGTCTTATTTGTACTTTATTGGCAGTTTTATCTACTACAAAACCATAGCGATTTAACGTCTCAGCCAAAGTCGTCATCTTTTCGGTTATTATAGGTTTAATTAATATTTCCATTACTATTTTTTTATTATCTATTTAAAATATCTTCTAATACTTTTACTGAACTTTCAGATAAAATTAATGTTTCTGCATTAACGATATCGTAAGTGTTTAAATCTGAAGCCATTACAACTTTCGCTCCCTGTAAATTTCGGGACGACAAATATACATTATTATTTGAATCACCCAACACTAAAAGTGTTTTTTTGTCAGATAAATTCAAGTTTTTCATTAAATCAACGTAATTTTTTGTTTTTGGTGCTTCGAAGTTGAAATCTTCTAAAACAGTAATTGCATTTTCTTTAGCTTTGTATGTTAATGCAGAAGCACGAGCTAATACTTTTACTTTTTTGTTTAATTTAAAAGAGTAATCACGAGGACGAGGACCGAATGCACGACCACCACCAACAAATACAGGAGATTTCATAGAACCTGCACGAGCTCCACCTGTACCTTTTTGACGCTTTAATTTTTTAGTTGTACGAGAAATTTCCGCACGTTCTTTTGCTTTGTGAGTTCCCTGACGTTGAGCAGCTAAATAGTGCTTTACATCCAGGTATATACTGTGATCACTTGGCTCTACACCAAAAATCACTTCTGCTAAATCTACTTTTTTAGCAGTTTTCTTTCCGCTTATGTTTAATACTTCTACTTGCATGATTATTTCTCGATTATAACGTAAGACCCTTTAGCACCTGGAATAGATCCTTTTATTAATAAAAGATTCTTTTCTGCCATTATTTTAACTACTGTTAAGTTTTGGATTTTCTTTCTGTCTCCACCCATTCTTCCAGCCATACGCATACCCTTAAATACACGAGATGGGTCAGAGGATGCACCTAAAGATCCAGGAGCTCTTGAACGATCATGTTGACCATGAGTTGAACCACCAACACCACCAAATCCGTGACGTTTTACAACACCTTGAAAACCTTTACCTTTTGAAGTGCCAATTACATCAACAAAATCGCCTTCAGCGAAAACATCTAATGTTACCACATCTCCTAAATTCTTTGCTTCTTCAAAAGAACGGAATTCAACAATTTTACGTTTTGGGGTTGTTTTTGCTAATTCAAAATGACCTTTCATAGCTGATGAAGTATGCTTTTCTTTTTTATCTTCAAATGCTAATTGTAAAGCTGTGTAACCGTCTTTTTCATTGGTTTTTACTTGCGTAACAACACAAGGACCTGCTTCTATAACTGTGCATGGCACATACTTGCCATTGGCATCGAAGAAACTAGTCATTCCTATTTTTTTACCAATAATTCCAGACATTTTACTTTTTTGTTATTTATTTTTACTAATTAATTTTACTTTTTTAATCTTTCAATCCTATCCTAAAAAGGCTGAGGGTTAAACTTTAATTTCTACTTCTACTCCACTTGGCAACTCTAATTTCATTAAAGCATCTACCGTTTTAGATGAAGAACTATAAATGTCTAATAAACGTTTATAATCACAAACTTGAAATTGCTCACGAGCTTTTTTGTTTACATGCGGTGAACGTAATACAGTAAAGATACGTTTGTTAGTTGGTAATGGAATTGGGCCATTAACAATAGCTCCAGTCATTTTAACTGTTTTAACAATTTTTTCAGCCGATTTATCAACTAAGTTGTAATCGTATGACTTTAATTTAATTCTAATTCTTTGGCTCATATAAAGAACGGGTTAGTTATTGATTAATATATTATGCTTTTTCTGTTTTTCCTTTTGATTTCGCAATTACATCAGCGGCAACGTTTGCTGGAGCATCTGCATAATGAGAAAATTCCATTGTTGAAGTTGCACGACCAGAAGTTAACGTACGTAATTGTGTTACATAACCAAACATTTCAGACAAAGGAACTTTTGCTTTAATAACTTGAGAGTTATTTTTAGAGTCCATTCCTTCAATTTGTCCACGACGACGGTTTAAATCACCTACAACATCACCCATGTTTTGCTCTGGAGTTAATACTTCAACTTTCATGATAGGCTCCATTAACACTGGTTTACATTTTCCTAATGCTTCGCGGTATGCTGAACGAGCACAGATTTCAAAAGAAAGAGAATCTGAATCGACTGCATGGAACGAGCCATCAATTAAGCGTACTTTTAAATTATCTAAAGGATAACCTGCTAATACACCATTTAACATTGATGCTTTGAATCCTTTTTCAACCGAAGGAATAAATTCACGAGGAATTGAACCACCAGTAATCTCATTAACAAATTGTAAATCAGATTTAGCTTTCTCTCTATCGAAATCAGCATCAACAGGACCTAATACAACTTTAATATCAGCAAATTTACCACGACCACCAGTTTGTTTTTTGTATACTTCACGGTGCTCATAACTTGCAGAAATTGACTCTTTATAAGATACTTGAGGCTCACCTTGATTTACTTCAACCTTAAACTCACGTTTTAAACGGTCGATAATAATTTCTAAGTGTAA
Source organism: uncultured Bacteroidota bacterium (assembly GCA_903834765.1). Taxonomy (GTDB): domain Bacteria; phylum Bacteroidota; class Bacteroidia; order B-17B0; family Aurantibacillaceae; genus UBA4416. The sequence goes on from CAILKE010000053.1 coordinate 53,623, forward strand.
CTCACCCATACCCGATATAATAGTTTGTCCAGAATCCTCATCAGTATGAACGCGGAATGTTGGATCTTCTTCAGCTAATTTATTTAAGCCTACACCTAATCTATCTAAATCACCTTGTGTTTTAGGTTCAATTGCTAAGCCAATAACCGGCTCAGGAAAATTCATTGCTTCTAATACAATTGGATGTTTTTCATCACATAATGTATCACCTGTACGAATATCTTTAAATCCAACTGCTGCTCCAATATCTCCAGCTTCTAAAAACTCAACTGGATTTTGTTTGTTTGCATGCATTTGGAAAATACGAGAGATACGTTCTTTATTACCTGAACGAGTGTTCAATACATAAGAACCTGCATCTAAACGACCAGAATATGCACGGAAGAAACACAAACGACCTACGAATGGATCAGTTGCAATTTTAAATGCTAATGCTGTAAATGGATCTTTAACATCTGGTCTACGAGTTACCTCTTCTCCAGTATCAGGATTTGTACCTTTAGTTTCTGGTTTATCCATCGGAGACGGCATTAATTCCATAACTAAATCCAACATCGTTTGAACACCTTTATTTTTGAAAGATGAACCACAAACCATAGGAACAATTTTATTTGCAACACAAGCTTTACGCAATGCATCTAGAACTTCTCTTTCAGTGATAGTTTCAGGAGCGTCAAAAAACTTCTCCATAATTTTATCATCAAATTCAGAAACAGCTTCTAACATTTTCTCTCTCCACTCAGTTGCTTCTTCTAATAAATCTGCAGGAATAGGAACTTCTTGGAAAGTCATTCCTTTATCATGCTCATTCCATACAATACCACGGAAGTTAATCAAATCAACAACGCCAATAAAGTTTTCCTCAGCTCCTATTGGAATTTGAAGAGGAACAGCATTACCACCTAATATTTCACGAGTTTGTTTAACTACTTTTAAAAAGTCAGCACCTTGACGATCCATTTTATTAACGAATCCTAAACGAGTAACATTATAATTATCAGCTAAACGCCAATTAGTTTCAGATTGAGGCTCAACACCATCAACTGCTGAGAATAAGAATACTAAACCATCTAATACACGCAATGAACGGTTAACTTCAACCGTAAAATCAACGTGACCTGGAGTATCAATAATATTAATTTTATAATTATTATCACGATATTTCCAAAAACAAGTTGTAGCAGCAGAAGTAATAGTAATACCACGCTCTTGTTCTTGAGCCATCCAATCCATTGTTGCAGCACCTTCATGCACTTCTCCAATTTTATGGTTTACTCCTGTATAATAAAGGATACGCTCAGTGGTGGTGGTTTTACCAGCATCAATATGCGCAGCGATACCTATATTTCTTGTATATCTTAAGTCCATTTCTAATTAGAATCTAAAGTGTGAAAATGCTTTGTTGGCTTCTGCCATTTTATGAATATCTTCTTTCTTCTTGAAAGCTGCTCCTTCTTCTTTCGAAGCCGAAACGATTTCGCCAGCTAATTTTTGAGCCATTGATTTTTCGTTGCGTTTACGAGCATAAATAATCATCCATTTGATAGCTAAAGCTAACTTTCTTTCTGGGCGAACCTCAGAAGGAATCTGAAAAGTAGCTCCACCTACACGGCGAGAACGAACTTCTACTTGAGGTGTAACGTTTGCTAATCCTTTTTTGAAAACTTCTAATCCATCTTCGTTAGTACGTTTTGCAACGATATCTAAACATTCGTGAAATATTGTAGAAGCGGTATTTTTCTTACCGTCATACATTAAACTGTTTAAAAAACGAGTTACCAATATATCATTATATATTGGATCTGGTAATAAAATTCTTTTTTTGGCGGTCGACTTTCTCATTGTATGAAATCTATACTTTTCTTAATATTATTTTTTCTTAGCTCCTTTTGCTAGTGCAGCAACTGCTCCTGCTTTAGGGCGTTTAGTTCCGTATTTAGAACGTTGTTGTTTTCTACCTTCAACACCTGCGGTATCTAAAGATCCACGAACAATATGGTAACGAACACCTGGTAAATCCTTAACACGACCACCACGTACTAATACGATACTGTGTTCTTGCAAGTTATGACCTTCTCCAGGAATGTAAGCAATAATTTCTTGCTTATTCGTTAAACGTACCTTCGCTACTTTACGCATAGCTGAGTTAGGTTTTTTAGGGGTTGTTGTGTACACACGAGTACAAACACCACGGCGTTGTGGACAAGAGTCCAAAGCGGCCGATTTACTTTTGTTAGGAGCTTTAAAGCGTCCTTTTCTTACTAATTGTGATATTGTAGGCATTTTATATCCTCTGTATTACTTGATTTTACTACTAAATTTAACTTTCCCTTCTTTTTAGGGACGGCAAAGATAGAATTATTTTTTTCATCAACAAAAAAAAATGTTGATAAATATTAAAGTTTTTGCATTTTTTTTAGTAGTTACTGATTTTACTGGCACTTCGGGGCGCTGATAGCTTACAAGTTAAGAATTTGCAAGACTTTTACAATAATTCATAAAACGGCATTTTAGTTAAAATTCGAAAATGACATCTATTTTTGAATTTTAACCTAAAAAAATCTAAAATAAAGTAATGGACATTGAGATGTTTTTTTAATGTAATTTTATCTCTGATTTTAAAGGCTATAAAAAAAATATGAAATTCATTAGATATATTTTAAGTATTACACTATTATTTTGCTTTACTAATTATTATTCACAAAAGTTTAATGCTGGCTTTTCTGCAGGATTAACAGTAAGCGACATTGACGGAGCTGATACACGTGATGCTGATAACGACTTTCATAAAGTAGGATTTACTGCTGGCGCACTTGTAAATACTCAGCTTACAAAAAAATCAATATTACAATTAGAAATCAATTACATACAAAAAGGAAGTCTACAACCTCCGGATTCCTTGAATAACGGGTATTTTAAGATTGCACTCGGCTATGTAGAAATTCCAATTTTAATAAAACGTCAAATTTATTTTACTTGGAAACAAAAACGCATCAATAAATTAGATATAGAGTTTGGTTTATCTTATGGAAGAATGGTGTATAATGAGGTTGTTGGAGGCACTAATTACAACTTAGCATCTGCAAGTCAATATTATAATTACAACGATGTAAGTGCTCTTTTGGGCTTGGATTATAACTTCACAAAAAATATTTATTTTTGTTTTAGATACAGTAATTCGCTCATACCTACTATAAAAAAAAATAATGCTAATTACGGTACACAAAGTATTAATACCATTAACAAAGGTAATAGCATGGTGTTTCAATTTAGTTTCAAGTTTGTTTTAAATGGTAAAAAACAAGAAACTGCACCAGTTAGTGTTACTCCTCTTAGTCAATAATATAAACACTAAAATAATACTAAATTTGGTGAAGGTTTAACCTGAGTTGTTTTACATAACATGAAATTATAAGTTATTTTTTACTTATAGCCTTGTCATTTTGTCACTTTTTCTCTCTTGGTACAACCTTTGACTAAGAAGTGCGGAAAAAATTTATATTATTAAACAAACCTAAATATTTTAAAAACATGAGCACCGGAAAAATTAATGTACAAACCGAAAACATTTTCCCAATTATTAAAAAGTTTCTTTATTCTGATAACGAAATTTTTTTACGTGAATTAGTAAGTAATGCAACTGATGCTACTCAAAAATTAAAAGCGTTAACATCCATGGGCGAAGCCAAAGGAGAGTTAGGTGATTTGAAAATTGAAGTGAAAGTTGATAAAGCTGCGAAAACCATTACCATTAAAGATAAAGGTATTGGTATGACTGCTGAGGAAATCGAAAAATACATTACTCAAATTGCTTTTAGTGGAGCGGAAGAATTCGTTACGAAATACAAAGATAAGGTTGATAAAAACGTTGTTATTGGTCATTTTGGTTTAGGGTTTTACTCTGCCTTTATGGTGGCAGCTCGTGTTGAGATATTCTCATTGTCATACAAAGAAGGTTCTAAGGCCGTTCGTTGGGAATGTGATGGAAGTCCTGAATATACAATTGAAGAAAACACAACTAAAACAGATCGTGGAACTGAAATCGTATTACACATTGCTGAAGATAGTTTAGAGTTTTTAGAAAACTCTAAAATCGAAGGTCTATTAAAAAAATACTGTAAATTTTTACCTGTTGAAATTGTTTTCGGAACTAAGTCTGAATGGGTACCATCAGGTGAAAAAGACGAAAAAGGTAATGACAAAGAAAATGAAATTCAAGTTGAAAACATTATCAATAACCCAATACCAGCTTGGATCAAAAAACCAATTGATTTAAAAGACGAAGATTACAAGGCATTTTACCGTGAGTTGTATCCAATGCAATTTGAAGAGCCTTTATTTCATATCCATTTAAATGTAGATTATCCTTTTAACTTAACGGGTATTTTATATTTTCCAAAATTATCTAACAAGTTTGAAGCGCCGAAAGACCGTATACAATTATACAGTAATCAAGTGTTTGTAACTGATAATGTAGAAAATATTGTACCTGATTTTTTAACCATGTTACGCGGTGTGATTGATAGTCCGGATATTCCGTTAAACGTGAGTCGTAGCTATTTGCAAGCTGACAGTAACGTCAAAAAAATATCAGCGCACATTACTAAAAAAGTAGCAGATAAATTAGAGGAAATCTTTAAAAAAGACCGTCCTGATTTTGAAGCGAAATGGGATGATATCAAAATATTTGTTCAATATGGTATGATCAGCGATGACAAGTTTTATGACAAAGCCTCAAAATTTGCTTTAGTGAAAAATACGGACGCAAAAGCCTTTACATTAGAGGAATACGAAGCGCATGTAAAAGCTAATCAAACTGATAAAGACAATAAAGTAGTTTATTTATATGCTACTAATATGGATGAGCAACATACCTATATTGATGCGGCTAAGTCTCGTGGATACGATGTATTATTAATGGATTCGCCGTTAGATGCACATTTAATTAATCATTTGGAAAGCAAATTAAACAACACACAATTTGTACGTGTTGATGCTGATACCGTTGAAAAATTAATTAAGAAAGAAGATGCTCAACCAAGTAAATTATCGGAAGAAGAGCAAACAGCTTTAAAACCAATTGTAGAAGGTGTTGTTGCCAAAGAAAAATACACCGTAACATTTGAAAGTTTAAGCGAAACAGATTCTCCTATGTTAATCACACGCCCTGAGTTTATGCGTCGTATGAAAGATATGCAAGCCATGGGAGGCGGAGGCGGTATGAACTTTTATGGTGCTATGCCTGATATGTATAATTTAGTAGTGAACGCAAACCATCCGTTAATTGGAAAAATATTAGCAGAAAAAGATTCTACTGTACAATCTCAATTAGCCAAACAAGCAGCTGATTTAGCCTTATTATCACAAGGTTTATTGAAAGGCGAGGAGTTAACTAAGTTTATAAAACGCAGCGTTGAAATGATAAATTAAAATCTAAATTCATTATTTTTATAATTATAAGGAGAGATATAAGATCTCTCCTTTTTTTATTTTCTAAAAACGAAGTATACAACTACTACATTTAAAACAATAAGTATCGGAATACCAAATTTAAATAAAGGCTTGGCGGCTTTATGATATATAGGAGCTTTCATCCCTGCGAAGATGCCTATTGAACCTAAGAGTAAAGCCAATAGAAATAATTTGTTTTCGGAAATACGTTGTCGTTTCTTAATAGCATGGTATTTATCATACCACATAGCTAAATAAGCAATCACGTTAATGATTATCAAATAATAAATGAAAAAACGTTGTTGTGGTAACATTATAAAAATGCAAAACAGATTAATGCGATTCTACAAATTGTAAATACAAGTCTTCTACCTTTTTGCGCGCCCAAGGTGTTTTTCGTAAAAACGTTAAACTCGATTTGATACTCGGATTTTCTTTGAAACAATTGATATCAATATGATAGGCCAAGCCGTCCCAACGATAATGAACAAGCAATTCTTCTAAAATAGCTTGCAATGTTTTGCCGTGTAAAGGATTGTTTTTTTGTTCTATCATTTGTTTTTCAAACTATCAGTGGCTTTGCGAACACTGCCATATTTTAATAATAAAGCTTTCACCTCTTCGTAATTTTCTAAACCAGTATTTTTCATAATCATGCGCGTACCTCTATCAACTAGCTTATCATTACTTAATTGCATGTCTATCATTTTATTTCCTTTGACGCGGCCTAGCTTTATCATCAATGATGTGCTCAGCATGTTCAATACTAATTTTTGAGCAGTGCCTGATTTCATGCGCGTAGAACCTGTCACAAACTCAGGACCAACAACGACCTCAACAGGAAATTTAGACACTGCTGCAACGCCCGAATGATTGTTACAAACAATACAACCTGTTGTAATATTACTTTTATTACAGGCCTCTAAAGCACCTATCACATATGGCGTAGAGCCAGAGGCGGCAATACCAACAACCACATCATTAGCATTGATATGATATTCTTGTAAGTCTTTCCAACCTTGCGTAATATCATCTTCTGCAAATTCAACGGCTTTACGGATGGCAGTATCTCCACCTGCTATTAAGCCTACTACTATCCCCTGCTCTATTCCGTATGTTGGTGGGCATTCGCTAGCATCAACTATTCCTAATCGACCGCTTGTGCCTGCTCCTAAATAAAATAAACGTCCACCTTGTTGCATTTTTTCGACAACACGCGCAACTAATTTTTCAATTTGAGGAATAGCTTTTTCAACAGCGAGTGGAACTGTTTTATCTTCGGTATTCATGTTCTGTAATAGCTCAGAAACACTCATGTTTTCGAGGTTATTATAATATGAATCTGCTTCAGTTGTTTTACTCATTTCATTTAGTTGTTTGAGTTTGGTTATTGGTTGTTTGACTATTTATATTTGATTCACTCGTTAAAACAATTAATCTGTTGCTCATTAAAATTGATTTTTCAAACAACTTAAAACAAACAACAAATAACTTCATTAAGCAAATTGTTTCACGTCTTTATCTGTGATTTCTTTCCCACATAAAATAATCAATCGTTCAATCACGTTTCTAAATTCACGGATATTTCCTGTCCAATCTTTCTTTTGTAATTCTTTGATACCGTCTTTAGATATTGTCTTTAGAGGCATTCCGTTATCATCGCAAATCAATTTCAAAAAATGTTCTGCTAACAACGGAATATCTTCTTTACGATCATTCAATGATGGCACAGTGATAGGAATCACGCTCAAACGATGGAACAAATCTTCACGAAATTCTCCGTTAGCAATTTGTTTTTTCAAATCTTTATTAGTGGCTGCTAAAATTCGCACATCCACTTTTATTTCTTTATCACCACCTACACGCGTAATTTTATTTTCTTGTAATGCCCGCAAAACCTTTGCCTGAGCTGAAAGAGACATGTCTCCAATTTCATCTAAAAAAATAGTACCGCCTTCCGCTAATTCAAATTTACCTTTACGTGTTGCGATAGCACTTGTAAATGCGCCTTTTTCGTGCCCAAACAATTCGCTTTCTATTAATTCACTAGGAATAGCCGCACAATTAACTTCTATTAATGGCGCCTGCGAGCGATGACTTTTATTATGAATTTCGCGCGCTACCAATTCTTTGCCGCTGCCGTTACCGCCGGTAATAAGGACACGCGCGTCAGTAGGCGCCACTTTATCAATCATCTCTCTTATAGCATCTAAAGCTTTTGATTGGCCAATCATTTCGTAACCTTTATTAATTTTCTTTTTCAGAATTTTTGTTTCGGTTACTAAGGATGTTTTATCTAATGCATTTCTAATGGCTATTAACAAACGATTCAAATCAATTGGTTTTGCCAAATAATCGAATGCGCCTTTTTTTACTGCATCTACAGCTGTTTCTATATTACCATGTCCACTCATCATGATCAATGAAGCGTCCGTTCCATGAGCAATTAATTTATGAAGCAATTCAGTACCATCTAATTTTGGCATTTTAATATCACTTAAAATTACATCATAGCCTCCTTTTAAAGCCATATCTAAGCCTTGTTGACCATCTTCTGCTTCATCAATAGTGTATTTTTCAAACTCCAAAATTTCGCGGATACTTCGGCGAATAGCCTTTTCATCATCTATGATTAATATTTTTGGCATGTTCTAAATTATCTTTTTTCTTAATTGTTTAATTTCTCCCTTAATCTTTTTACTATTCAATCGCTTTGCCTTAGTGGCTTTGCTTATTTTTGTTGGCTTACGAGGTTTTGTAATTTTAAAACCAGAAAGCAACAATTTATAAAATTTCAACTTAAGAAGTTCTTTATTTTTTAATTGTGTTCTATCTGTTTGCTCTTGTAAATGTATGATGCTATCCTTCTCTAGCTTCGATGCTAAATTCATTAAAAGTATTTCTTTTTCAGCATCAGTTAATTTTTCTGATTCAGAAATATTAAACCATAGTTCAACTTTTGTTTCAACTTTATTCACGTTTTGTCCACCAGCACCGCCGGAGCGAGCTGTTTTAAACTTACATTCTTTAATAAGTTCGCGTTCAATTATATCTTCAATCGTTTTCATTAGTTAAGCCCGCAGATAAAGCAGATTTTCGCAGATTTATATTTTTATTATAACATTACTATTATTTTGCATTGTCTTGTATCTTATATCTCTTTTGTCTTTCATCTTGCATCCCGTTGTCCCTTTTGTCTCCTAAGTCCTTTCTATCGCTTCAATCCCTTAAAGCCTCTGTCTCACAGCTTCAAATAAAATAATGCCCGCTGCAACTGATACATTTAATGATGCTATGTTTCCAACCATAGGAATTTTCACTTGCATATCACTACGTTTCAAATATTCATTAGAAATTCCATTTTCTTCTGAGCCCATAATAATAGCTGTAGGCTTTGTTAAATCAGCATTAAAGTAGTAGCTCTCTGTTTTTTCGTGACAGGATACGATTTGTAAACCATATTCTTTCAAATAATCAATTGTACTTTTTAAATTATCTACTCTACACACCTTCATTCGGTTTAATGCGCCAGCACTGGTTTTAACAGCATCTGCATTAATTTGTGCTGCACCTCTGCTTGGAATGATAATGAAATCAACACCCGAACAATCAGCACTACGAGCAATAGCACCGAAATTTCGAACATCAGTTACTCTATCTAAAATCAACACCAAAGGCGTTTTACCTTTTTCAAAAACAGTTGCTAATAAATCCTCGACTTCATAATAGGTTACTTGTGCAATAAATGCCAAAACACCCTGATGGTTTTTGGACGTGATGCGATTTATTTTTTCGGGTGGTACTATTTGAATTGGAATGTCAAGATCCTTAATTGCCTTGCGTAATTCGGAATACAATTGATTAGATAATCCTTTTTGTATTATGATTTTATCAATTTCTTTCCCTGCATTTACTGCTTCAATCACGGCACGTGTGCCAAATATTAAATTATCTGTGTTATCGTTCATTTTTATTAATTACTATTTTTTCTAATTGGAAGTTGATTCACTTCACATTCTACAATATAAATTCCTGTACTTAATTTATTTTCAGTATAGGCTGTTTGTGAGCTACCATGTATATTTTCAAAAGTATCGCTCATGTATTTTATCATTCCCTGAGAACTCAATACACCATATAAACCAACTTCATTATCCGATAAGTGATTTAATAAAGATACATACTCTGATTTGAAAAACTTTTTCAATGTGCTCATACACAAATGTAGAATTTTTAGCCATTTTTAAAGGGTTTTAAGATGATTTTTATTAAGAAATTGTTAATGAAATTTATACAAATTTTTTACATCCCCTTAAACTACCGTTCATATAAATTGTTAGACAACAAAAGATAAACGGTTTATCTTTAAACTTTAAATATATTTAAATGAAAACAACCTTATTATTTTTACTTACTATAATTGCATTCACTTCTCATGCTCAAATGCCAGGTGGCATGGGAGGCATGAATATGAAAGGCATGAAAGACCCTAAAATGGGTAGAGTATTTGGCAAAGTGCTTGATTCTAAAACTAACCTGCCTATAGAGTTTGCGTCTATTCAAGTATTATGGTTCAATAAAGATAGTTTGTTGGGTGGAACGCTAGTGAAATCTAATGGTGACTTCTCAGTAGACGGTTTACCTTCTTTTGGACAAGTACGCGTAAAGGTTAAATTTATTGGGTATAAAGACTATTTACAAAAAGTATATATCGTTCCACCTGATAAAGTTGACCAAGATTTGGGGGATATTAAATTGAGTGTAGATGAAGCTCAATTAAGTGAAGTGGAAGTTTCTGCCGAAAAAAGTACTGTTACCTTATCTATTGATAGAAGAACCTATAACGTTGATAAAGATTTATCAGTAAAAGGCGGAACTGCAGTTGACGTGATGAAAAACGTTCCGGGCGTAACAGTTGATGCAGACGGTAATGCACAATTACGAAATCAATCACCAACCATTTTTGTAGATGGAAGACCGACAACCTTAACATTACAACAAATTCCGGCAGATCAAATTGAACGTGTTGAAGTAATTACGAATCCTTCCGTAAAATTTGATGCAAGCGCTACGGGTGGTATTTTAAATATCGTAATGAAACGTAATGCCAAACCCGGATATAATGGGATGTTAATGGCGTATGTTGGAACTGGCGATAGATATGGCGGCATGGGAAATCTGAATTTAAAAGGTGGACCATGGAATGTATCCTTAATGTATTCATACAACCAAGGATTTAACAATAACAATGGTTATACAAACCGCACACAGTTAAATGATACTACAGGGCAAGTAACTGGATCATTTAATCAAAACAATATTGCGCGTATGTTTAACCAATTTAATTTTGGCAAAATAGGTGTTGACTATAACATCAACAATAGAAATACAATTACCTTAAGCGAAATGATTGTTGGTGGGCAGTTTAATACCAACGACATGCAAAACTATATCGTGGATTATGGATCTATCGGTATTTCTGGAAATAGAATCAATAATCAGCAGGCTAAATTTCAAAATTATAATACGCAGATACTTTATAAAAAAACCTTTCCTAAAATTGGTAAAGAATTAACCTTTGATATTAATCATAATTATACAAATGCAAAAAACGGTTATCTATTTTCAACTTATTACGATAATAATTATATCCCATCTGCATTTCAAAAAAATGATGGAGGAACTATTTCTGATCAATTTGTGTTTCAAGCCGATTATGTGAATCCCATATCTGAAACTAAAAAATTAGAATTAGGTTTAAAAGGATTTTATAAAACAACAAATAGCCATAATTCCACGTCAAATGCTGCGTTAAATCAAGATAATTTTGTTAATGATCCAAATATGAGTAATAACTATACTATTACAGATATGGTTAATGCAGCCTACGTTAACTACTCTGCAAAAACCTTTTGGAATATAGGATATCAAGCTGGTCTGCGTTTTGAACAATCTTATTACAAAGGAAAAATAAACGATAAAAATTTAGAATTTTCATACAACTATCCTTCTACGGGAGATGATCTTTTAAAATCATTATTCCCTGCTATTTATTTTTCTAAAAAAGCAAAAAACAATCAAGAGTGGCAATTAAATTTCAGTAGAAAAATTACTCGCCCTAACTTTTTTCAGTTGATGCCTTTTGTCATGTTTGCAGATAATCAAAACAGACGAATTGGAAATCCGCAATTAAAGCCTGAGTTTAAAAACATTGCCGAATTAAACTACAATAAAATATTTACGAAAGGTAGTTTCTTAAGTTCTGGTTATTTCAGATATGAAGAACAACCTATTACTGAAGTGGCATACTATAGCCCAAATCCAGGTGAATCAACTGTATTAATCAATACAACTGTTAATGGAAATAACAGCATTCGTTATGGCATAGAAAATACATTAAAATTAACCTTGTTCAAAGACTTAGATATGACCTTAAACGCTAATGCCTTTTATATTTATATCAAGGGAATGGTTGTACAAGGTCAACCTGAAGTAAAGGCAGAGGGTTATGCATATAACGCCAAAGCGACACTGTCTTATAAATTACCTAAAAACTTCACATTACAAGTCAATGGAAATTACGAATCACCTAAAATTTTATTATTAGGATATGCTAAACCTATATACTCGATGGATGTATCGTTGAATAAAATGATTGGCACGAAGTGGATCTTTAATGCAACCTTGAGCGATGCATTTAATACTCGTATTATGGGCACACATTACGAAACACCTTATTATATTCAGGATCTATCTCGCCGAAGGGAAACGCGTTACTTTAGATTTACGGTAACGTATTTATTTGGTAAAATGGATGCGTCTATCTTTAAGCGCGGCAAGCAAATGAAAGGTATGGGGCAAGAAGGCAGCCAGGATGGTTTGGATTTTAGTAAATAAGATGGGCTATAGTAAATATTTATTGAATTATTTTTGTTTCTATCTTTTTCCATAGATGAAAAAGAAACAATCACACTTTGGCGTGACTAGTCAAAAATATGCAGAGAAATGGAGGTTTTAGCTTTTAGTTGTTGAAAGTTTTGTTTGATTTTTGTATCATCAAATCCTCTCCGTGAACTCAGAAAACTCTTAAACTCTGTGTTGTAAGGACTTTAAGCGCTGAGGCACAGAGAATTTAAATAACTAAGCCCCTAACTCTATAATCGAATCTGCATAGCGCAATGCCGAATCGCGATGAGAAATAATAATCGTTGTTTTATCTTTCATAATTGATTTCAAATTATTTAAAATCAATTCTTCCGTTTCTACATCCACCGCAGATAAACAATCATCAAAAATTAAAATTTGTGGTTTAGAAATAATCGCACGCGCAATAGAGATACGCTGCTTTTGCCCACCGGATAAGGTGATGCCACGCTCGCCTACAACGGTTTCAAACTGATCAGGAAATGCCATGATGTTATCATACACGCCAGCATCTTTAGCGGCTTGTTTTATTTCTTCATCCGTATATTGATGGTTCGTAGAAAAAGCAATGTTGTTTTTGATGGTATCAGAAAATAAAAATACTTCTTGTGGCACATAACCAATGCTTTGTCTCAACGCATACATATCTTGTTTTTTGATGGAGATACCGTCTATTAAAATATTTCCGGAAGTCACATCATACATACGTGTTATTAAATTAGCGATGGTAGATTTACCTGTACCTATTTGTCCTTTGATGCCAACCGTTTTCCCTTTTTCAATTTTCAAATTAAAGTGTGATAAAGCTTGAATACCACTATCACTGTATGTAAACGAAACATCGTTAAATTCAATGTTGCCAATGATAGGTGTATTCACTTCAGGTGTATTAATAATCGTCGACTTCGTATTTAAAAATTCATCAATACGTGTTTGTGATGCCGATGCACGTTGAATAAGCGATGTTACCCAACCTAAAGAAGCAAAAGGCCAAGTGAGTTTATAAACGAAAGTAATGAACGCGGTAATATCTCCTGGTTCAACAACATCGCCAATCACTAATCTACCACCAAACCATACAGTGGCAATCACACTCAAACCAATCATTAATACCATTACTGGATGAAATAAAGCCTCTACCAATGTTAAACGCAAGCTTTGTGTTTTGTAATTCGTATTCAACGTTTCTAATTCATTCACGTAATGGGTTTCGCGAGCATATGCTTTTATTACACGTATTGCAGAAAATGTTTCTTGTGTATGAGAGGTCAGTTTAGATAATTCCTCTTGAACAATAGTACTGCGCTTGTTTATCAAATCAGATACTCTATATATAATAAAGGCTAGTATAGGCAGTGGTGCGAATACCAGCAACGTTAATTTCCAATTGATATTGATCATAAAGAGCAGCGCTATAACAACCGTAGTAAACGTATTAATGATATACATAATAGCAGGCCCTGTGTACATGCGCACCTTACCTACATCTTCGCTAATACGATTCATTAAATCACCTGTGCTGTTGTTTTTATAAAAGGCAGCATCTAATGTTTGGTAATGCGTGTACATTTCATTTTTTTGATCGTACTCAATGAGGCGACTCATCACAATTAATGTTTGTCTCATTAAAAATAAAAAGAAACCACTGGCTAAAGCTAATCCTAAAAGAGTGATACCAAAAGTTATGAAAACACTGCGTTCAATGGTTTCGTGTTTGGAAATTAAAGCAACAATTTGATTGGTTGCATCTCCTACTACCTTACCTTGGTAAATAGAAAACACGCTGGAGAGCACTACAAATAAGGCGCCTAAAAGCAAGCGCCATTTATATTTGATAAAATAAAAGTTTATAGATTGAAGTGATTTCATTTACAATGTAAAAAGTACCTGGTACATTGTTTTAAAAATCGTTATTTAATTGGTTCGTTGCTTTTTGCAAAATCTCAAACGCATTCTCCGCCATTAAATTTTCTTTATCAAGCGTTGGGTTAATTTCTACCATTTCAAAACATACAATTTTTTTAGAACGCATGATATAATAAATTAAATTCCCTGCTTCTTTCTCTGTGATGCCATTAGGAACAGGCGTTCCAGTGCCACTGCTGATACGGCTATCCATACTATCCACATCAAAACTAACGTAAATAATATCACAGTGATCTAAGTAATTTAAGGACTCAATAGCTACACGCTCAACCGCTTTTTTACGAATCTCTTGTAAGTTAAATACGCGTACTTTATTTTTCTTGATTAAAAATTCTTCTTGAGGTTCAAAATCACGAAGAGCAATATACACCAAGTCGTTGTAATTGATTTTAGGTGTAATACCACCTAAGCTTTTTAATTTTTCCCAGTACTCAATCGTTTCATCATCTGGTTTATTTTGTTGACGCTCTTTATTGTCTTCGCCTAATACGCAGGCAATTGGCATACCATGCATATTACCGCTTGGCGTTGTATAAGGAGTATGTAAATCGGCATGTGCATCAATCCAAATAACACCAATACGTTTAGTTGGATAAGCCATTTTAATACCGCTAATCGTACCTAATGCAGAGCTATGATCGCCAGCTAATACAATAGGAACTTCTTCTTTTAATAAAGTCTTTTTTATTTCGTTTGCTAAACGTTCGTTTAAGGCATAAATACCTTTAACACGCTTTGCATAATCGTTCACAACAGGTTCTAGTAATAAATGGTTTTCGTTTTGTACCTCAACAGCTTTAAATTTCTTAAAGAAATTGCTTCCAAAATCTAAGGCAGCAATTTTAATAGCATCAACTCCCATACTGGAACCTCTGGTACCAGCACCTATTTCACTTTTTACTTCAATTAATTTTATTGGCTTAATCATATAACTTATTTTGTGAGCAGCAAAGATACAACAAATGCTTAGCTAAAAAAAACGAGCCTATTTTAGAGTTTTCTAAAAAGTTTTTTGATTTTTCTTTTGCTTGACCAAAAGAAAC
The DNA here is from genome assembly GCA_903834765.1 of uncultured Bacteroidota bacterium. Lineage (GTDB taxonomy): Bacteria > Bacteroidota > Bacteroidia > B-17B0 > Aurantibacillaceae > UBA4416. The sequence goes on from CAILKE010000053.1 coordinate 68,967, forward strand.
TAAAGTCAAGGCGAAACGCCAAATCCACTATTTATGCCCTCAAAAGCCTTCGCTCTTATTGCAATAAATAGCGTATTTCGCTCCGTTTCGCCAAAACCAACCGCACTATTACTAATGTATGCAGTGATTTATAATAAATATTAATCTAAACCTTACTCTTTCACAAAACGTTTGACTATCGTTTGGTTAGACGTATTAATGAAACGACACGTATAAACACCTCTTGCTAAATCTGCAACGTTAACTGCTGTTTGTTCTGTTGTAACAGCAACGACCTTCACTTGTTTTCCGATGGCATCATAAATTTCAATAGACTTAGTCGTAACTAATAAATCTGACGAAATTGTAAATGTTAATTGATCTGCCGCTGGATTTGGATACAATTGAATACCATTTTCAGCAGCTCCTGTATTCAATCCAGTACATATACTAACACTTGCCGTAACTGGAGTAGCAGGGCTTTGACAATCTAATTGCTGCACTTTCCAATTATAATAATAATAATAATAAGTACTTCCGGCATCAGCTGCGGTAATAGACACAAGGCCTCCTACATTATAAGGATAACCAGAACCTGTATTATTTCTATACATATCAACGAGTGTTCCAAATGTATTACCTAATTGATAACCTGTGCCGGGTGTTAAATTGAAGTTCAAAGTAACAGTTTGTGTTCCAGCCGCAATATTAACTGTAGCTGTTTGAAGCACGGTTCCTGCTGCATCACGCAATTCAATAAAACGGTTACCAGCAGAATTTGAAACCACTTTAACTGATTTTAAAGTACAAGCTTGTAACACATCAAATATTAAATAGCGATCAGCATTTGCATTAAAATTAGAACCTCCTCCAAAAACTGTATTGGTTGCTGGTCCGCCATAAATAGGTGTATTAGAAACACTATTCACAGCATAATAGGTAGTGTTTGAAGTAAGAATAGGCGTTCCAAAATTATTTCCTGTAGCTAACAAAGTTCCGCCACTTGCAGCATTATACCAATTAATAACACCACTACCCGAAGCTGTTAAAGACGTTGAAGTATTAGAGCAAATAGTGATGTCGTTTGCCGCTGGAGATGAAGGCGCACTAATAGTAATATAACTTGTTTTTAAAATAGAATCTTTAGAACCAACAGTGCAACCAGTAGCAACTAATTTAACAGCATACGTTCCATTAGCCGTATATGTATGAGAAGGATTGGTATTAGTGCTTATTGAGCCATCTCCAAAAGTCCATTTGAAAGTTTGACCGGCAGCAGTAGTATTATTGAAATTAATAGCTGCAGGCAAACTACAAGAAGAAACTTGACTTGCTATAAAATTTGGAGCAATAATTCCAGAGGCATATACGCTACCAACACCTACAGCATACCATGCGTTAGTTGTTTGTATCACTTCATTAGAGCAGGCTCCATATAAATCTTTGGCTGCTTGTATGGTATAATTTCTAACGTTTGCGTAATTTGTACTTGGTGTCATGTACGTTGTAAGCGCTCGATAAGCAATTGCAGAAGCTTTTGCCATTGTAATAGCTGACACGTTATAGGCATTACCATTATCATTAGTTCCGGTGCCACCAACTGATAACAAATAAAACCAGTAAATACAAGGGCCGTCATTTGTATGCACCTCTCCATTTGGATCCCAATAAGTTCCTTGATAGGTATCGGGTTGTTGCAGAGCATTAGGATTTGACATATTTCTAATTGCTGTTCCATTTGTTGAAATATCCAATCCCATTAACCAATCGTGTTGTGTTGGGCGAGCAAACCACTCAACACAGGTGCCAAATATATCAGCAAACGCTTCGTTTAATGCACCCGCCTCACCATTACCTAAATTGGCTGTATTTTCAACTACGCCATGTGTTATCTCATGTCCGCAAACATCAAGTGCAGTCATAATATTAAATCCTTGAGCTGTGCTTCCATCACCATAAGTCATGCGTGAGCCGTCCCAAAATGCATTGACATAATTAGTAGAGTAATGCACATAGCTTAATAATTTGTAGCCATTACCATCAATACTGTTTCTATTATATGTTTGTAAATAATAATCATAAGTTGCTTCTGCTCCAAAATGAGCGTCTTCAGCAGCTTGATTAGAAGTAGTAATTGTCCAAGTATTAGTAGGGTTTGTAAAATCGGTAGTGCCGTATGTTTGAGTATTACTCATATTGTAGGTTTCAATTCCACCGCCGCGACCTGTTTCTCTTAATCTAAATCCACTAGCATAGCTATCAGTAGTGATAGGTTTTGTACCACTATATTTTGTATTTGCTGATCCAACAGCATCTACTGTACAAATTAAATTTTGTTCTTTAATGATTTTACCAGAAGCAGCATCTACATACACATAAGCTCTATATAAAGGCTCTTCGGCGTAAATATTGAATTTATAGGCAAATTGATAGGTTGTTGTTTTATGCAATTCATCTGTTGTTGTAACAATACATAATTCGCCTATTGGTGCGTATGAAAAGTTAGGATTATGAAGCACCTCTTTCATATGAGCTTCTTCTAATTTATTATTCCACTTATATTTTTTTGCATTCACCTTCGTTAAGGCATATTGTAAAGCTTGTTTTTCGGAAATAGAAATAGCGTTCGAAACTTTTATATCCTTGAACCAATCACCATTAAACGACTTCACTTCATTGTTCTTACTATGCGACAAAATAACAGCGCCATCAATAGCATACTCTTTATAAAACTCTTGCAAACGATTATGGTTAAAGCCCAATAGATCGTTAGATCTATTAATAGATTTGAATGAAATATTATTATCTTTAATTAATTCCTTATTCATCCAATCCAAAAATTGAACATCGGATAAATGTTTAGTCTCGTCAAAACTAACCTGTAGTGGCAAATTAGTAATGTTTGAAATGAAATCGACGTGAGCGCCAATTAATTGTAATGCATTTTGTTGCGCGAAAAACAGCGAGCAAATACAAGAAGCGAAAATAGTGTAGATTGTTTTTTTCATATGTTTAAATTATTGTTTTTTTTGTCATATGGTATAGCCAGTTTAATAATTGGTGTTTGTGTTTCGGCAAACATGGCTATTTCATATTTCTAAATTATTGTTTTTTATTTACCATATGGTATAGCCAGTTTAATAATTGGTGTTTGTGTTTCGGCAAACATGGCTATTTCATATATCATAGTTTTTAATAAATCTAAACTAAATGATTAAATATGAAATAACAAGACCACTCATCTAATTTCTATCATTTATTTTCATTTCTACAAATTATATACAAAAAGGAAGGCCTTTTACAAGATAATTACAAAAAGAAAAAACTAAAATAGCACCATCAACTAGGATGTGTTGACTTTTTTGAAGCCTTAGGCATGAGGCTCATATCTTAAATAGTTTCATGTTTTTATTTATAAATTGATGTAACTTTGTAATACTAATTTTATAATTAAATCACATGGACAGAAAAGATTTTCTTAAAAAAGGACTACTAGGCACGGGCATGTTTATTACCACGGCAGCCTTAGGCGATGTTATAAAAAACAACATTGAAGAATTAACTGAACTTGAACCATTAGGATTTAACCATTTACCAAACCCAAAAACCAACATTATGGCAAACACCGTATTACATAAATCAGACACACGAGGGCACGCTAACCATGGTTGGTTAGACAGCCATCACACCTTTAGCTTTGCAAATTATTATAATCCAGACAGAATGCACTTTGGTGTATTAAGAGTGTTGAACGACGATAGAGTTGATCCTGGCATGGGATTCGGCACACATCCTCACGACAATATGGAAATTATTTCAATTCCATTAGAAGGCGATTTAGAACATAAAGACAGTATGAATAATGTAACTGTTATTAAAAATGGCGACATACAAGTAATGAGTGCTGGAACAGGAATTTATCATAGTGAGTATAATAAAAATGCAGATAAGCTCACTAAGTTTTTACAAATTTGGGTATTCCCTAATAAAAAAGATGTAACACCTCGCTATGATCAAATTACATTGAAATTAGAAGATCGTCATAATCATTTACAACAAATTCTATCTCCAAATAAAGACGATGCAGGTGTTTGGATACATCAAGATGCATGGTTTCATTTAGGAACTTTTGATAAAGATTTTACAACTGAATACACCCTTAAAAGAAAAGGAAATGGAGTATATGCCTTTGTTATTAAAGGAGACATGATGATTGATGAACAACTCTTGAATGAACGTGATGGCATAGGCATTTGGGATACAGATAAAATAAAACTTGTTGCCATGAGTGCTGGCGCCGAAATATTATTAATGGATGTTCCGATGACGGCTTAAAAAAACCATTTACTTTTTATATCATAATAAGTAACTGAAACGTAAAATTACATTGTCAGTTCGAGTAAAAAAATTCTGCCTCTTTGAATTTTTGTATCGAGAACACATTAACAAAGTCCTTCTCCGATAAGCTCGTTCCTTGCACTTCGAAGTGATAAAGTAAATCGATATGAACTCTCTAAAAAAAACAAGCTGCATTATTTCTAACGCAGCTTGCTTCAACCAAAACAAAATATTTATTCGATTTTACTGTTGTTTTACTATTCGTTTAATTGTTTGTTCGTTATCGGTAATTATGCGCACGGTGTATATGCCATTTGATAAACCATTTATATTAAGCGAAGTAAATTCATTTGTTACTTTTTGCTGAGTAAGTAATTTACCGGTAGCATCATATAACTCAATAATGGCATTGTTTATTAATGTAGTGTTCATATTTACATTAATAATATTACTTGCAGGGTTAGGATAAATAGATACTAACTTGCTTAAATCTAAATTGCTTATACTATTTGCTTGCACATGTTTAACATTAGATCTTGATATGGATTTAGACGTACTTGTTAATTTAGCGGGCACACAGGTTCTGTTCCAAACTACATCTACTCTATAAGCTGCATTTGGATAAGATGCCCAATTTATATCGGTATACGTGCTATTGCCTCCCGGTATGGTTGAACTAATTGGTAAAAAATTACCAGTGCTATTATCATCTCTCAATACCTTATAATATGATACAGGGTTTAATTCATTTTCGATAGTATAAACAGTCCACTGTAAATTACCCGATCCTAAAAATTGTAAATGAATCGTATTATGATAATTGCTTAATAACGTTTCGTTACCACAAGTATCTACAGCAGATATTTTATACTTATAAGACGTTACGTTTGGGTTGGCAGCATAATCATTATAAATACTTAAAGAGGTAAATGCAACAGAATTCAAATAAGAAAAAACATTTGTCATTGTTTCTCTATATATTCTAAAACTATCAATTGCTGCTGTTACAGGCTTATCCCAAATTACTTGATTGTAAAGTGATGTTGTATCAACCGTTACTAAACAAATAGGAGTGGCTGGAGCAGCAGAAAAATTGAGTGAGTAAGGCAACGATGCTGTTCCACATCCGAATGAATTATTTCCTGTAACACTATATATACCCGAACCAGAAACTGTAATGGATTGACTTGTTGCGCCATTAGACCATAAATAACTTGAATAACCCGGAGATGCATTTAATACAACCGTGCCACCTAAACACTGAGTAACATTACCTGTTGACGTTACAACCGGCGCTTGTGGCAGTGCATTAAACGTGAGGGTTACTTGATTTGAAAAATCACTACACACCGAATTAGTAACTGCTACTTGATAATTTCCGCTTTGAGTTGCATAATAGGTATTAGCAACAGCAGCGCTAATTGCCGTTCCATTTAAATACCATTGATAGGTAAGGCTTCCACTATTTGTGCAAGTTAATAAAATACTATCGCCTGCGCAAACATTAGTATTTGCTGGCGCTGTAATAGTTGCAGTAAGATTACAAGACACACCTCCTGTACAATAAATATAATCTGTTTTTATCATTGTATCTTTACACAATGTGCTAATAGCAGTAGCAATTAATTTTACAGTGTACAAACCATTATATTGATATTGATGAAAAACAGATGCGTTATTTGAACTAAGAGTAACGCCATCGCCAAAATCCCAAACAAAATTATAATTAGATAAGCTTGGAGTTGTATTTGTAAACTGCGCCACAAATGGCGGTGCTGTAAATAAAGTTTGTGTTGCACTAAAATTAACATTAAACTGATCTAAGCCTAATGATGGAACTATTACTTGATTAGCATACTGACAGCCTGTAATAGTATCAGTAATAGTATAGCCATAAGTACCAGGATTTAAATTAAATGCCGAAGGCCCAGTTTGATTATTAGCATTTACATCCCATTGTATAATTGTATTAGCTTCATAATATGTAGATACTGTACTTGTACCATGAGAGCCTACGTTTGCAAGCGTTAAAGGATAGCTAAGCCATTCCGTTGGCGTTAAGGTTGCGTTTGGCACATTAATGGTTACTTTTCTGCGATTAGTTTGTGCAGTGGTAATATACGCAAGATCAATGATACTCGTTCCAAAGGAGGATGTGCCTTGTCCAGTAAGTGATGTGCCGTCAATCACGGAGGTTGTAGCATTGGCTTTTAAAAGGATATTGGCATTAGCTAATGGATGAGCAACCACAAAGGTACCGTATGGTTGTATTATTGAACCTACAGGAAACGTATATGTTGCATTACTTTGATTAAAAAGAGATACGACGGCAGTGATTGGAAAGCCTGGAACAGGAATTGAATGTAAATCAATTACATTATTGGTTGGATTATAAATTTCTACCGCCTTATCGTTGCCTGTGCCATTATAAAATTCCGAAAAAAATGGTAGATTACCATTTATTGGTATGATACTACCATTATATAATTTTATAGATCCATTATGAGAGATACTGCAAGAAGCCGCTTGAATAGAGTCATAAAAAGGAGGGGTAATAGAATTTATAGGCGCAATAACAACTGAGGTTTGCACACCAGGACAATTATTAGCATCAGAAACAAAAACGTTGTAAGTACCGTTTGCTAACCCAGATACTGTTTGTGTTGTTTGGGGCGGACTTGTACTCCAAATATATGTATATGGAGGTGTACCTCCCATAGGTGTGCTTACTTGTGCACTTCCTGAAGCATTGCCAACACACGAACCATTTGTTATAACATTAGCAGTAACATTATATATAGGATCAGGTTCTGTAATATTTATACTAGCTGAAGCAGTATTTAAAGTGGCATCACTTACAATACAGTTATATGTTCCAGCAGACAATCCAGTAATGGTTTGTGTGGTTTGCACAGGGCTTGTATTCCAGCTATATGTGTATGGTGGTGTGCCACCAGTTACAGTAACCGAAGCAACTCCATTATTATATCCATTACAAGTTACGTTTTGTTGCGAGGTAGTGAATGTAAGAACTACATTTGAGTTCGTACAATTACATGCATGAATTCCTAAGTTAGAAAAATTATTATTTGGCAAAGAATCCCATTCTAATGTTACATTAAATAGAGTTGGGTTTGTAATAACCCCTTGATTAATAGTTGCTTTTCTTTGTAAGGAATGATCTTTTGTCCACCAATTACCAACCGTACCATCATATGGAAATACATCACTCCATGCAGTAGTAGGTTGTTGACCAATTTTACCAAAAATATCAATTCGTGCATAAGGGATTTTTCTAACTAATACAACGGCATCGTCTCCATTAAAAAATGTTGGTGCAGGATAAGCTCCATCAATTTGTTGTGCTAGTGCTTGTAATACAGGCGAACATGCAGGCAATGTTGATGTAGTGCCAGATGTAACACCAACGCCATTTGCAATTACAAAAGTACTATGTGAATTTATTGTTCCAACTAAATCAGTACTATCTGTGCCAATAGAAGAGCCATTTGCATAGCGAACTAAACGGTAATTATTCATACTGATAGAGGTAGCTGTTGGATTGTAAAATTCCATAGCTTTATTATTTCCGCTTCCTTCAACATATTCAGAAATAAATAATTCTGGAGAGCAAGGACCAGAAGAAATGATAGGCGGGTTAACCGTAACACTCAAAATTTGTGGTGTACCTGCACAAGTACCCGATGTAGCTGTTGGTATAATAGTGTATGTTACAATTTGCGATACAGTGGAAGTATTTATGAGCGTGTTAGTAATAGTAGTTAACGTTTGAGTAGTTAAACTCTCGCCAGTAACATTACTATTATTAGCTGCTAACCAACTAAATGTAGATGGCACATTTGAAGTTAATACTAAATTAACTGATGAACCTGAATTAATTGTTAAATTATTAGCACTCGTTATATATGGAGCTTGAACTTGTATCGTAACTATAGCTTGAGAAATATTTAACGCCGCATCTTTTACTGTTACCGTATATGTACCTGCACCTAAATTTATAGCAGTAGCTCCATGTTGAGTTGGTACTGTTGTCCATGTATATGTATAAGGTGCCGTTCCTCCAACTGGGATTGCAGTTGCAGAACCATTAGTTAAACCAGCACAAGCAACATTTACTTGGCTTGTATTAATGCCCATAACAGCAGGATTGCAGCCAACAAAATATAAATTATTAAAATCAGATGCTGCAAAGGTATTATCATTCATATAATAGTAACTCACGGGGTTATCACCATTTAAACTACCATCATCGCTAGCAGTATAAATAGTAGGGACTTGCCAAGTACCAGCAGCAGGACTAGAAACTATAGGAGAAGTTAAAAACCAATACGAATTATTTTCAGCGCCAGCTTTGCCTACAGACATATCTTTAGTTACTGTCATCATATTAGTTGCTAAATCATAAGCCTTCATATGAATATTAGGCTGAGTATTAATGTTATTACCTGTAGTTAAAGGATCACTATCTGCCCAGCTATAAAACAATTTCATGCCATTTGTAGTTCTTGAAATTTGTAAACGCGCATCATAAGCTAAACCACCAGCACTTGATGTCCAATTTGATTCAGCAGCTGTAGGTCCTGATGTGTGCAATGAATCAATTATAAAAGCACACCATTGTCCATTAGACGTTGTGTTGAAATCAGTAATATATTCCCAAGTAGTATTAAAGTCTACATTATAAGTATAGCCCAAACTATCAATATTATCAGAATAGGAAGATATAAAAGTAGCTAAAAGGTGTAAGTTGCCAGCTGCATCTACAGTAGCTGAGGAACCTTCAGAAAGAGAAATAAATGGTTTTTTTACACCATTACTGGCAGCAAAAGTTCTAGCACTAATAGATGGGATTGAAGTGAAATTAAAAAGTGGGGCAAAACGAGACCAAGTAGCACCACTGTTTGTAGTTTTATAAACATAAGGTTGAAATGTATTCATAGATGTGCCTGCAACTGCATTAGCGTCTACTCCATCAAATATTACATATCCAATTTGCCCATTTTCGCTCCAAGCTTGATGACTTTGGCTATAACCTTTTTGAGTCCCAGCATTATCAAATTTAAAACTTGGTTTTAATGAATCTACTGTCCATATAAATGAACCAGAGTTAAACGTTCCTGTATTTAAGCAAGCCCCTCTAAATGCTAAACCTGCTGCAGTAGTTGCATTTGCATCTCCGTACAATCTACCTAATACATGCACTTTTCCATTAGTAGTAGCTTGCATATCACAACGAGTAAAATCTTGTTTTACTTGTCCTGGTGTTGCTGCTAAATTAAAGTTATCAGGAAAAATTGCTGAACCAGAAGTGTTGTTGCCTGGAAAAGACAATTGTTTGGAAGCAAAAAAGTTGCCTTGCCAGCCAGCGCCAGATAGCCAAGGACCAGAAACTACAGCATACGCATTTGCAGGATTTGTATTACCCGTAGGATTATAAATTGTACCACAGGGGTAACGCATTAAATTAGTAGAACTTGCTACAACAATTGTTGAATCCCAGGTTGAACCAGCATTTGTGCTATAAGCATAAGCTACAGTTCCTGAATTACCACCAGTAACTCCTGTCCACCCTGGCTGTTTTCTCATTGCCATGCCAACTGTATTAACAGATTCGTTATATGTCAACGCTCTACTTTCAGTTAATAAAACACTATATACATTTGATGAACCACCAATGCGTTTTGTACTAACAGGTAATTGAGCAAACGCTGAACCGACAGTGATTGCTAAAAATAAAGTGAATAATTGTTTTTTCATAGTTTTTATTTTGTTGTGTTATTTATGTTTCGTTAATCGTTTTTGTTATTTTAACCTTTAACTAAAAAAGGGTTATTAATTATCCAAGAAATTAAAACAACCACAATATTTGAGCTTGCAAATTATGGTGTATGTTTATTATCTAAACATACAAATATTAGATAATCTGCTCGAATGATTAAAAAAAATATTCCACAATTTGGAAATAAGTATTGTGTTGTAAAAAAATCTCAAATTTTTTTATTATGCGTCAAATAATTTATTCTCATGTCTTTCTATTTTAAAAACCTATTAGTGTTATTTTAAAACCTAAGCCTTCAGTTTTTTAAAAAACAAGCTGCATTATTTCTAACGCAGCTTGCTTCAACCAAAACAAAATATTTATACGATTTTACTGTTGTTTAATTATTCGTTTAATTGTTTGTTCGTTATCCGTAATTATGCGCACGGTGTATATACCATTTGATAATTCAATTATATTAAGAGAAGTAAATTCATTTGTTACTTGTTGCTGATTAATTAATTTACCAGTAGCATCATATAACTCAATGATAGCATTGTTTATTAATGCTGTGCTCATCTTAACATTAATGACAGTTGTTGCAGGGTTAGGATAAATAGATATAGATTCATTATTCATAGCTACAATGCCTGTGCATATGCTTACCTCAACTGATTGGCTAGCTGTTGCTGAACAAGTATTAACGTCAGTATAATTATAACTAACTGTATAAGTACCTGCACCAGCAGTTGTAGGATTAAAACTTGCACCGCTTACACCAGTACCACTATAAACACCACCTGCTGGATTACCTATTAGTGCCACTGTTGAATTATTAACACATAACGGACTTTGAATTGAGTTTAATGTAACATTTTGTAAAGGATTAACAACTATTGTTGTAATGCTTGAAGTACCTGAGCAACCTGCACCAGAGGTAAGTTGTACAGAATAACTTCCCGCTTGTGTAACATTTATTGTTTGTGTAATAGCGCCATTGCTCCATAAATAAGTGCTAGCACTGTTGGCTGTTAAAAGCACTGAGCCACCCTGACAAAATGTTGTTGCTCCTGATGCTGTAATATTAGCAACCAAAGTTGGATTAACATTAACTGAAGTTACACTTGATGATGCTGAACAACCATTAATATCCGTCACTTGCACAGTATAACTTCCAGACTGTGATGTGCTGATACTTTGAGTTGTTGCTCCATTGCTCCATAAATAACTGTTACTTGCATCTGCTGTTAAAATTACTGAACCTCCTGAACAGAATGTAGTTGGACCTGATGTGTTAATATTTGCAGCAGGAAGATTATTAACTATAATAGATTGAACACCTGTACTACTACATCCATTAACATCTGTGCCTGTTACTGTGTAAGTAGCATTTACTGTTGGCGCAAAAGATACACCATTAGTAACTCCACCTGACCATGCATAAGTTGATGCACCACCGCCTGTTAGGGTAATTGATTGACCATTACAAACAACAGTGCTTGTTGCGTTTGCTGTAACTGTTGGTAAATTATTTACTGTAATTTGTTTAGTTGCTGTGTTTGTGCAGCCTGTTGCTGCTGTACCTGTTACTGTGTAAGTAGCATTTACTGTTGGTGCAAAAGCTACACCATTAGTAA
>CAILKE010000054.1 GCA_903834765.1 uncultured Bacteroidota bacterium
TAGTTGAAAATAGCAAGGATGGTAATAACTTTACGGTGTTAAGTAAAATCAAAAGTAGGGCAGTAAAGGGCAGTGTTGCTAAGCTAGAATATAATTTTACGGATGATAATGCAACTGATGGCGTAAATTATTACCGCATTAAACAAGTTAACGCTGATAAAACAAATGTTATTTCAAAAATTGTTTCATTTGATTATATCAAAGCTAAAAACATCACTTTTACGGTTTATCCAAACCCAAATAGCGGGCAGTTTACAGTTGATTTTTCTGGTATTGAAAATAACCACGAAGTACAAATTGTTTTAAATGATATGAATGATGGACATGAAATTTACTCAACTACTTTTTCGTCAAATTCAATTGATTCAAATAAAATAGACGTAAATCCTCCAACAAAAATAGCTCCAGGCAGATACGTATGTTCTCTTATATTTGAAGGCATCAGAAGCAGTGTAATTGTAATGATAAATTAATATTATTAATTTAAATTTTTTAAAAAAAGAGCCAATTGGCTCTTTTTTTTTGCCCAAACCTCGCTTTTTTTTATTAGTTGAATAAAAATAGTTTATTAAATCATTAATTTGTTTAAACAACAAATATTTTCAATATCTTTATTTCAGTTTTGAGAACTCATATTTATTATATTTAGTCACTCAAAATTCATAAAAAAATTAGTTTCATAAAATTATGTTAATCCCTTAAAACATATAATATAATAAAAACAAATCTATGAACACGTTTACTAAAACATCAATTACCACAGAACTAGCAAAACAAATGCTTGATGCAGCAACCACAAAAGCGGAAGAAATTGGATTTGCAATTGCAATAACCATCATTGATGAAAGCGGGAACTTAAAAGCATTTTCTAGAATGGACAATGCTCCTTTAATTGCCATTGATGCCTCGCGTAAAAAAGCAGTAACTGCAGTTGGTTTTGGTTTCCCTACAGGCGATGCTTGGTATAATTTTATTAAAGATGATCCTATTTTAAATGATGGTGCTCATAACTTAAAAGATTTTATTTTATTGGGTGGTGGTTCTCCTATCACTATTGATGGAACCATTGTTGGCGCTGTTGGTGTAAGTGGTGGTCATTATAAGCAAGATGAGCAATGCATGAATGCTGCTTTAAGCTTATTAGCAAAATAATAAGGTTAATATATGGATAATGAGTTAATAAGTACCTTGTCAAGTATTGAGAAATTGGTAATTAGTTTTACCAATTTAGATAGTTATGAAATGCTCATTAATACTATTAAAGTTCAAATTGATTTAGTTGCAGAGCATGATACAACAGGGTTATACTTATTTGATGAAAAGGTAAATAAATTAAAATTATTTTACGCAAAAGGTTTTTCGCTCGAAGAAAAAATTCTTGCTGAGTCAACTGCTTTGGAAAGGCATCCAGGGCATGTATATAGAACCGGTGAAATTTTATGGGTAGATGATCAAGATGCTGAACATAATCCTGTTTCAATTGACTCTATTAAAAAATCGCATACACGTTCTCGTATTTACGTTCCGGTAAAATCTAATGATGTGATTATTGGTGCCTTTGGTATACAAAGCGAAAAGCCATATGCATTTACCGAAAAACATTTGGCTGTTTTAAAAGTATTTGCCTCTTTAGCTGGAGATGCCTACTCAACAATAAAAAAGAACAACATCCTTAAACAACAAAACGAAGAAAATAAAAAACTGTCATATCTTGCTAGAAATACACCAAACAATGTTATTTACGCAGATAAAGATGGTAAAATAACTTGGGTAAACACGTTTTTTGAAGAATTTACAGGCTATCATTTAAATGAAATAATAGGGAAAACTCCGGGTAGTTTTTTAACTGGACCTGAAACTGAACCCGAAAAAACAAACGAATTAAGAATAGCCGTTCAAAACCAAACTTCATGTGAACTAACCATTACAAATTATAAAAAAAATGGTCAATTGTATAAAATTGCTATACAAATGAACCCGGTTTTTAATGAAAATGGCGAGTTTGTTTATTTTATTTCTATACAACAAGATGTAACTGAATTAGACAATAAAAATAAAAAAATTGCTGACAATCAAATTCAGTTGCAAGCTAATCTTAAAAAGTTAACTGAGTCCCAAAAACGCTATAGTAATTTATTGCAAATTACAAATGATTTAATTACCTCTTATGATGGAAACGGCAACATCATATTTGCAAATACTTCGTGGCTCAATAACATGAATTATACATTAAGAGAAGTTTTGGGTACAAATATATTTGGCTACATCCATCCTGATTCTCAGCAACATTGTATGGCTTTTTTTGGCGAGATAAGCAATGGCCAGTATAATAGACTGGATGTTGCGTATAGCTTAATTAATAAAGCTGGTGAGAAAATTGACATTGAAGGAAATGTAATTTGTAGTTATGAAAATAATAAACTGGTTGAGATAAACTCTTTCTTAAAAGATGTCACAGAAATTAATCGCGCTAAAAAAGAAGAACAAAGGAAAACATTCGAATTAAATCAAAATAAAGAAAAATTAGAAAGTGTGATGGGCTCTTTAAACGAAACTGTTTGGGGAGTGAGTTTACCAGATTATAAATTAGAGTACATTAGTGAATCAGCCGTTTCGTTATATGAAACGCCTTTAGATGTTTGGCATACAAATACTAATTTTTGGTCAGATGTAATTTTTGCTGATGACAAAGAAAGAGTATTAAAAGAAACGGAAGCTTTATTTACTGTTGGACATACTAATTTAGAATATAGAATTGTTACTCCTGATAATAAAATAAAATGGATTTATAGCAATACGAGAGTGCTTAAAAATGAAAATGGCGTTCCTTATTTAATGACAGGGATTTCGGGAGATATTACTTCCAGAAAATTAGCAGAAAATGAATTATTTAATAAAAATATAGAATTAAAGAAAAATAAAGATAAATTAGAAAGTGTGATGGGCACTTTAACCGAAAGTGTTTGGGGAATAAGTTTGCCTGATTATAAACTTGTTTACATGAGTGAATCTACTGTTGCGTTATATGAAATTCCAATAGAAAATTTTCATGCAAATGTTAATTTATGGGCAGAAGTAATACATCCTGATGACAAAGAAAGAATATCAAAAGAATCGGAAGCTGTTTTTTCTTTTGGAACAAATAGTATGGAATATAGAATTATTACTCCTTCAAATAAGGTAAAATGGGTTTATAGCAATACAAAAATTCTTAAAAACGAACAAGGTGTTCCTTATTTACTTGCAGGTATTACGGGAGATATTACTGCCAAAAAATTAGCAGAACAGCAATTACTTCACTACAAAACTGCTATTGATGAATCAGCCATTGTTAGTATTACCGATGTAAATGGAATTATTACTTATGCTAACGATAAATTTTGCGAAATTTCTAAATATTCAAAACAAGAATTAATTGGAGCTTCTCATAATTTAATTAATTCGAATTATCATTCAAAAGAATTTTTTAATGACATGTGGCAAACAATTTCAACAGGTCATATTTGGAAAGGTGAAATTAAAAACAGAGCAAAAGATGGATCAGAATATTATGTAGAATCTACCATCGTTCCTTTTATGGAAAATGGTAAGCCATTTCAATATATTGCTATTCGCTATGAATCTACCAACCTTAAGTTAAAGGAAGAAGCTATTTCAAAACAAAAATTATTTTACGAAAATATATTAAATAATACACCTGTGGATATTGTAGTATTTGATAAAAATTACAAATATGTTTTTGTAAATAAAGAAGCGATTAAAGATGATGAAACCAGAAAATGGATTATTGGTAAAGATGATTTTGATTATGCTGAATATAAAAATTTACCAAAATCATTTGGGATAAGAAGAAGAGAAATTTATACTAAAATAAATGAAATTAATAATTTATCAATTTGGCTTGATGAACATGAAAAAAATGGAAATATAGTTTACAAAGAAAGAAGACTATATGGTTTTAAAGATCAAGATATAGTAATTGGCATTGGTTTAGATGTTACTGATTTAAAAAAGCACGAATTTTTATTAGCAGAATCTTTAGTCGAAAAAGAAACCTTATTAGGAGAAGTTCATCATCGTGTTAAAAATAATTTAGCAATTATTGATGGCATGGTGGAGTTAAAAAAGATTAGAGAAACTAATCCGCAATTGAGAGATGTACTTTCAGATATTCAATCTCGAATAAAAACGGTAGCCTTGGTGCATCAAAAGCTGTATCAAAGCGCCATGTTTTCGAGCATCAAAATGGGAGATTATATTTTAGAACTTATAGGATACCATAAAAAAATATTAAGTAAAACGGCTTTAGATAAGTTTATATCTAATGTAACTGTAGTGGATATTTATACTGATATCTCTAAGGCTGTAACGTTTGGACTCATATTTAATGAATTATTATCTAATAGTTTTAAATATGGCATTACAAATGACTATTTGGAAATTACTATAACGATGAAAGTAATTGATGACAAGGTGTTTTTTACGTATAAAGATTCAGGGAAAGGTTTGTTTTCTGAAACACCTAATAATTCTGGTTTTGGTTTAAGTCTTATTAATACCTTGTCTAAACAATTAAAGGGAATAATTAATTATCCAAAAGCGAATCATTTTTTAGTTGAAATAGAATTTCCTATAAAAAACATAAAGCAAAATATAGATACAGAAGCGAATGTTATAAATTAAATTTCAAATAAAATTTATTTTGTTGTAGAGGAGTATTTTTTTTGTATATCTATTATTTTAACTTCAACTCTCATATTTTGCTCTCTTTCCGCTTTATTTTTCGGATGTTTTATAATTGGTTTTCTTCCAGCATAACCTTTTATTAATAATCGATCTTCAGCAATACCTTTTTCAATAAGGTAGTTATAAACCTTTTCTGCTCTTTTTTTAGAAAGTTTAGCTGCAGAACCTTTAAATTTAAATTGTTCTTCTACTGAATTACCAATATTATCAATTCGGTTGTTGCCCATCGTATGCCCATTAATACTAATTTTAGCAGGATTAGCATTTAAGTAATCTACTAATTTATCTAATTCAGCGTATGAGTTTTGTTTTAAAACAGTAGAATTAGGAAAAAAAAACACATTTGGCAAAGCCAATTTATCGCCTTTTTTAAGAGGTGATATTAAAATGAGATAATATAATAGACTATCAACTTTAATGCAACGGTCATAATTAAAATTTTCTTTATAGGGTAGGTATCCGAAAGTATCACATTTTAAAATCCATTTGTTAGATATTAGAAATTCGGCAGAGTAGGAGCAAATAGTGTCGTGATAAATGAGAATATCATTTTTAGAATTCGATTTTTTACTGAGTTTTAATTTGGGATTAGGAATTATTTTTTTTGTATTGGCATCAATAATCGAAAAATATACTTCTTTTGGTTTTTTAGGTGGCTTTATTTTTTTTGGTGAATTATTTTTCGAATTATCATTAGGTAAATCTTGTTTAGAGATGATATCAAAGATGGAATCTTTTAATTGAAAAACATTTTTTATCGAGTCATTTTTCGAACCATCTAATTTTATAAAAATATCGGGGTATGTTTTTTCCTTATTGTAGGCTATTTTAGCGGGTATAGTATTTATAGGTAAGTTATTTAAATCTGTATTTTTTGGAGCCGATTGACCTGCTATTGAGTCGTATTTTTTAATTAAACTTTGATGAATTTTACTGGCAGAATCGAGCGAACTACTATTGTAATTTTTTGTAGTCATTTGTTTATCTAAAAAATTAGAATACCCTAATTTAGAATCTTTAGAAGTATTGCATATTTTATTGGCAATAGAAAATAATCTTAACGAAGGCGTTTCTAGTTCATTTCTTTTTTCAGTTGCTTCATCTTCAATTTTTTCTTTATTTACCTTTAATACATAGGAATAATCGCAGCTTTGAAGATCAATAACATGGCCCATATCAGGCCCACTAATATTATGAACAAGGATGTATATAGCTTCGTTATATGTTACAGGTATTTGTTTTGTATCAAATAAACTACCTCTAAAAGAATTTGATTGAAAATTATCGTTGTATGTTACTTTTTTACTTATACTATCAATTTTAGTAAAAATTTGTTTTGCATTTGTATCACAAATATTTACATTTTCCTTTACTCTATAAATTTCAAGTTCATATCTATCAGTTTCATTATTTGGAATTATGGTAAAACTTATAAAACAGGGTTGATGAAAAACTAATTTGTACCAGATAAGAGTTCTATTAATTTCTGATTTTTGAATAGTAGATTCGTAAAATAAATTAAAATTATTTCTAATTAGGCATTTATGAGACATGATAACCTCTGATAATGCGCCCATACCACTATATGTTTGGGCAAAATCCTCATATTTTTTTTGCCCGTATATTTTTTCAAATAAAAATAAATTTAGTATTAAAATGATGCTAATTAAGTATTTATTAAGCATATTTATTTTTATAAATATTGAATTATATTTTTAATTAAGCACGCTGAGGTTTTTTCTTTATTTAGTTTTCAAGAGAAGATAAAACATGATTTTTTAGTTCTTCAAAGTCCCATGGTTTAGTTATGTATCCTTTTATTGCGATATCATGTTCGACTTCTTTTATTTTATGTTCAGATTCTCCTGTTAAAATAAATTTTTCAGAGTTAGGAAATATATCATGTAAATGTTTAATAATATCTAATCCTGTTATATCATCTAAATGATAGTCGGTAATAATTAAATCTATATTTGCTTTATTAGTATGATATTCATTAATAATTGAAAAAGCCTCATTTCCTGTTGAAGCGCATTCAATAATATAATTATCCTCATTTAAAAAAAGAGATAATTGCATTTTTAATGATTCTAAAATAATAAATTCATCATCTATTATTAAGATAACTTTATTAGTTTTCATATATAGAAAGCGAGTTTACTACATTTATTAAATCATTTTCCTGCCAAGGCTTTGAAATGAGTTTCAAAATAATATTTTTATCAATTAAATTAGTCGATACATCTGAAGTTATTTGCCCAGTAAGCATAACAATATTAATATTCGGAAATTTATTTTTCAATATGTTTGCAAATTCATCCCCTTTCATACCTGGCATCAAATAATCTGATATTACTAAAAGAATTTTTACACCGCCACTTGTCAAGGAATCAACTATTTCTAAGGCTTCGTCTGCGCTTTCAGCAAATTCTAGCAAGTATTTACTTTCAAAGTTTTTTTCTAATTGATTTCTAATTGAATCTAAAATGATTCGCTCATCGTCAACAGCTAGTATAGCTATATTATTCATATTTTTTGATTGTTTGGTATGTTAATAATAAATTTAGTTTCATTGGCATTACTTATACAGGATATTAAACCGTTATGCTTTTCGATTATTTTTTTTACAATGTTTAATCCCAGTCCTGTTCCTTCTCCTCTTTTTTTAGTTGAATAAAATGCATCAAATATTTTTGGTATTACTTCATCTGGAATTTGTGGACCATTATTTGAAAATGTTATTTCATGATTATTATTATGAAAGTTGTAGTATATTTTAATTACGCATTTGTTTCCACTGGCTTGTAATGCATTATTAATAATGTTTGTCCACACTTGTGAAAGTTCCTCTTGATTACCATCTATATATATAGATTCATTAATTTCAATAATTACACTTGAATCGTATTTTATTTTATTCCATAATATGGTTATTACGGAGTCAATATTTTCGCGGAGGTTAAAGTTTGTAATTTCATTATTTATATTTCCATGCGAAAAATTATTAAGAGCTTTTACAACTTTACTTGCTTTTTCAACTGCAATATTTATAGTATTTATTGATTGAAGCACTTTTATTAAATGAGATGAAAAAGAAAATAGTTGAATGTTTTTTGGATGATTTATAAAATCAATAAGCACATCATCAATTGCATCAAAGCCTAATTCATATATTTTTCGGGCAAATAATAAGGTGTTACTTATTTGGTAGTTGCCTTTAATTAAATCAGATTCAATAGATTTAATTATTTCGCGTTCTTCTCTGGTACTTAATATTTTTGTAGGTTTTTTATAACATAAAAATAATTCGATTGATTTTTTAATGTCTTCGGCATTAATAATTGAAAGGGATTTAATTAAATCATTATTTATAGTATGACTTATATTATCATTTGAAGCTTTAATAGCACCTAATGGAGTATTTACTTCGTGGGCAATACCGGCAATTAATAAACCTAAAGTGGCTAATTTTTCTTGATTAATTAAATCGGTTTGTAAATTTACGAGTTCATTATAGGCATGTTCTAAATTTTCATTTTTTTCTTTTAGCTCTAACTTTGATAATTTAAGCTGTTCTGTTTCGTAAGCTAAACTTATTACATCTGAAATAGATTGAGCAAAGGCGATATCATTTTCATTGAACTCATGTTTTGTTTCAGTATATTCATTACAAATAACTCCAATAGATGCATTTGACTTGATAATTGGAATATCTAGCATGGAAACAATATTTAAAGGCCTTAAGTATGGAACTGCAAATTCAGCAGTAGCATCATGAGTTTCAGCTTCGTTTGCTGCAATAACTTCGTCTTTAGTTAGTGCTAAAAAATAGTTTGGAAAATCTTTGGCATATAAACTCATACCATCTATAATTTCATCAGTTTGCTTTACATAAATGGATTTGGTATGTATGGCATTCTTTTCTTTGTTAAATAACCATACCGAGCAACGGTCGCAATTTAGAACGGCGCTCGTTTTACGATATATAATTTCTAGCTTTTTATCAAAGGTTAAATCTTGAGAGATATTTCTTAGCTGAAGTAATATTTGTTGCTGCTGAATAAATGTTTCTTGCTTTAATTTTTCTAATGTTTCTTTTAATCTTATCTCCGTAATATCGTGCAAATACAACCTCACTGTAGTAACATTTTCTAAAAAATAGATACTGGTGTCAAAAAATTTATCGTTAAATCTAAATTCATATTTACTATTTTGCTTTCTTTTTATTACTTCATCCGTTAATTTAAAGTTAGTGCAAATATCTGAAAAGCTTGATAAATGATATTTTTCAATTTTTTCTTTGGCAACGGGATTAAGATAAACTATTTCTTTTTTCTCGTAATCTAACTCAAGCACCGGATTTGGATTTTGCTCTGGAAATAATGCTAAATTTTTTATTTTTTTAGTTCGCTCGTTAACTTGCTGCTCTAATATAGAATTCGAATTAATTAACGCATTTTTTGATATTTCAAGTTCTTTATTTTTTTCAACTAGTGATTTATTTAAATTTTTAGAATCTTCTAAGCCTGAGGTAGCTGCTTGTTGCAAAAATAAAAATTCAGCAATATAATCTTGTTTAGGAAAATCAGTAATTTTTAAATGATAGTTTGAAATCAAATAGTTACTATTAATTAACGCATTCGCAAAAATAAAATAGGAAGTGTTGTTATTTTTTTTTACTGAGCATTTATATTTTTGTTTTCCATCAATTGAATTAAAAAATAATAGTTTATTGTAAGTTTGTTTTTCAGATAGTAATTCGCTTGCATTAAAATGCGTATCCCAAATGAAAAAATCAGAAAAAGATTTGTTTTTAGTTATACCTTTTATTGATTTAGAATAATTATCGCCTAATTCTATAATTTCATTTTTATCATTTATTAATAAAAAATAGGGGCAATTAAAATTAATAGATTCAAGGATGCGTTTTTCAGATTCAATTAAGGCAACGTTTTTCTTTCTTAAAATAAGTAAATCAGTCACATTTTTTGCAAGTATTTTTAAAACTCTTAATTGTTGCTCATTTAGCTTATTTGGTTTGGTATCAATAGCGCAAAGTGTACCTAGTGCAAAACCATCATCATCTACTAATGGCACACCTGCATAAAACACTATGTTTGGATTACCTGTTACTAATGGATTTTCACGAAAACGTTCGTCATCTCTTGCATCTGGCACTATTAATACCTCATCTGCTTTATTAATTGCATGAGCGCAAAAGGCAACATCCCTGCTTGTTTCTTTGGCTTCTAGGCCAACTTTTGCTTTAAACCACTGACGGTTTTCATCAATAATACTAATAACGGAAATAGGAGTTTGGCATATTTCGGATGCAATCAACGTAATATCATTGTATGCCTGATCGTCGTCTAAGGTATCAAGTATTTGATAGCTTTTAACAGCTTGTAAGCGCTGATTTTCGTTAGTTGGTATTTCAGGCTTTTGCATTAATTACTCCATTCAATTTTAAAAGCATGACAATCATTAATTTCATTTTTTTCTTGAATATGAGTAATTACAACATTTTCTTTATTAAATCTTTTTCCAAGGCCTCTTAGCAAGCCAATAACCATTGGTACCATTCCTTCTCGTTTTGAGCGGTATTCTAATTCAATTGACTGTTCAGTTTCATTTCTTGTGCTAAACTGCGGTGCAACTAATTCGGGCATTATATTACTTACCCTATTGTGTAACATATCTAAATTATTTAAAAATTCAGGTAAATTATCTCCGCCTAAATCTAGCATTTCGCCATAACCTTGTTTTGCAGTATATAAAATCCAATACTCGCCAAATGTTTCCATTACCACCGATGCTTCTGCCCCTAATACCTTAGATGCATTTTTTACTAAAGTATAAGTTAGGGCATCAGGATAGGCTTGAAGTCCAATAAAAAAATCATCTTCAAAATTAGATAATTTTTTTATTTCTGCCCATTTGTCATCGCCAAATTTATCGCATACTAAATCTTGTATAGCTTTGTTAACTAGTCCGTACATATTATTTTCTGATTAAGGTTTATATTTTTAATGGTTGTAAGCTATAAATTTACCAATAAAATTTTAGTTTGCAGATTCCATATTATATTTAAAATTTACATTTGAAGGTGAAATCCCCATAAAAATCATATCATCTGTTTGCTCAGTATTATTCTGCCATTTTCTTAAAAACACATCTAATTCAATTTGTCTTTGCATTGGGGGCAACTCTTTAATACTGTCTAAGCAATCTAATAAGCCTTTTTTCATTAGTTTTTTAGCATGTGGTCCGCCAAATTGGTCGGTAATGCCATCAGAAAAGAAATAAAAATAATCGTCTTTTGAATAGGTCATCGACTGAAATGGAATATCTTCGATATTATTAATAGGCAAGCCAATACTTTGCCCTTTTAAATTATGATAATGATGCTTTTTGGTAACAGAGTCAAAATGAATAAATGGACGTTTAATACCTGATATTTCAATAATAGACTCAGTTGGTTTAACTCTAAATAAAATAATATCCAAACTATCAAATATGGTATTTTCTTTATGAACACTCGTAAAATTCCTCATAATACTTTGATTCAACTGATTAATAATTAATCTCAGCTCTTTATGTTTTCGAGTATTACTTGTTAAAATTTCGTGACTTAAAACAGATAGAAGTGCAGCAGGTATGCCATGACCGGTGCAATCTCCAATTCCACCAACTATATCTGCATTTTTTCTGCGTGGTGCTAAAAAACAAAAATCACCACTCAATATATTTTTAGGTCTATTAATGTAAATGCTATTTTTAAATACATTTTGTATTTCTTTTCGTTGAGGAAAAATGGCTTGTTGTATTCTTTCTGCATAAATAATTGATGCAGTTAAATCATTAATGGATTCAATAATGTTTTCAAGTTCATCTGGTGAAACTGGTTTTGATAAAAACCCCTTCATATTTGTGCTAATAGCTCTTTTGTAATTTGTATCTTCGGTATTGCCCGAAATATAAATCACCGGAATAGTTCTAATTTCCTGGATTTTCTTCATCGTCTCAATGCCATCTAACGAGTCCTCCAATCTAATATCCATTAATATTAAATCTGCAGTGTTTGTTTTAAAGAACTCAATAGCATCCCAACCATTTTCAAAGCAGCCAACAACCTCATGTCCTAAATTTGATACGTGCAATTTATGCAATTCTTGTATAATATAGTCGTCTTCGACAATAACAATTCTTTTTTTCATTTTTATGTGTTAAATTCTAGTTCAAATTCAAAGTTTTTGGATACAGGTAGTTTGTAAGAGGCATTTAATTGTTTTATTAAACTTTCAATTAATTTAAATCCAAAACTTCCAGACTTTAAATCCATCACATTAATTGGTAATCCTTTACCCGAATCGGTATATTTCATTCTAAATTTATTATCAACAAGTGATATAGTCATTTCAATAATTAAGTTTGATTTATTATTATCATATTTATAACTGTTATAAATGAGTTCACTTATTATTAATCCAAAATGTATTGACTTTACTGAGCTTAACATAACTTCGTCATTTATGTTTAACTTAAAATCAATTGTTTTTACATTTTCATTATAAAATTTTCTTCTAAAATAATGTGCTATTTCAGTTATGTAATTTTTAACGTCTATTGAATTAATATTTTCATTTTGATTATTTTTTTGATATACTAATGCAATGCTTTTAATTTTTAATTGTATGCCCGAAAGCTTGTCTAATGTTAACTCATCGCTTAATTTTATTTTATTTATTTCAATAATGCTATCTATTACATTAAGGTTATTATTTATAAGATGATTATAATTGTGAATATATGAAGTTTTTTCTTGTAACTTAAACTCTGTATCACATAATTTTAAATGTTGTTTCGTATTATCAATTATATTGACCGAAATAAGAGGCTTATCTTTATTAATTAGTAAAAAGTTAATAGTTAAGTTTGAAATACTATTTGAATTTGTATTTAATAATTCCCAATCATAGGTAGTATTATCAGTTGCGTTTATTTCTTTTATAATTTTTACATCAATAAAATCAAATACTTCTTCAATATTTTTTTTATTAAGGTTTTTACTTAAATAAAATTTAGAAATATCATTAAAACACTTTATTTCAAATTTTTCATTTAACGCATTATATTCAAATAATAGCAATCCGATATTATTTGAATCTATAATTGTATTTAATAATTTTTCGTTTATTTCAATTTGCTTTAACTGTTCAAAAAAAGGAAGTTTATCCTCACAATAATTAATAATATAATCGTTGCCTTTACTATCCTTTGTTTTAAATGAATTTAATGTTAATGAAATAATTGTACCTTCTTTTTTTATGAAATCAAGGTTAAAATTTGTGATACTATTTTTTGTATCAAAATGGGAGATGTATGATTCTTTAATATTATTATAATAAAGTTCATTTATTGGTAATATCAATAATTCTTCTTTGTTTGAATACCCCAATTTTTTAGAAAAATCATCGTTACAGTTTAACACATTCCCCTTCATGTCACACAAAAAAAAGCCACTATTTAGGTTGCTAAATTTGAAATTTGATATTGTGTCAGGAATTAACTGCATGATTAAGTTCAAATGTAGAGATTATAAAACGGCATTATTTTAATATAACCTTGTTTTTCCATTTTATGGAATAATGAAGATTGTCTTTTAAATAAGATGTATAATTTTTTTTCATTAAGGATTCCATATTGTGGAATTTTTTTGTATTCAGGGATTTATTAATTATTAAATAGATATTTTTATCGACATAAATAATGTTTTCAATTTGAACTGGATGTATTTAATAAAATTAATAGTATGTTTTTTGTCCCTATTTTTCATTTGGAGTTGTAAAAATAGTAAAAAATTCAATAATAGCCTATCACTTAATAAATTATCCAATTACAATTTTTTTGATAAATATCTATATATAAAGGGGGGAGATAGTATTTTTATTAAAAAATTTCAAGGCGTAGGAATAGATAATACCGTTTATTTAAATTTCTTTAAATACTCCATTACTAATTTCTACCAATGAATTTGAAAAAAGCCTTTAAATATGAATTAAATAGCCTAGGTTGGATTGGCTTTTTTGTATTCTTAGCTATTATAATAGTACGTTGTAAAATTCAACATTAATAATTTAGACAAATGAAATAGCCATGTTTGCCGAAACACAAACACCAATTATTAAACTGGCTATACCATATGGTAAATAAAAAACAATAATTTAGACATATGAAAATTAAGCAGTTGGTATTTAATAATGAAGAAGATTTTATAAAAGCAATTTCTGATGGAGAATTGTCACATTTCGATTTTCATTTTCTTTTTGCCGATAATGTTTTTTTAGGTAATAAACAATTGCAATTAACTATTAAAAATGTGTTTAAAAATACAATTTTAATGGGTTGTTCAACTGCAGGAGAAATTGGATTAAAGAAATTGTGCGAAGGAACTATCGTTTTAACATCTGTTAAATTTGAGAAAACAATTCTAAAAAAAGTTTCATGTTTAATTAATGATTCTTTGGATTCATTTTCTGCTGGTGAAAATCTTGCTAATCAATTACTTAATGATAATTTAAAACATGTTTTTATATTATCAGATGGTATTAATGTTAATGGAAGTAAATTAATTGATGGGTTTAATTCCGTTTATTCGGCATATAATATAAATATTTCTGGCGGTTTAGCTGCTGATAATACTAGTTTTAGTAAAACATTTGTCGCCGATTCAAATAATAATTTCGTTACAAATTGTATTACTGCTTTAGGTTTTTATGGTGATGATATTCAGATCAATACAGGTTCGTTTGGAGGTTGGGATAGTTTTGGTATTGATAGAATCGTAACTAAAAGTCACGAAAATATAATCTATGAAATTGATGGTATTTCTGCATTAGAATTATACAAAAATTACCTAGGTGATTTATCGAGAGATTTACCAGCATCTGCATTATTATTCCCAATTGAAATGCAGGAAAACCTTTTATCAGAAAAACTAGTTCGGACAATATTGGGCGTTAATGAAAGTAATGGTAGTATAACGTTTGCCGGAAGTATTCCTGAAGGTTCTATTATTAGATTAATGAGAACTAACATCGAAAATGTTATTAATGGTGCTAAAACAGCTGCTAAAATTACAAAAAACGATATTATTGAAGATGCGAAGTTAGTCATACTAGTTAGTTGTGTTGGAAGGAAGTTAGTTCTAACACAATTAACTCAAGAGGAAATTGATGCAGTTACTTCAGAATTTGAAGAAGATGTTGTGTTTACTGGTTTTTATTCCTATGGGGAGCTTTCTAAATTAAAAAACGAAAATTTATGCAGCTTGCATAATCAAACAATGACAATAACTGCCATTTCTGAATCATGATACAAACGAATTTTCATAGACTATTAAATAGGCAAATTAAGGAATTTAAGATTTTGGAAGATTTTACGCCTGATAATTTTTCCAATTTTTTGGTTTCCATTGATAAGTCTTATAAAGATTATGATAGAGATTTTTCGATTTCAGAAAGGTCTTTAATTGAAAGTTCAAAGGAGTTAGTTTCATCAAATAATAAATTAAATAATTTATTGTCTTCTAAAGATTTATTAATTTTAAAAAAGGCCTCATCTTTAAAAAAACTAGCTTCTAATTTAGAGAATGCTGAAAGAATTGCTGGTTTAGGTAATTTCAATATAAATTTACCCGATAATTCAATAGAATTATCATCACAATTATGTGATTTATTGAAATTATCAAAACAACATATTATTGATAACATTGATGATTTTTTAGAAATATTTCAAAATGCGGCTGAGATAAAATCTATAATTTATAATTCAATACAAAATAAAGCTAGGTTTAGAATCGAAAAAGTTTGCTTAATAAATGATTCGAGATATTTTACTATTGAGGGAGTATTTTCAAAAGATACCGAAAGTGAAATTTCATTTTTAACTTGTGTCATTCAAGATATTACAAGTTATGTGCTTTCTGAAGAAAATAATAATAGAATTAAAGAATTTTATGAATCTATTTTAAATAACATTCCAGTTGATATTGCGGTTTTTAACAAAGAACATAAATATTTATTTCTTAATCCTATTGCAGTTCAAAATAAAGATGTACGAGAGTTTTTAATAGGTAAGGATGATTTTGATTACTGCAAACATTATAATAAAGATATTTCAATTGCCCAAAAACGTCGGGATTTTTTTTTAGATGTTTTAACTAAAAATAAAAATGTTGAATTTGTTGATCAGTCAATAACTGCAGATGGAAAAGTTGTGTATCGTTTAAGGCGATTTTCTCCTATTTATAAAGAGAATAATGAGTTTTTGTTTATGATTGGTTTTGGTATAGATATTACCGAAAAAATGGAACAAGAATTAAGATTACAAGAATCCTTAGAAGAAAAGAAAAGTTTATTAGGTGAAATTCATCATCGTGTAAAAAATAATTTAGCATTAGTATCAGGCCTTGTTGAATTACAGGGTTCTAAAATTACTGATGAAAAAATGAAAATTCACCTTACCGATATTCAGCATAGGATTTCTGCAATGTCATTAATTCATGAAAAATTATATAAATCTTCAAATTTCTCAAAAATTGATTTAAAAGATTATTTACATGATTTAATTTCATCACTTAGTTTATTTTTTAATAAAGGTGGTAAAGTAGAAGTTAACTTTGAGTTAGAGCAAATTTTTGTTACAAATAAAAAAGCAATACCTATTGCTTTAATAGTAAACGAATTAATTACTAATGCATATAAATATGCCTTTGCTGAAAATACAACAGGTATTATTGATGTTAAATTAAATTCAGTTGATAACGACATTGAGTTGTCTATTAGTGATAATGGAAATGGAATTGAAAAAGATTTTGATATTTCGACATCCGATAGTCTTGGATTTAAATTAATAAATATTTTCACAAAGCAACTTAAAGGATCGATGGAGTATTTTAGTAATAAAGGATTAACGATTAATATAAAATTTAAAAATGGGTAAGAGAGTATTAATAGTAGAGGATGATCAGCTTTTGGCTCATTTAATTGAACTGTATGCTGTTAATTGTGGCTGTGAAGTTATTGGCAATGTTGATAATGGTAATGATGCAATTGCATTAGCTATTGCTGAATGTCCTGATTATATTTTGATGGATATAAGAATTGAAGGATCTATTGATGGAATTGAGACAGCCGTTTTAATAAATGAAATAAAAGATATAAAGATAATTTATATATCAGGTAATAGTGATGAGAATACATATTCTCGCGCTCAAAAAACAAACATATTGGCTTTCTTAATCAAACCAGTTAAACAAAAAGATTTAATGAAATATTTAAGTATAAACTAGCATTTAAAAAATAAAAATTATGAATGAATCTTCAATCTTTAAAAGTGTATCCGTATTAGGTAATTCTGTTTTTGTGAGGCAAAAAGACGGAATAGTTAAAATTAATGTTGATGATTTAATTTACATTAAATCAAATCAGAATATGGTAATCTTACAATCTAATAATAACAGATTTATTATTAATTCTTCTTTAAGACAAGTTGAAGCTATGTTTTCAAAAAAAGGTTTTTATCGTATTAATAGATCTCATTTAGTAAAAATAAATAAAATAGATATTATTGGCAATACATTTATTATGATTACAGGATTAAAAATAGCTATTGGTGCTGGTTATAAACGTCCGTTTTTAAATATTTTATCAATTTATAAATCATAATTTAATTGTTCCTTTTTATAATTTAAATTACGATTGATTTTTCTTAAAATAAATATTTAAAATTCTATATTAATTCACAATTCTGAAAATTATTGTTGAACTCAAAAAATAGGAATATCTTTAATTATATGAGTAAATTTTTTTCTTCCATTTTTTGTTATTATTCAAAATGAAATAGTTAGTTAAAATAAATTATATTTTATGATACCCATTATTTATTTTTATTTTAAATGTGAAATTTTTATTGATAATTAATTAGTTCTTGCGTTGTTAAAAATGATATTTTTTAATGCTTTGAAAAAAACAGCTAGTATCTGTTTATAATCGATTTTGTTAATATAAATTAATGTAATTTAATTCTGAATTCATTACATCTTCTATTGTTTATTGTAAATCAGCATAAAAAAGGAATAATTAATACTGCTTAGCGCTAAAACTTTTTAACTATCTTAAAAGAATAATGAATTTCTTGCTTTTGGAATTGATTATGATTAAAAGATGAACTAATTGATTTTACTGGCCTATTCATATGCGATAAATCATTGTATTATATATAAATAGTGATTATCTTTAAATAGAAATGATTCAAACAGAAGAAAAAACAGAAGTTAAAATTGACGTAAAAATATTAGAGGCAGAAGAACGCCAAACAATTGTGCATTGCACATGCGGAGAAGAATATGCATTTCGTATTTGGCCATCTACCTTTTTAGTTGAACACGATACAGGCAAGCGCGCTAAATTAGTTACAGCTTTTAATATTTCCTTTGCGCCTCAATGGACCTTAAATGACGGTCGAGGCTTTACCTTAATTTTTGAAGGTCTTAGTAAGGACTGCGTTTCTTTCGATTTAAAAGAGATTATCCCTCAGGATGGTGGCTTTGAAGTGAAAGGTATTCATCGTAATCACACCGATGTGTATCAAGTGAGTTTTTAAATAATTTTTTTCGGAGTAGCTTAAAAATTAAGTTATTTTTGTGTTGATTTTATTATACACACATTTTCATCGTGATTAAAAAAACACCTAATATTTTATTATCTCTTATTAGCGCTTTATTATTAAGTGCCAGTTGGTTTGAGCCCTTTACCATTTTAGCATTTGTAGCTTGGATCCCTTTATTAATGGTAGAGGATAATATTTCTTTGTTAGAAACGCCTAAACGTAAAAAATTAAAATTAATAGGCTTGGTATATTTCACTTTTTTTGTCTGGAATGTATGCGTCACTTGGTGGATATATTTTGCATCCTTAGAAGGCGCTTGTTTGGCCATATTTTGTAATGCTATCCTTATGACGATGGTATTTATGATTTGGTATAATTTAAAAAACAGACTTCATAAATCTTGGGCTATTTGGTTACTCATACCAATATGGTTAGGCTTTGAATACGGACACACCTTATGGGATTTAACTTGGACCTGGTTAACGTTAGGTAACGTATTTGCAAATACTCACCACTGGGTGCAATGGTACGAATTTACAGGCACTTCGGGAGGAAGTCTTTGGATATTGATAGTTAATATTATAGTATTTAAGCTTATCAAAGAAAACAATTATGCGATCAAATCAATAGCTAAACCTATTGCTGTGGTTATTGTTCCTATTATTTTTTCATATCTTATTTATTCGTATCGTCAATCAAACAACCAGAAACAAATTTCAAAAAACTTAACTTATAAAACCCTTCTCATTCAGCCAAATGTTGATCCTTACAATGATAAATTTAATACTGAACCACAAGTACAATTACAAAATTTAGTAAAGCAAATGGGATCAAGGCTTGATTCTACAGTAGATTACCTTGTATTACCTGAAACCTATTTAACCGAAAACATTTATGAAGGCGAGGAAAATCAGTCATTTTCCCTTCGTTTTTTAAGAGATAGTATTTTGAGTAAATATCCTCATTTAACGATTATCACAGGCGCCAGTACTATATATGCCTATAAACCAAATGAAATTCCCAGCGCCACAGCTAATAAATTTTACCAATCTGATAAATATTATGATGCCTACAATACGGGTATTCAGATTGATCAGAATAGCATAACTTCATATCACAAATCCAAATTAGTGCCTGGTGTCGAAAAAATGCCTTTTCCTGCCTTGTTTAAACCACTCGAAAAATTAGCAATTAATTTAGGTGGAACAATGGGAAGTCTTGGAACACAAGAGGAACGCACCGTTTTTTTTAGTCATAATAAAACTGTTGGCATTGCTCCTGTTATTTGTTACGAAAGCGTCTATCCCGATTATGTGGGGCAATATGTGCGTAATGGCGCTAATTTAATTTTTATCATTACCAATGACGGTTGGTGGGAAAATACTCCTGGACATATACAACACCTTGCTTATGCCAAATTAAGAGCTATTGAAAATCGACGAGAAATTGCCCGTTGTGCTAATACTGGCATATCCTGTTTTATCACACCATTAGGCGATATTGAGCAAGCCACCAACTACTGGGAGCAGGCTATGATCGAAAAAAACATGATGCCTAATAATGATCTCACTTTTTTTAGTCGTTTTGGCGATTTGATTTCATATACGTCTGGAATTCTAGCCTTATTATTACTTTGTTGGAGCCAATATTTACGTTTCAAAAAGTCTTAAAAAGTA
Source organism: uncultured Bacteroidota bacterium (assembly GCA_903834765.1). Lineage (GTDB taxonomy): Bacteria > Bacteroidota > Bacteroidia > B-17B0 > Aurantibacillaceae > UBA4416. The sequence continues at coordinate 20,094 of CAILKE010000054.1, forward strand.
GTAAATTCGTGCATTCATTTTAAAAACTTAATAATTATAGATAGATATGGAAAAATTTGATGTTACAATAATCGGTGCTGGTCCTGGTGGATATGTGGCAGCTATTCGTTGCGCACAATTAGGAATGAAAACAGCCTTGATTGAAAAATATCCCACTCTTGGAGGAACTTGTTTAAATGTAGGATGTATTCCGTCAAAAGCCTTATTAGATTCATCAGAACATTTTTATAATGCCGTGCATCATTTCGAAGAGCATGGTATTGAAGTAAAAGCGCCAAAAGTTAATTTGAAACAAATGATTGAGCGTAAGCGTGGCGTTGTAAAAATGACCTGCGATGGCATCAATTTTTTAATGAAAAAAAATAAAATCACAGTATATACAGGTGTTGGAAGTTTCGAATCTAAAACGGTAATTAACATTACTAAAGCGGATGGAACAAAAGAACAAATAGAATCAACCAAAGCTATTATTGCTACTGGATCTAAGCCAGCATCATTACCAAGTATAGCAATTGATAAGAAACGAATTATTACTTCTACTGAAGCTTTAGAAATGACTGAAATCCCTAAACACTTAATCGTAATAGGTGGTGGAGTTATTGGGTTAGAATTAGGTAGTGTTTATGCACGTTTAGGCTCTAAAGTATCAGTTGTTGAATTTATGGATCGATTAATTCCGGGCATGGATGCTGGTTTAGGGAAAGAATTACAACGTGTGATGAAGAAAAACTTAAGTGTTGATTTTTACATGAAACATAAAGTAATGGGTGCTGTTGTAAAAGGTAAGGAAGTAACCGTTAGTGCTGAAAATGATAAAGGCGAAAAAATAGAATTAAAAGGAGATTATGTATTAATGGCAGTTGGTCGTAAACCATATACTGAAGGATTAGGATTAGAAAAAGTAGGTATAAAATTAGATGCTCGTGGACGAGTAGAAGTTGATGCACATTTAAAAACAAGCGCTGATAATATTTATGCAATTGGTGATGTAGTAGTTGGAGCAATGTTAGCGCATAAAGCGGAAGAAGAAGGTGTTTTTGTAGCTGAACAAATTGCTGGACAAAAACCACACATTGATTATAATTTAATACCGGGTGTGGTTTATACTTGGCCTGAAGTTGCTGCTGTTGGTCAAACAGAAGAGCAATTGAAAGAAAAAGGCATTAAATACAAAGTAGGTTCTTTCCCTTTCAAAGCAAGTGGAAGAGCGCGTGCTAGTATGGATACGGATGGTTTTGTAAAAGTATTATCTGACGAAACGACTGATGAAATATTAGGTGTTCACATGATTGGTCCTCGCACAGCAGATATGATTGCAGAAGCTGTTGTAGCTATGGAATACAGAGCAAGCGCCGAAGATATTAGTCGTATGAGTCATGCACATCCAACTTATACAGAGAGTTTAAAAGAAGCGGCATTAGATGCTACTGGAAAACGTGCCTTACATATTTAATTACTAATTTAGTTTATCAAACCTGTCAGATTGTATCTGATGGGTTTATTTTTTAAAGATGACAGAAGAATTAAATCCGAAAATATATCCGATGGGTAAGGCAGTCATTACTGAGTTTACCAAGGAAGTGCTTTACAATTCCATCATCAAATTAGAAATTGCTCCGATGCGATTACGTAAAATTTTAGAGTCAATTTCTGAAAAAGATTTAGAATTAACCTATCGAGATGGCGGTTGGACCATTCGTCAAATCGTTCATCATGTAGCAGATTCTCATATCAACATGTTTATACGGTTTAAGTTAGCATTAACCGAAACCAATCCTACGATTAAAGCTTATGACGAAAATTTATGGGCAGCAATGGACGATTATAAAACAGCATCATTAGAAAGTTCATTGATGATGTTTGAAGGCGTTCAACAACGTTTTTTAGCATTACTAAAAACCATGAGTGAGACTGATTTCAAGAAGACATATTTTCATCCAGGATATAATAAAGAGTTTGTATTAGCGGAAGCTACGCAATTATACGCTTGGCATGGCTTGCATCATGTTGCACAAATTGAAGGTATCTTTAAATAATAATAACTACACATGAACAAAAGTAAACACTTTATTTTTTCAAGAAACATCCAAACTGTTTTTTCAATATTGTCCATCATCTTGGTTTTTAATAGTTGTGATGAAACGCCTAAAACAACCATTAAAACAGAAACAGTAACGCCTCCTGAAAGCACAGTGGCCGAAATTCCTTATTCTGTGTTAACTACATCACCGCATGATGTATCATCATTCACCGAAGGCTTTTTGTTTCATAATGGACAGTTGTTTGAAAGTACTGGCGCAACTGCAGAATTTCCTCAAACAAAATCGTTGTTCGGTATTGTTGATGTAAAAACAGGTAAAATAGATATGAAAGCAGAGTTAGATAAAAGCGTTTATTTCGGAGAAGGAATTGTTGTTTTAAAAAATAAAATTTACCAAGTCACTTATAAAAATCAAGTGGGTTTTATTTATGATGCTGCTACTTACAAAAAAATAGGACAGTTTAATTACGCTAACAAAGAAGGTTGGGGCTTAACAACAGATGGTACCTCAATTATCATGAGTGATGGAAGCAATGTGCTAACATATTTTAATCCGGAAGGAATGACAGTTACAAGAACCTTAAGCGTGAGCAATAATGGTTATGCCGAAAATTATTTAAATGAGTTAGAATTTATCAATGGATTTATTTATGCGAATGTGTGGTTAAAAAATTACTTAGTTAAAATAAATCCGACTGATGGTAAAATTATTGGTATCATTGATTTATCCGCTATTGAAGGGAAAGAAAAAATGTCAAATGTTTCTGCTAAAGAAATGAATGGAATCGCTTTCGACTCTGCAACCAATAAAATATTAGTAACAGGAAAAATGTGGGCTAATATCTATCAAATAGATTTTGCTCACTAAGGACTTAGTGTAAATTAATTGCTTAGACGAAAAGGAGAGGTATACAAATTTTTCTGTTGGTATTTCGAAGGTTTTTGTGAGAAGAAAAGATGGATGCGGCTTTTCGACTTGTCACGCCAAGTTGTGATTGTTACTTTTTTTCGTGAAGGAAAAAATGTAAAAGAGGCTAAATTTTTTAACGAAATCTAATTAACTCAATAAAACATTATTCTGTTGTTAATTAACTCTAATTCAAAGACTTTTCAGGGCTAAAAACCGTCATTCAGCTACCAAAAAAATGTATATTTGCTAAAATGATAACAACGTAACTCGTGATGGTTATTAGGAGAAAATTATAAATTATTAAAGTGAAATTTACCTTACAACACAAAGATACTCAATCAAAAGCCAGAGTAGGTCTTATTGAAACCGATCACGGTACCATACAAACACCTATTTTTATGCCTGTTGGTACAGCGGCGACAGTGAAGGCAGTTCATCAGCATGAATTAAGAGATGATATCAAAGCTCAAATAATATTAGGAAATACTTATCATTTATACCTTCGTCCAGGTTTGCAAGTGCTTGAAAACGCCGGAGGATTGCATAAATTTAATGGTTGGGAAAAGCCAATCTTAACAGATAGTGGAGGCTACCAAGTGTTTTCATTAGCTAATTCTCGTAAGTTAACTGAAGAAGGTGCAACCTTTAAATCGCACATTGATGGAAGTAAACATTTGTTTACACCGGAAAGTGTAATGGATACGGAACGTACTATTGGTGCAGATATCATGATGGCTTTTGATGAATGTACACCTTATCCTTGCGAGTATAATTATGCTAAAAATTCATTGGGATTAACGCATCGTTGGTTAGATAGATGCATCAAGCGTTTTAACGAAACAGAACCTAAGTATGGTTATTCGCAAGCATTATTCCCCATTGTTCAAGGATCAGTTTTTAAAGATTTGCGGATCAAATCGGCTGAATTTATTGCGTCTAAAGGCGCAGAAGGAAATGCTATTGGAGGATTATCTGTTGGCGAACCAGCAGAAGATATGTATGCCATGACCGAAGTCGTGTGTGATATTTTACCGGTTGATAAACCTCGTTATTTAATGGGAGTTGGCACGCCGGTGAATATTTTAGAAAGCATTGCTTTAGGAATAGATATGTTTGATTGTGTGATGCCAACTCGAAATGCACGACATGGTTTGTTATTCACACAAGAAGGAATTATCAATATTAAAAATGAAAAATGGAAAAATGATTTTTCTCCTTTAGATAGTAATGGAACGAGTTATGTAGATACAGCATATACCAAAGCATACTTAAGACATCTGTTAGTGTGTGGCGAATTTTTAGCGGCGCAAATAGCGAGCATTCATAATTTAGCGTTTTATTTATGGTTAGTAACCGAAGCTCGTAAACGCATTATTGATGGGACGTTTTACGATTGGAAAAAAATAATGGTTATTAAATTGGCACAACGCTTATAATTAGTTTCAATAACTAGAATGCTTAAAATACTTGACAGATATATACTAAGACGTTTTATAGGAACATTTTTCTTTTCTATAACGTTGATGCTGACGATATTTATTGTATTCGATATATCAGAAAAATTGCAAGATTTTATTGCTCTTAAAATTCCTATTAAAGAAATTGTTTTAGAGCATTATCTTAATTTTATTCCTTATTACGGAAATTTATTTAGCCCTTTATTTACCTTTATTGCAGTTATTTTATTTACTTCTAAAATGGCTTATAAGACTGAGTTTGTAGCTATCTTATCAAGTGGTACAAGTTTTAAGCGGATACTTCGTCCTTATATGATTGGTGCAACAATTATTACAGTCATGTCATTAATTTTAAATCATTTTGTCATTCCAAAATCTAATAAGGTCCGTATTGGATTTGAAGATAAATACCTCAATTCTGGATACGTTACGGATGAAAGAAATATACATAGGCAAATAGCTCCTGGAACGTCTTTGTATATTTCTGATTATAATAATGGATTGAATATTGCGAATCATATTACAATAGAAAAAATTGCACATAATAAGCAAACATATATGCTTAAGGCTGAAAGTATGCAGTGGGATAGCATTTCTAAGTCATGGAATTTAATTGATGTATTTGAACGAACATTAATTTATTCGAAATTAGATAGTATTAAAAAAGGGAAGTCAAAGTTTATATTTAAAGAAACTCATCAATTTTATCCAACTAAAAATATGAAAATTGATTTTTCTCCTAAAGATATGATGCGTTTTTTAAGTAAAATTGAAGTGATGACTTATTTTGAACTCAAAGAATTTATTGTAAAAGAAAAATTAAAAGGATCAAGTCGAATCGAATTTTTTGAAGTGGAAATGTATAAGAGGACTGCATTCCCTTTTGCTACATTTATTTTAACTATCATCGGTGTTTCTATATCTACAAGAAAGATTAGAGGAGGAGTAGGGTTGCATATTGCATTAGGGCTTGTATTAAGTTGTGTTTATATTTTATTTATGCATATTTCCACCACCTTTGCTACATCTGGTTTATCTATAAAACCTTTATTGGCAGTTTGGATACCTAATATTGTATTTTCTTTTATTGCTTTATTTCTTTACAAAAATGCTCAACAGTAAATCGCTATGCGTTTGAAATCTAAAATACTACCGTTTTGGTTATTTACACTATCAGCTATTTTCATTTTAATAGTTTCTCAACTTATTCAAGATGGCTCATTTATGGATGGTATGCTCTACATCTGTGTGAGCAAAAACTTAGCAATGGGTAATGGTACTTTTTGGAATTTAAATTTTAGCCAAACCTACCTCACTTCTTTTAACGAACAACCACCTCTCTATTTTGGCTTATTAGCGCTTTTTTACAAGGTCTTGGGGACAAGCATGTATGTGGAACGCTTATTTTGTTTTGCCTGTTTTGCAGTCAATGCTTTTTTTATCCATAAATTATGGAAAAAAATATATAGCACAAATCCTTTAATAGCAAGTCATAGCTGGCTTCCTATTTTATTTTGGTTATCAATTCCAGTTTGTTTTTGGGCCTATATTAACCATGTAGAAGAAACAGTTATGTCCGTCTTTACAATTGCTTCTATTTACTTTATCTATTCTGCTTTATTTTTAAATCAAAAAATAATTCGTAATATTTTATTGGGAGGTTTGTTTATTTTCTTCGCTAGTCTCACTAAAGGTATTCAAGGGTTATTTCCTATAGTGGCCATAGGCGCTTATTGGTTAGTAGTTAGAGGCTTGTCATTTAAAAAGATGGTGCTGTATTCACTGTTGTTAATTTCTGTACCAGCAGGGTTATATTTTATTTTAGTGTTAGCGAATCATGATGTATATGACAGCTACCAACGCTATTTTGAAACAAGATTGGTAAAAACCTTTAATAATGTAGGTGCTACAACTGGCAATCGATTTGAATTATTGTTTATTTTATTTCAGGAATTGTTACCAATAGTAGCTATCTCATCCTTGATTTTATTTTTTACAAAAAAATATAAAGTAGTTGATAATGAAGATAGCAATCACTATAAGACTATCTTTTGGTTTTTGTTGATTGGTTTAGCAGGTGCATTGCCCTTAATGGTAACGTTGGAGCAACGTGGGTTTTATTTAGTAACAGTAATGCCGTTTTTTGCGATGGCAATTGCGATGTGGCTTTCTCCTCAATTGACAACTCTTATTGATAAAATACCTAATGAACATAAAGGCTTTAAAATTGCTAAAGTAACGGCACTGTTATTATTACTAATCTCCATCGTATTTAGTGTAATGCAAATCGGAAAATCTAAACGCGATGAGGGTATTTTAAAAGATATTTATACTATTGGAACTATAGTGCCTTATAATAGCATTATTAATATGCCTAAGGATATGGTTAATGATTGGAGTATTGTTTGTTATTTTCAAAGGTATTTAGATGTTAGTATAGAGTCTGAAAACAAGCATACTTATTTTATTATTCGAAAAGATTTACCAAAAGCATTGGTGCCGAATAATTATAAGCTTTATCCGATACAAACAACTGATTTAGATTTGTATAAACTTTCTGAATAATTAATATTTATTCGTATAAAAAATAATTTTCTCGAAGTAAATAATGTGCTGATTCATAAATCATCATCATACTCTTATTCATACTATCAGCTTTTGCTTTATATTGATTGACATAGTTAGTTAGATCTAACGTTTTGTAATTTCTTAAATAGCTTTCGTTATTATTCAATGTTTTGTAAAAAAAATAACCATTAGCATCTATGCAACCAATTTTGTCATCGGCACTAAACATAACAAATGGATGTTTTTCCTTCAATACGTTAATTCCAAAGGTTTGATTAGTGTATGGTAAATTTAGTAAACCCATAACTGTAGCAGGAATGTCAGCTTGATAACACGGTGTTTTAATAGTATCCGCTTTTAAGAAATAAGGTTGATAAATTATACAAGGAACTTGATTGAAATTTATGGCCATTTCGTAAACATTATGGTCATTGTTTATACCATGATCACCTAAAAAAATAAATATAGTGTTGTTGAACCAGGATTGTTTTTTTGCCTTTTTTATAAATTGTCCAATCGACCAGTCGGCATAAAGCGTACAATTTTCTTGTTCATCTGCACCATTAGGTTTGAAAGGAATGTTAGTAGGGATTTCCCACGGTCCATGATCAGAACCTGTCATTAATACAGATAAAAAAGGCTTAAGGTTAGCTGTTGCTGAATGCGTTTCTATTAATTTATCAAATAATTTATGGTCTGGAATTCCACAATTACTCAGTGCTTCGTCTGCATTAAAATCATTTTCGCTGATAAAATGTTCATAGCCATTTAGTTTATAAAACCCTTCCATATTATCAAAATGAGGATCATGAGTTGTATAAAAATAAGTATCATATCCATTATCGTGAAGCATCGTTCCTAGCCCATTAAATGGTTTTTTGATATAACTTCTTAATCCTTTTTCGTTGTTAATACTAGGGAAACCAGTTGTGGTAGAGAATAAACCATTAAAAGTATGAATGCCGGAAGAAAAAAAAGTTTCACAAAAAACAGCATCGCTGTTTAGCGCATGTAAATTAGGTGTTAGATTCTTTCCTCCGTAATAACCCATTTTATAAATAGAGGCACTTTCCATAATTACAATTATAATATTATGTTTTGTGGCAATCGTATCAGGTATTATTTGTCTATTGATGTTTTTTTCAAAATCACCTTTGATACCTAAATAATGGCGAGTATAATTTATATATTCATTTATGTTTTTTGGTTTTTCATAGTTATTAGTGCTTTTATTTTTTAATAAAGATTTCCAAAATGTATAATTAGGATTTAATGCAATTTGATTAATAAAAGGATCTGTTGAAATAATAGATAACCCTTCATGTAATGCTTGTTTTATTGATATTCGACCTCTTGCGCCTAAAATAGTGATGCCACCTAATACTAAAAAAAGTAGGATAGAGTAGGGTAATTTGAAACGAATTTCTGTTTTAATTTGATGCGTATAAGAATTGTAGATTTTTTTTGAAATGACATAGAACAAAAATACACTAATAATAAAAACGATTAAAAATCCCCAATAAGAAATATTACTGAAAATCATTTCAAATATAAAGCCAGGGCTTTCACTCCACATTAAAGCCGTTTTATTGAGGTGGCTTCCAAACTGCGCGAAAAAAGGGACGTCAGTGGCACAAATAAATAAATAAATTGGAATAAAAATAACATAACTTATAAAAGCAACTTGATATAATTTGTGAAATTTATTACGAATGAAATAACTCATGGAGAGCAATAATAATGGTAAAAATGTAATATAACTGAACATCGTATTGTCAAACAAGATGCTTTTTTCAAATAGCGAAAGTGCAGTTTTTAAAGGTATTTTGGCTATTTTTATTGGTTTGTTATAGATGAAAAAGAGTAGTCGGTATAAAAAGAAAAAGCAAATTGTAAGTACGTAAAATTTTACAATTAATTTTATAAATGCAGGAATTTGAGATACAAAACGATTAAGCATTCAGTAATTCTTTAGCATTTTTTAAGGCTGTTTCCGTAGGATTACCAGTGCTCAGCATTTTTGCGATTTCACTAATACGCTCTTCTTTTGTCAATAATTTAATACTGGAAGTCGTTTTATCTTTAGTGTCGGACTTAAATACAAATAAATGAGTTGATCCTTTGCTTGCCATTTGAGGTAAATGCGTAATGGCAATAACTTGCATCGTTTTACCCATATCAAATAAAATATTACCGATTTTATCAGCTACATCTCCGCTAACGCCTGTATCTATTTCATCAAAAATAATAGTAGGTAAGGCTGTGCGCTCTGCTAATAGGGCTTTTAAACATAGCATCAAACGCGATAATTCCCCACCTGATGCTGTTTTATGTAATTCTTTATACTCAGCACCTTTATTGGCAGTGAACAAAAATGAAATTGTATCTAAACCATTAGAGGATAATTCTTTTTGTTGTATTAATTCAATTTTAAATTGAGCATTTGCCATAGATAAAGAACCCAACATCGTTTTGATATTTTGTTCAATACCGGATAATGATTGTTGACGTTTGGTAGAAAGCTCTGATGCTATTGTTTTGCATTGCTTTTCTATAATGGTGATCTCTTTTTGTGTTTTTTCAATCTGTAATTCTAACGATGAAAATTGAAGTAACTTATTTTCAATCTCTGCTTTAATTATTAATAATTCTTCTTCGTTAGTAACACCATGTTTTTTTAGTAAACGATTAAGTTTATCTAATTGTGCATTTACTTCTTCCAAGCGTGCGTTATTATAAACTACGTCGCTTTCAGCGCCATCAAGGTCATTAGCGAGTTCTTTCAATTCAATAGTTACTGAGTTGATCCGTTCATACAATTCGGAAAATTGTTTTCCGAATTTTGAAACACTTTGTAATTGTTGTTTGATAAGAGCTAATGCAACTACTACGTTTTCGTCTCCACCATTAATTGCTAACGCCGATTTTGATAAATTACTTTTAATAAATTCAGCATTTTCAAGTGTTTTACTTTCTTCTTCTAATGCCTGAAGTTCTCCAATTTTGAGATTGGCTTCATCTAATTCATTAAATTGAAATTGAAAATAATCTAATTCCTTTTTTGCTTGAATCTCTTGATTAGTAAGCTCATTCAAATACTTTCGCAATTTTTGTAAACTAGAAAATTGCTTTTTATAATCCAAAAATAAAATAGTGGTTTGTGCAAATGCATCCACTAATTCAAATTGGAAATTTGTTTCTTTCAATAATAAGGTTTCATGTTGAGAATGAATATCTATTAAATGTTCCCCCAATTCTTTTAATACAGCTAAATTTGCAGGTGTATCATTTATAAATGCTCTTGATTTTCCTTCAGGCGTTATTTCTCGTCGAATTGTGGTAATTTCCTCAAAATCCAATTCCTTCGTTTCAAAAAACGGTTGTAATTGATAAGCCTTGATGTTGAATTTAGCTTCTATTACACATTTTTTTGCCTTATCATGCAAACTGCCTATATCAGCTCTGTTTCCTAATGTTAGACCAAGTGCACCTAGTAAAATAGATTTTCCAGCACCTGTTTCGCCTGTAATAACGGTTAATCCCTTACTAAAATCAACGTCCGTTTCTTCTATTAAGGCAAAATTTTGTATACGTAAATGTTGTAACATATCTAGGTTAAATATCGGCATTTTATCGACTCTTCATTTTTTAATTTTTATAAAAAAATTCTTCTTTTTTCAACAATATGATTTTCTATAAAAAACATAGCCTAAATAAAACTATTAATTCAATCATTTAAACTATTCATTCACCCAATTCCTTGTAACGAAATATGCTTTTTAGCGTAATAATAGTGAGAAACGTCAAAACCTTGGTTTTACTGATGTTTTGTTTAATAAATTATATTATTTTATTTAAATTTTTTGCCATGAGACAGCTAAAAATAATTAAACAAATTACGAATCGCGAATCTGCTTCGCTTGATATGTATTTACAAGATATTGGAAAAGTAGAATTGATTACTGCAGAAGAGGAAGTGGTATTAGCCCAGAAAATAAAACAGGGCGATCAGTATGCGCTTGATAAATTAGTTAAGGCTAATTTACGATTTGTGGTCTCTGTTTCTAAGCAATATCAAAACCAAGGATTAAGTTTACCTGATTTAATTAATGAAGGCAATATGGGTTTGATTAAGGCTGCTCAGCGTTTCGATGAAACTCGCGGTTTTAAGTTTATATCATATGCAGTTTGGTGGATCAGACAAAGTATTTTACAAGCTTTAGCTGAGCAATCTCGTATAGTTCGTTTACCGTTAAATAAAATTGGTGCTATTAATAAAATTAATAAAACACACTCAAAATTAGAACAAGAATTAGAGCGTGAGCCCATTGCAGAAGAAATTGCCGAATTAATTGATATATCTCCAAAAGATATAAGAGAAATAATGAAAAGTCAGGGTCGGCATATGAGCATGGATGCGCCTCTTGGTAATACAGAAGATGGTGGTAGTATGTATGAGTTATTGGAGGGTAATCATGAAGAAGCGCCAGATAAGGATTTAATGATGGATAGTTTGCGCTCAGAGATTGAACGTTCCTTGAATGGTTTAACTCCAAGAGAGGCTGACGTAGTTAGACTTTATTACGGTTTAAGCGGTGGGCATTCACATTCTTTAGAAGAAATTGGCGAAAAATTTGATTTAACGCGCGAAAGAGTCCGTCAAATAAAAGAAAAAGCAGTTCGTCGTTTAAAACATACGTCAAGAAGCAAAATTTTAAAAGATTATTTAGGTTAGTGTTCGTTTAGTTTAGTGGGAACGGAGGCCTTGTGTTTAGGGTCTCCGTTTTTTTGTTTTAAATTGTGTCAGCAAGAAAACTCCAATTTCTTCGTTATACTTGCCTTAAAAATGGTCATTTGCGATACTTCGACTTCGCTCAGTACAAGAAGCAAACTCCCATTATTTATACCTCTGTAGCGGTATCGCAAGCCTCGAACTTGAATTTTTCTTATCAGACACAATGTTTTTATGAAATAAGTGATTAATATTATTGATGATTAATTTTTTGTAATTTATTCAAACAAAAAGCGGTTTAACTCTGTATTTTTTATAATTTTGAACCTCAAATCAAATCTATGTCACACTTAATTGCTCCATCTGTTTTATCTGCTGATTTCGGAAACCTTCAAAGAGATATTGAATTGATTAATAATTCAGATGCTGATTGGTTTCATATTGATATTATGGATGGATGTTTTGTGCCTAATATTTCTTTTGGTTTTCCTGTTTTAAAAGCAATTCAAAAGCATGCAAAAAAGCCATTGGATGTGCATTTAATGATTGTCGATCCAGACCGGTACACTCAATTATTTAAAGATGCCGGAGCAGATACGTTGACGGTTCATTTAGAGGCTTGTACGCATTTACATCGCTCCATTCAAAATATTAAAAACGCAGGTATGAAAGCTGGCGTAGCGCTTAATCCGCACACATCAGTGATGCTGCTCGAAGATGTTATTGCAGATATTGACTTAGTGTGCATCATGAGTGTAAACCCAGGATTTGGAGGACAAAAATTTATTGAAAATACTTACGCTAAAGTTACAGCACTTAAAAAATTAATTACAGAAAAAAAATCAAAAGCATTAATCGAAATTGATGGTGGCGTTGATTTATTAAATTACAAAAAATTAGTAGCTTGCGGTGCAGATGTATTGGTTGCTGGGAATACAGTATTTGGAAGCGCTAATCCTACTCAAACAATAACACAACTCAAACAATTATAAACCCTTAAAAAAAAGTAACAACATGTCATTTGAATTACCAAAATTAGGATACGATTACAATGCGTTAGAACCGCATATTGATGCAAGAACAATGGAAATCCACCATAGCAAACATCACCAAGCTTATGTAACAAACTTAAATAATGCAATTGCTGGAACAGATGCTGAAAAAATGAGCATCGAAGATATTTGTAAAAACATTTCTAAATTCCCAATGGCTGTTCGTAACAATGGTGGCGGACATTTCAATCACTCTTTATTTTGGCAAATAATGGCTCCAAATGCTGGTGGTGCTCCAACCGGTGATTTAGCAAAAGCTATTGAAACAGACTTAGGTGGTTTTGATAAATTTAAAGCTGACTTTACTGCAGCAGGTGCAACTCGTTTTGGTTCGGGTTGGGCTTGGTTATGCGTTAAAGAAGGTAAATTATGTGTTTGCTCTACACCAAATCAAGATAATCCTTTAATGGATATTGCTGATTGCAAAGGAACTCCAATTTTAGGAATGGACGTTTGGGAACATGCTTATTACTTGCATTACCAAAATCGTCGCCCTGATTATATGGCCGCCTTTTTTAATGTAATTAACTGGACTAAAGTTTCTGAATTATACGCTGCGGCTAAAAAATAATTCGATTAATTTTATAAAAAAACGCTCAAGCTATGATAGTTTGAGCGTTTTTTATGACCAAGATTTTAATACCAATACGAATAATATAATTTAACGATGCGCATGTTTTTGTTTGCATCATCTCTAATGATATAGGAGGTCAATTTTTTTGATGCATCAGTCACATAACTAACTTCTTTTTCTAAAACACCATTTTTATATTGTTTTTCAGTAAGCAAGCAGTCGTTACTGTCATATTCGTAAGTTCGTTTTTGTTCTAGATCTCCATTGCTGTTGCTTTTATAAATAGCGCTAGTCAATTGTCCTTTGGCATTATAAGTGTAATTACTTTCCTGTTTTATCCAAGTAACGGTGTATTGCTCATTATAATTCAGTAATTGTTTTGCTTCATTAATATTATAAATGATTTCTTTATATGTTCTTCCCTCATTATTCAGGCATATTTTTTTGTATTGTCGGGGAGATGCTATTTTATATAAATAACTTTCTTCGCTAATCACATATTGTGCGCCTAATTTGAATTCGGTTTTTGTACCAGAAATATTTGTTTCCTTGTATCTTTTTTCACTTTCAACTTTACCGTCAGGAAAATAATCGTAGTAATAACTCTCGTAAAAAGCCCCGTCATTATAGCGTTTCAGCTTCACTAAATGGGCATCATTGTATAAATAAGAAGTTGATATGGTATCAAACACATATTCATTTTTAGTGTAAGTGTAACCGTTACTAATTTTTTTCCTTTGGCGATATACAACTCCCGAGTGGTATTCTTTTTGAATGATCTTTGCAATGCTTGTGTAATAAAAGCGTTTGAGTAATCCTATATCATTGAACTCATAATAATTCAATAAGCCTTTATCTTCAGCAACTTGTAGATCTTTTTTATCTAAAATATCAAAGGTGATAGATTTGATATTATGCGATTTGATATACTCCGTATTAAATGGTAATTGATTCTCAAAGGCTGATTCTGCTAATGGAATAAGCGTTTGAGCAGTAGAAACCGATACATGATAAATTAAAAAAAGGAAAATGAATTGCAATTTATTACAATTTAAAATGCGGATGTTAATTAGTTTCTTCAAGTTGCTTAATGGCTTCTGTTATAGATTCCGTAGGGAATAAACAGCTTTTGTTTTTGCAAACGTAAATGTTTGTTTTGTCATTAACGTATCTGTTTTTTACCAACGGTAAATCTGATGTTTTATCGCTCAAAGCAAATATCACATTTGAAGGCGTTTGTTTATAGAGCTTGTTCATTATTTCATTAACAGATTTACCAACAATTACCACTTCGGTTTGCGGCTTGATGTTTTGTAATAATAACAAGGCCCAATTACTATAACCCTGCGCATAGCTCTCTATTTCTGATATAACTGATTTCAATAAGCTTTCGGAGATAAGTCGATAGTGTTCGTTGTCAAAATAAACACTTAATTTTTGTAAATTAACCGCCATTTGTGAGCTGGATGCCGGTATCACATTATCGCTCCATTCAGCTTTTCGCACAATTAATTTCTCTTCGGATGCATCTGTATAAAAATAGGTGGTAGCCTGTGGATCGTAAAAAAAGCGCAAGGTATAATCCGTTAATTCTTTGGCTTTCATTAGCCATTGCTCATCTGCAGTAGTCAAATAGACGTTCATAAATGCATCAATTACAAAGGCATAATCATCTAAAAATCCTGAAATCTGCGTTTGATTATTTTTGACACGTAATAATTTCCCGTCAGCTAAACAGTAATGTTTTATTAGATAGTTCGCATTAGCAAGCGCTAATTCCTTAAAAGTCGGTTCATCAAAAATTAAGTATGCCTCGGTCAAAGCCTTGCATAATAAGCCATTCCACGAGGCTAATATTTTATGGTCTAATCCTGGTTTTGTTCTTTTGTCTCGTTCTTGTATTAGAATTTGTTTGCAGTTGTTTATAGTTGACTCTAATTTTTCTAAAGTTATTTGATGTTTTAACGCAATACTCGCATCGGTTGCATCGCGCATTAAAATATAATTGTCGTGTTCCCAATAGCCAATCTCATTTACGCAATAATAATCAGCAAAGACTTCGTAATCAGAGTCGAGTAATTGCTGCAACTCTTCTTTTTGCCAAACATAATATTTCCCTTCTACACCTTCGCTGTCGGCATCCAAAGCCGAATAAAAGCCATACTCTGGATTCGTTAATTCTTTTTTAATAAACTCAATAGTTTCGTAAACTACTTTTTTATAAAGGCTGTTGTTGCTTTGTTTATAGGCTTGAGCATATAAGCTGATAAGTTGTGCATTATCATACAACATTTTTTCGAAGTGAGGAACTTTCCATAACACATCCGTACTATAACGCGCAAAACCTCCACCTAAATGGTCGTATATGCCACCCCAAGCCATTTTTGTAAGCGTTAGGTCTAAATGTTTATTGAGAGAAAGATCATTTTCAAAATAGGTGTATTGTAATAAAAATAAATAATTATTAGGTAAGGGAAATTTTGGTGCACGATTAGGTCCGCCATGTTCTGAATCGATGCGTTGTTTCCAATTAACGATAGCTTTTTGTAAAGTATCTAGCTCAAAAGGAGCCTCCATAGAGCTTTTAGGAATCTCGAGTTGCGTTAATCCCTCTGTTAAATTAGTGGCATATTCATACGCTTTATCAGGATCTGTATGAAATAAATTAGCCAGATTTTCCAAAATAGTAATCCATTGTTGTTTCGGAAAGTAAGTGCCTCCATATATGGGTTGACCATTAGGTAATGCAAAACAATTCAACGGCCAGCCGCCTTGCCCTGTCATAAGCTGCACAGCGCCCATATATACCATGTCAATATCTGGACGTTCTTCTCTATCCACTTTAATATTGATAAAATGCTTGTTCATTAATTCAGCCACTTCCTCATTTTCAAAACTTTCGTGTTCCATCACATGGCACCAATGGCAAGCGCTATAGCCAATACTTACTAATATTAATTTGTTTTCTTTTTTCGCAAGTTCTAAGGTGGTATCATTCCAAGCATACCAATTTACAGGGTTGTTGGCGTGTTGCAATAAATAAGGACTACTTTCGATAATGAGATGATTGGGCATATTTTATTTATATTAAAAGAGGATATTTATTTGAATTACAAAAACCGTTTTACTAAGTCTTTATTAGGCATCATACAGCTGTCTGATTTCCCAAACCATTTGTAACGGTTGCGAGCTACGTAATTATAAACAGCGTTGCGAATAAATGGTGGCAATATTAAAAAAGCATATAATAAAGGATATAATCCTTTCAAATAAGGCGTTAAGCGCAATGCCGCTGATGACTTAGTATAAACGATATTGTTATGTATCAATATTAAACTATCAACTTCAATAGGATTGATATGATGTTGTTTTAATAATTCAATTCCTTTATCAGATTGTAAAGAGCTAAAATATAAGTCAGCTTTTTTTTCGTGCTTAATTACAAATTTCACGGAGTTGTTGCATAAGTTACAATACCCGTCAAATAATAAAATTGGTTTGGTATCTATCTCTTTACTCATTAGGGTCTAACGGATACAGAGTAGGGATCTGAAGCTACTTCGGTTTGTTTACTTAATAATTGCATGGATGTGATATTGAAATAATTCACAAACCCATTTCGTCCACAAACTCCCGTATGATGAGGAGTAGGTCCATTTGTCAATACATTTCTACTGGCAACAATCACATAGCCGTTGGTTTCATCTAAACCAATACCATGCGGCTGAAAGCCTACAGGATAATTAGTTGCACTATAGGAATTCATATCAATAACAGTAACACAGCCTTTTTGTGAAGGATTAGAGGTATTGGGTTCATCCTGACAAGTGACGTATAATTTTTGCTGTGCATTACTTTTTACCATTTCTAATGGGAAAGCTCCAGTATTGATTACTTGTAAGAGTGCATCGTTAGACGTATTCATCACCCTTACTTGATTGGCGGCTTCGCAAGTCACAAAGTATTTTGAGCCATCTGCTGAAAATAATATTTCATGTGGGTCAAAAGTTCCAGGCGTATTACTAGGTATGCCACTCATATCTAAGGTGATTTGTATAGGTATCATTGTAAATCCTGTATCTACTTTATAAATAAAATTTCCGCTCTGAGAAGTAACGTAAAGTGTGTCATTTGTTTTGTTTAAAGCGCTTCCATGAGCATTGGTTGTTCCTAAGTTGTAATGAATCAGATGCATGGTCTCTAAATCAACAGTGGCTATTTTACTACTGCCTTGCCATGATACGCAATATGCTTTTTTGCTATCGTTACTAATGGTAATGGTATTCCAATACAAATCAGTACCTAAGGTAACCTCACCAACAAGGGCATCATCAGAGGTTCTGTATTTTTGTAAAATATTATTATTGACAAAAACAACGTACCAATACTTTCCATCTGGCGATATTTTAATAACATGTGGAACCTCCGCTGTATTGGGTAATTTACCAACTGTTATGTATCTCATTGGTAATTGAGTAGTTGCATCAAAGACGGTTACCACATCACAACCTTGGTTAACGACATAATATTTTTTTCTATTGGCATTATCACTCCACATCACATTACCATTAATATCAGGCGCTCCATTATCAATCCAATTTTTGATGCTCGTTACTTCGTCTCTGCTCAATGCGTTGGCGTTGATAGGCATCGTTGGTAAATTTTTTAAGCCTAAGTCATCATAGGTATTGATGAAATAACATAAGGATGAAAAGTCGCTGCGATAAGGGATTACAGGCGAACCATTGACTGATCCTTTAAATAAATTTGCAAACGAACTTAAATTCAAATTAGCAGCCGCTTGATAACTGGCATCGTTATGGCAACCGGAGGTAGCGCACTTATAAGTCATTATTTTTCCAATATCAGTTGGAAACTCACCAAAGGTAGGCGGCGCAGAATCTTTGGTACAAGATGAAATCAAAACAAACAGGCTGCATAAACTAAAGAGTAGATATAATATAGTATGTTTTGTGTTTTGCAAAATGATTATTTTTTGTCAAATAAAGGTACAAAACAGTTTTTAGTTTACCGTAAAAACTAATGATTAATATGTAATTTTGTCATTTAAATGAAATTCATCTTATGACAAAATTATCAGTAAACATCAATAAAATTGCGACTATTAGAAACGCTCGTGGGGGTAATACTCCTAATTTAGTACAAGTTGCAATTGATGCTGAACGCTTTGGTGCACAAGGTATTACAGTACATCCTCGTCCTGATGAAAGACATATCCGTTACCAAGATGTGTACGATTTAAAGCCCGTTTTAACTACTGAATTTAACATAGAAGGCAACCCTAAAATTCAAAAATTTGTAGATTTAGTATTAGATATAAAGCCTCATCAAGTAACATTAGTTCCCGATTCTGACGGGCAATTAACTTCAGATCACGGATGGGACACGATTAAACATCAAGCCTATTTAAAAGATATGATCGCTTTATTTAAAGGTAAAGGAATTCGTACTTCTATTTTTGTAGATCCTGACTTGACTATGGTAGAAGCCGCAAAATCAACAGGAACTGATCGTTTAGAATTATATACTGAATCTTATGCACATCTTTATGCCACCCAAAAAGAAACGGTAATTAAACCCTTTACAGAAGCTTCAAAATTGGCAAATAAACTCGGCTTGGGTGTAAATGCTGGACATGATTTAAGCCTTGAAAATTTGGCATATTTTAAACAACATACTGAAAATTTATTAGAAGTATCTATCGGACATGCTTTAATTAGCGATGCTTTATATTATGGATTAGAAAATACAATCCAGCTATATTTAAGACAATTAAAATAAATTTATTCGTGATGGTATTTTTCGTTTTTTAAAATAGAGAAGCCTCTATATAATTGTTCTACAAAAAACAAGCGTATCATTTGATGAGAAAAAGTCATATTGGAAAGAGACAATGTGTAATTCGACTTTTCTAAAATTGTTTTGTCTATTCCAAAAGGCCCGCCAATTAAGAATACCAAACGCTTGCATCCGGAGACCATTCGCTTATTTAAAAACTCAGCGTACTGTAAAGAGGTAAATTGTTTTCCATGTTCATCTAAACAAACTAAAAAATCAGAAGTTTCCAATAGCTTTTCAATTTCTAAAGCTTCTGCTTTTTTTTGTTCATCGAATGGCTTTTGTCTAATGGATTTAGGCATTGAGATAGTTTCGGTGCTAAATGAAATATAATTTTTTAAACGTTCTGTATAAATTTTAATACCTTCATTTAAATATAATTCGGTAGTTTTCTCTATTTGGATCAATAATATTCTCATTTTTATGAATTTCCACAAAGTTTGGGCACAATAATTGTTATTATTTCATAAATTTACAAAATAAATGAAGTCCTTAGCTATTTTATTAATTAGTATGTTTAGTTTATCATTTTCTGTAAATGATGTAACTGATGATATTGCCGCTTATTTAAAAGCTGGTAATTCACAATCTTTAGCGACAAAGTTTGCCGATAAAATATCTATTAAAATATTAGATGTAGAGGATTTATTGAGCAAGGCTCAAGCTCAAGCATTGATTGAAGTTTTTTTTTCAAAACATAAAGTCAAAAATTACACAACGCTACATTCAAGTTTTATAAATACAGGACATCAATTTATTACAGGTAATTTAGAAACCAACGACGGAAAGTACAGAGTTTCCATTTTAGTAAGAGGAAATATCATATCTCAATTCCGAATAGAGAACGATAATGACTAGTTATATTCTTCAGCACAAAAAACATTTTAATTTCAAACAGTTTGTTGCACAAGCATTAAAAGAAGATGTAGGTGATGGCGATCATTCAGCGTTAGCCACTATTCCTGCTTCTAAAATAGGTAAGTGCCGTTTATTGGTCAAAGAAAATGGTATTATTGCAGGAATTGAAGCCGCCAAAGAAATTTTTAAACTCATAGATCCAAAATTCAAATTTACATCATTGCTAAAAGATGGCGATGTAGTAAAAGTTGGGGATGTTGCTTTTTTAATAGAAGGAAGCTCTCAAAAATTATTAACTGCCGAACGATTAGTGTTGAATGTGATGCAACGTATGAGTGCTATTGCCACTAAAACTAATTACTTGCAATCTTTATGTAAAGGCACAAAAGCAAAGGTGATTGATACCAGAAAGACTACACCAAATTTTCGTTTTTTCGAAAAGTGGGCAGTTGTGATTGGTGGCGGAGCAAATCATCGTTTTGGATTATACGATATGATTATGATTAAAGATAATCACATTGATTTTGCGGGAGGGATTTTAGAAGCAATAGCTGCAACTCATCAGTATCTTAAAAAAACAAAGAAGAAATTACCGATTGAAGTGGAAACACGAACGTTGGAAGATGTTAAGTTGATTTTAAATAAAGGAGGTTTTCAGCGTATTATGCTTGATAATTATAGCATTGCTGATACTAAAAAAGCGGTGACACTAATTGGAAATAAATACGAAATTGAAAGTTCTGGCGGTATTACTGAGAAAACTATTGCTCAATATGCTAAGTGCGGGGTTGATTTTATTTCAGTAGGAGCTTTAACGCATCATGTAAAGAGCCTTGATCTAAGCCTAAAGGTAGTTAAGTAAATTATTTACATCCACAATCTCCATCTCCACATTTTTTCTTTGTATAGCTTTTATATAATTCGTAAGCTATATAAGATATGGCTCCGGTTAATAAAAGTATGACTAAAACATCTTGCATGTAAAATGGTTGTTTAATGATTTAAAATTACAATAAAATTAAATTACTTTTGAGTTTATAAATTTTTAATTATGCGTAAATTATTATTTTTAATTTTTTTTGGCATTATCAGTAAATCGGCTATTTCTCAGCAGTTATGGCAAATTAATAAAGACACTGTTATTACTTGGTATTATCAGGATGGAGATGAGTTTAATGATTCGACGTTAAATACAGATATGTGGAAATATTGGTATGGCTGGGCTCGTACAATTTTTTCTCAAAAAGAACAGCAATATTACACTGATGGAAAAAATTTAGAACTAAAAGATGGAAGACTTAATATGTTTGCTGTTAAAGAAAATATACAAGCCCGAGTAGTAGATTGGTTACCGGATACTGATAGTATTAAGGATGGAAGAAAGTTTGATGGTTTTAATAAGCGTACTTTTAAATATTCATCAGGAATGATCCAAACTAAAAGAGATTATTTATATGGATATTTTGAGATAAAATTTAAAATGCAAAAATTAAAAGGCTATTGGCCTGCATTTTGGCTCTATGGCGGTACTCCAAACGAAGAGATTGATTGGATGGAATTGAAAACAGAAAAACCGAATGCCATACATGTAGGTAGGCATAGCCAAAAATCAGAAGAAAATCGCATTCGAAATTATATTAGAAAAAAATTATGGGGCGATTGGGTATATTTTAAAGGCAACTTAACAGATGGAGATAACATTATTTCTGGTGAATGGACTCCAACGTATTTGAAGTATTATTTGAATGGAGAATGCATTGCTTACACTAAATTAAATTTACATACCCCAAAAGTATTGTGCGCCAATTTAGCAGTACCTAGTAATCATGGTCCTTATCATCCAGGGCCTGATACTACTATTATAAATTCAGGAAATTATGAAATTGATTATATCAGAACTTGGACATCCAATCAAGATAACGAAAAAAGAATTGATATAAGAAGTTATCATCCAAAATCGAATTCTGATAATCCAATTTTAACTTCTAAATTAAAATCAAAAACACGATTTTATTATGGAAAAAAATCAGACCATAAAAAAGAAGGATTAATAGTTTCTGTTTTTCCAGATGAAAAAAACATCTATATCCTTCGGGTTTTAGGAAAAGATATACCGGTTGATGCTAATTTTAAAATTGCCGATATTAATGGAAATGTCCTATTATCAAGTAAGTTGAAGTATGGGTCAAATAAGATAAATTTAAATTCTTTTACAGGAAGTGTATTTATATTAAGTATCGAGTCATACCAACAAAAAGTGACTTATCCTTTAGGTAGACTTGATTAATTTATATATAATTCTATTTCTGTTTGTATAGTTTGAATTGCGTCAAGGGTAAATCAACTTTCTGATAATCTTTCAGTAATCTTTCTGAAGTATCAGTTTTAGCTATGATATAGGTTCTATGTCTGTTTCTGGGATCAAGATTAATCGCATATTTTCTATAAATGTAAAATTGAAAACTCCAATCAAAATAAGCGTCGTTATCTACACTCACGATGCTTTCATTTTTAAGATATCCCCCTAAATACTTAATATCATTGAGTTTTTCGCTATCTCTTCTTGTTTTTCCTATTTGTAAAATAGAGAAAAGTATAGATAAGGCAAGGAACGTATAAGCACTTATTTTAATTTTTTTTGACGATTTATTCGATAATATATTGATTAATTGAGCAACATAGTTATAGCTAATGAATGCTAATGCTAATGCGAAAAATGGAAGAGAGGCTACAAAATAAAAGTTTTTTTGAACCATCGTTGCCATCATAGGTAATGAACCGCATAAGCCTAATGATAAAAATAATAAAGCATATTGTTTGTCATTTTTTTGTATTTCATCAGCATTTGTTTTTTTTCTTGCGAATGAAACAAGGACTAATGTTAATGCGACTGGAAGTATTAATTCAGCAATCAGTTCAGCCAAAATATATAATCGGTAGTTAGTTGTAGCAGTGGTATAAACACGGTTTAGTAAGCGTTCGCTAATATAAAATTGTAGGCCTTGTTTCGCATCTTGACTTAAACAGATAATTAAAAAATAACATAAAATAGGAATAGAAATAATCGCTATAGTATATGTTAGTGTTTGTCTGAGCGTAATGTTTTTGGTTATTATATAAAATAATGGGATAGTTGCTAAAGGAAATAAACCAGGTAATCCCTTGGTTAAAAAAGCCGCAAATATAAATAACCCAGATAATACTAGATTTGTAATAAGTTGTTTAGTTTTTAAAAGAGCTTTTAGGGCGAAAAGTATTGATAATAGTGTAAAAACAGACAAAAGGATTTCTATCATGTTATGCTGAAATGCCCAAAAGCAAATTGGAATTATAATCCATAATAAAATAGGGAGCCAACTTAAGTGTTTTGTTGTTTCATTTTTTTCGGTAATTAATTTCCAAATCCTATGAATAACAAAAGTATTTGCAAAAGCCATTAATAAACAAAATAGCCGTTCGCTATACATACTATTTCCAAAGACTCTAAATGCCATCGATTCTATATTATAGAATAAAGGAGGGTGCTCTAAAAAATAAGGAGAATCTTGCATGATCCAGGTATCATTAACAATTGGCAACCAAAAACTACCTTTATTATTTGCTAAATTTTTCGCAACACAGGCATACTGTTCGCCATCCATAAACATACCATCTTGTAGTAAAAATGGCGCTATCAGAATAATGATAAAGGAAAAGGTAATGATATAAAATGAAGAATATTTAGTGCTAAACATTTTAAATGAAATGTATAAATAGGAGTTAAGAATTGTTTACTAATTTAAAATAATATTTTTTATAAATATCCCCAAAAATAACCTAAAAATGCTACTTTCGCTTCACTAAATAAATATGATGATTACAGCAGAAACTCCGGTTAAGTTTGATAGACGTAAACAAAAAGATGATACGTTATTACAACTCTATAAAAATATATTAACGCCTCGTATGATTGAGGAAAAAATGTTATTACTTCTTCGTCAAGGCCGTATTGCTAAGTGGTTTAGTGGTATAGGACAAGAAGCCATTTCTGTTGGAGTTTCTACAGCATTAAATCAAGATGAATTTATTTTACCGATGCATCGAAATTTGGGCGTATTCACTACACGTGGAATCCCAATGAATAGGTTGTTTTCTCAGTTTCAAGGTAAACCAAGTGGTTTTACACAAGGGCGAGATAGAAGTTTTCATTTTGGGTCTCAAGAATACCATATTGTTGGTATGATTTCCCATCTAGGCCCACAATTAGGCGTTGCGGATGGTATCGCTTTAGGGAATAAATTACGTCAAGAGAAAAAAGTAACCGTTGTTTTTAGTGGAGATGGTGGTGCCAGTGAAGGAGATTTTCATGAAAGCATTAATACGGCCGCTGTTTGGGATCTACCTGTTATTTTTATTGTAGAAAATAATGGATATGGTTTATCAACGCCAAGCAATGAACAATTTAAATGTAAATCCTTTGCTGATAAAGCAATTGGTTATGGTATAGAAGGAATTTCTATTGATGGAAATAATGTTTTAAAAGTATACGAAACTATTAAAAATTTAGCGGAGTCTATCCGAGAAAATCCCCGCCCGGTTTTATTAGAGTGCGTAACATTTAGGATGCGTGGGCATGAAGAAGCATCAGGAACTAAATATGTACCAAAAGAATTATTTGATGTATGGGGAAGAAAAGACCCCGTTAATACGTTTGAGAAATTTTTAGTAGATGAAGGTGTTTTAACAGAAGACATTATCGAAAAATTACGTGCTGATATTAAACATGATATTGAAGCAGGATTAGAACAAACATTTGCAGAAACATTACCACCACCCGATACTAAAAAGGAATTGGCTGAAATGTATATGCCTTGTGTTATTGCAGATACATCTAATCAATCTGGATCAAAAACCAGCAAACGTATGATTGACGCTATTTCTGATGGCATGCGCCTAGCTATGCGAAAGCATGATAATTTGGTATTAATGGGTCAAGATATAGCAGATTATGGTGGCGTATTTAAAATTACAGATGGTTTTGTAGAAGAGTTTGGTAAAGGTCGTGTACGAAATACACCTTTATGTGAGTCAGCTATTTTAGGAACTGGTTTTGGTTTATCTATCAATAAGCATAAGGCAATGGTAGAAATGCAGTTTGCTGATTTTGTAACCGAAGGTATGACTCAAATTATTAATAATTTAGCAAAATCTTATTATCGTTGGGGACAAAATGCGGATGTTGTAGTGCGTATGCCAACAGGAGCAGGTGTTGCCGCAGGACCATTCCATAGCCAAAGTAATGAAGCTTGGTTTTTTAAAACACCAGGATTAAAAATTGCTTATCCCGCTTTTCCAAGTGATGCAAAAGGCTTAATATTAGCGTCTTTTGAGGATCCTAACCCTGTTATGTTTTTTGAACATAAGGGATTATACCGCAGTATTGATGAAGAAATTTTAGATGAATATTATACCATTCCATTTGGTAAAGCTCGTTTAGTAAAAGAAGGTACCGCTGTAACTATAGTTACTTATGGCCTAGGTGTTCATTGGGCTCTTGAATTATTAAATGCTCACCCAGAAATATCAGCCGATTTAATTGATTTAAGAACATTGGCTCCTTTAGATGTTGATGCGATTTTTACATCTGTTAAAAAAACAGGTCGCGCATTTATTTTACACGAAGATACTTTGACAGGTGGAATAGGAGGGGAGTTGAGTGCCTTAATAACAGAACATTGTTTTTCTTATTTAGATGCACCCGTGATGCGTGAAGGAAGCCTTGATACGCCAGTTCCAATGAATGCTGATTTGGAAATTAATTTTTTGCCAAAAGAGCGATTTAAAGTAAAATTGATGAAATTAATTTCTTACTAGTAAAAGTAAAAAATATAAATCGGATTTATTTTTTTTATTATGCAAACATAGGAATTTCAAAAAAATAATATAACTTTGACTAAATCTTAAAAATAAATTAAATATGAAAAAAATTTTAGTTACAGCTACAGTAATAATTGCTGGCTTATTGCAATCAAATGCGCAATGTACTATTATGGCTTCTTGCACGCCAACTGCAGGTTATTGTTCATCACCTTCTGCATTAACTAATTTACCTAATGGCGTTATTTCAACTCCTTATTCTACAACTATCCAAATTAGTTTAGCATCGTCTATTACAGTATCAATGATTCCTATTCCTATTCAAAGTGCAACAATTACTGCTACTTCTGGCTTGCCAGCTGGTTTAGTTGCTACAAAAAATCCTACAAGTGGTTCAATTACAGCACCAGGAAATGGTTGTATTTTAATTTCTGGTACACCTACCGTATCTGGTTCATTTACTTTTTCAGCAACATTCTCTGTACAAACATCACTTGGTGTTCAAGGTGGAACTGCAGATTATTACTTAACTATCGATTTAACGGCAGGAGTTAATCAATTAACACAATCAGCTCATGTTATGTTAATGTCTCCAAACCCAGCAAAATCAGAGTTAAATGTTACTACTGATTTTCATATTGCTAAATTAACTTTAATTGATGCATTAGGTAAAGTAGTATTAACTCAAGATGTAAATTATGCTAATCAAACTTCAATTGATATTCGTGGTTTAGAAAAAGGTTTATATTTTTTACAAGCTACAGAAGGATCAAAAATGATTACTAAAAAATTCATCAAGGATTAATTTTTCATCAATCATAAAAAAGCCCTGTATTTGTTATAAATACAGGGCTTTTTTCATGTCAATAAAAACGATTATACTAACCCAGCTCTTCTTAATAAGGCTTTAGGATCAGCGTCTCTGCCTCTAAATCGACGATACAAAACGGAAGGATGTTCGCTGCCTCCTGCAGATAAAATATTTTTCAGAAAAGAATCTGCTACTTCTTTATTAAATATCCCTTTTTCTTTAAAGGCTTCAAAAGCATCTGCATCAATAACTTCAGCCCATTTATAAGAATAATATCCTGAAGAATATCCTCCAGGAAAAATATGTGAAAAAGAACACGAAGTAGAACTTTCGGCAACAGTAGGCCATAGATCTGTTTTGGAAGTGACACTTGTTTCAAAAGCTTTGATATCAGCAATGTTTGAAGGATTACAACTATGCCACGACATATCTAAGGTAGCCAAACCTATTTGTCTAATCGTAGCTAAACCACTTTGAAAATTTGCAGAATCAATTATTTTATGAATATAATCTTCAGGAATTGCTTCGCCAGTAATATAATGCTTAGCAAATAAATCTAAACATTCTTTTTCGTAACACCAGTTTTCTAATATCTGAGATGGTAATTCTACGAAGTCCCAATATACGCTTGTTCCTGAAAGGCTTCCGTACTGTGTATTTGCACACATACCATGTAAGGCATGTCCGAATTCGTGAAACAATGTGGTGACTTCATCAAAGGTCAATAAGGATGGCTTGTTTTCAGTTGGTTTTGTGAAATTACAAACAATAGAAACATGCGGACGAATATTTTTTCCATTTTTTGTTTTTTGATTTTTGTATGAGGTCATCCAAGCTCCTTGTCTTTTTGATGCTCTTGGAAAGAAATCGGCATAAAATACTGCCATAAATTCTCCTTGTGTATTTTTAACTTCGTAAGTAGTTACATCTTTATGATATAATGGAATATCAAAGCGTTGCACAAACGTTAAACCATATAATTTCTTAGCTGTATCAAAAACACCTTGTATGACATTTTCTAATTTGAAATATGGTTTTAATAATTCGTCGTTAATGGCAAATTTTTCTTTTTTTAATTTCTCTGCATAATACGGTACATCCCATCTTTTTAATTCTTCAGGTCCGCCAATTGATTTGCTATAAGCCGTCAATTCTTCTTTTTCTTTTTTAGCAAAGGAGAGAGAGTTATCCAATAAATTAGTTAAAAACGACATTACTTTTGTTGGAGACTCGGCCATACGTTCTTCTAACACAAAATCAGCGTGTGACTTATAACCCAATAAATTAGCGCGTTCATATCGAAGATTAGCCATTTTTTTTACGATGGCTTGGTTATCATTTTTGTTATTTTTAAATCCCTTAGATGCAAAGGCTTTAAAGATTTGCTCTTTTAATACACGATTATCAGAGTAAGTCATAAAGGGAATATAACTTGGATAATCTAAAGTGAAAACCCAGGCATTTTCTTTCCCTTTTTCTTTAGCGGTTAATTTAGCAGCTTCTATGGTGTCTTCTGTAAGGCCTGATAAATCAGCTTGGTTGGTAATGACTAATTCATAAGCATTACTTTCAGCTAAGACATTTTCTTCAAAGGTTAAAGAGGCTTGTGATTTTTCTTTATCTATGATTCTTAATTTTTCTTTTTGAGCATCGTTTAATTTAGATCCATTACGAACAAAACTTTTATATGTTTTTTCTAATAAGGTTTGTTGTTCTGCATTTAAATGAAATGTTTCTTTTGCATTAAAAACGGTTTCAACACGTTTAAATAAACCTTCATTAAGCATAATATCATTACCATAGTCGCTTAATAATGGCGAAATATCTTTAGCTAA
Organism: uncultured Bacteroidota bacterium; assembly: GCA_903834765.1. Classification (GTDB taxonomy): domain Bacteria; phylum Bacteroidota; class Bacteroidia; order B-17B0; family Aurantibacillaceae; genus UBA4416. Next base: position 48,647 of record CAILKE010000054.1, read on the forward strand.
GGCTTGGATCGCATCGCTAGTTTCGGAAGAGTTTAAATTAAAAAACACAGTGCTTACTAAATCTACTAAATCTCCTGATTTTTCAAGAGCCTCGATAGTATTTGCAAAAGTTGCTGGTTCAGTATTCGCTACAATCGCAGCTACATCAGCAAGGCCTTGTTTAATACCTTCTTTGATGGCAGGTAAATAATGCTCAACTTCTAATTTATCAAAAGGAACAGTATCAAAAGGCGTATTGAAATCAATTAAAAATGGATTCATGGTTTTGTTGTTTTATATGGGCATCTATATTAAATAGAATTTTTTAGGCAAACAAATTTTTAAAAGCGCAGTTTACATGGGTAAATGAGCTTCCAATAGCTATCGGAATTAAAAATGAAGTTCAACGACAAAAAGGCATTTAATAAAGGTGCACATGTGATAAATATCTAGTTAAATTGTATAGAATGCAATAGTATTAGAATTAAATGCTCGTGATTTTGAAAAGGAGTATCATTTCGATTTATTTAAATAATATTAACCTCTCGTTCTAAAGTCACGCCAAACTTAGCGTTTACAGTTTGCAACACATGGGTTGATAGATCATAAATTTCTTTTCCAGTTGCTTTTCCATAATTAACTAAGACTAAGGCTTGTAATTTATGTACACCACCATCGCCAACTTTTAGGCCTTTCAGGCCGCTTTGCTCTATTAGCCATCCTGCCGCTAATTTGTAATTTGAATTTTCTAAAGGATAGGCTACTAAATTTGGAAACTCTTGTTTTAATTTTAAATAGGTTTCTGCTGGTACTTCAGGATTTTTAAAGAAACTACCGGCATTACCAATTTCTTTTGGATTTGGTAACTTACTGCTTCTGATATTAATAACTGCTTGTGAAATGGCTTTAATGCTTAACTCAGAAATATGCATTGTCTCTAATTCTTGTTTGATAGCTCCATATTCGATATGAAACGTTGGTTTTTTAGATAACTGAAACGTAACGGAAGTAATGATAAATTGATTTTTTAATTGCTGTTTGAATACGCTTTCTCGGTAACCAAATTCACAATCTGATTTTGAAAATAATTGTTGTTTTCCTGTTTCTAAATGAAAGGCTTCGAGTTCATAAAAAGTATCTTTAATTTCTACACCATAAGCGCCGATGTTTTGCATTGGACTTGCACCTGTGCAGCCAGGAATAAGAGATAAATTTTCTAAACCACCAAAGTTATGCTGTATGCACCACATGACGAATTCGTGCCAAACCTCTCCTGCAGCGCATTTTACCCACACAGCATCATCGTTTTCTTTAACAATAGAAATTCCCTTTAAGTTATTTTTAATAACTAACGCATCCACATTTTTGGTCAGTAATAAATTACTTCCACCACCTAAAATAAGGTGAGCGTTATTTTTATATTCCTTAGTATTTAAAAGCTCTATGATGTTATCTACAGATTGTATTTCTGTAAAATATTTCGCCTCTGCTTCTATTCCAAAGGTGTTTAAGTTTTTTAAAGATATATTGGAAGTTATTTGCATAACATAAAGTTAGTTAAAGACAAGTTATGTTATGAGATAAGTCATTATACTTTTTAAAACTCCATTGTTTGAAATTAAAGAAATCATAATTTTTCATCATGCTTGGTGGTATTCGCGAAATCATAGTTACATTTGTATCTCAATTTATTAATCATCATTTAAAAATTAAAATCATATGTATCCAGAAGCATTAGTAAAACCAATGAAAACAGAATTAGTTTCTGCAGGTTTCGAAGATTTAACAACACCCGAAAGCGTTGATAACGCAGTGAAACAAGAAGGAACTGTATTGATGGTAGTCAATTCAGTATGTGGTTGCGCAGCAGGTGCTTGTCGCCCGGGAGTAAAACTAAGTTTAGATCATGCTAAAAAACCAACACATTTAACGACTGTATTTGCAGGTTTTGATGGTGATGCGGTTAATCAAGCTCGTAAACATTTTGCGCCTTATCCGCCATCATCACCTTGTATTGCTTTATTCAAAAATGGAGAATTAGTCAATTTTGTAGAAAGACATAATATTGAAGGCCGCACAGCAGCGATGATTTCTGAACATTTAAAAATGGTTTACGACGAATTTTGTTAATTGCTAATTAACTATTTTTTAAAGCGTTGTAATTATTTTTACAACGCTTTTTTGTTTTTATATAATTGAATATTTCAAAAGAATAAGTGTGAAATATTTAAATCCCCTTTAAAATAAGTATATTCAAGTCGTTTTAAGGATGGTTCTCTTAACTATTTTTTGTTAATAGTTTGTTATTAAATAAATTTGATTATCTTTGCACCGCAATCAGATTTTATTTGCAACTCTAATTTTGTAAAGTGGGCCCAACGACGGGCAATAGATGCTTTACAGCTACTGCAGCAATCGAATCTTATTTAGCAGCTAGTAATAATAATTTAACAAAAAAACAAATGACATTTCAAGACTTAGGCTTGGAGCCAATGCTCCTTAAGGCCGTAACAGAGATGGGCTTCGAAAATCCTACGCCCATTCAGGAAAAAACTATTGCGCAATTGCAATCAAAATCTACCGACATGGTAGCCCTTGCTCAGACTGGCACAGGAAAAACAGCCGCTTTCGGTTTACCTTTATTAAGTAAATTAGATTTAAGTACGCGCTTTACTCAAGCTCTAATTTTAGCACCAACTCGTGAGTTATGCGTGCAAATTAGTAAAGATATCACTAACTACTCTAAGTATTTAAATGGTTTAAAAGTAACTGCCGTTTATGGTGGTGCCCCAATCATGGCTCAAATCCGTGATATTAAATCTGGATCACAAGTAATTGTGGCAACTCCAGGTCGTTTAATTGATTTAATTGAGCGAAAAGCTATCGACTTATCTCATGTAGATGTAGTTGTTTTAGATGAAGCTGATGAGATGTTAAATATGGGCTTTAAAGATGATTTAGATCAAATTTTAGGTAATACACCTCCAACAAAAAATACTTGGTTGTTTTCTGCAACAATGCCTCGCGAAGTGGAGCGTATTGCCAGCAAATACATGGAATCTCCATTAGAGATTTCTGTAGGGAATAAAAATCAAAGTGCTGAAAATATTGAGCATATTTATTATCAAGTGCAACAACGTGATCGTTATGCCGCATTAAAGCGTATTGCCGATTTTTACCCAGATATATTTGGTATCGTATTTTGTCGCACTAAAGCAGAAACTCAAGATGTAGCTGATCAATTAATAAAAGATGGTTATAATGCAGATGCTTTACATGGTGATTTATCTCAAGCGCAACGTGATTTAGTAATGAAACGCTTCCGTAGCCGTACATTACAAATGCTAGTTGCTACAGACGTTGCAGCCCGTGGTATTGATGTTAATAATGTAACGCATGTTATTAATTACAATTTACCGGAAGAAGCAGAAAACTACACTCATAGAAGTGGACGTACTGGCCGTGCTGGTAAATCAGGTATTGCGATTGCAATTGTAACTCCAAAAGAGGCTTTCAAAATCAGAGAAATTGAGCGTATTATTCAAAATAAATTTACAAAAGCAGATGTACCAACAGGTGTAGATGTTTGCGAAAAACAATTATTTCACTTAGTACATAAATTACATAATGTTGAAGTAAAAGACGAAGATTTAGAAAAATACCTTCCAAAAATTTATGACGAATTAAAAGATTTATCGAAAGAAGAATTAATCAAACGTTTTATTTCCGAAGAATTTAACCGCTTTTACACATACTATCAAAACTCTCAAGACCTTAATGGTGGCGGAGAAGGTGCTCCTAATGGAAAAACAACTCGTTTCTTCATCAATATGGGTATGTTAGATGGCTTTAACCGAAATTCTATCAAAGATTTCTTAGTTGAAATTTCAAATGTGAATCAACGTATGATATTTAATATTGACGTTAAAAACAGCTTCTCGTTTTTTGAAACAGAAAACAAACACATGGATGATTTCTTGAATCTTAACAAAGCAGGTATCGAATTTAATGCTCGTACTATATCTTTTGAGGTATCAAAAGGAAAAGGTGGTTCAGGATATGGTGAAAAACGTTCTTATGGCGGTGGTTCTCGTGAAGATGGAAATAGAGGTGGAGGAGAGCGTCGTTCATCTTATGGTGGAGGCGAACGCAAGTCTTATGGCGGCGGAGAGCGTAAATCATATGGTGGAGGATCTCGCGAGGGTGGCGAACGTAAATCTTATGGAGGCGGCGAACGCAAATCATATGGTGGCGAGCGTAAATCTTTCGGAGGATCTCGTGAAGGTGGCGAACGTAAGCCATTTGGTGGTTCAACTGAAGGCGGAGAACGTCGTACATTTAATCGCGAAGGAAGTGGAGAAAAGCGCTCATTTGGAGGAAATAACGAAGGCGGAGAACGCAGAAATCGTTTCGCTAAATAGGAATAAGTAAATTTACTTAAAAGCTATCCAGATTTTAACTTAAAAGTTTGGATAGCTTTTATATTTTTAGCAAAAAACGCATAATATTTTTGTAGAATAAAAAAAGAATATTATATTTGCACCCCTATTTGAGGGAAAACATTTTAAATTAAGATTATAATATTATGTCACGTATTTGTCAATTAACAGGAAAAAAAGCAATGAAAGGGAATAAAGTTTCTTTCTCAAATGCTAAAACACCGCGCCAATTCAAGGTAAATTTAAAAACTAAAAAGTTTTTTGTTCCTGAAACAGCTGAATGGATTACACTTCGTGTATCTACTTCTGCAATCAAAAATATTAATAAAAAAGGCATCTACGCTTGTTTAAAAGAATCTGTTGAAAAAGGAATTTTAAACTAAATAACACACAACATTAGAAGCAATGGCAAAAAAAGGTAATAGAATTCAAGTAATTTTAGAGTGCACAGAGCACAAAGACAGTGGTAAACACGGAACATCTCGTTATATTACGACTAAAAACAAAAAAAATACTCCTGATCGTATTGAATTGAAAAAATACAACCCGATCTTGAAAAAAATGACAACTCATAAAGAGATTAAATAATCCATTAAAACTAAGATAAAATGGCAAAGAAAGTAGTTGCAACCCTAAAAACTGGTAAAGGAAATAGCTTTACAAAAGTGATTAAAGTAATCAGATCTCCAAAAACAGGTGCTTATGCATTTCGTGAGGAAATTGTTCAAAATGAATTAGTAGGTGATTATTTGAAAAAATAATTTTTATAAATTTTATTGAAAAGCTCTGCAAGAAATTGCAGGGCTTTTTTTGTTTTTGAGTAGGTTCTAAAAATGTATTTAGCATTAAATGTAAAAAATGTAGGCTATTAGTGATTAATCTAATAGTTAATAATCGAATAACATATTAATTTTGGTTTAATGGCAAGCATAATATTAATTTAAAAGACAATTCATTATGGAACGAGAAAATCATTATTCAACAGTTTCAGAAGCAATAAACCAGCTTCAAAAAAAAGGTTATACGATTGATTTTAATTTAGAAGAAAATAATATCGTTCATCAAGATGAAAAATTTCATACTAATTTTGAAATTGTTGATGTATATCGTTATGAAGGTGACACTGATCCTGCAGATGAGGCAGTAGTATATGCTATTCAATCTAAAACAGGCTTGAAAGGCATTTTTGTCACTGGTTACGGTCCATCAATTGATTCAGATACAGTTGAAATATTGAGGAATTTGAAAATAAAAAAATATTAATTTATTTCTGGTATTTATATGAAAATTATTTCCGCAGCACAAATTAAGTCATTAGACAGTATCACAATTGCTAAAGAGCTGATGGATTAAATTCCAAATATTAATTTCTTTTTTTAAATCGACTCTTTTTATTTTTAAGATATATCTAAAAATTCAAAAAATTGTTTTTAAAATTAAATTTAATCGTAATTTTACGATTAATATAATATGTCTTATTAATTTTTTGATTATATTTTATTTAAAAACAAAATA
>CAILKE010000055.1 GCA_903834765.1 uncultured Bacteroidota bacterium
ACGCTTAGCACCATTTTTCTTTATTTGTTTTTCGAGTTTTAAAGCATCTGATTTAAGTTCAATATCAAAATAAACAATGATTTTCCAAGGAATTCCTTTTTTAGAAAAATGGTTTTTGCCTTCATTATGAAACAAAAGCCGTTGCTCTAAGTTGCTTGTAAATCCAGTGTAAAACTTCTTCAGAGAATCGCTATATAAAATATATACTTTAAACATCATAAAAAAAAGCCTTTGCAATTGCAAAGGCTTTGTCGGGGTGGCCAGATTCGAACTGACGGCCTCCACGTCCCAAACGTGGCGCGATACCGGGCTACGCTACACCCCGTTTTTTACATTTTTGTTAGGATACTAACTCAGTTTGTAAAAACAGTTTGCAAATATAAACTTTTTTTTAATTCACACTTCATTTTACTAAAAAAAATGTTGTTTTTTATTTCGAAAAGAAATTTTTTAATTCAAAAATGACCGTTAATTTGTATAATATTTTATTTATTTTAATTTTTTTCACCTCTTAAACCCCTTTAAATACTGCTATTTTTGCTAATGCTACAATTTATAGCAATCATTTGCTTTAATTTCCATTTAGATTTGTAAAGAATTTGAGCAGTTAAAGTTTTAAACAGTACTTAAAATTCAAATCTAAAATTTGTAACTTAAAACAATAAAATAAATATCATGGCAAAGAAAGTATCAGAAGACACAATTGAAGCGGTAGACAGAAATGCTGCTAGTAGCGAAAAATTAAAAGCGTTACAATTAACCTTAGATAAATTAGAAAAAACCTACGGTAAAGGAACTATTATGAAATTGGGCGATAGTGTTATCGAACCTATGGATTCTATTTCTACGGGTTCATTAGGATTAAATATTGCTTTAGGTATTGGTGGATTACCTCGTGGTCGTGTTGTTGAAATATACGGTCCTGAATCATCTGGTAAAACAACACTAGCTATACATGCTATTGCAAGCGTTCAACGTGCTGGTGGTATTGCAGCTATTATTGATGCCGAACATGCATTTGACAGATCTTATGCGGAAAAATTAGGTGTTGATACAAAGAGTTTATTAATATCTCAACCTGATAATGGTGAACAAGCACTTGAAATTGCTGATAATTTAATTCGTTCGGGGGCTGTTGATATTGTGGTAATTGACTCCGTTGCTGCATTGACACCAAAAGCTGAAATAGAAGGTGAAATGGGCGATAGTCGTATGGGCCTTCAAGCTCGATTGATGAGTCAAGCCTTGCGTAAATTAACAGGTACAATTAATAAAACAGGATGCTGTTGTTTATTTATCAATCAATTACGCGAAAAAATAGGTGTAATGTTTGGTAATCCTGAAACCACAACTGGTGGAAATGCCCTTAAATTCTATGCGTCTGTGCGTTTAGATATTAGAAGAATTAGTCAAATTAAAGATGGTGATGTAGTAACTGGTAACAGAACCCGTGTGAAAGTGATTAAGAACAAATTAGCGCCTCCCTTCCGTATGGCAGAATTTGATATAGTTTTTGGAGAAGGAATTAGCAAAGTAGGTGAAATTATTGATATCGGTGTTGAGAAAAATGTTATCAAAAAAAGTGGATCATGGTTTAGCTACGAAGATACTAAATTAGGCCAAGGACGCGATTCCGTTAAAAATTTATTTGCTGAAAATCCTGATTTAGCTCAAGAAATAGAAGATAAAATTATTGCAATATTGGCTGAAGAAGCTGCAAATGCATAATTGATTTTTTTGAGATATTGTTATTAAACATTCGTTTTGAAATTACGACAAACCTTTTTACAAATAAGGTGAGTTTAATTTTGGAACGAATGTTTGATTTTAACCAAGAATGTAAATGCTTGATTTATTTATATCTTGATTATAGTACCATGGCTAGTTTCATTTATAGAAGTCAAGAAAATAAAAGACAAACTACTGTTGTCATGAATTATATATCACCTCATATTTGATAATCAATCTTAAGATAAAAGTTACACGAAAGTATAACCCTTATTACAATCATTTATCTATGCGACCAATAATAATAGCTGATTTATTGAGTCTTTTATTTAAACATACTAATAAACCCTTGTTGTTTATATTCTTTAGAATCTAAACCTTTCGCCTCTAAAACATAAAAATAGGTGCCGTCTGAATATCCACCGCCATCCCAATAATCTGTAGGATTTGATATTGTATACAATTTTAAGCCCCAACGATTATATATATAACATTTTAATTCACTTATACCTTTTGTATGTATACTAAATACGTCATTTAAGCCATCACCATTAGGGGTAAATACATTTGGTACTTCTACAAATGAATTTTCAAGCACCTCTATACTTATTGTTGAGGTTGCAGAACATAATCCAGTGGCATCGGTTGTTATTAATGTAACTATATATACACCTGTTGTTGTATAAGTATGTGTTGGATCTGCAGATGAAGAGGTATTGTTATTATTATCTCCAAATGCCCATGAATAATTTAAAGTACCATTTGTTTGATTTGAAAAGTTAACTAATAACGGTGCCGCTCCTGATATAGGATTAGCGGTTAATCCCCCAGTTATAAAAGTTTGAGTAACAGTTGATACCATTGAACTCACACATCCATTAATTAAATCTGTAGCAGTTACAGTATAAATTCCTGTTGATCCAACTTGTGCCGTAGCTGTTCCATTTGATAATAGTGTACCATTTGTAGTAGTCCAACTATAAGATACGTTATTAGTTGATGTTGCAATGACATTAACTGAAGACGAATAACATGGAATAATAGCATTATTTGCAATTAAATTTGGAGCTATAGTATTACTTAATAAATTATAGGTTGCAAGAGTTGTACATCCATTTACAGTATTAAGAACAACAACTGAATATGTATTTGCACTTGTTGCATTAATAGATGAACCACCTCCTCCTGGCAGCCATGTATATGAGTAAGAAGAACTAGGCGTTACGCTAGCTGTTAATGTTACAGAAGGATTAGAGCATGTAATAATACTATTAGAGGATGTTGCACTAATAGAAGCCGATGGAATATTAGAATTTGAAATGATTTGAGTGGTTGCAGTATTTGTACAACCATTACTAGCATCTGTAACTGTTACTGAATAAATGTTAGCTTGATTAACTACTACAGAATTTGTTCCTTGACCAGAAATTGGAGTAGATGTCCAAGTATATGTTAATCCACTAGTTGGCAATGTGGTTAAGGTTATAACTGCTGTTGGATTTGCACAAGTTATTGTTTGAGTTGGAGTAATATTAATTGTTGGCTGTGTATTATTTATAGTAACATTTACTTGTGTGATTGTTGAGCAATTTGTAATTGCATTAGTTACTGTACAAGTATAAGTACCAATAGTAGTAAATGAAGCCACTGCTCCTCCTAAAGATTGAGATGCTGGCGCAGCGCTCCAAGAGTAGGTTACGCTAGTGCTTGGAATACTTGTTACTGTTGCAGTTTGAGATGAAGTAACACAATTTAAAACTAATGAATTTGAAGATACTGCAACTATAGGCCCTGTTGTATTTGAAAATACTTGAACAGTTGATGAATTAACACAGCCATTGATTGGATCTGTTGCTGTTAATGTATATATCCCTATTGAGCAAGCTTGAGTATTGATGTTATTAGTCGCACCACACAATCCTGGTCCTGTCCAATTTATTGTAGGATTTATTGGTGAAGTTACATTTCCATTTAATGTTACAGATGGTGAAATACAGGTTATAGTTTGATTAGTTCCAGCACTTAGAACTGGAATAACTGTATTTTGAGTTACAGCTGTTGTAGTGATATAACTGCATCCATTTGTAGGATCAATAATTGATAATGTATAATCTCCAACACCATTTGCTGATGTTGTTTGCGAATTAACAGTTGTGATACTTCCTCCAGGAGGCGCAGACCATGTATAATTCATTCCTGCAAGTGTTGAATTTAATATGACAGAAGAATTATTACAAGTTAACACGCCTGCTGTAGTTGCTGTAGATGTTGGAACTGCTGTATTATTTGAAACCGAAACTTGAATTGTAGAAACACAATTAGAAACAGTGTTTGTAACCGTACAAATATAATTGCCTGAGTTTGTAAAGCTTGCAATAGTGTTATTGGCTGATAAACTAGAAGGCGTTAAATTCCAATTATATGTTAAATCAGTAGATGGAATACCAGATACCGTTACTGTTTGAATTGCCGTATTACAATCTAAAGATAATGAATTAGACGTTACTGCTATAGTTGGAGCACCCACAGCGGGTAGTACCTGAACAGTTGATGAAGTTACGCAACCATTTGCTGCATTTGTTGCAGATAATGTATAAATAGTACTTACACTTGGACAAACAGTAGGAGTAAGACTAGAGCCACCTGTCATTGAAGTATTTGGCGACCACGTATATGAACTCGCTGCTACAGTTCCAGAACTGGTAGTTACATTGGTGAAATTTAACGTCCAGTTTAATAAAGTTCCAACATCACCTCCTGCATCATCGGTTACCTGTAATTGCCAAGCTCCGTTTGGAGTGCAACCATTCAAATTTGATAATGGGCCACCCTGAGGAATATAGCCTGTGGCTGAACTAAATGGAGCTGCACCAGCAGTAATAACTTGAGCAGACGTTAAATTAAAACAAGTATTTGTATAATTATTATTTAGACTTCCGTTATCAGCAGTAAGAAGCAATGAAATTCCTCCTGGACAAATTAAAGTAATATCTAAATCTGCATCAAAAGTATGATTGATATTTAAGCAAACAGATGTTAGAGAAGCAGATGTTAGACCAGTTGTATTAATAGATGATGTTATTGTTGAAACATCGGGAATAGGAGTAGAAGTAGAATTTGTAAAAGATGGAGTAGTGGTAACTGTGATAGATGAACTTTGATACGCTTGCCCAAATAATTCAGTACAAGTGGCTGGGCAAATAGGTGCAACGCTAGATATATTAACTGTTGGAGTTGGTTGTATTGAAACTACTTGAGTAAGTGTATTTAAACAGGCCCCATTAGATACTTGCAATTGCGCTGTATATGTGCCAAATGCAGGATAATTAAAGGTTGGGTTAGCGGTATTGTCATCTACCACACCATCATTATTAAAATCCCAACTATAAGTAACAGGTGGCCCACCATTTAAATTAACAGTAGAGGTAAATGGAACAGAAAGTGTATTTTGACAAGGTAGAGCGTTATAGGTGAAATTTGAAATTGCTGCTGGAGTAAAATTAAATGAAGAATATAAAACAGGAGACACGCAACTAATGCCAGCCATGGTTAAACTAACCGAGTAAGTACCTATTGCATTAGGAGTAATACATTGCCCTGTTTGCCCAGTAACACCAGGCCCACTCCAATCATATGCATCAAAACCAGGAGGAGCGCATAATGTATTAGTTCCCGTTTGACATAAATTATTATTTACCTGACCAACAGGTATATCAATACCGTTTAAACTCAGTGACATTGGCTTACAAGAGCAATCAACATAAGCCCACCCCGCATGTCCTTGTGCTACACAATCACTCGCAATAAACTCAATGGTAACACATTGTCCAATGTAGGCAGTTAAATCAAAAGATTTAGTAGTCCAATTTTTCCAAAAATAATTAAATCCATTTGTTCCAGCTACAGATGAAAATGATGGATCTCCTGATGAACAAGATGTGCTAATTGGCACTACATTATAATCAGAACAAGGAATGGGATTAGAGGAACAATCTGTAAATGAAACATTAAAATAAGGTTGATCAGTACAAGCATGCTGCGCATCTTCTAAAACAACAGCAAAGCGATAAATAAAAACAGAATTGGCAGGGGTAACGGTAAATGTTTGCCTAGTTTTAACTGCATATCCGCCATATGTTGCACCATCCCCAAGTTTTAATGAAAAATTTCCGCCACCAGCAGGAGGTAATTGAGATAAGGCAGGAATGATTGGATCTGTGCCAGGACCTACAACCGAAAAACGTGTACTTGCAGTTGGGCAACAACCAGCATGAGTTGTTGAATTAGTATTTATTCCCTCTGTAATAGTCCAACCAGTTGCATTTCCAGATTCAAAATCCACATTAGAACAAGCTGCTTGAACAGATGGTAAAGGCGAATAAATCTTATTAGAATTTCCAATGTTATATTTATAGTTTATATATTTTCTTTTAGCAAACGATACCTGCATTTTTTGTTCCCAATCAGGACTACCTCCGAAACTTGCTTGCTGTAAAGCGGCTTGTTCGTTAAATCCATAAATGGAATCTGCATCAAATATCAACTGAACTTTTTTCAATTTTTCTTCAATAGCGGTGTTATAATCACCGGTATGTTTATCTATTTTTTCTTGAGATGATAACGCAAAAAAACTTGCTAAAAATAAAAAAGAGTAAAATAATTTCATAAGCAATAATTATTAATTAAAAATTAAATGTAAGTTATTTAAAGTTTTCTTTAAAAATGATTGTAAATACTAGTGAAAAACATTTTTTTCGATATCTAAGTATTATTCTAAATTTTTTTAAATTAGACTTTATTTAACTTATTGGTTTACATGTGATCAATACATTAAATCTATAATAACTTTCTTTAATTTTTACTTTTAAAACAACATTTTCCATATTTTGGAAAAAACTTTGTTTTTTTAGGATTTAAGTAAGTTTTTGAGTAAAGTTTTAATTTAATTGATATTATTAAAAAATCAGATTAATAAAATTCCTCAACTTAAAAAATATGAAATAATTAATTATCATGGAACTATAATTTTATTAGGCTATATGCTTCATTATACATTTAATTTACTCTTTCTGTAGCCATAGATAAAGTATACGACTAAACCAATCACTAACCAAACTGAAAACATCACCCAGTTTGTCCATCCCATGCCTGTTAACAAATAACAGCAAGATAATAATCCTAGAACAGGTATTAAGGAATAGTTTTTAATAAAAGAGAGAGCTGCAATCGCAATCCAAACCAAGTAAAAAACAATCATTGGGTAATTAAATGAACCATCGTCATTTCTAATAAGACTCACATGATTAAAATAAATAAGCAGTAAGGATGTAAGTGTAATAATTGGCACAATAAATTTGGCATTGATGTAAGGCATTTTAAATTTCCCTTTTTCTTTAGCGGCTGTGTTTCTGGGTAAAACTAAAATTCCTCCGCATACTAATACAAAAGCAAATAAGGTTCCTATACTTGTGAAATCCAACACAAATTTTGGCGTTGTAAAAAATATAGGAATACCAACTACTAAACCCGTGATAAGTGTTGAAAATGCTGGTGTTTGGTACTTCGGATGTATTTCCGAAAATTTTTGTGGCAATAAACCATCTCTGCTCATAGCCATCCAAATACGCGGTTGCCCCATTTGAAAAACTAATATTACACTCGTCATAGCAACTACCGCTGCAATAGATACAATAAATAACATCCATTTAATACCCTTCAAGGCAAACACTTCTGCTAATGGATCAGATACGTTTAAAGCGGTATAAGAAACCATCCCAGTTAAAACTAAAGCGAGAATAATAAAAATGATGGTACAAATAATTAATGAATAAATCATGCCTCTTGGTAAATCTCGTTGAGGATTTTTACTTTCTTCTGCTAAGGTGGATACTGCATCAAAGCCTATATAAGCGAAGAATACTCCCGAAACACCAGCCATGACGCCACTAAATTGATTTGGCATAAAAGGAGTCCAATTGTCAATGTCTACATACATCCCGCCAACAATAATGACAAGTAGAATTATGGCCAATTTTATCATTACCATAATGTTACTGGCGTTACGCGATTCTTTTGTACCAACATACACTAACCAAGTAACTAAAATATTAATCATCAAAGCTGGTAAATCAAAAATGATTTTCAAGCCTAATACATTTGGCGCAGAAACCCAAGCATTGCTTAGTTTTCCAGCTATGCCATCCAAAAAAGCTTGATGTGAATCCGAATAATTATTTGTTAGCCAAGTTGGAAAATGAATACCTAAGGCTTCTATTAAATTGACGAAATAACCACTCCATGAAAAAGCAACATAAATATTACCAATTGAATATTCCATTAATAGTGCCCAGCCAATTATCCAAGCTGATAATTCACCAAAAGAAACATAAGCATAGGTATAAGCAGAGCCTGAAGCAGGGACACGAGTAGCAAATTCAGCATAACACATTGCTGTAAATCCACAAGCGATTGCGCAAATAATAAATAAAAAGATAACTGCTGGTCCGCCAGAAAAACAAGCAGAACCAATACTGCTAAAACTACCGGCGCCAATGATTGCAGCTATTCCAAAAAAAGTTAAATCTCGAACAGTTAATACGCGATGTAAGCCAGTTCCATGGCCTTCATCAGAATGAGTAGCATGAACAGATTTTTTTCGAAATAGATTTGCGAGCGCCATATGGTATATTTTGAAAATGTAATATTGATTGATAAATATAAAAATAAAAGTTAGAAAAAACCTTTTAATAATTTATCAAAGTTTTACAATCCCAACCAATATACAAACTTTACTACCAAGCCTTTATTTTTTTGAGTAAAATTATCAGACACATAGTTATCTGTATACACAATAAAGATGTCACTCATTGGCTTAAACCTCCACTGAAAACGCGCATTTATATTGAAGTTATTTATTTGACTGTTGTATTGAAAAAATGCTGTAAAAAATAAACTTCTCGTGAAAGATAAATCTATACGTGGACCTATTAAATCTAATACTACTTTTTTAGATAGATAAGGCATATTAATTTCGTTATGAGTGTAGCTCAATGCAAAAATACCATAAGGTTGTTTTCTGAATGCAATATCTGCATTATATGATAATTTGGTGCCAGTAAAATAACTACCGTAACTAATACCAGCTGCTGCATTGAGTGTTTTGCGTTGATTTGTTTTGAATGAAAAAACAACATCTTGATATCTGTATTTATCACTTAAAAAAATTGGAATTCCTGAAAATGTAACGTCAGTTGGGTAAATTAATTTTGTGTAAAAGTTTCGATAATCAAAAGATATACTTGCTGAGTTTGTAAAATAAATGTCATATCCTCCTTGAAGTAACAAGTCCGTAGTAGTAAGATTTTTATTTGCATAATAATCCATATAAACACTTGGCCCCATTTTATTAATAATTGAATTTTTAGGATAGAAAAAATAGGCAGCACTTGGTTCTAATCGCCAATAAGTGTTTTTGGTTATTATATTAGTGGAATAATCTGTTTGAAAAACATGAGGAGTAAAACCTGTTTCGGCATTATAATTTTTATCCATGTATTCATGATTCCAATGGATATTTACTTTTTGTGATGCAAAATTTATCCAACTGGCATGAGCAAATGCATTTTGATTATTTGTGTTAGAAAGCGAATGATGAAAAAATAATTTACCATTCCATTTATTATCAGCGCTTGCTAAATTATAATCCAAACCTAATACTCTATTGTAATTTGTTGCTGAATATTTACTTGTATCAAATTGTTGTCTGTTTACAAATATCATTGCCACATTGGAACGCTTAAATACATTACGCTGCACTGCCCCTACAAAATAGTTTTGAGAAAACACATCATTATTATTAATTTTTGCTTTAGCTGTTTGAATATCCATAACTCCAATTCGCCAGTTTTTACTAGGCTTTCCACTCAAGCGAGCTCCTGCAATAATAGGTATAGCAGAACCATTACTTAATCCGATCCGACGGGAAAAAAACGGTCGCATTTGACTGAATCCAAAACTGGCAAACAAATCACTGTTTTCTGTAAAAAACTGTCTTTGTTCAGGGAAAAACAAACTGAACCTTGTAAGGTTTGTTATCTGCCTGTCTACTTCTACCTGCGAAAAATCTGGGTTAATGGTTAAGTCTAAATTTAAAGCTGATGATATTGCTATTTTAGCGTCAGCGCCTATGTTTCCTTCATAAGTTGTTTTCGTTCCTGCCACATAATCTTTACTTATTTTACCTATAGCATATGGAATAATTGACACATTTGGCCCAGCTTTTTTAGGAGACGTTTCCCAATGTAAATTATTTGTAAATGCTAATGAAGCAATATTATATTGACGAGGAACTTTGCACAACGTTGAGTTTTCATTTCTCTTTAAATCATTTCTTGCAAAATTTATTTTCCACTGCGTTAAATCTGCCTTATACCGAAGAGATTTAAATGGAATTTCCATCTCAACTGTCCAATTTGTTCCATTGCGTTTTACTTCTGAAATCCATTTATTGTCCCAAATGGTTGTAACGCCCTGTAATCCACCTTGAGCAATTAACCCTTCACGCTGAACACCATAAGGATTTACACCAAAACTAAAGCCATTTTGACCATCAGAAAATGGATCTAACGTTACCACAAAGGCATCACTCACAGGATAAGAAAAATCTCTTTTTAACGATTGTATTACATAATTTCCTGGTAAGGAATCATAACAGATAGCGGCAATAAAAATAGAAGTTTCGTTATATGTAACATAAGCTACGGTTTTTGTTTTTGCATAGCAAGTATCATAAGGAAAGTTTTGCCAAAAATCACCGGCCGCTTCACAGGTTAGCCAAACAGGCTCATCAAGTAAGCCATCTATTTTGATTTTTTCAGTTGTTTTACATAAATACAATTTGTTTTTAGATTGACCAAAAACCACATTGATAAGTAAAAGTAAAGATATGGTGTAAATTAATTTCAAAATCGAACAAATATAAAGCATCAATTATATTTTACAAATTGAATCTCAATAGTTTCAACAACCATATTAATATTTTGTTTTTGAATAGTAAATATATAATTTAAGTATCTATAAAGTTACTGTTCATATTATTGAAATCGGGTTTATTTAATGGGTGGTTATATTTACGTTATTCTTAATAATTATTAACCTATTTTTTGAATTTAATAGCATTATTTTGCCATTATTTCCAATTCTCATTTAAAATAAACAATTAATTGTTATTAATATTTGGATTTTATTGGATAAGACTCTATATTTGCAACCCAAATTAAAAATTAATACAAAAAATATAATGTTAATAGTAGCCGTAAAAGAAGGAGAAAGCATTGAAAAAGCTTTAAAAAAGTTCAAGAAGAAATTTGAAAAAACAGGTGTTGTTAAGCAATTACGTGTACGTAAAAACTTCGAAAAACCATCAATCACTAACAGACAAACTCGCATTAAAGCTGTTTATAAGCAAAAAATGCAGTTAGGATTAGCTGAATAATTCAGTTTTTTATAAAAATTAACGATTAACCTAAGGGTATTTCGAATTTAACAGCTAAATTCGTAATACACTTAGGTTTTTTATGTTCGATACCCACATACAAGCTTTTCTTGATTATTTAAGTACTGAAAAAAGGTATTCTATTCACACACGTACTTCTTACCAAAACGATTTATCACAATTTAGTGCGTTTTTATTCCCTGATAATGAATCTATTCATATTGAAGAAATAAATTATCAGCACATAAGGCGCTGGATTGCATACCTATTGGAGTGTAAGATTGAACCCCGAAGCGTTACTCGAAAATTATCGACACTTAAATCTTTTTTTAAGTTTTTACAGAAACAACATCTTGTTTTGGTTAATCCCATGTCGAAAATTACTGCTCCAAAAACACCTAAGCGATTGCCTGTATTTATTACAGAACATCAACTTGATGATTTATTTACCAATATTGAATTTGAAGAAGGTTTTAATGGCATCAGAGATAAATTAATCTTGGATCTGTTATATCAAACAGGAATAAGACGTTCAGAATTAACTCATTTAACTGAAATAGACACAGACCTATTCAATTCGACTATCAAAGTTTTAGGAAAAAGAAACAAAGAAAGAATAATTCCAATTTCTTTAGCTTTAAAACGTAACCTTGAAGGCTATTTACAAGTTAAACATGAACTAAACTTATCAAATTCTATGTTGTTGGTTAGCGTGAACGGAAATACACTAAGCGAGCAAGCAGTTTATAAAATTGTCAATAAATACCTCTCTCAGATTACTACCATACAAAAGAAAAGTCCACATGTTTTACGTCACAGTTTTGCTACTCATTTATTAAATAATGGAGCAGATATAAATGCAGTGAAAGATTTATTAGGTCATGCTAATTTAAGTGCTACCCAAGTTTACACACATAATACCATCGATAAATTAAAAAAATCATACCAACAGGCCCATCCAAGGGGTGATTCATAATCACTAACTAAATTAATTATTAACTAACACAACAAAAAAAGGAGGATTAATTATGACAACGAACATTCAATCAGTGCACTTTGATGCAGACAAAAAATTACTTGACTTCGCAACCGAAAAAGTAAACAAGCTTACAACCTATTACGAAGGGATTATTTCTTGCGACATTATTATGCGACTTGATAAATCATCAACGAGTGATAATAAATTAGTGGAAATAAAATTATTAGCAAAAGGAAATGAGCTATTCTCTAAGAAACAAGCTGCATCTTTTGAAGAAGCGGTGGATTTAACTTGCGAAGCTTTAAAAACACAAATTAAAAAACACAAAGATAAAACTTTAGAGAAAATTTAATTTTCTAAATTAAAATATCAAAAGGCTGAAATCTGTTTTAATAAGATTTCAGCTTTTTTTTTATGGTTTACTGAAATACACTGATAGCGCTTGATAATAACACATTGCTGTTTCGTAAATGCGTTTAGGTACTATTTGATTATATATTTCATAATCATTTTTGCATAATTGATTGCATTCATTAATATTATCTTGATACAATGCTTCACCATATACTAAGGGCGAATTTATCATTCTACATAAAGCTAAGTTTCTGCAAAACACGCCTGAACTGGATGTTTTAAGGCAATTATCTCTTAAATAATCAGCGTCATGTTTTTGCGCAATAGGTATGTGTAACTCTTTATTAAATTGGTTGACAGTTAGAGATGCTAATTTTTCAGATTGATTTAATTGATTGGTTAATAACAATCTCAAGAAATGTATTTTATTAATTGTTTTAGAGAAATTATCTGCGGTCATTCCGCCACCAATAAACGTCATTGTGTAATTTTTAGTAGTTGGATTTACCCAATCTGTATTTTTTTCATCCACATTATAATGAATAATTACGGTTGCATCTGGCTTAAATTCATTGATTATTCTAGCCCTTTCGCCTAATTCAAAATCTCTAAAGAATTCCCAAAATAACTTTTGTTTCGTTAATTTCATTAATATAGAATAGCGTTTTGAATCCATATTATTTGATTTTACTAAACTGTCTAATATTATTTTTTTTCGTTTCACAAACCATGTATCATAAGTAATTTGAAAGGCTGTGAAGTTTTGTTGTGGTCGAGTTACCATAACAATAGCGCCTTGTTCTTCGAGTTTATGTTTTAAGATGGTTGCTGTTTGGTATGTTAATTTTCCTTCATTGAAACGAACCGTATCTTTTAATAAGTTAGAGGATGACGGCGAGAAATCGATAAATTTTTGTTCAACTCTGGCATCCGTTACATTTCCTGCAAAATGGCCTGGATCTATAGCAATTCGTTTTCCCACCAATGAAGGCGATGTAAGATAAACGACATGAATAATTGTTTTTGTTAAACTATCTATTTGTTTTTTTGATAAACGGTTATTTTTTTTCCATTGATAAATGGGTATAAATTCAGATGCTGTTTTGTTTTTTAATAAGGCTGATAAAATTTCTTGTTCGCCTTCGTATATAGTAAAATCAGGTTTTCCAGCAATTTTTATCGATACTGATTTGTCTGAAAAAGAAATAGACTGATCTAATGAACTATTAAAATTAAGGTAAGTATTAAATCTGGTTTTTAATTCAGAAATAGATTGTGAGAAAATGATATTTGAAATAAATAATAAATAAAAGGAAAGTCTCATTGTATAAAGTTACTGTTACAAATAATTTGAAATTACATGAAGGCAGAAAGTAATAAACAGTAACTACTTAATTGTGCCTTTAAATGTTTTTTGATACTCTTCCCATTTAATTTTTTGAAAATCGCCAGAACCATAATAATTCAATATTGGTTCAAATGCTGAAGCATTCATAAAGCCCTTAATAATATCCAAGCGCTGAATCTGATTGTTTAAAAATACTATAGAAGGATAGGCTAATTGATTATCTAAAATAGAGGCAGCAAACTGATGTGGGGCTTTTGGATTTGTATTATCTGAACTAACAAAAACATATTTATCAAATTTGACAGTGTCTTTACATTCTGCATCAAATTTGACAGCGTAATAATGATCGTTGATGTATTTTGCTATTTGCGGATTGTTGAACGTTTGTGCACTCATTAATTTACATGGACCGCACCAAGTTGTATAAATATCAATAATTATGGGGCGAGGATTTTTTTTACATTTTTTATATGCCTCATCAAAAGTGATCCAATTAATAGGAGAATTTTCATGAAATTCGGTATAGGTATTTTCTGAAACCAATTCAAAAGATGTTTGATTTGGATTGATGTAGTTGCTTGCTTTGTTTTCGGGAGAGTAAATGGATGCTTGAAGTGTACTTTTTTTACTTGTATAAAATACAATGGCTAATATGATTATTCCTGCTATTGATAAATCTTTCCAATTAAACATAGTCCTTAATTCATTCAAAATTTATGCTGTAAAATTATTTAATTCTATTTTATGCCGCCCATTAGTTTCTTTACTAAAGGAGATATCAAAATTAGTAAAATACCAGCAAATAAAGCATAAATAGCTAACTGCTTATATCCATCTGCGTAAATGTTTAATTGTTCTAAATTACTTGCGTTTTCAGAAGCTTGTGCGATGTTGGCGCCTAATAAGCCTGCAAAATATTGTCCGTAAGCACTGGCCAGAAACCACATGCCCATTAATACTGCCTGTGTCTTTTGAGGTGATAGTTTTGTCATAATTGACATACCGATGGGGGATAAGCACAACTCGCCAAAGGTGATGATAAACCATCCAAATGTAAAGACGTTTAGTGATGTTACTCCGTTAGCATCTGCGAAAAATTTTGTGTAATAAAATATATAAAAACCTCCTGCTAAAAACAAGAAGGCAATTCCAAATTTCACAATTGTATTAGGTTCTATTTTTTTGGAATTCATCCAAACCCAAACCAGCCCTAATAATGCTGCGAATATGATAACAAATAAAGAATTAGCTGAATTATTTACACTATTTGGATCTAATGTCAAACCAGCAATAGAATTATTTAAATTGTTATCAGCAAATAAACTTAATGACCCACCACTTTGTTCAAAAAATGCCCAGAAAAAAATAGAAAATAAAATAAATATTAAAGCGGCAATGAGTTTTTTATTTTCTGTTATCGAAAAATTTCTCATTTCATAAAACAAATATAATAAAGAACATGGGCCAACAATAAACATAAAGATATCGGTGTATTGAGAATTAGAAACCAATAAAATAATGAATGGTATGATTGCCAAAGAACCAATATAGGTAGCATATTCAAATGCTTTTCGTTTTGAGGTAACTAAATGAGGTAATGGAGAAGTACCAATACTTCCTAAGCTTTTTTGAGTCCACACAAAAGTTACTAAACTAATAACCATCACGATGGCAGCTAAGCCAAACGCCACATTCCATTCCATTCCAAGCGGAATCATACTTTCAAATATGGTTCTTTTGCCAATGCCTATACACAAAAATCCACCGAGTAATGCTCCTAAATTTACCCCCGCATAGAATAAAGAAAAGCCTGCATCTGTGCGATGATCGCCTGGTTTATATAAATTACCTACAATGGTTGATATAGTAGGTTTAAAAAAGCCTGTGCCAATTATATTAAAACCAATCCCTAAAAAGAAAAACTCTTTAGGATTAATAGCTAAGATTACACTACCAACAATCATTAGCAATCCGCCCCAGAATAAAGATTTACGAAGCCCTAAGATTTTATCTGCAAGTAAGCCGCCAATAAAAGTAAAAGCATATACAAAGGCTTGTGTGGCGCCATATTGTAAATTTGCTTCCACTTTATTTTTGAGTAATTCCTCAACCATAAAAATAACAAGCATTCCACGCATACCATAGAAACTAAAACGTTCCCACATTTCACTAAAAAATAAGTACCATAATTGTTTGGGGTATTTTCCTTTAAAGTTTTGTATTTGATCTAAATCTGTTGTCATAGTTGGCATATTTCTGTTAATTAAAAAACCCTAATAAACCTGATATTTAATTATTAAGTTTATTAGGGAGAAATTATTATTCTTTTAAGGATTATCTTAATTCTTAAACCTGTTCTTCAACATGTTTTTCAGTAATCATTTTTTCTAACCAACCACTTATTAAAAATAAAATTCCTGCAGCCGCTGCTGTCATAATAATAAATAGCATAAAAAATTCATATAGATTTGTAATTTGAATGCCTATAAATGAAGGATATACAACAGGCTCAGTACTTCCAGCTTCAACAGTTGGAGGTATTAAAGCACTTAATGTACCAGCAAATTTATTAGCAGCAGCATTGGCTAAAAACCAAGTCCCCATCATTAAAGAGGATAAACGCAATGGAGCTAATTTTGACACCATAGATAATCCAATTGGAGATAAGCATAATTCTCCCATTGAGTGAATGATATATAAAGAAAATAACCAAATCATACTTGTTTTGCCACTTATTCCTAAGCCTTTAACTGCAATAGCAATTACTACATAACCTAATGCAACTAATGCTAAACCTATTGCCATTTTTTTGGATGAAGATGGCTCTAGGCTTTTTTTGTATAAATACCCCCATATCATTGAAAAAAGAGGTGCTAAGCATATTACTGCTAAAGGATTAACTGATTGAAACCAACTAGCAGGAAATTCATTTTTATCTATATTAGGTATGTAACCTAAAACATATAATAATATTAATAATAATGCTACAATTCCAGTTGCGATATAATCCATGTTTTTTCGCCAATCAAAAAACCATTTTAATCCTTTGGATAAAAAATACATAATGGATATCCCTGTAAGCATTATTAACCAGCCTGGAACAAATAAACTCATATCTCTATCAACTTGTCTATCAGCAAATAAAGTTAATGATGCTCCTGCTTGCTCGAAAGCTCCCCAAAAGAAGATAACGAAGAAAGCTAAAATAAATACAACAATTATTCTTTTACGTTCAATTGCCGTTAGGCTTTTATCACTCAAAATAATTATTGGCATAATTAGCATTGCGCCATATATAAAATAGCTAATAATGTCCAAATCATTTTTAAATATTTGTTTAAAGTTTAACATGAAAAAGATAATTCCAATAGAGCCAGCAATTACCAAGATATTTTTTAAGTCTAATGGTTTTATTGGTAATCCTAATTCCATACCTTCTTCAGATATTAAATATTTTTTTTGATAAATAATGAAGAAAAATAAACTAGCAATCATACCTATGCAAGCTGCCATAAATCCCCATTTAAAGTCCATAGAACCACATACTAATGGAGAGAAAAACGCCCCCAAATTTATACCCATATAAAAAATCGTAAATGCACTATCAATTCGCCTATCTCCAGCAGGATACAATTGCCCCACCATAGTAGAAATGTTTGGTTTAAAAAAACCGTTACCAATAATGATTGCCGTTAAACCAGCCCACATCATTGTTACACCTCCATTTGCGCCAATGCTGGCACTCATAAACATAAAGAATTGCCCTAAAGCCATTAGTAATCCACCAATAATAATACTTCTTCTGTTTCCTAAAAATTTATCACATAAATATCCACCTAATAGGGGAGTTAAATATACTAAGCCAGTATAACTTCCATAAATTTGTGAGGCATCTCCATCTTTCATTAATAGGACTTTAGTCATGAAAAGAATGAAAATGGCTCTCATTCCATAATAACTAAATCGTTCCCACATTTCAGTGAAGAATAAAAAATATAAACCTTTCGGATGACCTTTTTTTTGTTCGATAGATTTTTCCATAAATAATAAGTAAGATTTTAGTGTTTTAATTGTTGTCTAAAATACTATTTATTTACTAATTATTTATATCATGTATTAAAAAACTATGTGGATATAAACCTCTCTACTTTTTCTTTTCCTTTTTTTCTCTACGTTTTTTGCTCCAATAATTGAAGCCAAAAGCAAGTATCACAATAATAGCTACGGGTATTTTCCATGATACAAGGCCATCTTGACCTACATAACACATAAATCTTTCCCAACGGAATTTACCATCGTGAGAATTTTTGGTTAAGGAACCTAAAATTGATTTGCCGCTAATTGGATTTTTCGCAGGATCTTTCATGCTAAACCAAACAAATACTGGTCGGCCAACAATATGATCAAATGGAACAACTCCCCAACTGCGACTATCAGCTGAATTATGACGATTATCTCCCATCATCCAATAATAGCCTTGTTTGAAGGTATATGATGTAATTGGCATCCCATCATATAATACCTGAGCGCCTGATTTTGTGATGCGATGAATTCCATCATCATAAGTACTTAGCATTTTTTCGTAAAGACATATATTCCCAGTATCTATTTTTACTGTCATACCCTCGCTTGGTAAGGTAAATGGTCCGAAGTTATCGTTATTCCAAGTATAACTTGGATTGTGAGGAAAAACGGATGGTTCAATCATTCCTTTTTGCTTAACTTCTTTTTTTACAGAATAAACGTCTGGGAAAGCTTTTATTTTTTCAGCTTTTTCTTGTGTTAAATTTAGATTGTATAAAATCGTATCACCTTTTCTTAGTGTATTCTTATATTCATTTACAAAAGCTTCTTCTGGACGCCCATTGTCAGAGCCAATTGCTGAATAATTTAGTACTGTATCTCCTGTTGAATACCCATATAAACTAACGATGCTCGCTTCATCATAATAAATATCCAAATTATCAAGCATTTCAACTGTAAATAGTGGGCTTTTACATTTTACAAAATAATGATGCTGTGCTTCTTTTGGCATAGGGCTTAATTTATCATCAATAAATAATTCGCCATCTTTTATTTCGAGTTTATTTCCAGGAATAGCAACGCAACGTTTCACATAATGTTCACGTTTATCTATAGGACGAGCAACAATTTCGCCAATCATTCTATCTCCATCACCAAATGGTGGTCTGTATTTAGGATTTTTAATATTTTGATAGCCAATATAGCGCGCTAGTTGGTAGTAGCTCATGTCCTGAAACCCAACAGCAACTGTATCACCATCAGGGTAATTAAATACAACGATTTCTCCATTTTTTGGTTTTGAATAACCTGGCAAACGCATATATGGAATTTTAATCCACTCTAAATAAGATTTTTTAGACGTAGAAAACGGAAGTGTATGATGCGCGAAGGGGAATGCAATAGGGGTTTGGGGTACTTTAGCGCCATAGCATACTTTGTTAACGAATAAAAAATCGCCAACCATTAATGATTTTTCGAGTGATGAGGTAGGTATAGTAAATGCTTCGAAGAAAAATCCTCTAATGATGGAAGCCGCAACTACAGCGAAAATAATAGGGTCTAACCAATTTTTAATAAATGATGATTCGGATTTAATATCTGTTACACCAAAAAATTTAATGTCTTTATTAAAACCTAAATACGCAAAATATAAATATGGCATTAGAGCTGCATACACTAAATCATTGGTCGTACGTTTTTTAAAAGCGCGTGCTAAATGAAAACCGTATACACCGAACATGATGAGGTTTACTCCAGGAATGATCATAATTAACCCCCACCATTTAGGACGATTGATGAGCCCACCAACTAACCAAAAATTATATACGGGGATCAATGCTTTCCATGCTGGAAGGCCAGCTTTTTCGAATATTTTATATAAGCCTATAAAGGAAATTAAAACGAGTATTAAAAAAATGATATTGCCCATGTTTATTTAGTTATGAATTATGAGTTTTAGTGATAATTTATATTTAGTTTTTTTATTTTATATTAAATCATTCATGGTAAATATACCTTTTTTACCACAAATATATTCAGCTGCTATAACGGCGCCTAAAGCAAAACCTTGGCGGTTATGTGCTTTGTGCATAATTTCAATATCGTCTACAGCTGAGGTATATTTAATGATGTGCGTTCCTGGTACTTCACCTTCTCTCACATCTTTAATAAATAATGTTTCAGGATTAATGTCTGTAATACTCCAATTTTTTTTTCGTTCTATTTTATTGATTACTTGATTAGCTAATGTTATGGCAGTTCCGGAAGGTTTATCTAATTTATGTATATGATGAATCTCTTCCATACTCACATCGTAATTAGTATATTTATTCATCAGTTCTGCTAAGTAGCTATTTACTTTCATGAAAATATTGACTCCTAAACTAAAATTAGTTGAATGAAATATGGTCCCGTTTTTTTGTTGACATTCATTTTCTATGTCTTTAAAAGAATCGTACCAACCTGTAGTGCCAACAACAATAGGTAATTGGGCATCCAAACATTTTTTGATATTAGAAATTACCGTGTGCGGGGTGCTAAATTCTATAGCAACATCTGCTTGTTGTAAATTAGCTGTAGTTAAGGAAGCAGAGTTTGTTTCGTCGACTTTTAATATAATGGTATGATGGCGTTGTAAAGCAATGGCTTCTATTTCCTTGCCCATTTTTCCATATCCTAAGAGTGCTATTTTCATTTTTATGTTTCCTGCAGATAATGCAAGGTTTTATATAATTATTTTTATTTATTCTACGCAAATCTCTGAAATCTGCGCGGGATTATTTATTTAAATCTTAGCTTCAATGTTAGTCCGGTTTGCAAATTATTATTGTAATCTAAATTTCCGTATGGTTTTAATTGTAGGCTCAAATCATCGCTAATATCAAAGGTTTTGAGATGTGCCTCTACATTGGCATCAATAATGTTGATGATATAAACTAAGGCGCCAACCATGATGGCAATGTCTCTGTATTTTTTGTAATACTTTTTTTCAGTTACCAATTGGTCTGATGAATAACCAGATGTATTGGTCGTATTAGCATCATTGTCATAGATGGCCGTTAAATTATCACTGTAATATTTATAACGGACATGGTTGCTAATGCCCCAATAACCTATTCCTCCGAGAGCAGCATAAATAAGAGGGACTTTCCAAAATGCTTTTTTGCCATTGTAAATTTGGCCTAAGCCAGGAAGGCAAGCACTCATAATGGTTGCTTTTCTGGCCGAACCATAAATGGCTTTTTTTACTTCTTTCGATTGTTTTACAGGTGTCGTATCTTGCTGTTGGGCATGAATACAGCCTGTAAAAAGCACTAACAAAAATAAAATATGTGTGATTGATTTTTTCAACAAGCTAAAAATAATCACAAAAAATGAACTGAATCATCTTCTGTGATTAATGGTAAGTTAATTTATGTCAAAAAAGGATAAGATGTGTTGTAATTCTTTATCGTTACTGAAACTTAAAGAGATTGTACCAGTGCCTTTTGGAGAGCGTTTGAATGTATATGATTTATTAAATAGTTTCTCCAATTTTTTCGTTATTTGTTTGTCTTCAATCGTTAATGGTTTTTCAACACGGGTTGTTTTTGGTTTGAAATTTAATTTCTCTCCACGGGCCATTTCTTCTAATTGGCGCACTGATAGTTCATTTTCAAGAGCCATCGCGAAAATTGCTAATTGCTTGTCTTCATTCTCCACACTTAATAAAGCACGAGCGTGACCCATCGATATATCTTTATCACGAACCGCTTTTTGTATAACAGCAGGTAATTTTAATAAGCGTAAAAAATTGGTAACAGTACTACGTTGCTTATTTACTTTTTCACCTAATTGTTCTTGTGTGATGTTGCATTCGTCTATCAAACGTTTGTAGCTTAATGATATTTCAATTGGGTCTAAATCTTCGCGTTGGATGTTTTCAATTAAGCCCATTTCAAGCATTGCCTGATCGTTCGCTATACGAATATAAGCTGGTACCTCCTCTAATTGAGCAATTTGAGAAGCTCTAAAACGACGCTCACCTGAAATCAATTGATATTTATCATAACCCAATTTTCTTACAGTTATTGGTTGAATGATACCATGTTGTGCTATAGAATCGGCAAGTTCTTGTAAAGCAATTTCTTCAAAGTTAGTACGTGGTTGAAACGGATTAGTTTCAATATCTTTTATTTTAATAAGAGCTATAGAACCTACAACAGGGCTAGCTTCGCCTATTTGTCTGGTTGTAATATCTGTTTTAGCATTTTCTAATAACGCGCTTAATCCTCTTCCTAATGCTGGTTTTTTATTGTTGGTGCTCATTTTTTTGTAGTTTGAAAGTTAAAAAGTTTGAAGTTATAGAAAGTTGCAATCGCACTTAATCTTTCCAAACTTTCAATTTTCTAATTTTTTTTATTAAATTATTATCCTTCGTTAAATTCTGATTCTTCTTCTGTATAAGTCATAGTCCTGTCTAAATCACTAATTTTTGTCAGACCGTTTCTTTGTAATATTTCTCTAGCTAAATTTAAATAGTTCACAGACCCTTTACCAATGGCATCATGCATGATAATGGTTTTACCATGACTTGGAGCTTCTGCTAATTTTACATTGCGTTGTATGATAGTATTAAATACCATATTTTGAAAATGCATTTTCACTTCTTCTACCACTTGGTTTGCTAATTTTAAACGAGGATCGTACATCGTTAATAACACACCTTCAATATCTAGCTCAGTATTAATGTGTTCTTGAACTAGTTTAATCGTTTGTAATAATTTACCCATCCCTTCTAAAGCGAAATACTCGCATTGTACTGGAATAATAACGCTATCAGCCGCTGCCAATGAATTGATAACTGTTAAACCTAAAGATGGACAGCAATCAATGATAATGAAATCGTATTGATCTTTAATTTTATCTAACGCCGCTTTCATCATGTAATCGCGACTAGGAAGATTAACAATCTCTAGTTCTATGGCTACTAAATCGGTATTAGTTGGTAACAAATATAAATTAGGAGTATCTGTTTCCATAATAACATCTTTAGGATGTTTTGCGTCGATGATACACTCGTATAATCCAGCTTTTACGTTTTTAGGTTCTATACCAACACCAGAGGTTGAGTTTGCTTGAGGATCAGCATCTACCAATAATGTTTTGTATTCTAGCACCGCTAAAGAGGCTGCTAAATTAATGGCTGAAGTAGTTTTACCAACTCCACCTTTTTGATTGGCTATTGCTATTATTTTTCCCATGGTTTCTTTTATGAATTTTTTTGTTTGTTTTTGAGACTTAGTCTAACCGCATCAAATTAGCTGATTATCAAATTAGCTCCTTTTTCAATTGTTTCTCCGATTTCTAAAAGTGTCAATTTTTTTCCTTGTATTTTAAATTTATGAATGGCTTCTGACTTATCGATTTTAATAAAACCAAAAGTATCGTAATGCATTCCAATAATATCGTTGCAATTAATAAATTTTGTAGCTATGATGGCATTGTCAACGCCCATTGTGAAATTATCGCCAATAGGTAAGAAGGCAAAATCGATGTGACGATATTCGCCAATTAGCTTCATATCATAAGTTAGAGCCGTATCGCCTGCATAGTAAAAGTTTTTATCAGAACTTTCAATGACAAAACCCATTGGATTTCCTCCATTAGAGCCGTCTGGCATACTACTACTATGTTCTGCCTTTACACATTTTACAGAACCAAAATCAAACATTTTTTTGCCTCCTGTATTCATAGGATGTATGTTTTCAATCCCTTGCTTTTTTAACCATAGATGTATTTCCCAATTGCAAATAACCAATGCTCCTGTTCGTTGGGCTATGGATACAGCATCAGCAATGTGATCTTCGTGCCCGTGAGATATGAGTATATAATCCGCTTTAATAGTATTTGCGTCAATGTTTTTAGCTAATTCGTTATGAGTAATAAAGGGATCAAACAATAGATACTTGCCATTAATTTCTATTCCAAAACAAGAATGTCCGTAATATGTAATATTCATTAGTTTATAAATTCAAAAAAAAGTTCAACTTTGTAATATTGTAAAAATAAACTATTTCGGCGTTTTGACTGTTATTAGTTTTAAACACCTAGTCCAATAATAACTCTAAAATGTTAATAATATCATGCAATCCGTCACACTAATATCCGCTACCAATAGGCAAGATAGTAATACTGAAAAAGTAGCTAATTATTACTATAATCAATTGAAAGAAAAAGGCATAAATGTCATGTTGTTAAGTCTAAAAAACTTACCTGAATCTTTTTTGACAAGTGATTTGTATGGAAGTCGTTCCGCTGAATTCCAATCTATCATAGATACATACATTACCGATGAAAAAAAATTTGTATTTATTTCGCCCGAATACAATGGTAGTTTCGCTGGTGTTTTAAAAGTTTTTTTAGACGCCATTCCTCCAAGATTATGGGCAGATAATAAGGCTTGTTTAGTGGGTGTTTCAACGGGAAGAGCAGGTAATTTGCGTGGCTTGGAACATTTAACTAATATCTTAAATTATTTGAAGGTAAATGTTTACCATAATAAATTGCCAATTAGTGTCGTGGATAAATTATTAGACGCCTCTGGAAATATAATTGATCCGGAAACTCAAAAGGTTATTGGTCTTCAATTAGATGGATTTTTGAAGTTTTAGATTATCCTTTTGGAAAATATACCGGGTGTTTTTCATTATACATACGGATGTATTTGGTGCCTAATTCTTTTTTGTTTTTTTTGCTTAATGCCATATATTCTTTATAAATAGACTCATCGCGCTTTAAAAGATCTTCTGTTTTTTCGATACTAAAAGGGGAAACTTCGCCACTGTAAAAATCCAATAAAAACTGACGTATCTCGCGAGTTCTTGTTTGGGTACTATTCATTGGAGCATTCATAAAGGGGTCGTAACCCTGAGAAATACTAGCTACTTCAACGGTCCCTAAAAAGTTACTAATAGCACCGAAAATAGGAATACGAAAAAAGTTTTTATCTAAATTAATAAAAATGATGTTGTTTTGACAATAACCCCAAACTCTATTGGATTGTATTTTAGTAATCGAACCGTCGCGTTCTTTATATTCAATAATATCCTGTTGGATTAATTTACTGTAAAAATCTAGCTGGTCTTTATCAATAGTTGTTATGATTTGTTCTTTTGGAATAGGCCAATTAACGCGAAATTCTTGATAATTGAGATATAGCCCTTCATATAAACGAAAATCTTTTGTAAACGGAATCGAATCTTGCGACATCAGGTTAGTTGGTAATAAGCACAGTATTATAAAAGCATAAATGATAATTCGCATGTTGTAAATATCTCATTTTTTTGTAATTTAATAGAATAATTCAGGTTGCATGTTAAAGTATTTTACATTTTTTAGTGTTTTAATAATTTCATTTTCATTGAAAGCTCAAAGTGTTTTTAATGCTGAGCTTATCAAAAAAATAAATTATAGCCCATCCTCAGAAATTATTGATGTGTTGGTGCTTTCGAAGGCTCATACTGAACTTAATTTTTCTGCATTTCCTCAAATGAAATTAAAATATCAGGCAGGTAACATTTATTCTATTAGCTCAACTATACAATCTATTGTAGAATTGGCTAAACAGCCAAATTGTATTCGCATAGAGTTCACCCAACATCATTTAAAATTAATGGATGATACAGCATTAGTGCGTAATCGAATACAAAACGTTCATTTAGGATTAGCTCCTTTGTCTCAGGCTTATGATGGGACGGGTATTTTAGTTGGTATAATAGATTCTGGTTGCGATTTCACGCATCCTGATTTGAAAGATGCTAGCGGAAATTCTCGAATCAAATTTTTATGGGATATGACAAAGCCTTTAGCAGCAAATACCCCAACGACATTCGGTTACGGCCAAGAATGGAACAATGCCGATATTGATTTAGGCTTATGTACGCATAGTGATGCTGCTGATTATGGGCACGGAACAGCATCTGCTGGCATTGCTGCTGGAAATGGCTTAGCCATTGGAAAACATGAGGGTGGCGCGCCTAAAGCAGATATCATGGTTGTGGCATTAGATTTTAATAAAACTGGATTTGTGATTGCCGATGCCGTTCAATATTTAATTAATAAGGCGCAATTATTAAACATGCCGCTAGTAATTAACGCTAGTGTTGGTGACTATTACGGGAGCCATGATGGTACTGATTTAGAAGCACAATTAATCGATAACTTAACTGCAAATATACCAGGCACAGCTTTAGTGGCATCAGCCGGAAATGCAGGAATGTATAAGTTTCATGTAGGATATAATACTACGGCATTAGATACTAATTTTACGTGGATAAAAAATGCGAATACTCAAATTGATGTTTCTGAATTTGCAGACACATTACAAATAAAAAATGTACGCTATTCGGTAGGAGTTAATAATCCTGGTTTTTCTGACTTAGGCAACATTGGCTTTAAAAATTACAATTACGCACTTAATACATTAAAGAGAGATACAATCTATTATAATTCCAATAGAATAGGGGTAATCGAGAGTATTGCTAGTATTAATTCGTTTGGTGTTTATGAACTTTCACTAACTCTTAAACCAGATAGCGTTAATTATTTTTGGCGTATTGAGCACAACGGTGTTGGCCGAATCGATTCGTGGAATTTTGATTATGTATATTCAGGTATACCAAGCTCTACTCAATATCCGGCTGTTACAAAATTTAAAATAGCAGATACCTTGCAAACAATTTGTAGTGGTTTTCAATGTAGTGATTATGTGATTACCGTTGGAAATTACGTTAACAGAAATCAATACATTGATATGAATAGTGTGTCACATACAACAACCGAAGTAGCTGGTGAAATAGCCCAAAATAGCAGTACAGGACCATCTCGACGCAACACTGTAAAGCCTGATATTGTAGCGTCGGGTAATACTATATTTGCGTGTGGAGAAGCCACTACCTTAGCAAGTTTCGCAACACTATATCCTTATAAAATAGTATTGGGCGGCTATCATATTGGGGCAGGTGGAACGTCGGCTTCTAGTCCAGTAGTGGCGGGTTGTGCAGCATTATATTTTCAGAAAAATCCAACAGCAACGAGTACACAATTAAAACAGGCTATTATTAATTGTTCGTATAGTGATTTATTTACTACAACTATTCTTCCAAATTATAGATGGGGGTATGGTAAATTGGATGCCTTTCAAATGATGCATTGTGGCGAAGCTACAGCAAACTTGCCCAATATTTCATTAACAGGTGATGTGAAGATTTTTCCCAATCCATTTAATACTCAATCAACACTTTCGTTTTCTAATTCAGAAGAAAAAAATATCAATTTGTATAATGCCACTGGAGAGCTTGTGTTTTCAGATAGTTGCAAGGCTTCTAGATATGTATTATCAAAAAATAATTTAGCTGCTGGATTGTATTTTATTGTTTGTACAGAGAAAAATGCGACTCACAGATTAAAAATAATAGTTTTATAATACACACTAAAAGCCTATTTTTATCGTTTAATATCCACATGAAACGTTTTCTTTTTATATCTATTATTCTTGGGCTATGTCAACAGGCGTTATTTTCTCAAACACGTAAACGACATTTTAGGCAACATGAAGTTGGTATGTTTCTAGGAGGCTCCTATTATATTGGTGATTTAAACCCAACAGCTCATTTTAAATTAACACAACCTGCTGCTGGTTTATTTTATCGTTTTACACCAAATTATCGTTATGCGTTTCGAGGAGGCATTAATTTCGGAACAATCATGGGTGATGATTCGCAAAGCGATAATGCTGATCAATTGCAACGAAATCTTAATTTTAAATCTACAATTACTGAATTTAATGTATTAGCAGAATTTAATTTTTTAGAATACCGCATTAGTAATGATAAATTTAAATTTACCACTTATTTATTTTTAGGATTGGATGTGTTTATGTTCAAGCCACAAGCGCAATACTCTAATCAGTGGATTGATTTACAGCCTTTGCATACCGAAGGACAAACAAAAGGGTATAAGTTAACACAAATGGCTATTCCTTTCGGAATAGGTGTAAAAGCGAATGTTTCAAAAAAAATAGGTATAGGTTTAGAATGGGGCCCTCGTAAAACATTTACCGATTATTTAGATGATGTGAGCGGTACATATTCAAATAATGTATATGATAGCAATACAGCCAGAAAATTAGCAGATCGATCTAAAAATGCTGGAAACAATATTGATAAGCAACGTGGAAATCCTCGTACTCAAGATTGGTATTTCTTTTTCGGAATCACGCTCAATTTTAAATTGAACCCACAAGCCGCGCCGTGCCATGCCTACGACCATTAATTAACTAAGGTTAATTTTATTGTATGATGAAGCCTAAAACAATGACTTACAATTTAATTGTGGATTGTGTTTTTATTTTATTTACTAATTTATTCAATTGCAATTTCTAAGTTGGTTGCTGAATAAAAATAATTTTGATTCATTGCAGAAAACAAAAAATTATATAAGCAAAAAAGCCGCAACTAATTAGCTACGGCTTTTTAATGTTAAATTTTGTATCCTTATGGTCTTGGGAACATCTTATCTAGCAAGGTATCGCGGAACTTACGTGGAAGCAATTTGCTTAATATCACTAAACTATTTACATCACCTGAAGGAACAATTAAATATTTTTTATGCCCTTGTGCTTGGTTTAAAATTTTAGCTGCTACGTCTTCTGCTTTCATGGTTTTACGAGGCGAGCCTGTTTTCATCCAAGCTGGAGAGTTTTTAACTTCTTCGTGAAACTGCGGTGTATCCATATCGCCAGGTGTTGCAGTATATACATTAATGCCTTTGCTTAATAATTCGCGACGAAGAGATTCGCCAAAATTAATGATGCCGGCTTTAGCAGCGCAGTACATTGAATATCCTGCAGCTCCCATTAATCCAAAGCCAGAAGAAATCATTAATACTTTTGAACCTGATTTCAATAACGGTAAAAATATGTGAGCTGATAAAATAGTACCCCACAAATCCACTTCTAAATCCTGTTTCATTTCGGCACCACTGGTGTAATCAGAAACTAATTTAGTCGTTACACTTCCAGCATTTAAAACTAAGTAATCAATGTTTGTAAACTCTGTTTTTACTTGACTGGCAGCTTCTTTTAAGCCTACTTCATTAGTAATGTCACAAGAAATACCTTTTGCTGTAACACCCATTGCTTTTAAAGATTCAACTGCTTTGTTAATTTTTTCTTGATTACGTGCTATAATAACTACGTTGTAACCTTGCTTGCCTAAGTTTTGAGCCAATGCCAATCCTAATCCTGAAGAGCCTCCTGTAACTAATGCTGTTTTTTTCATAAAGTATGATCCTATGTTATTTTAATAAAAAATCGAATTTCTCAGCTGCTTTAATAATCACGTCAGCTGCTTTTTGTAATTGTTCGTGTGTGTGTTCGGATGTGATGAACATACGGATACGCGCTTCGTTACGAGGAACCGCAGGGAATTGAATGATGCTTGTATCTAAACCGGCACGTTGTAAAAAATCGTTTAATCCTAAAGTTTTACTTTCTGCACCAAAATGAACAATAACAACCCATGCATCACCCTCACTTAATTTTACTTTACCTTCCAATAAACCTCTGAAAAAAGTAGCATTTGATTTTAAACGTTTTCTTCTTTCGTCGCCTAATGGCCCGTTAGCTAATTCAATTACTTTAACCATTCCGCCTGTAACAGCAGGATCTAGAGCGCAAGAGAACATACGGCATCTTGCATACCAGTTCATGTATTTAATAATTTCTTTTTTTGCATATACAGCACCACCAACACCTCCAAAGGCTTTACTAAACGTCATCACGTATAAATCAACATCAGCTAACACGCCTTGTTGTTCACATACGCCGCGACCGTTATCGCCTGCCACTAAAGCCGAGTGAGCTTCATCCACTAAGGTAAATGCTCCGTATTGTTTTGCTAATCTAACTACTTCTTTTAAATTTCCGTAATCGCCATCACCACTATAAATTCCTTCAACACAAATTAATACACGGGTAAAATCATCGCACTTCTCTTTTAATAATTCTTCTAAATGAGCCATATCATTATGTCTGAAAAATGACATTTCTCCTCCAGATAATTTAGCACCTTCTACAATTGACATGTGAGAATTAGCATCCATAATGACTTGATGACCAGGTTTAATAAATGCTGAAATAGCCCCTAAATTAACACTGTATCCAGCTGTAAATAAAGAAACACCTCTATCTGGTAAATCAAAAAACTTCTCTAGAGCTTGCTCTAATTGTTTATGAATTGTGTAGGTGCCACTGATAACAGGCGAACTAGAAGCACCCAAACCATATTTTGCAACTGCATCTTGGGCTGCTTTAATAACATCAGGATGATAACTGAATCCTAAATAATTATAACTTGATAAATTTACGACATGAACAATTTCTCCATTTTCGCGAGCTAAATCTGTTTCAGTAGTTTGTGTGCCTGAACGAGCAGCTTCAAATGTGTACATTTTTTTTTCATTTAATGTATCTACATATTCAGAAAATAATTCCATTTCTTCTAAATCAGCCGACATGTTCATCATAAACATATCATACGTGTAACTAGAATAATTTTCTTTAACATGTTTAACTAAGCTTTCATCAAGAGTATTTGCCATAATTAGTTGATTTTTATAGTTAGTATAATTTAAAAATCCAACTATGTTAGTTGGATTTTTAAAATTTTTATTATGCTGTTTTTAATTTCTTTTTTTGTGATCTAGTATAGATTTCCATTAAATTATCGAAGAAGCTGGTTCCTTTATCAACAGTGATAATTTGTCCGCTAATGGTGTCACAGTAACCAGAGCATAATCCAACAATTGCTTCCGCTAATTCTATTGGTTCAATCCAGTAATTGTCAGGCACATATTTAGCGGCAAATTCAACTAAATCTTTTCCAAAGGTGTTTTCAAATAATTTAGTTTTAATGGCACGCGAACGAACAGCATTTATAACCACACCATGCTTTCGTAAACGAAAGTTAATGTATTTTACAAACACTTCCATTACAGTTTTTGAAGCCGCTACATAATCGTAACCTATCGAATAGTTTACAGGTCCTGTAGAAGAAACACCCATAATGTATTTAGGATATTTACCAAATGTATTAAAGATCTCTTTAGTGTAAGACACCATAGGGAAACTTGAATACGAAATGCTTTGTTTCAATCCTTTTAAGGTATAATCTTCAAAAGCATTAATTACCATGGCTCCCGATACATTACTGATAAAAATATCAATACCTGTAAAGCCTTGTGATTTTAACTCTTGTAATAATGCTTTTGTATCTTCGTTTTTAGAAACGTCGGCATTTAAATAAATAGGTTTCAATGCTTTTTTCTCTGCAAATGCAGCATTGATAGCAGCTTCATCATGGTCGCCCCAATTATAAGTTAATACACATTGAGCACCTCTTTTACCAAAAGATAAGCCTGTTTCTAAACCTATACCTCTTGTGCCACCAGTAATAAGCACTACTTTGCCTGTAAAATCTAAAAAAGAATCAGTCATCGTATTAATTACTTAGCGTTTGCTACAAATTTATCAACTAAACCAGCGATATTTTTGATGTCAGATAATTCAGTACGAGGTATTTTTACTTTTAATTCACGCATAGATCCTGATACGATTTCAACGATATCTAAGCTATTAGCGCCATAATCCATAAACGTTTTTTGTTCTTCGATTTTTTCAGTAATACCTGGTACAGATTTAACTAAGTGCTTTTCAATAACGGCTAAAATTTCTTGTCTTTCCATTTTAAATAATTGTATTGTTTTGGTTAATTTTTATTAAGGGAGCAAATTTAATAAATTTTACATAATAACCTTGATAGATTAATAAAAAATATACCACCTTATTTTTAGTTATAAACAGTTTTTCAGTTTGAATGTTTAATTATATGAGCCTAAATTAGCTAGAATTAATAATTTTATTATTTTTGCTCTCTTATTTTGCGTCATATAGCCTAATTTTGGTGCCAAATTAACTTTAAAAACGATGGATTTTTTTAAAAATCATAGCCTTGTAACCTTAACTGCTGATGAAGCGGGTATTGCTACGATGCAAATGAAGGATGTGAAAGGCAAAAATGGTTTAACTCCCCATTTTATAGAAGAGTTAATTACCTGTATTACAGAGGTAAAAAACAATGAAACCTTTAAAGTACTTATTATGACCGGTACTCCTGATGTTTTTAATTCAGGCGCTGATTTAGATACCTTAGTTAAGCTTTGTAAAAAAGAAATTAAGCCGGTAGATATTATATTATCCAAGATGATGTTGGATATTCCTATCCCTGTTATTGCAGCAATGGAAGGACATGCTATTGGTGGTGGATTGGCTTTAGGATTATGCGCTGATATTGCGATTTTAGCCGAAGAAAGCCGCTATGGTTGCTCATTTATGAATATGGGTTTTACACCAGGAATGGGAATTACTAAATTAATGGAACATTATATGTCGCCAGCTATTGCTCAGGAAATGCAATATACAGGTATGTTTTACCAAGGTCGACACTTAATAGGAAAAACAAACTTCAATTATATATTACCTAAAGCCGACGTGTTGGATAAAGCACAGCAATTAGCGGAAGCCATGTCTGATAAGCCACGTAAGGCATTATCGGTATTGAAAAGATACCAAAGCATGACGCGTCGTAAAACCTTTGAAGAAACATACAGCATCGAAACCATGATGCATGAATTAACGTTTGATCAAACAGAAATATTAAAAACCATACAAGAAAATTATGTCAAATATTAGCAAACAACGCGTGGTTTTAGTAACCGGCGGAAGTAAAGGAATTGGAAAAGAAATAGCAATGCAATTTGCTAAACACGGCGATCAGGTAGTTATTACTTACGGTTGGGGAAGTATTGAAGAAGAAGATATCATTGCAGAATTTACCTCTAAAGGCTTACCTGCACCATATATCCGTCAATCGGACGTTATTAATAATGATGATACGAAAGAATTATTAGAAGATATTAAAGCGCGTTTTGGTCGTTTAGATGTATTTATTTCTAACGTATCGTTTGCTAACTTGGTAAAAAGCCTTGATGATTATAATGAAGGTTCTTTATTAAAGAGCATTGAATACAGCTGTTGGCCAATGGTTGAGTATACTCGCCAAATGAAAGCGGTTATTGGAGAATATCCAAAATACGTGATTGCTTTATCATCTCACGGACCGGATAGATTCCATAAGAACTATGATTTTGCAGCTGCTACTAAAGCATTAAATGAAGTATTAGTAAAATACTTAACTTATCATTTTTATGAAGAAGAAGTTATTTTTAATGTATTAAGAACGCGCCCAGTATTAACCGATTCTTTATTATCAACGCTTGGTGATGAGTGGAAAGAGTTTATTGCAAAATATGATATTCCTGGAACACATATCGAATTAGAAGAGTTTGCTCAATTAGCATACATCATGTGCAGCGGCCTAATGGATGGTATTAGAGGACAAACCATCATCGCTGATAAAGGTTATGATTTCGCCGAAGGCTTACAACGTTTATACGTTGATCAAGAAGAATTAGGATTGTAGTAACTAATAATCTTACAAAAAATAAAAAGTCCCTCAATATGTTTGAGGGACTTTTTTATGCGCAAAAATTAAACGCTTACACGACATGTACTTGGTGTGGATCGGTGTATGGTTGCTCATCGTCGTGCACAATTGCTTTTACCCTAAACCAATACTTGTTGCCAGCCGTTAAGCCTGTTACCAAATAACTTGTGTTATTAGTAATTTTAAGTTGGCTCCATGTATTTTGGTTAATTGGATCCGCTACCATTTCCCAAACATAAGCAGCATGGCTTCCCGCATACGGCGATACCAAATCAACTGTACCACTTAACGAACCCTGAGTTGCATTAAACGTTTTGGGAGTTATAGCGGTAGCTTGTTTTAAACTAAAACCACTACTGGTTGCTACCATGTCGTTATTATTACACTCTAATTCCACTGCTCCCTTAATCGCGATAAGCACTTTTATGACGTAATTTTGTGCGTCTTTTATCGCTACTGTATCAGGATGTGCGGCGTGTATAGCATTATGCAATGCGACTTTACCAGCAGATAGTAAGGGTAAGTATGTTGTAGCCGAATTATTGAGGGCGGCATTTCCCGTTAAGCCAATTTCAATTGTGTTGGCTAACACTTCTACCCCGCTGGGGTCTAGTCCGTTAATTCCAAGGACTAATTTAGTTTGTCTCATTGTATTAGATTTTTTGTCTCCGCTAAACTTAGCAAAGAGTGTTTTTTTAATTATTAAATTAATGCATCTCTGATGAGTAAACAAGTGAGACGATGCTGAGCGACTTGTAGTAATTTTTTTGTTTTATA
The DNA here is from genome assembly GCA_903834765.1 of uncultured Bacteroidota bacterium. Taxonomy (GTDB): domain Bacteria; phylum Bacteroidota; class Bacteroidia; order B-17B0; family Aurantibacillaceae; genus UBA4416. Next base: position 34,308 of record CAILKE010000055.1, read on the forward strand.
AATTACTAATGTTGTTTCTGACTATTATAACGAGCAACATTTGAAAATGTTACTCCTTTTAACACCCTTTAACAGCAGTACTTTGTAACTGGTTAGTTTTAGCGTATAAGTGGTAATTTTTTTTGAGATTTAGTTTTATGCACGGAGCGACAACTTTATGAACAACATTTATACTTGATGCATGAAATTGTAAGTTTATGCACAGAGCTATAATTTTATGTATAGAAATTTTACTACATGCATACATTTAAACCGTTACGCATAAAAACAAACCTTTATGTAAATTGGTGCAGGTTTATGCATAGAATTACAACTTTATGCACAACGGAGTGCCTTTATGTATAAAAGTTGCCGTTTATACACAGAGTTGAATTTTTATGCATAAAAATTTATGTTCATGCACAAATACTTTGTATTGTGTTTTTCTACTCAACTTTATGCATAACGTAATTTTGTAATGCACAGCGGTGGAACTTTATGCATAAAACACTGCTTATATGCACAAAATCCTCATCTTGTGCATAAGATGAGGATTTAAATAAAACAGTTACTAGAGTTAGTAAAAGCTATAATTGTAAGTAAGCCTACTTAAATTTTATATTAGTTTTTACAACTTCATAGCCCGTGCGAAAATTATAATTTTTTCCATTAATCACTTGCACATTGTTTTTATAAAAATTAATAATCAGCGCTACTGTATTACCTGCGCCAATCGTTGACAAATCAGAGGCTGTGAAACTTAATGTAGTAGGATTATTGGTTAATTTTTGAATGGTTGTTGTAATTGAAGTACCTGTCATAGTACCAAAATATACCTCTACCATATCAGCACCGCTGTAATTAGTTAAGGGAATAGAAATACCACTTGCTATCACAAAAGAATCGGCAATAGCCGAATAGCCAGTGTAAATAGGATAAGGAGTTGTATTAGAAAAACTAAAACTTGGTACGGCGGTAGAACCTGAAATTATCCAATTATGTGGCGTATTATAGGTACTTGTTGTTGAATCGCCATAATAATATTGCACTCCATAAGCATTTTTCTGAAAGGTTGTTCCGTTTAAACTTACCGCTCCCATATCTAACAAAGAGCCTACTAATGGATCATCGTTAATTAATGGAGTATTGGACACATAGGCATTACTAAAATTAGACTGATTACTAACTAAGGTATTAGTAATGATAACTCCTTTACGACTTGAAAATACAGCATAATTACCTGTAGGTGTGCCACCACCACCTCCCGTATTTGTAGGCGCAGGTGTTTCAGTTTTTTTGCAAGCAATCAGGCTTAATAAGCCTATACATAAGATGGAAATTTTTTTCATTGTTGTTGAATTTAATTAATAATTGTTATCCCAGTCTTAACAAAGCTAAACATATTTCGGAATAAATATTTTTTGCCTGCAACCGTTTGATAATTGTAATTAATTGCTTCTATTTTAACCACAGCGTTAGTGCCTATCAGTAAAGGATTAAACATAGATGGTGTTAAATAATAGGTGTTAGCATAATTGGGTGCTTGTAAAGCAATATAATGTGGTGAAGATGCATTGTTGTTGTCATTAACGGTTATTCTAATGCTATCCGCATGTTGTATATTATTAATAGCTACAAAAAGTGTGTCTGATTTTTTTAAAGTGCTGCCTACCATACTTTGATTGATCGTAAAACTAGGAAAAACTCCACCGAATATAAAATTCATAGAAGGGATTGCGCTATAACCAGTCACTTTCCAGTGTTGTTGGGTAAAGTTCACATTTTCATCATCGTCATCTTCTTCCTCTTGTGAAAATGAGTAAAATTTTTTGGTGCTATTATATTCTAAGTCTTCATCATTAAATTTTACATTACCCACTTTGCTAAAAGCGGTTGTTGGTATAGTTAAACTGGGTGTATAGGTAAAATATGCCGCCGTGCCATAGTTTGCAATTAACACAGTACTATTATTTTTATAATGATTTGTTTTATCAATAATAAATACACCATTTATTAAATTGGGAGAAGCAGTTTGAGCCACTAATCGTATAGCAACTATCGTTGCTATACCGATAATTATTAATTTCTTTCTCATTATTCTTTAATTATTTTCTGAGTTTTATTAGTGCCATTGGTTGTAGTAAATTTTAAAATATACGTACCAGCGGCATACGAACTTAAATCAATACTAACACCCGAATCCATTTGTTTTAATGTATTATTGTTATATATTACTTTACCACCCAAATCCATTACGGTGATAAATCCTATTTCGTTATCAGCTAATAAAAAGTAAGCGCTTACTTCGTCTTTAGTAACTGTAGGTTTTACAAAAAGTTCTCTGCTATAATCTGGGTTAGCCGCCTTTAGCATAGCTTCTATCGGACTTTCTTCTGTAGGTAATTCTGTAATTAAATTTTGATCATGCTCGGTTACAGGTTCTGTATTTAAAACAGCCATTTGCTCAGGGTAATTTACAGTGTGGAATCTTACTCCATTAGCGTAACTATCGTTTGATAGAGAGTTTGGCTCTGTCCCTGTACTATCAGCACCATTAGCCATTCTAAACACACCAACATCAGCAGCACAATCAAATTTTTGAATGTAGGCATGAAAGTTAGGACCCGAAGTTGTACTGCCATTCCCCGTTATGCTAACGCCTGAACCAAAATAAATAGTTTTACCTGCACGCCATACGGTTGGGCTAGTACAAGTAACATTTGTATTATTAGTAGTAATGGTTTCGTAAGCATTTACATTAGAGCATCCTAAACCAACAGGATTATTAATTATTATGTCACTTAAATCAGTCATTGAGTTTGCTAACAAACTATTATTAAACCCTTGTAGATAATATAAATTATGATACAGCATAAAATCAATTCCATTATATTCACCAGATGGAAAAGCTAATGGAGCTACCCCACGTCTATTAGGGTGATCGCATCTATTATCTGAGCTCCATTGATAAGTAGATTGATTGTTTGTGCCGAAATTATAAATACCATCACAAGGTGCGCCATCTAATAACGATAAGAATGTATATTGAGGATTCGGCTCATAAGAAGGTTTATCATGTAAAAGAGCGTGTGCTATGGGGCCATGATCCAATGGCGAACCTATAGGATAAGCGTTAGTGGTAATTGAAGTAGCAGTAATATTTTGATAAAACCCTGGTGTAAACAAGTGAGATGTTATTGATACTAAATGCCATAACCAAGATACAATAAGCCCAAAAAAGTTTGTTACAGGATCGCCTTGAAGTTGTACAATAGCTTGGTCAACCCATTTATCTAATACTGTCCCATAAACACAATCACATATTGCAGATAGGTTAGTATTAAACACCCTAGTGTCTATACCAACTGAAGGGTCATATGGATTAACAACTGGGATACTTGCCGCCGTATTCCAAAGACCAAAGCCAATTGTTAATGAATAATTATTATGATTTCCACTACCTCCTGTTGGCGTTCCCAATAAACTGGTACTTGGTATAGTATAATTATCACTTGTTATAAAACTCTCACTTTCAGCTAAGGGATATCCATAAGTAGTTGCATTGTCACCAGTAGATACATTTACGCAATTTACGGGATTTTTAATATGCCAACCAGTAGCTAAAGAGCCATTACAACTACTACCATCTGAAATTCTTTTAGCATCCCTAATATGGTTTATGATTCTTGTTGCTTGGTTACGAGCTTCATCTCTAATATCTGAAATATTTGTATAAGAAAAAACATTGGAGCCATCAGTTACACCAGAACCTACAAATTTATTAACAAAAGCTAAGCCTAATAATAAATCATAGGCTTGATCTTGACTTTCAGCAAAAAGTCCGTTAGGATTATTGTCGTTTACAAAACTACTCCAACTGCTACTTGTTTTAAACATCCCTGCTTGACAATTAGAATGAAAACCCTTATCTCCTGTATCAAATGTACTTGGGTCGCCACCAGGTATATTGTATTTTGTACTTGAATGATCCCATGTATTATAATAGTTGAAATGATCATAATTATCTCTTGTGAAATTTTTAGGAACATCATCTCTTACAAAAAATCCATTAAGTGTATTAGTACCATTAACTGTAACCCCTTCCGCTTTATAATCTACTCTATCAAAGGCATTCAGTGCACAAAATAATTCGTGCTTTACCTTATCGGTGTTTTGAGAATTTTTGACTAACAAAGCGTATTCTGTTGCTAATTGTGCAATATATAAACCTAGGGTAGAAGTTCCGTCACCCAATTCCATATTTGACCTCACATCAGGGCTAGTAAAACCGGAACTCGTTGATCCCCGCTGATTAAAGGGAAAACTCTCACCATCTCCTGTACCCACTTTTACAAAATCGTTATTAAGGCGTGTTTTATACCACCAATATTTTCGATGATTATCCGTTGTATTTTGAGCAATATTTGCATTACTGATAATAACTAACAGTAATATATTAATTTTCAAATGTAATTTCATAGACATTGCCATTATACGTTTTTTTAATTTTTGATTTTTTTGTGGATAAATAAACAACTTCCCATTCTATTTCCCCAGCACGCCATGGGAATAGATCTTTTAAGTAATAATTTTGTCGAAACAAACCACCAAGGGTAACAGTCTTTTTACCTTTTTCCCATTTTAAAGTGAAAACGCTATTGGGATCAAATAAATCGGAAGATACAATCCAATATCCATCTTTACTGAATGGAGTAAACTGTTCTGATTTTACATCCCTATTTGTTTTGTTGTATGGGTATCCACCATTTGGCTGAATAGGAGCATAATATAAATTTAATAAATCTAAACTATCGATACCATTTACAAGATAAGATGTAATGTGTCCTTTCATAACAGGTAAATCTGTTGGGTTCTTAAACCACAGCGTATTTTCAGGATATTTTTTACAAGTTGTAAAAAGACTTATAATAGTTATTACTGCTAGGCTTGTTAATAGGATTTTTGTTTTCATAGTGTTAGTTTTTGTTTTATATAAATATAAGCAAAACTATTTTTTAATTTCTTTTTTAAGAGCGTCTATTTCTTTTTGTTGTTGTACAATGTATAAGGTTAGCTCTTCTATTTTTTGTAATAAAATAGCGTCCATTTCGGCAGTATTAATGCCGTTGGTTTTTACTTCTTGTTCGCTTGGCACAGATGGTAAGTGTTTATTAGTGTTATAAAAATGTTCCACTTCTGCTAATGGCAATAGTTTGTAATTCTTGTCGAATACAAAATCAGCCCATTTAGTAGGATCAACCACTACTAATTCTTTACAAGCCAGTTTGCCATCAAATTGAAATCCGCTATTAGCGTGTAGATGGGTAGCTAGTATATGTTTCGTTCCAAAAAATATTTGCCCATTATTTTTAACACTCATGCGTAAAATGCTATTGGTTTTAATATTAAAATCAAAATTTTCAATAGTTCCTATCCATCGGTTATTACTATTTACATGGTTACCATAAGTGTTCCAAGTAAAAGGAATTACCGGAGGAGTTGGGCAAGGGTTTGCATCTAAAGCGTTTTCTATATTTAATATTTGTGATGCGTCTAACGCCATTACTGCCACATTGCTGCCAGATGTTGGTTGAGCTAATAATATTTTTAAACATGGATCAATAGCCATAGGTGCTGCTGCATTTATTACTAATCCACCACTAACTTTTAGCCCTACTACAGAAGTTGTTCCGGCAACTTTCATATCGCCTCCAACAACCGCATTCCCATCAATTAAAATATCTTTTTGGGCACGCATGGTGTCTTTCGCTATGACTTCACCGGTTGCTGTTACATCCCCAACAGCAGACACACTTCCTTTGGTAGAAATATTATTTATTACATGTAAGGAATCGCTTACCTTTAAGTTACCAGTAATAGTAGTAGTTGGCACTGTTTGAGCCTGTAAATTAATGCTTATGCTTGTAGCTATACAACATATTGCAATGGTAAATAGTTTTTTCATAAAATAGTTTTAGTAATTATTATTATGTGACAAACATATTCAAATAAAAATAATTCGCACTACCGTTAAAGACGTTTTTGGCACAAAACAAATTTCTTATTGTGTTCTTAACATGGTAAAAACCTAGTAAGTTATTAAAAAAAATAAAAGTCCCTCAATAAATATTGAGGGACTTTTTTATGGAATGATGTCGCAACTAAGAACGCTTAATTCTTAATCATTTTTTTGTACAACACATTATTATTAAGTTTCACTTTTACAAAATAGCTGCCGCTACTAAGTCCTAAAGAATTAACATCAATAGTTTTGGTAAATGTGCCTTTACTTTCTTTTGTATGAAATTGCATCACTTCTTTTCCTAAGGCATCTACTATTGCTAAATCTACATCACTATCCGTCGTTAACGTCACGCTTATTTCAAAACTATGCGTAAAAGGATTAGGATACACTGATATTAAATTACTTTCTTGCATATCTTTTACACCTGTTGCAACCGTAACGGTTTGTCCGTTTGTACTAACTACACTGCTAAACAATCCTGCACCATCTTCTGATTTCACATTGAAGTAATAAACCTGTCCGGCAGTTAATGTTAAGCTTTTTGCTGTCACAAGTGTATCACCTAAGTTACTTGTCCACGTCAATGTATTTACGGCGCCAGGTGTTGTTCCTATCGAATACCAGTATCTTGATATACCAGAATTAGGATCTTTTGAAGAAGACCAATTGGCAGATAAAGAATCGCTCGTAACAACGGTATTAATGTCTGCATTTTTTCCATCATTAATAGCTGTAACAGCAGTTGGAGCTGTCCAATCAACGTTAATGTCATCATAAAAAATAGACGATAAGTTACCAGCCACATCGTTTACTATTGATTTCACTTTACAAGCGTTTGTTGTAGGGTTAGGATTCTGATAACGCGCATCATTTGCATTTCCGCTGCCTACCGAAACGGTAACAGAAGATACAGGACGCGAACGGTAGACTTTAATTTCATCTAAGCTCCAAATAGCATTTCCACTTCTAAATGAAATGTATTTCCCACTCGCTAAAGGAGCAGGGTCGGTCCAGGTTGCGATTAAAGAGTTGTCTTTATATACATCCATTTTACCTGTAATTCTATCGTAAATAACTTTAAAATCATACCACTGACTAGCAACTAAATTTACGGCAGCTGTGTATGTTGGTGTTCCAAACGTGTTAACACCGCCAGAGTATGATGTTTTGTAAAGTTGTACCGCTTGGTTGTCTAATCTAAACCAAACGAAGTAGCTGTTTCCTCTATTGACGCTGTCTGGCGCATCGCAAAAAAAGTGAAACCCAGCGCGACGATTGGTACCGGCACCGCTTATTTTTGCTTTAAAATTATATAAATAACGGTTAGATAAGGTTTGGGTTAGTGCTGCGTAAATATTGGTATTAGAAGCCGGCACACTCACTTCATCCGATTGTTCTAAAGCATTGGTATTAATGCCCCAAGTTCCTACTTTTTGTGTCCATTCCGGGTGAATGGCTAAGTCAAAATTATCTGAGAAAAAACCATGTGTATAATTTCCTCTCCATTCTGTTCCATCATAATCAATTACCTGATAAAAACTTTTATCTAATCCTGAACCGCCTGCATTATCAGCATCGGTAAAGGTTTCGGTAAAGTTAGCTGTTTTCCAAGCACCAACAGATGATGCTAAAGTAGTAGGAGCAATATTATCCGTAACTGTTGTACTAGTTGGCACCGCATTACTTGTATAAGTGGCGGCCCAACCGGCAAGGTTAGTAGCACAATCGGAACGAAACTCTATTAATAAACTTGAACCAGTTGAATTGATATTTCCCGGTGAAACATTATTTGTGTATTTCCCAATTAACGGAGAACTTGTAGTTGCCCCATCATAGATGAACATATAATCATATCCATTTTCAACAGCAAAAGAGGTAAAATTCATGCTAATGGAAGTAGCGCCCGATGGCTGGAATAACCATAATTTTCGTTCATCATCACTATAATTAGCACTTGCTCCACCAGTATCATAAAACGTTCCACCCGTTGCTGTAAGAGTTGTAATGGTGGGTGTGTTATTAATTAATTTATAATAGGTTTCCCAATTCCAATTTGGACCTGGATCATCATGTGTTTGGTTAGGGAACATTTGGTGTCCTTTTACTTTAACGCAGGTTCCTTGTAAACATTGAGTTGTAGAGCCACTACAGCTTGGTCCAAAATAAGTGCGTAAAGGATTAATAGCATTACTTGAGCAAATATCTTTTACTAAGTTAGCACTACCTTGATACATAGCCATTGTATACCAGCCTGTTTGATTGACATAACCTTCATGCTCAATGCCAACGGTGTAAGGGTTTTCAGAACCAACGTGCCATGCTTTATTTACTTCTAAAACCATTTGAGTAATTTGTCCATCGGAGCTACGAGCTACATAATGAGCAGATACACTAGCGGCACAATTTTGAAACCAAGAGATGCAACCAGCATAAGAGCCTTCTACATCATGTATCGTAACTGCTGAAATTGCAGTGCCGCTTCGTGAGCTATAATTACAAGACCCAGCGGCTACCCATAATGCTGGCGGATAATCGGCAGACATCACAGAATTAATAGCACCAGAAGAACGGTAAGTTGCACCGGTACTATTGGTAACGGAAGTTGAACTTATGATAATCGAATTGGAGCTAAGTATATCGTAATTATTGCCAAAAATTGTTTGAAGATTAATTCCGTAATCAGGGAAGCCATAAAAATCTTGAAACTCACCTTGAGTTAGGAACCAATATAATTGGTATAAATGCGAGTTCATCGCAAAATCACTTTGTAAATTAGCTGTTAATGGTAGTTCACTAAGGGCTACAAAAATAGGTTTATAATCTGCTAAATTATTCCCAGAAATAGATTGTTGGGTTTGTAATATAGAAAATGCTTTTGCATAGGCTAAGATGTTTTTTTCAGGATCGGATTTCATATCAGTTACTGTGTAACCTGATAATTGAGAAACGTAGATTAAATTATTTCTGAAATAACCTTTTCCGTTTTCTGTTAATCCCATTACGCCATAGGCTTTTGGATACCCAATACAACTGGCAGGTTGATTATCATTTAAATGATAAAAACGACTTTGAGAAAATGCAATAGATTCTAATATGCCCTTTGGTATAGAAGGATTAAGGCTGTACGCCTTTCTAAAGGAAGCCTCGTAAGCATTAGGCACAATCAAATCGGAAATTGATTTTGCTTGAGTTTTTAATGTAATAACAGCGGCAATAATTAGTAAAAGTTTTTTCATATTTAGATATTATTTGATTTATAAATTATATTAAAACAGTTGGTTTGACTAGCATTCGTGATTTTCGAAATAAGATTATTTAATAGGTCTTGATTATTTCAAATAAAATTAAATAAAAAACGAATACTATAAAATTTAAATATTTGCTAAACTATTTTAGTATGATAACTTTTATATATAAATATAATATCTTTTCAAAATTGATTAATAGAGAATTTACTTAGTATTTTTCAAAGTAAACATTTGTCTAATTAAATTATGAATTTTTTTAGCGAAAAAGTAATAAGTAAGCAGCTATTCATTCAGATTTTGGATGCAATGCCTCATAACAACTGCATGCATACTGTTAATTGAAATTTCAAATTTTTTTATTTAGTTGATTCAATTAAGCGAATCAATGTTTTTGTTTTGGTACTATTAGACATAGATAGCGAGGATTTTTTTCTTTCTTCTAAATCAGCAATAGAAAATGATTGATTCATCAACTCATTAATTGAAGAAATATAAGTTGCAGGTGTATCGCATACTTGACAAGATTTTGCTAAATCGGTACCTGCTAACATGTTTGTATTAGCTAATATATATCTGCCAGAGAATAATACATTGACTAATTTTAATTTCAGTCCGGTAGTTTGGTGCGTGTATAAGCAATGAATGTGAGCATCTTCAATAATGGTTTGCATTTCTTGTTCCGTACAATTTTGTTTTAATTTAATATGCGGGTATAGCTTTATGTTATCTATAAGATGTTGAGGCGGATTTAAACCTGCAATAATAAAAGAATAAGAGATTTTTGAAAATACGTTATCAATCAACCAATTTGCCGCTATGTAATTTTCGGAGATAGATAAATTTCCATGATATAAAATATACTCACCTTTACCTTGCTTAATAATCACATCATCATAAGGATGAAAGCTGGGTAAATAGATAGTAGGTGTTTGAGGATAGGTGTTTTTAAAATATTGTAAATCTGTTTCTGAAACGGATAAAATACAACTAGCATTTGTAATCTGTTTCTCAAAACGCTTTAATTTAAAGGCTTCTAGTTTAAGGTATAGTTTTTTTAGCAAGGACGTTTCTGCTTTTGCCAATTCTAAAAAATAGTTGTGTTCGATGTTGCTATGTCTAAATAGTTTGATTCTGTTTTTAAAATCCGCATCATTTATCAAATAACAGCTATGTAATACTTCAAATAAAATAGGATAATTGTCTTGTAACAGGTGCTGTTTTAATTCTGAGCTTATACGTGATTTTACATTGTATGGCAATACCGATAATTGATTGATGAATGAGGTATTGCGTTTATAATAATAAACTTTCTCGCATAATTTTTCTAGTTCTGGAGATGATTTTCTATTACCATATTCAAAGCAATGTAAAATCACTTTTATTCCTTCCTTATTTAAGCATCTTATTTTATGAAATACATCAATGACTCCGCCATAATTAGCAGGGTAGGGGATATCGAACGAAATAATATGCAGATGGGTATTCACTTAGTAAATATAAATATTTATTAATAAGTGGTGGTTTTCATATTTAAATATTGTTTTTTGTAGGAACAAGTAAATCAAGTATCTTTATCTGATGCAAGTACTTCTGACGACACTTAACGCCAAATACATTCACACTAATTTAGCTATTAGGTTGTTATATCAATTGAACAAAAATTTTGAAGGGCTCGCTTGGAAAGAATTTACGATTAAAGAAGATAAAGACGACATTGCATCTCAGTGTGCCAAATACGATGTCGTTACATTTAGCTGTTATATTTGGAATATTACGGAAACACTTGAAGTGGCTAAAAAAATAAAAGCCTTAAATCCAAACGCCTCTATTTTGTTAGGCGGACCAGAAGTAAGTTATGATTGGAGTGAGATTATCGCTTTGCCATATATTGATTTTATTATTGTTGGTGAAGGTGAAACGCCATTTAATGAATTTATACATGCTTATCCAAATATAGAACAAGTTCAAAGTTTGGTGCGTAAAGTTGATGGGAAAGTCATCGAAAGCAAATCGGCTCCGATGTTTGATTTGAAAAACTATGAGCATATTATGCCTTATAGCGATGATGTTGAAGCTGATTTATATAATAAAGTATTATACATCGAAACATCACGTGGATGTCCCTATAAATGCGGATTTTGTTTAGCGAGTTTAGATAATAAAGTACGCTATTTGCCCGATTCTCATATTAAAGCAACGTTGCTACATATGATGGAACACGGGCGTGTTATCAAGTTTTTGGATAGAACCTTTAATATCAAAAAAGATTTTACACTTGATATTTTCAAATTTATTTTAGCAAACCATAAACCGCAAAATGTTTTTCAGTTTGAGATTACTGCAGATATTTTGCATCCTGATATCATTCAGTTTATACACGATAATGTTCCTAACGGCTTATTTCGTTTTGAAATAGGGATACAAACCGTTAATCAAAAAGCGAATTTAGAAGTACAACGCAAACAAAATTTTGAAAAGACAAAAAGTATCATTCAACAATTAGACTATAAAGTTGAAATGCACTTAGATTTAATCGTAGGTATGGCGCTTGATTACTGGGAAGATATTAAATATAGTTTTGAAGAAGTATTTCAACTGTTCGCTCCCGAAATGCAATTAGGTTTCTTGAAATTTTTGAAAGGTACTCCAGTAAGAGATACTTATAAGGAGCATGAATTTGTATTTGATCCCATGCCTCCTTATCAAATTATTGAAAGTAAGTATTTAACGAAAGTGCAATTAGAACAGATTGTGAAATTAGAGCATGCGTTGGAAATATACTGGAATAGCCATAAGGCGATGAATACTTTAAAATATGTAACTGCTCATTATAGTATTTTTGATTTCTTGTTAGGATTAGGAACTTATTTTGGAACACAAAAAGAGTATCATAAATATTCCTTAACAGATGTATTTGATATCATCACTCAATATACAGAAATAAATCATCCAACGGATTTGATTTTGAAAGAATTAATAGCAGTGGATTATTATTTACATTTTAAAGTGAAGCCTAAAACCTTGTTTTTGGAGGAAGTTGAACACGTTGAAAAAATAGAACTTATCAATACCTTGAAACTAAACCATCATAAGTATCGTTTTATTGCGTTGCCTTTAAACTTTAATTATAAAACATTTTCTCACTCTAATACTATTGAGAAAGGCGCTCATAACTTGATCATACAGTATAATGGAACAACTAAAGCTGTGGTAGTTGATTAATGTTAATTACTGAATTTCTTCCATTCGCTTTTTATAGGTAGTGATATTAGCGTTTTGTGTATCCGATTCAACTAAACCATCCTTTAAACGAACGATGCGATGCGCATGTAATGCAATGTCTTCTTCGTGTGTTACTAAAATAATTGTGTTTCCATTTTTATGAATTTCTTCAAACAAACCCATAATTTCAATTGAAGTTTTACTATCTAAATTCCCAGTTGGTTCATCGGCTAATATAATGGCTGGATTGTTTACTAAAGCACGAGCAATTGCTACACGCTGGCGCTGCCCACCAGATAACTCATTTGGCTTATGGCTCATGCGATTACCTAAACCAACTTGTTCCAACACTTTCTTTGCCATTTCTTCACGTTGAGGTTTTGCAATACCTGAATATACTAAGGGCAACATCACATTTTCTAGAGTAGTAGAGCGAGGTAATAAATTAAATGTTTGAAATACAAAACCAATTTGTTTGTTACGCACTTCTGCTAATTCATTATCACTCATTTTAGCAACAGCTAATCCATTCAGCGTATAATCCCCGTCAGTAGGCGAATCAAGGCAACCAAGCATATTCATAAGAGTTGATTTTCCGCTTCCGCTAGGTCCCATCAAGGCTACGTATTCGTTTTTGAATATGTTTAAACTCACACCGCTTAAGGCATGAATTTCTTCTAACCCAATTTTATATTCTTTTTTTATACCACTTAATTCGATTATTGCTTGCATAACATAAAAATAACTCTTTTTTGAATTTATTTACTGGTATTTATTTTATTGGTTTTTATGAAGGATTAACGGAACTATTCGAAGTATTGTTTTTTACTAACATATTTGATAAAATTAAGCTTTGATATAAACCTCTTCAATAGGCTTTAATGACCGATATGAAAGTGTTTTATGTGCTTTATGAAACGTAGCTGAATTATCGTAATACAGGAGCGTTGCTATTGGGAAATCGTTAGCTATCAAATGAGATGCTGTAGTTTTTGGTTTGAGTAAAAATATTTCTTTAGCTGTATGAGCATCATTTTGCACCTCCACTAAATATGTCACCACATCATTTTTTAAAAAATATTTTTTTAATACCCTAGCTTTTCTTTCTGTTTTGAGTAAAGAGATCTTCTTATCTAATGGACAGATATAAACAACTTTACCCATATATTGTATAAATCGAAATTCATATTCGTTCTCCCCTCTGATTTTTAAAGGCAATATTCCAAAGAAATTATAATCTTCATCATCATTTAATGTATAATAAATTGGGAATTGTATCTTGATTGGAAAATATTTTCGTTTATTTATTTTTAACCGATTGATTCGCAAAGCCACTATTAGCAGTAAAACTCCTTCATTTAGGGTGTTAAAAAAAACGTCCTTTAAGGCAAATAAAATATCTTTATAATACCATGCATATATAAACTCTAAAATTACTAAAGCAACATACCAAAATAATATTGGTTTATATAACCTTGTAGAACCGGCTACTTTTTGATAATTAAAAAATGGTGAAAAATTAATAGCATTATTAAAAAATTGTATCCAAAAATTTATGCCTATCAAATATATAATAGATGCTAATAAAGGCGTGAAAATGCCTATAAATTGGTGCGTTAAAAATAAATCAAATAAGCCATGTGAAACAATAGCCACGCTTAATCCTAGAAAAGCATTTCCATATTTAGTACCAACTTTAAATATATTATAACTGTATAAGCCGTATACACAAATACTGGTATTAATTACATGTGTTAAACATGATATTAAAGTGCGCCCAGTTAGGACTTGAGATCCATAATTGTTGTAATAAATAAAATTTTCTCTAACAGAAAAACCTAATGCTACCACTCCTGCAAATATTAAATAATCGATGGGTTCGCTAATATGTTTTTTTAATACATTAAAAACGATAACAACGCCTAATAGTTTCGAAAACTCTTCGGTAACCCCTACGCCAAATATGGCAAATAGCATATCGTTTAAGGCGTTTCCATTAAAATTAAAGCCTAAAACTTCAAATCCATAATAAACCCATAATGTTATACTTGGGGTTAAATAACCTACAATTAATGCAAAACAAATATCAGCAATTCGCTCATGTTCAAATACATCAATTTTTTTTAAATAACTTAACCACAACATGGCACCTAAAATGGCACCAATTGTAGGAAAAATTAAATATATCGTGTGTGATGAAAACATCCATTTTAAATAAAAAAAAATCCTTTCCGATAATAGAAAGGATTTTTAAGAAAACTATTTTTTTAATTAGTTATTGATACTAATCTTTTTATCTAATTCTTCAATGTATGCTTTAAAACGTTTATCAGTATCCATTAAATTATTTACTGTACGACAAGCATGCAATACAGTTGCGTGATCTTTACCGCCGCAATGCATCCCAATTGTAGCTAAAGATGATTTAGTCATGCATTTTGCAAAATACATAGCAATTTGACGGGCTTGAACTACTTCACGCTTGCGTGTTTTTGATTTCATTAAATCAATATTTAAATCAAAATAATCGCAAACTACTTTTTGGATATAATCAATAGATACTTCGCGAGCAGTTGATTTAACAAACTTGTCAATCATTTGCTTAGCTAATTCTAAAGTAATTACTTTTTTGTTTAATGAAGATTGAGCTAATAACGAAATTAAAGCACCTTCTAGTTCACGTACGTTAGACGTAATGCTATACGCTAAGTATTCACAAACTTCTTTAGGTAATTGAATACCTTCATTATAAACTTTTTTCTCTAAAATTGCAATACGAGTTTCTAAGCCTGGAGTTTGTAAATCAGCACTTAAGCCCCATTTGAAACGTGATAATAATCGTTGTTCAATCCCTTGCATTTCTACAGGAGCTCTATCAGCTGTTAAGATAATTTGTTTACCTAATTGGTGTAAATGATTGAAGATGTGGAAAAATACATCTTGTGTTTTCTCTTTTCCAGCTAAATATTGAATATCATCAATAATTAACGTATCAATCATTTGGTAAAAATGAACGAAATCGTTTTGGTTATTGTTTTTAATTGAATCAATAAATTGAGCAATGAATTTTTCTGACTGAACATATAGAACAGTTTTATTTGGGAAATTCTTTTTAATATCAATACCAATAGCTTGAGCTAAGTGAGTTTTACCTAATCCAACACCACCATATAATAATAAGGGGTTAAAAGCAGTCCCTCCTGGTTTTTGAGATACTGCATAGCCGGCTGAACGAGCTAAGCGGTTACAATCACCTTCTACAAAATTATCAAAACAATAATTTGGATTTAATTGAGATTCAACAGAAACTTTTTTAAGACCTGGTATAATAAATGGATTTCTGATCGAGCCACTATCTATTGGCATCGATACGGGATTATTTCTAAGATTAGTATTAATGTTAGGAACTTTAAGCATTACTGCTTTTTCAGATTTACCTGTACCATTATCCATAACGATACTATATTCAATGCGACCTTCTGCTCCAAGCTCTTTACGAATAACTTTTTTAATGATGGTAATATAGTGTTCTTCTAACCATTCATAAAAAAATTGGGAAGGAACCTGAATGTTTAATACATCGTCTTGAATTTTAATTGCTTTAATTGGTTCAAACCAAGTTGCAAAGTTTTGAGGGCTTACATTATCTTGAATTATTTTTAGGCAATTCTTCCACACGGTTTCTGCTGTTTTTTCCTTCATAGTAATAAAAAAGTTTTAAAGTATATAGTGTTAAGTGTTATGAACAAGTTCTAGTTTGTAAATATATACTGATAATTCAATCTCGCAACAAAAAAAAACAAAAAATAATTTCAAAAAATTTTCGTTTTGGACTTGTTTTTTTAAATTTTTCTGTTATTTGAATTATGTGAGATTTTTTTCTTATTATAAGAAAAATACAGGTCTAATTTACCTAACCATATACCAGCCCATCCAACTTGAGTAACATAAATCTCTTTTCCGGCTTTATTAGACAATTTGAGAGGATGTTCTAAAAATGAATGTGTATGTCCACCTATGATTAAATCAATGTTTTCAGTTAAGGGCGCCATAGACGAATCACTTATTTTTTTTTCTTCATATTTAAATCCTAAATGTGATAATGCAATAATGTAATCACAGCCCAAATCATTTTTTAATAACTTAGCTGTTGAGTTAGTTATTCCCAAAGGATCTTGGTAGACGGTATTTTTATACATTTTTTTATCGACTAAGCCTTGTAATTCTATGCCATATCCTAAGACGCCAATTTTAATTCCGTTTTTTATAAAAATTTTATAAGGGAGAATTTTATCGTGTAAACAGGTATCCGAAAAATTATAATTACAATTAATAAATGAAAAATTGGCATGAGACATTTGTTTCTCAATGTTTTCAATTCCTAAATCAAAATCATGATTACCAAGCGTTGTTGCGTCATATTGCATTAAGCTCATTAATTTATATTCTAGTTCGCCATGGTATAAATTAAAGTAAGGTGTGCCTTGAAAAATATCTCCCGCATCTAACAATAAAATATTATCATTCTCTTTTTTTATACTATCAATAACTGCTGCTCGTCTTGCAAAACCGCCCATGTTGGCAAATTTTGGGTCATTAGTTGGAAATGGTTCTATGCGACTATGCAAATCATTGGTGTATAAAATTGTAAGATGTGATATATCTTTACTTTTTAATACTTCTTTGGATAATGCAGGAAAACCAGTTAATACAGCTGATGTACCTACAAAATATTTTAAAAAATCGCGTCTATTTTGATAATTGAATTCTGCCATCTAAAGTTGGTTTTAAAGTTTTTCCTTGTTGAGTTATGTCTTTGCAATAATTAATAATCACATCTCTTAATAGAGCATTCATTACTTTTCTTTCTTTTGCATTTTTAAAAAAGGTATAGTTATCTCCTCCATTAGCAAGGTAATCAGAAGTAACTATCCAATAGTCTTTTGTTTCGTCAAATGATTTTCCTTTAATAATAACATTGGATGCCATTGTTTTATTAATCACTAAAGTCATCCCTCCTATTGGAATTCCACCTTTTTCAGCAATTTTATTAAGCATGTCTTTTACTTGACTACCACTTAATTTTAAAATCACTAATTCATTATCAAAAGGCATTAACTCAAAAACATTTCCCACGGTTATGTTTCCTTTTGGCAATGCATTTCTTAACCCACCTTTGTTAAATACAGCAATATCAACCAATGCAGAATCTGCGCCTAATAGTTTTTTTGTTTCAAATAATACAGCATCACAAAAAAAGTTCCCTAATGTGCTTTCTACATCAGCTTTCAAAAATGCGTCTTCGCTTCGCGCAATTACAGTTTTCATTTTTTCATCTTGTAATTTTTTATAAGGCGAAATAGTATTATAAATTGTACTATCCACTTTATTTTCGTTAACAATAATATGAGTTTCAGAAATATTTGTAACCAGCGTTTTTTGCTGACATGCATATAAACTAATAAGTGCTGAAAAAAAGAATATTTTTATTTTATAAGTAATCATATAGAAAAGTAAATTAGATGTCTTAAATATAATATATTATTTGTATGATTAAAACAGAAACAACATTAAGAGTTCGTTACGGAGAAACAGACCAAATGGGCTATGTATATTATGGGGTATATGCTCAATACTATGAAGTTGGTCGTGTTGAGGCGATGCGCAGTTTAGGTATTAGTTATAGAGATATGGAGGAAAGTGGCACATTAATGCCTGTTATTAATTTAACTATTAATTATAAAAAACCTGCTTTATATGACGACGAAGTTCGTGTAGTTACAACAGTTAAAGAAATACCAGGCGTACGTATTACGTTTCATTACGAATGTTTTAATCAAAAAAATGAATTGTTAAATAACGGCTCTGCTACCTTAGTGTTTGTGGATGGAGTTAAAAAGAAGCCAACTCTACCTCCCGATTGGTTCATGGATGCGTTTGATAAACATTTTGAGATTTAGTTTTTCAACACAAATATTTATAGCAATAAAAGCTGCATGCTATCACGGATTAAAAATCCGCGACAACTTAAAATCCGCGTTATTTTTTTTTTAAAATAGTCGAAAATTAAAATCATTTTTTAATCATTTTAATCCGTGTTATCTGCGTTCTATTTTTTTTAATAATCACGCAATATACTTCCACGCCATTTGAATATCCTCTTTCTATTTTTTATTTATAAAAATTAAAATCATTTTGAGCATTTAAATTAATGCTTTTAAAAACAATTGAAATTAGTATAACATAAAAGCAAAACTTTGGCATCCACCTATATTAACAAACGATTCTGTTTAAATTCTGAATTAAATCTATTTTAATTAATTGTTATCATATTATTTGATTGCAACCTCGTAATCTTCTATATATTTACCATTTTTACCTGACAAAATTCAATGAGGCGAATTCAATTTTTAATCAATAGTCATGCATCAAAGCAATTACTTGTATTATTTTTTTTGCTAAGTAGTTTTATTGTCTTTGCTCAAAAGCCAGAGCGTAGAGATATCAAAGGTGAGGGAGCAATAACAGGAAAAATTATAGATTCTATTTCAGGAAATGCAATTGAATATGCTACTATTAGTATTGTTAGGAAATCAGATGACAAAGTGATTAATGGCACAACTACTAACGAAAAAGGTTTTTTTAAATTGACTGAAATTCCAAATGGAACGTATGATTTATTAATTTATTTTATTGGTTATAAAACAATTAAAAAAGAAAATATAATTATTTCTCCTTCTAATCCTCAAATTAATTTAGGTTATCTAATTATTACTAATCGACAAACCTCTTTAAAAGAAGTTACCATTGAGGCTGAACAAAACTTAATAGAGTATAAAATTGATAAGATGATCTATAATGCCGATAAAGATCTTACTTCACAAGGAGGTGTAGCCCTAGATATTTTAAAAAAAGTTCCTCAGGTTTCTGTTGATGTAAATGGTAATGTTGAATTACAGGGAAGTTCAGGTATTCGTTTTTTAATTAATGGAAAACCATCTACTATTTTTGGAAATAACATTGCAGATGTCTTACAAATCATACCTGCCAGTCAAATACAAAGTATTGAAGTAGTTACTAGTCCCGGTGCTAAGTATGATGCAGAAGGTACTGCAGGCATTATAAATATTATTTTAAAGAAAAATGATGTACAAGGTATTAATGGGAATGTTTCATTAAGTGCAGGAACACGATTAGAAAATGGTTCGTTGAACTTAAATGCACGGAAAAATAAATTTGCAGTGAATACATTTGTAAGTGGAAATGCCCAATTACTTTCTACTACTATTAATAGAATGAATCGAACGACACAAAGTTCTACGAGTTTACAATCATCACAATTAATTCAAGATGGCAACAGTGATTTTACTAGACAAGGTTATCAAGCAGGTTTAAATTTTGATTGGGATATAAACGATAAAAATAATATTAATGGCTCGTTCAGCTATAATGATATGAGTACAAATAATAAAGGAATAAATAATAGACAATCTATTTTGAATGATTCAATTGGAAATACTTATGCTAATATTCAAAATGTCATTGACGCTACTAATAAAGCTAAATCCGGCTCTTATGATTGGAGCTTGAGTTATAAAAAGAAGTTCAATAAGCAAGACCAAGAATTAGAAGTATTGTATTCATCTTCTATAAGTAATAATTATTCGTATTACAGTCAAACTCAAAAATATGTAACACCAGATTCTATTTTTAATGGTTCGTATGCAAATAATCCTGGCACAAGTAAAGAAACAAACATTGCTATTAATTATGTTCAACCAATAGGAGAAAATGTAGTTTTTGAAACAGGTGCAAAAATGGTACTTGATTATATTGACAGTAAATCAGATGTGTATTTATTAAATACAGTTAACGATAATTATAATTTTAATAACAATCAATCATCTGCACTAACTTATAAACGCTCAGTATATGCATATTATGCTTCCCTTAAATTTCAGTTGTTTAAATTTTTAGACGTAAAAGTTGGATGCAGAGATGAATATACTGAAGCGCAAGCAACCTACTTAAATGTAGGAAGCGTTAATATTAATCCTTATAATATTATTGTTCCGTCGGGAGTTATTTCTCATAAATTTAAAAAAAATCAATTACTAAAATTAAGTTTTACATATCGTATTTCTCGCCCCGACTTTAAAGACTTAAATCCTTTCATTAATGCTGCCGATCCAAAAAATATTTCAACAGGCAATCCTAATTTAAAACCCGAAACGACGCATAATATTGAGTTAGGATATAATAAAACATTTAAAAAAAGCATCAATATTGGCGTGGCATTATTTTATAGAGGAAATGATTATGATATACAATCTTACACTCGTTATTATGCGTCATATAAAATTGGTGATTCAATTTATAAAAATGTGGCTGTAAGTACACGCGAAAATATTGGTAAGGAAGATAATTTTGGGTTAAACCTCAATGCATCTGTTTCTATTAAATCTAAAATCACATTTCGTACTAATTTAGCTGCATTTCAGCGTTATATTTATAATAGCATTGATCCGGGAAAAAACATAGAAGGGTTTAATTATCGTATAAACGCAAGTGCTTTATTTCAAATTTCAAAAACATTGTTTGTTGAAATTGCTGGTAACTTTAATTCTGCTCGTTTAAATGTGCAAGGCAGAATGCCATCTATGACAACCTATAATTTCGCGTTGCGTAAAAGATTCTTTCACGATAAGGCAAGCTTTGCATTTACAGCAACAAATCCATTTAATAAATACATTGATCAAAAAACGACTTTGTCGGGTGTTGATTTTACATCAAATAGTTTAAAACAATTGCCTTATCGATCGTTTGGAATTAATATAACTTACAAATTTGGTAGACTTGAATTTAAAAAAGAACGTACTCCAGAAGATATTAATTTAAACCCACCAGGCATGGGCGGCAATTAATAATTAGTTTTATAAGTTGTTGTAAAACAAAAAAAGCTCTCAGTTTCTTGAGAGCTTTTTTTATAAAAATTTAATTATTAATCTTTCTTAGTATCGTCTTTTGTTTCCACCACTTTTTTTATGAAAGTTCCAGTTGCGTCAAACATTAATTCTATTTCTTCTTTTCCTTTTTTAACTTCTGCTTCGTAAGTAATTTTACCATTAGAATCCGTAATTTTAGCAGCTTCTTCTATTTTGATACCTGCATAATTTTTAGTTATATAATCTGTTGCAGTTTTAGGTAAAGTTGCAGTTGCAATTTCTTCTTCTGTTTCCATTAATTTTCCATCAGCAGAAAAATTAGCTGACATTTCTATTTTATTTAATTTGAATTCAGCTTCAAATTCGCCATTTTTTTCTTTATCCCATGCCTCAACTTTACCGCCTTTAAAATGAGTTTGGAAAGAGGTGATAACAGCTTTAGGCACTTCTGCTTCTTTTACTTTTTGTGCTGATGAAGAGTTAATTGATAAGACAATTACTGCTATTGTGTTGATGATTTTTTTCATGATTTATAGTTTTATGATTTATGATACAATGTTAACAAGTTAATCTAAAGAAAATCTAAAGCATTTTTAAAAAGCATGCGATAAATTAAAAAAGAATTGATTATCTTCTTTCGAAAATGCATAATCAAATCGTAAGATGGTATTTACATTCCACGCAATTCGTAATCCTAATCCTTCTGATATTCTGAAATTATTCAAATGACCTAATCTATCTAAGCCGTCCCAAACCGCGCCAGCATCCATAAAAGGAACAGCACTAAATGCGAAATGTTGTTTAAGTATTTTACATTGTGCAAAGCGATATCGTAATTCGACATTATTAAAATTCATAGCTCGTCCTAAAAAACGACTTTGTTTATAGCCTCTCAAAGTATTTGCACCACCCAATCCTTCAATGCTTCCTTCCGAACTCCATTGATCTTGATATTCAAAGAATGGGCAATCTAGCGCTGAATAACCAAACGCAATTCTGCCAGCAAAAACTAATTTTTTAATTTGTTTTGGAAATAATTTTTTATAAAAATTAAAATGAACAAAGGTTTTATTAAAATCATATTTAGAACCTAAAGCTTTTAAGGACAATTCATTTGTAATTTCTGCAAAGACACCATTACTTGGATCAGTTTCTAAGTCGCGTGTATCCCATACTAAACCTAGTTGTTCGATGGTTACTATTCCTTTTCCTAAGCCAGTTATTTTATTCGCATTAAAATCTTGTTGTGCTAATGATTTTCCTGCAAACGTTGAAAAATCAACATAAGCTACTTCATATCCAATTAATGCTCGAAGTTTACCATCCAAGAAAGAACGTTCTCCACTAACATTAATAACACCTTCTTTTTTGAAATATGTATTGTAAAATGTATTGCCATTGTTTTCTATAGATTGATTGTAATCATTATACGAGGCATTTGTAATTGGTTTTTTTGTGCTATCATTATTAGTGTAATATTGCAATCCTTGCAGGGAATTTTCGTCTTGGCCAAAATACAATAAATTTGGATTAGCTTCATAACCTCCTTCTACACGTAACCGCCATTTAGTGTTGAAAATATAGGGTACATCTAACTTTAACATGAACTCTCGTTGGTTACGTGTCGTATTAAATAAAACCACCCCTATACTTGCTCTGTATGGTGTGTATGCAAAAAATGGATCTGTTTTTTTACCATTAAAATAAATAGTACCCTCGCCACCATATCCAAAGCCATTAACTGGATCAATGCTTATATCAGGTGCACCGGTTACATAAGCCCCTTCTTTTTTATGTTCTAAGTCTTCATCTGAAAGGCGCTTTTCTTTAGCAATAGCAAATGGCAAGCTGATGGAGTCCTTATGTATTTGTGCGTTACAAATGAAAGGAATGACAATGAAAATAATAAGAAAGTGCCTCATGCAAAATTGTTTTGAAAACAAATATAATTTTAAATTCTGAAGCTAATCTTAAGATGTTATTTAGTTTCAATAAAATGAATTAAGTATTGAGGCGCTATTAATCCTCTATCATTATGGTTGTTTTGAATACAAAAAGTGCAG
This sequence comes from uncultured Bacteroidota bacterium, assembly GCA_903834765.1. Classification (GTDB taxonomy): domain Bacteria; phylum Bacteroidota; class Bacteroidia; order B-17B0; family Aurantibacillaceae; genus UBA4416. The sequence goes on from CAILKE010000055.1 coordinate 57,790, forward strand.
GTCCTTCTAGCCAAATATTATAAAAATTATTTTCCAATACTTTTTCAAAAGTTACATTTAAGTTACCACCTAATGTTTTGATGAAGCAATTGTTTTTAGTGGAGCTATTTCCTGTTAATGCTGCTATTAATGCGGAAGCTGTTACCCCAGTGCCGCATGAAAGAGTTTCGTTTTCTACTCCTCGTTCGTATGTCCGGACCACTAATTCGTGTTCCTTTTTTTGTATAAAGTTAACGTTAGTGCCAACATCCATAAATCGTTCATTGTATCGGATATTTTTTCCTTCGGTAAATACATCTAATGAATCGATATCATCAACAAATTTGACATAATGTGGAGAGCCTGTATTTAAATAATAAAAATTTTTCCCTGTTTCAATATGTTTTACATCATTCATTTTCAGTGAAACAAATTCATCTTTTATTTTTGCATCATGTAATCCATCGATTGCCATAAACTTTGCTTCTGTCTCTATAATCCCTAAACGCTTTGCAAAGGCCGTAATACATCGCCCACCGTTGCCACACATACTGCTTTCGTTGCCATCACTATTGTAATAAACCATTTTAAAATCTAAGCCTTCTTCGAGTTCTAATAAAATTAAGCCATCAGAACCTATTCCAAATCTTCGGTCGCATAACCATTTAATTTGTTCGGTAGTTAAAACAATTTCTTTATTACGGTTATCGATTAATACAAAGTCATTACCTGTACCTTGATATTTAAAGCATTCTAAAATCATTTTGAGAAAAATTTGAAAAATAAATTTAATTTATCTTAGCTAGTAAATCATTGTCATTAACGAGTTCCATTGGCTTAAAGTCTGTGCCAGATGAAATTTTATAGACTACATCATCATTTTTTAAATAATAATTATCATCCACTTTATAAATGGTGATACTACTAAAATCAGACAAGCCATATAATATAACTCTATTGCGCGTCATGCGATAGCCTTTTGAATTTAAAGGTGTTTTCCAAAACTCTACAAAAAATAAATTTGGATAATCACTATTGGTAACACCAGCTAGTTGGCCAGTTAATGTATCTCGTTTAGTTGAAGCATCTAAATTAATAACCTTGATATTTTTAACAGATAATAATTCTTCTTGAGCTACGGTTACGTCATCTTCTTTTAATAAGGCATCAACTTCACTGTAATTAATATTTGGAGAATGTTTAGTGTTAATAGAAATCTTTTTGTTGGACGTATTTTTTTGTTCTTTGTTATCAGAAGAAGTACTGATAATTGTTTGTTCACTTACCTTAATATCATCAATGTTGGGTTTATTAAATCTTTTAACATAGTCGTCTATTTTAAATATAAAAAAAGCTACACCTACCAATAATCCTATCGATACACCGAAGACAAATGGAGGAATTTTATATTTAAAACGAATGCTCATTTTCAGATATTAAAATTACGTTTTTTTTCGACGCAGTTAAGTTATGTTAAAAACAAATTTTGAACATAACTTTTGAATTAATTTTGCGTTATAAATCTAAATTACAATCAATCTAAATTTTCAGTAACCATTTAAATTAATACAAAAAATGAAAAAGATAATCTCAACAGCCTTTGTAGGCGCCATTGGTGGAGCTTGTGTTTTAATTGCCAATCATTTTTTATTGACACCTAATACAAGCCAAGCAGTAAATTATAATCCTTATAAAGCGCCTGTTCAATTAACAAGTTATTCGGGCGCATTATCAAGTGCTCCTGATTTTATTGCTTCTGCCGAAAAATCAGTTAATTCAGTTGTGCACATTAAAACAATTGTAGAAAGTAATAATAATTTAGCGTATGATCCATTTCAAGAATGGTTCTTTGGAGGAAGACAACGTCAACCCAATGTGATGCAAGGTAGTGGAAGTGGCGTTATTATTAGTAACGACGGCTATATTGTCACCAATAATCATGTAGTGAAAGATGCTTCTAAAATAGAGGTGGTTTTAAATGATAAACGAACCTATCAAGCAGAAGTAATAGGCTTAGATCCTAATACAGATTTAGCATTGTTAAAAGTGAAAGAAAAAGATCTTCCCTTCGTAGTATATGGTAATTCGGATGATGTAAAAATTGGGGAATGGGTATTAGCGGTAGGTAATCCTTTTAATTTAAATTCTACTGTAACTGCTGGCATCATAAGCGCTAAAGGGCGAAACATTAATATTTTAGAACATAATAATACTCAAGGAGGTTTAGCTCCCATCGAATCATTTTTACAAACGGATGCGGCTGTAAATCCTGGTAATAGCGGAGGTGCACTAGTAAATACTACAGGAGAGTTAGTAGGTATTAATACGGCAATTGCTTCTAATAATGGCTCCTACCAAGGTTATTCTTTTGCTATACCAGTGAATATTGTAAAAAAAGTAGTAAGTGATTTAATAGAATATGGAACTGTTCAGCGTGCTTATATAGGATTAAGTATACAAGATATTGATGCTAAGTTTGCTGAAGAAAAACGTATCAAACAATTGAAAGGCGTTTATATTAATGGTTTAACAGAAGGTGGTTCTGGCGAGGAAGCAGGAATTAAAATTGGAGATATTATTACGAAGATTGAAAATGTAGAAGTTAAAACAACTTCTGAATTGCTCGAGCAGATTGGTAAATTCAGACCAAGTGATAAAATAAATGTTACACTTATTAGAAATGAGAAAGAAATGACAGTATCTGCAGTATTGAAAAATAAAGAAAATAGTTTAGGAATGATTAAAAAACCTGTAGTATATAGAACAGCTGTAAATTCAGTTGGAGCAGAGTTTGAGGAGCTTAGCTCAGAGGATCTCTCGAAGCTTAAAATTGCTTTTGGGGTAAAAATAGCTAAGTTAAATGCCGGGAAGCTTGCCAGTGCTGGTATTAAAGATGGGTTTATCATTACCTCCATTGATAAGAAAAAAGTAGCAACTACAAAAGATGTTCAATCTTTTTTAGAAAATAAAACGGGAGGCGTTTTGATAGAAGGAATCTATCCTAATGGTATGAGAGCTTATTATGGGTTCGGGCTTTAGATATTATTTACTTAAAAGGCATATAGAGGAGATAATTAAAAAATAGAGTATAAAAAGCACTTTATCACTTTTCTTTTTTTGATGAAAAATATCATATTATAAAACGTTAAAATTCTAATTACCTAATAATCAAAACGATACAAACTTGGAAAAAGACCTATTTTTTTCTATCTTTGTTAGCTTGTAAACCCTAATACAAAAAACATGAGACAGCTAAAAATAACCAAATCCATAACCAATAGAGAGAGTGCATCATTAGATAAATACTTACAAGAAATTGGTAGAGAAGAATTAATTACAGCAGAAGAAGAAGTTGTTTTAGCTAAAAAAATTAAAGATGGAGACCAAGATGCATTAGAGAAATTAACTCGTGCTAATTTACGTTTCGTTGTTTCTGTAGCTAAACAATATCAAAATCAAGGATTAAGTTTACCCGATTTAATTAATGAAGGTAATTTAGGTTTAATTAAAGCGGCTCGTCGTTTTGATGAAACTCGTGGTTTTAAATTTATTTCTTACGCCGTTTGGTGGATTCGTCAATCAATATTACAAGCATTAGCAGAGCAGTCGCGTATAGTGCGTTTACCGTTAAATCAAGTTGGTTCGTTAAATAAAATTAATAAAGCATACTCTAAATTAGAACAAGAATTTGAGCGTGAGCCAAGTGCTGAAGAAATTGCTGAGTTATTAGATTTGCCTATAGATAAGGTTTCTGACACCATGAAAGTTTCTGGTCGTCATGTAAGTATGGATGCTCCCTTTGCTAATGGCGAAGAAAGTTCTTTATTAGATGTATTAGTAAATCATGATTCGTTAAAAGCGGATAATGGTTTAATGATGGAATCTTTATCAAAAGAAATTGATCGTGCTTTATCAACGTTAACTGAAAGAGAGCGTGACGTGGTTAAATTATTTTTCGGAATTGGTTTAAATCATGGATTAACATTAGAAGAAATTGGTGATAAATTTGATTTAACTCGCGAACGTGTTCGTCAAATCAAAGAAAAAGCAATTCGTCGTTTACGTCATTCATCTCGTAGTAAATTATTGCAACAATATTTAGGCTAATATTTTTTAGTATCATTCATTGAAAGCAAATACCTAAATGGTATTTGCTTTTTTATTAAATTTAGTTGTACGTTTTAAATGAAGTGTATCGTTTTATGTTTTTTTTCTTTTCTAAAATAATTGCGTTTCTATTATCACCTTATACTTGGCTATTTGCTGGTATTATATATTTACTAAAAAAATTATGGCATACTCCTTATAAAAAATGGATGTTAGGCTTTACAATTTTTGTCTATATTATTTCAAATTCATTTTTAGTTGACGAAGTGGTAAGAGCATGGGAATATAGCGACGACAATATTTATTTAAAAAATACAAAATATGATATAGCTATTGTTTTAGGTGGTATGGGAAGGATCGATGAACGTCAGCAACGGTTTGATTTTACTTATTCAGGTGATAGATTGTTTCAAACTCTTCCATTGTATTTTCAAAAAAGGGTAGATAAAATATTAATAACAGGCGGTTCTGGCATTATAAATAAGCCAAACCAACGGGAAGCCATTTATATAAAAAAGTATTTGAAATCTATTTCAATTCCTGATAGCAGTATTATCATTGAAAATAATTCAAAGAATACTTTTGAAAATGCGCTATTTTCCAAACAAATACTAGACAGTTTGAAATTTAAAGGTTCTATATTATTGGTTACCTCATCATTTCATATGCGGAGGTCATTAGCAATTTTTAAAAAAGTAGGATATAAAAATGTAACACCATTTGTTACCAATAAAATTTCTGGTTTACGAAAGTATGAATTCGATCATTGTTTAATTCCAAATGTTGAAGCTGTTGTTACATTAAATATTATACTTCATGAAATGATTGGCTATGTCACTTATAAACTCAAAGGATATTTATAAACCTTGCAAAAAACAAATATTACTATATCCAATGATGATTAAATTAATGTTAATTTTACATCAAATTTAGTAGTTTTGATTATATAGATATTAATATTATGGCAATAACAATTAAACAACTTTTAGATAAAAATAAAAAATCATTTGATAATCAGTTCTTTATTGAGTCCATTAACCTCTCATATATTCTTACAAATAAAGCTTTAAAACAAATTGTAAAAGATGAGTTAAATCAAGAAGTGATTGAACAAAAAATAAAAACAACAAATTTAATTAGTCATATTAAAAAAGAATTTGTTGCTAACCCTGCAATAAAAAGTAAATTATCAAAAAAAGTAGTAAAAGATATCGAGCTCTTCATAAAACTATACAAAGCGATTGGTAAAGAATTGAAATATCAATATCCTGAAAAGAAGATTGCTGAAACCGCACAACTAGGTATTAATTGTATTATTATATTAAATACAAGTTTAATAAAGATTAAGAATAATACAGTTGATTAACTAACTATGTTATTAATTTGTTTATTCGACCATTAAAGAATAGCTCACTTTGAAATTAATTATATAAGAAGATGAATCTTAAATAAATTCTATAATAGATTTGTAGATACTTCTCTTTAATAATAATTAGTTAATATTAGCTTACCGCGGACTTAATTTTAGGTAATGACCTTTGTCCCCATGAAAATTTCATCTATGTTACAGCCTATTATTACAAAACAAGAAAACAGTTTAATATACGCTCAAACAATTCAAAATGGTTTATTACCTAAGCCAAGACATTTCGAGAAATTTTTCAATAAGCATTTTGTTGTTTACAAACCTCAAGATAAAATCGGGGGTGATTTTTATTGGTTAACAAAAAAAAATGATGTTATTTTTTTTGCTTTAGCAGATTGCACTGGGCATGGTGTATCTGGTGCTATGCTGTCTGTATTAGGTATTAGTTTGTTAAATTACGTGATTCAAAAAAACTTTGATAACGTAGGCGATTACTTGACGGAATTAGATAAAAAATGGATAGAAACATTTAATAATGAAATAACGGATTCTTTTTATAATAATGATTGGTTAGAAATTACACTTATATCATTTAATACTAAAACGCGTGAATTTCAATATTCATGCGGTGGAGGTGAGTTCGCAATCTATCAAAATAACAATATAAAAATTTATAAAGGCAATAGTTATCCCATTGGAGGATGGCAAATCGAAAAGAATAGAAAGTTTGATACTTATAATTTAAGGTTGGAAGAAGAAGCAAAATTATATTTCTTTTCTGATGGAGTCAAGCATCAATTCGATTCTACTAATACCAAAAAATTTAGTCGTAAACGGTTGTTAAATGTGTTAGAGCATTATAATACCTCTTCGATGAGTGAACAAAAAGATTTATTTGAGTTTGTATTAAATACATGGCAGGAAAGAACAACGCAAACTGATGATATAACTTTAATAGGTATAGAATTTTAATTTACAATGTTAATTTAATATTAATATTATTAATAATCCGTGTATTATTTTTAATGTTAAGTTAACACAAAATTAATGTAAACCTTAAGTAGCCGTCGTTTTTTTGCACCTTATAATTTAAGATCATGTTCAGACAAATTACTTTCATTCTATCAATAATAGTTCTTACATCGTCAATTTCTAAAGCTCAAACAGGTAAAATTTCAGGTAAAATTATTGATGCAACTATATGACTCACTCATTTAATATTGTTTTTTGCTCTAATCAAGAATCAGCTGTTTTAAAAGCAATCGATTATTTGAAAGAAAGATCTTACACCGTTTTTTATACGGAAACAGAGAACGATTTGTTGAGCTTATTACATAGTCATGAAATACATTTAGTAATAGTTGAACTTGATTTTAAAAGTAAGGACGGTATTAGCATAACAAATGAGATTCGTAATTTAAAAACGATTGAACAACCTTATATTGTTATTTTTACAAATAAAGATGATGATTATATTCAAATTACTGCCTTAAATGCTGGTGCTGATGATTTTATTATAACCCCCATAAAGCCTGCACTTCTTGAACTTCGAATTGCTATGCTTAAAAAAAGATTATTATCTAAAAAAAGTACTGATATAGAAAACATATCTACTAAAAAATTTCATGTTGATAAAGAACAATATCTTATTATTACTGAAAACGGAAAAATAGCGCTACCTCGTAAAGAGTTTGAAATGATTAGTCTTATGTATTTCAATTCTAATAAAACATTTACACGCCAAGATTTTGCTAAACAAATATGGGATTCTATCGAAGTTGCAAAAAGTAGAACCATTGATATACATATTCGTAATATTAGAAGAATACTCGGAAATAATGTAATCAAAACCACAAAAGGTATTGGTTATACAATCAATAAAGATATTCTTTAAAAATCTTCACTTTTTTATTTAAAACAGTAATTATAGCTTTTTTTGGCCTGAATATTTTAAGTATTCTAAGCTTCAAAATGGCTCAAAATTGTTATATTCGCAAGGTAAATTGTGAAAAATGACGACTTTGACTAAAAAGATCCAAATGGTTGACTTAAAAGGTCAATACGAAAAAATAAAAGCCGAAGTAGATGCAGGAATTCAAGAGGTATTAAATACATCTGCATTTATTAATGGCCCAGCTGTAAAAGAATTCCAATCAGATTTAGAAAAGTACTTACATGTTAAATATGTTATTCCTTGCGCTAATGGAACGGATGCATTACAAATTGCAATGATGGCATTAGATTTAAAACCAGGCGATGAAGTTATTACTGCTAGTTTTACATATGTAGCAACTGCTGAAGTTATTGGTTTATTGGGTTTAACGCCAGTTTTGGTTGATGTGTATCCTGATACATTTGACATCGACATCGAGGCCATTGAAAAAGCTATTACTCCAAAAACAAAAGCAATTGTTCCTGTGCATTTATTTGGGCAATGTGCCGACATGGAGCGCATTATGGCTTTAGCAAAAAAACATAATTTATATGTGATTGAAGATGTGGCTCAAGCTATTGGCGCAGATTATACATTTTCTGACGGTAAAAAAGCAAAAGCTGGAACAATAGGAACAGTTGGTTGCACTTCATTTTTTCCAAGTAAAAATTTAGGTTGTTATGGAGATGGTGGTGCTATGTATACAAACAATGATGAGTTAGCAAAGAAATTACGAATGGTAGCTCATCACGGACAAAGCGTACAATATGTGCATGATGTATTAGGCGTAAATTCTCGGTTAGATACTATACAAGCTGTAGTATTAAAAGCAAAATTAAAGCATTTGGATGAGTATGCAACTGCTAGAAATAAAGCCGCCGATTATTATGATAAAGCTTTAGCTAATCATCCAAAATTAAAAACACCTGCAAGAGCAAAAAACTCGACTCATGTATTTCATCAATATACATTGCTATTAAATGGAGTTGATAGAGCTAAATTAAGGGAACAATTATCTGAACGCGGTATACCCGCAATGATTTACTACCCAATTCCATTGCATGAACAAAATGCCTATAAAAGCGATCGATTTAAAAAAGGTGATTTTCCAGTTACAGAAAAATTATGTGCAACTGTTTTATCATTACCTATGCATACCGAAATGGACGAGGAAACATTAAAATACATTACAGATAACTTATTAGAATTAGTAAAATAAATAGTATGAAAGTTGCAATTGTAGGAACAGGATACGTAGGATTAGTTACAGGTACATGCTTTGCGGAAGTAGGCATGGATGTTACTTGCGTTGATATTGATCAAAATAAAATTGATAATTTACATAAAGGTATATTACCAATATATGAGCCAGGCTTAGATGAAATGGTAACACGTAACGTTCAAAAAAAACGTTTACATTTTTCCACATCATTAAAAGAAAGTATTCAAGGAGCTGAAGTTGTTTTTATTGCTGTTGGTACTCCACCTGATGAAGATGGCTCTGCAGATTTGAAATATGTATTAGCGGTTGCTTCAAGCGTAGGAGAACACATGCAACACCCTTTAGTAATTGTTACTAAAAGTACAGTTCCAGTTAGTACTGCTGAAAAAGTTAGAAAGGCCTTACAAACTCAATTAGATAAGCGTGGATCTAAATTAGATTTTTACGTAGCATCAAATCCGGAATTCTTGAAGGAAGGCGCTGCTATTGAAGATTTCATGAAACCCGATAGAATTGTAGTTGGAGTAGATAGACATGAAGCTGAAGATTTGATGCGTAAATTATACAAACCATTTTTAATGAATGGACATCCTATTTATTTTATGGATATCCCTTCTGCCGAAATGACTAAATATGCGGCGAATGCAATGCTAGCTACTAAAATTAGTTTTATGAATGATATTGCCAATCTTTGTGAAATTATGGGCGCAGATGTGAACATGGTGCGTAAAGGAATAGGAAGCGATACACGTATTGGAACGAAGTTTATTTATCCTGGTGTTGGATATGGTGGAAGTTGTTTTCCGAAAGATGTAAAAGCACTAATTAAAACAGCTAAAGAAAATAAATACAACATGCGTATTTTAAATGCTGTGGAAGAAGTGAATGAAAGCCAAAAAGAAGTTTTATTTGACAAAGTAAAAGCACATTTTAAAGGAGATTTGAAAGGAAAGAAATTTGCTTTATGGGGATTATCCTTTAAACCGAAAACTGATGATATGCGCGAAGCACCATCATTGGTTATCATCGAAAAATTATTAAATGAAGGAGCAAGCGTTGTCGCCTACGATCCTGTAGCTATGCATGAAGCAGAGCGTACCTTAGGTAAAACCATTGAGTATTCAACAGATATGTATGATAGCTTAAATGGACAAGACGCATTATTAATAGTAACGGAATGGCCAGAATTTAGAGCCCCTGATTTTAACGAATTAAATAAACGTTTAACTCAAAAAACATTATTTGACGGAAGAAATATTTTCGATCCTCAGGATATGAAAAAATTAGGTTATAACTATTATTGTATTGGAGTAAGAACAAACTAGTAAGAAAAGGACATTATGCAAAAAAGAATATTAATAACAGGGGCAGCTGGTTTTTTAGGATCACATTTATGTGACCGTTTCATTAAAGAAGGTATGCAGGTTGTGGCAATGGATAACCTCGTTACAGGAGATTTAAAAAATATCGAACATTTATTTAAACTACCTCAATTTGAATTTTATCATCACGATGTCAGTAAATTTATTCATGTGCCTGGGAACATCGATTACATCTTACATTTTGCATCTCCTGCAAGTCCGATTGATTATTTGAAAATTCCTATTCAAACATTAAAAGTTTCTTCCTTAGGAACACATAACGTTTTAGGATTTGCACGTGTAAAAAAAGCAAGAGTATTAGTTGCTTCCACAAGCGAAGTATACGGAGATCCTACAGTTCATCCTCAAACAGAAGAATATTGGGGAAATGTTAATCCTGTTGGACCACGCGGTTGTTATGATGAAGCTAAACGTTTTATGGAAGCTTTAACAATGGCTTATCATGAAACACATGGATTAGAAACTCGTATCATTCGTATCTTTAATACATATGGGCCTAAAATGCGATTAAACGATGGTCGTGTATTGCCTGCTTTTATTGGTCAAGCATTGCGTGGTGAAGATTTAACGATGTTTGGCGATGGTAGTCAAACACGTAGTTTTTGTTTTGTAGATGATTTGGTTGAAGGTATTTACCGATTATTAATGAGCGATTATCATTTGCCTGTAAACATTGGTAACCCTGATGAAATTAGTATTAAAGATTTTGCTGATGAAATTTTAAAATTAACTGGATCAAATCAAAAATTAATTTCGTTGGCTTTACCAAAAGATGATCCAAAACAACGTAAACCAGATATTACAAAAGCAAAAGCGTTGTTAGGTTGGGAGCCAAAAGTAAACAGAGCGGAAGGTTTAAAAATTACGTACGAATATTTTAAAACCTTAAGTCAAGACGAATTAAATAAAACTGAACACCGTAATTTAGAAACTTTAAACAAATAATTCTGTTACGCCACTATAATATAATTGTAAAAGGAAAAGTTCAGCGAGTATCTTATCGCTTTTGCACACACGCGAAAGCTTTAAAGTGTAACCTAACGGGTTATGTAAAAAACTTGCATAGCGGTGAAGTATTAATAGAGGCCGAAGGATTAGAGGACGATATCAATAAACTCATTGATTGGTGCTATGTAGGGTCTCCCTTATCTAAAGTAACTGAAGTTATTGCCGAAGAAGGAGAAGTCAGGAATTTTGAAACATTTGAGGTGAAGAAGTAGGTTTAAAAGAATATCTCATTTAAACCCTAATACCTATTAAAGTAACATCATCAACCTGTTCCAAATTACCTAGCCAATTTTTAAAAGTTGCTTCTAAAATTTGCTTTTGTTCATTCATTGATAAGTGTGCATTAGCAAAGATAAGTTCTCGTAAATTTTTTATCATAAATTTTTTACCTTTCTCACCACCAAACTGATCAGGGAAACCATCAGTTAATGTATAAATAACATTGCCTGTTTGTAATTCAAATTCTTGCTGAGAGAAAGGAACATTTTGTTTATCATGTTTACCTATTGGCATTTTATCGGGCCTGATCTCAATAATCTCTTTTTCTCTAACAATCCAAATTGGATTATTTGCCGCCGCAATTATTATTTTTTTATTCTTAAAATCATAAACCGTTATGCTTGCATCCATTCCGTCTTTACCACCTTCTGCGCTTCCATCATTTTTCAATCGCTCAATAATTGTTTTCCGGGTAGCATCAAAAATTTCTGCAGGCTGGCTTAATTCTTCTACTGCCTTTTCTAAACTTGTAACATTTAATAAACTCATAATGGCGCCAGGTACTCCGTGCCCTGTACTATCAGCTGTTACTAAAGCAAAATTTCCATTCAAAAGTTTTGCTGCCCAATAAAAATCTCCACTAACAATATCTTTGGGTTTAAATAAAATAAAGTAATCGTTTAAATTATTATCTAACAACTCCTTTGTAGCTATAAAACTTCGCTGAATTCGTTCAGCGTAATTTATGCTATCAGTTATTTCTTTATGTTTTTCTTCAACTAGATTCTTCTGTAATTCTATAATAGTATTTTGCTTACGCGTCAATCTAAGAGTTCTGAAAACAAAAACAGTGAATATAATTACTAATAATAATACACCAGAAACCAAAAATAAAACAGTTTTCTGCCGTTTTTTATCTGTAGTTACAACAGCGTCTTTTATTTTTTGATTGGCTTTAGTTTCAACTTCTTTTTTTTCAAAGATATATTGCATTTGTTGCTCTACCGATTTCTTTGTTGTTTCTACATTGTTTATACTATCTCGGTAAGCTATATAAAGTTTGTTATGCTCAAACGCATCCTTATAATTTTCCAATGAACTATCTACTACTGCTAAACCTTGGTAACCATCACGTATTTCTATTAACCCCCCAACTTCTTTAGCTAAAAAAATAGAACTTTCAAAATTCTTTTTCGCATCTATGTTTTTATCCATTAAAGTTTCTACAACACCTAGACTACCGTATGCTCTTGCAATACCTAACTTATCACCTATTTCTTCGCAAATTTTCATAACCTTTACAAAATAATTTAAAGCCTCTTTATAATTACCTTGTCTAAAAAAAGTTGTTCCAATACCATCATATGAAATAGACATGGCATTTGCATCGTTTAACTCAGTCGATATTACTAATGCTTTATGATAATTTTCAATTGCTTCAGGGTAATTACTTTGATCGGAAAGAATAGACCCTATGCAATTATAGGATGTACTCATTCCTAATTTATCTCCTTGTTTTTCTCTTATTTTTAAAGCCGACAAATGATACTTCAATGCGGCTTTATAATCTCCTTGCAGTGCACATATATTACCAATATTATTATAGTTATTTGAAGCCCAACTATCATTACCTATTTCTTCATTTATTTTTAAAGCTAAAAAATAATTTTTTAAAGCTTCAGGAAAATTTCCTTTTTCATTATAAATCAAACCAATATTATTGTATGATCCAGCCTTTCCTTTTTTATCGCCCAATTCATTTCTAATTACTAAAGCTGCTTCATGGTTTTCGATAGCTGAAGGATAATTCCCTTGGTACCAATAAATAATTCCCAAATTACTATAAGCGTTAGCAATCCCCGCTTTATAAGTTATTTTTTTAGCAAATGTTTTTGCCTTTTCAGCATAAGTTATAGAGGTATCGTAATTTCCTGTTCGCCATAAATGTTTAGTGATTTCAAGTAAAGCCTTAACTTTATTAGTATCTTCTTTGCTTGTTTTGAATACAATTTTCAAGGAGTCTATTGTTTTGTCTTGAGAATAACAGACAAATACAGAAAGTGTAAATATTAAAAAAAAAGTTGTAAATATTTTTTTCATTCCAAAATCATATTAAGTATTAATAAATCACTTTCTAAATAACTGAATTATTTTTCGTAAAGGTTTTAAGTATAAGGTGTGAAATTTTGGTTTTAAGCCATTCATCAACCACGCTTTTCGGTCTTCTTTATTAGCTCTTATCCTGTTTGATAATGATGCATTACTAAGTCCTCCGACTCTCATTTTTATAATGAATTCAGGTAAATACGCTAATTTGATTTGATGCTTATGAACGAAGCGCAGCATTAATTCATAATCAGCCGCTGATACTAAATCTAAATTAAAGTTTCCGTATTTTTCATAGCAATGTCTTCTCACAAAAAAAGTTGGATGCGGTGGCATCCATCCATTTACAAACATACCATGTTTGTAGCTCCCCGATTTCCACTTACGTAATATTTTATCCACGTTCGTTTTGTCTACGTAAAATAAATCGGCATATACAGCATCTGCGTGGTTTAACTTAAATGTTTGAACGACTTTTTCAATCACTTGATGATTGGTGTAAAAATCATCGCTATGCAAAACCCCAATAACATCGCCAGTAGCCATTGCAATGCCTTTGTTTAAAGCATCATACAAGCCATTGTCTTTTTCGGAAATGAATTTCGAGATTTTATCTTTATAAGAATGAATGATTGAAAGTGTGCTATCTGTTGATTTACCATCTATGATAATGTATTCAATATCCTTATACGTTTGGTTTAAAACAGAATCAATCGTATCAATTAAGGTCGATTCGCTGTTATAGGTGATGGTTATAATGGATACTTTCAAAATTGTATACTTTAAATATTATTAAAGATACTTGATTTATTTGAAATAATTCAGACTCATTTTTACAACTTAATTTTTAATCGTACCTTTACTAACCTGTGATAAAAACAACCCGTATACATTTGATACTTCTCGTTATTGTAAGTTCTACAATACTTTCGGGATGTTTTATATTTAAAGGAAAAAACAAATGTGACACTTGTCCAAACATTGGACATCAAACTAAACACAAAAAAAAGCATAAATAAAAAAGAGCCTGTTTAATTTAAACAGGCTCTTTTATATGAATCAAATATTGATTAGTGGTGGTGATGTCCTCCTGGTCCGTGAACATGGCCGTGATCAAGCTCTTCAGCAGAAGCATCTCTAATACTTAATACTTCACCTATAAAATGTAAAGTATGATCAGCTAAAGGATGATTGAAATCCATAATGACATAATCATCACCAATTTCTTCTACGTAACCCATTAATTGATTTCCTTCTTCATCATTCATGGCTAGTTCTTCACCTTCTTTCACTCGTTCCGAATCGAAAGCTCCATCCACATAAAATGCTTCTTTAGGTATTTTTGTAATCATTTCAACATCAGATACACCGTATCCGTTTGCTGGCGCTACTAGAAAATCGAAAGAATCACCTACTTTTTTATTTAATAAGTTTTTTTCGAAATCAGGAATTAATTGCCCTGTTCCAAAAATAAACACAAAAGGTTTTTCTTTAGATGTTTGTTCAATTAATTCAGGAGCATCATTATCTACATGAGCTGATAAATGGTAGTTTACTGTTACTACTTTGTTTTTTGAAATTGTCATATTCTTTGTTTTTGTTTCTCATGCTGAACTTGTTTCAGCATCTGTTTTTATTTATAATCAAAACCTTTTACAATAGACCCTGAAACATACCGATAGTTATCGGTATCAGGGTGACTATCTCTATTTTATTTAAAAATCGAATTTAATACCTTGCGCTAAGGTTAATTTTGTTCCGTAGTTAATGGTATTCGTTTGACGGCGCATATACGCTTTCCAAGCGTCAGATCCGCTTTCACGACCGCCACCTGTTTCTTTTTCACCACCAAAAGCACCACCAATTTCAGCACCACTAGTTCCAATGTTTACATTAGCAATACCACAATCACTACCAGCTGCTGATAAGAATTCTTCAGCTTCACGCATATTTAATGTCATGATAGAAGATGATAAACCTTGAGGAACACCATTTTGTAAAGCAATCGCTTCATCGATGGTTTTATATTTCATGATATATAAAATCGGAGCAAAAGTTTCATGTTGCACAATTTCAAAATCATTATTGGCTTCAGCAATACAAGGTTTTACATAGCAACCACTTTCATAGCCTTTACCTTCTAATACGCCACCTGGGATTAATATTTTTCCACCTTCAGCAATTACTCTTTCAATAGAAACTAAGTAATCTTTTACAGCACCTTTATCAATTAATGGTCCAACGTGATTGTTTTCATTCAATGGATCACCAATACGTAATTGTTTGTATGCTGAAATTAATTTTTGTTTAACATCTTCGTAAATATCTTCATGGATAATTAAACGACGTGTAGAAGTACAACGTTGTCCAGCAGTTCCAACAGAGCCAAATACGATGCCCGGTAAAACTGTTGGTAAATCAGCATTTTGAGAAATGATAACCGCATTGTTTCCACCTAATTCTAAAATAGAACGTCCAAAACGACTTGCTACTTTTGTCCCCACAATTCTTCCAACACGTGTAGAGCCTGTAGCAGATACTAATGGCACACGAGGATCTTCACACATTTTCTCGCCGATAGATCCTGGGCTTACTAATAAACAAGAAATTCCTTCAGGTAAATTGTTTGCAGCAGCAACTTCGTTCCAAATATTATGACAAGCAACGGCGCATAAAGGCACTTTACTTGATGGTTTCCAGATACACACATCGCCACAGATCCAAGCCAAGGCTGTGTTCCAATTCCAAACAGCCACAGGGAAATTAAAAGCAGAGATGATACCTACAATTCCTAATGGATGCCATTGCTCATACATACGGTGGCTTTCACGTTCAGAGTGCATTGTTAAACCATATAACTGACGAGATACACCCACTGCGAAATCACAGATGTCAATCATTTCTTGAACTTCACCTAAACCTTCTTGCAAAGATTTACCCATTTCGTATGAAACTAATTTACCAAGATCATTTTTCTTAGCACGTAATTTTTCTCCGTATTGACGAACAATTTCGCCACGCTTTGGAGCTGGCACTAAGCGCCAAGTTTTAAAAGCTTCAGAAGCAACTTGTACTACTTTTTCGTAATCAGCAGCATTAGCAACTTGTACTTTTGCAATTAATTTTCCATCAACAGGACTATATGATTCTAAAATATCGCCATTAGCAAAATAATTTTTTCCAGTAGCACAGCCTATGTTTAAGTCTTTTATTCCTAGAGATTTTAATACGTTTTCCATTTAATTATTGTTTTGTTGTGTTTGTTTTTTCAGCGTTAAATATACTGATTTTAAAGCTATAATTCTATTTTATCTTTGATTAATTATTTCATTAAAACATTCCTTTTGCCCTATCAATGGCTGGTTTCAGTCCTTCTAATTTAGAGCCTCCGGCTTGCGCATAAAAAGGTTGGCCACCGCCACCGCCATTAATTTCTTTTGCTAAATCTTTAATAATAGTTCCTGCATTCAGGTTTTTATCTTTCACTAAACTGTCGCTAATAATAACAGATATACTTGGTTTGCCTTTTACTTCGGCACCAATAATGCAAACGCAATTTTCTGTTTGATTGCGAATTTCAAACAACATATTTTTAAGTTCTTCAGCACTATCAAATACAACTAACTCACAAATGAAATTGATGCCATTAGTAGATTTAATTTTAGACAATAGATCACGTTTGATCGTTTGTGCTTTTTCTCGCATTAATCCTTGAACTTGTTTTTGAAGTTCAGTGTTCTCTTCAAGCACATTGCTCAAACTTTTCACTACATCTTTATTGTTTTTTAATAAGGCTTTTACTTCATTTAATAATAACGTTTGGTTATCAAAAAACTCTTCTGCTTTAAGAGCTGTTACAGCTTCAATACGACGGATACCTGCAGCTACAGCACTTTCAGAAGTGACCTTGAAATAACCGATTTGTCCGGTCGCTTTTACGTGTGTGCCACCACATAATTCAATCGAATAGTTTTTATCAAATTCTACCACACGAACTACGTCGCCATATTTTTCCCCAAACAAAGCCATGGCCCCTGTTTTTTTAGCATCATCAATGGTCATTTGTTGAATGTTACTGGCAATATTTTCACGAATTTTTGTATTTACTATTTTTTCAATTTCGTATAATTCTTCATCAGTAATTTTTGAGAAGTGCGAAAAGTCAAAACGTAAATGTTCGTCATTTACCAAACTACCTTTTTGTTCTACATGCGTACCTAATACCATGCGTAAAGCGGCGTGGAGTAGGTGAGTGGCGCTATGGTTGTTTTCTGTATAACTACGTTGGTGTTTATTTACTTTAGCCGTAAATGTTGCAGAAATATTATCAGGTAATTTATCACAGAAATGAATTGTTAATCCGTTTTCTTTTTTTGTATCAGTGATAGTAATGTTTTCGTTAATGTTTTCAAGAGTTCCTGTATCGCCTACTTGCCCACCACTTTCAGCATAGAAAGGTGTTTTGCTTAATACCAATTGAAACTGTTCTTTATTTTTTGCTTTTACTTTTCGGTAACGAACAATGGTTGTTTCGCATTCTAATTCATCATAACCAACAAAATTTGTTTGCTTATCATCAATAGCCTTTTTTTCTACAACCATCCAATCATCAGTATCTACAATTGATGAGGCGCGTGAACGATTTTTTTGTTCATCTAACAAACGGTTAAATTCTGTTTCATCAATACTTAAATCGTAACCACGAGCAATAAGAGACGTTAAGTCTAATGGAAACCCAAAAGTATCATACAATTCAAATACAATTTTTCCATCAATTACTTTGCTTGTGTGTTTGGATGTCAAATCAATACACACCTGATCAATTCGTTTTAAGCCTATCTCAAGAGTTTTGTAAAAAGATATTTCTTCTTCTTTAATAACTTTTTCGATTAATAACTTTTGAGACTTTAATTCAGGAAACTGCTCGCCTAATTGATGTGCTAATGTAGGCACAATGCGGTACATAAATGGTTCTTTGATATTCAATGATTGATATCCGTAACGAATGGCACGGCGTAAAATACGACGAATAACATAGCCAGCCCCTGTATTGCTTGGTAATTGACCATCTGCAATAGAAAAAGAAATCGTACGAATATGATCTGCAATCACGCGCATCGCAATATTGACTATCTGTTGTTTTTTATGATTATCTTCATCTTCTGGTTTATAACGTAGGCCGCTTAACTCTTCAATTTTATTTAATAAAGGTGTAAATACATCTGTATCGTAATTAGATTGCTTGCCTTGTAATACACGCACCAAGCGCTCAAAGCCCATGCCTGTATCAACGTGTTGCGCTGGTAATTTTTCAAGGCTTTTATCTGCTTTACGCATGAACTCCATAAAAACATTATTCCAAACTTCAATTACCTGATCGTTATCACCGTTTACAAGTGTTGCTCCATCTACTTTAGCACGCTCTTCATCACTTCTTCCGTCGTAATGAATTTCAGTACATGGTCCACAAGGACCAGTATCACCCATTTCCCAGAAGTTGTCTTTTTTATTTCCGTTTATGATTCTGCTTTCAGGAACAAATAATTTCCAAGTATCATAAGCTTCTTGATCAAAAGGAACATTCTCTTCTACGCTTCCTTCAAATACAGTAACGTATAAACGTTCTTTATCAATTTTATAAACATCAGTCAATAATTCCCAAGCCCAAGTAATGGCATCTTTTTTAAAATAGTCGCCAAAGCTCCAGTTACCAAGCATTTCGAACATAGTGTGGTGGTATGTATCAACTCCTACCTCTTCCAAGTCGTTATGTTTTCCGCTCACGCGTAGGCATTTTTGTGTATCAGTTACACGAGGAAATTTAATAGGCGCATTACCTAAAAATATATCTTTAAAAGGAGCCATCCCACTGTTATTAAACATAAGTGTAGGATCGCCTTTGACCACCATAGGCGCCGATGGTACAATTTGATGACCTTTTGATTTGAAAAATTCTAAAAATGTTGAACGTACTTTATTTGATTCCATAGTGATTTAAAAAATAGAGAACGAATATAATAAAAACAGCCCATTCAGACGGATATAATTTATCCACTTTCGGGATGATTTTTAAGTAACCGCAGAGGCGCAGAGCAAGGAATGTTTTTCGTGGAAATTAGTTTAATTCGTTTTTCAATAATTTTAGTGTAATTGAGGTTTATAAATTAGCGCATACGTTGGTAAGAGTGCGGTGCTCGTGGACGAACGGAGCGAAATTTTGTTTTTACAGCAAATAGTGGGCAGGCTTTTGGAGTGTGTAAAAATAAAATATGGCGTTCGTCCTTGAATTTTGTTTCTTTTTGTCAAGCAAAAGAAAATAAAAAAGAATAACTTTTTTGAGTGAACTTTATTTAATCTTCTCTTTCAATTTTATTTCCAAAGGAAAGCTTAGTTTGAAACTAAAGTTTCTTCCCATACTATATATGCCCGAACGCCCCGTACCATTATTTGGGTAAGAGTCGAAATACTTTAAACGACTCATATTGGATTGGTATGCCACATCTGTAAGGTTGGTAACAAATATGCCCAGAGTGCATATCGTGTTTCCTTTTTTGGAACAAACATCTGTTCCAAAACCTGCATCAAATAAGGTATATCCGGGAGTCTTTGTTTCTGTTTGATAAGCTAAAAAAGCACGATTTTGATCGGCATAGTATTGCATACCAACTTTGATATACATGTGATGAAAGCAGCCTATTTTTTTTCTGAATTCAGCTCGTAATTCGGAGGTTGTATGAATAGGAGGAATGAAAGGCAAATATTTATTACTATCATTAATGACGGCACCGTTTCCGCCTTTATTGATTGCATATACCAATGATATGGAATTTTCAAAATGCAACCAATCGAGTGGATGCGGGTGTATATCAATGCGTGCTTCGCCCCCAAATAACTGCGCTTTTGTTTGTTTGAATTTATATACGGGATAATTATTTCCTGCTTCAGAGTATATAGAATCGCCACCTATAAGGCTTTGTAGCTTTTGATTAAATATATAATTATCAATGGTGTTGCTAAAAAATTCTGCGCTAATGGATACGTGATGTGTATCGAAAAATAAGCCGATATCTTCTTGTAAATTAAATTCTGGTTTAAAATTGGCATCGCCAAGCTGTTCAAAGCCTGTACCGGGATGTATGCCCTTAGCAGAAATTTCAGAAATATTAGGTGCTCTGAAGCCACGTGCCACGTTTATTTTGATTAATAGCTTATTGTTGATATTATAGGTTAGGCCTAAACTGCCTGAAAAACCTGAGAATATATGATTATAATTTTCAAACTGTTTCGTAGCTCCTAATGTATCGCTTGTTTTGGTTTCAAAACCAGTTATAGGATTTGTCGTGGTATAAAGCGCTGTGTTTCGAAACGACCGTGTATCATAGCGTCCACCAAAAGCAATGTCGAATTTCTTAATTTCTTTTTTAATAAATAAGAAAGGTGCAAAGTCAAATAAAGTATAGCTTGGAATGACGAATTCAGTGCCCGCATCGCAGCTATTGACTTGATACATACCATTAATGCCTATAGTAGTTTCCCAACCTTTTTTTTCAGGTAAATAATATTTTAAGTCGTAAGTAGCAGTTTGCATTTGAAGATATAAACCAGCTATATCGGGGTTTTGAGGATGCGCATATTCTCGTCGGATACTTTGTTGGTAGCCTAATTTCAGGGCTAATTTACTTTGTCCTATAATAAATTGATTGATGGAAAATAAACGATAATGTTGTACTCGTTGATGAATTGCGCTAATAGCGTATGCATTTAACTCTGCATCACTCACAATTGGACGAATAGTATCGGCTTCGGAAATTTGTTTAGTAAATTTACGAGTTACCGAATCGCGACTTCCATCAGGGATTTCCTGCATGTTATCATAAATACTAAAATTAAGGTGCGAGTATCCCCATTTTCTATTAAAGCCTATATAGGCATTAAAATCTGTTTCCTTAAAACCCGTGTTATACACTCTACCATCATATTTATTTTTAAAATTAGTAGCTTCTTTATATGAAGCACGCATACCATATACTATATTTTTGATATTACCCGCTAAGGCTAAAGATCCTGCATATAAGCCGTTATTGGATTGGTAATTTGTTTGGATACTTCCTTTTAAGGTGCCTTCAGGAACAGTGTTTGCTGGAATTAAATTAACAACACCCGCTAAAGCATCGGAACCATAAATTAAACTCGCTGGGCCTTTAATTACTTCAATGCGATCAATCATAAACTGATCTACCTCAATACCATGCTCATCGCCCCATTGTTGACCTTCTTGACGAACACCATCAAATAAAGTTAAAATACGATTGAACCCAAGTCCTCTGATGTATGGTTTGGATACGTTAGGTCCTGTGCTTAATACATTTACGCCAGGGACTTTAATGATAGCGTCAATGGCATTGGTAGCAGTGTTTTGTTCCAGGTATTTTTGATCAATAGACACCATTGGTATAGGATTTCGTTTAATTTCGGTAGCCTTGGAAACTCCTGTTACTACTACCTCATTGGCTTCAATATGCGATTGTTCCATTTCTATAACAAGAGGGATGTGCAATGCTAAATCAATGGTTTTAATAACTGTTTGATAACCCAATAAACGTATTTGCAACAAGGTTTTAATATGAGGTAAATTATTGATTTCGAAAGTGCCGTCTGCCTTGGAAATGCTTGAACTTTTTAAATCAGGAAAGTATAAAATAGCGCCAGGTAATGCATCGTTGGTTGCTTTATCTTTAACAATACCATTTATTTGAATTTGAGAAAATATATTACACGATATAAACAATGCCACTGAGCACAGAATTTTTTTTATTGACATATAGATTGTTTTTTAGGAAAAAAATTATCCTTTACCTTTTATTTCACTGGATCATAGCCACTACCACCCCAAGGGTGGCAACGCATGATGCGTTTGATTGTCATCCAACTACCTTTAATTGCTCCGTATTTGTTAACCGCATCAATACCGTATTGAGAACATGAAGGTTCATAACGGCAGGATGGTTTTAATAAGGGCGAGATAGCGTATTGATAAAAGCGGATAATCGCTAAAGGAATAAATTTCAATTGATTTAATTAATAGATTAATAACTCATTTATTTAATCAATAAATTAAGCTATTGGTGGACCTCTTAAAAGAGCTGTATTATATTGAAATTTAGGAACTGATAATTCATTAAAGTAAAAAGATGTTTCTTTTGTTTCTTTTAATGGTAGAAAATTTAATATGAATTTGAAAACACTATAATAAACGGGTGTGTCATATTTTTGAAAGTTACAATCTTGAGTGTCACCATTTTCGCTAACAGTAGCGTCGGTAGAAGATTGAATGGCTTTATGAACATGTCCTAATAATGAATGAATGTATACTTTAGGAATTGAGGCAAATAAAATAACTGCTAATAAAGAAACAGAACATATTATTTTAAATTTAGGTTTCATCCTCGCAAATATAAGATTTATTTTAAAATCAAGTATAATTCTCCTATCATTAACAGAAAACTTATATGGCTCAAATTCATAAATTTTATTAAAAAGACCACTTTTTAACGATAGATTTCATTAGCCCACTTTTAGTTACTCATTTTAAAATAAGACTTAAGTATTAAAATTGTATTTGAACTTTGACTTAGTAAACTCTAAAATAATTCTTATACAATCTGCACATTAATATAAATATTTATTACCTTTAAACAAGAATTTTTTTAATTATTTGGATTATAACAAAAATAACATCAACTATTACTACCAACAAATGAGCAATTATAATTTATGCTTAGGTAAAATTAATATCATAAAATAATTTAACTATAATTATTCAATAATAATATTATGAAAAGAAAAGAGTTGGCCTATTCATATAACTACGTTATGCTAGTTGATGATAATGAATTAGATAATTTCATAAATCAAAAAACTATTGAGGTAAATTATTTTGCAAAGAAAGTATATATAAATACCGGCAGTAAAAGTGCTTTAGAGTTTTTGAAAAATTTAGAAATTTCTGGTAAAGAAACTTCTAGCTTTTTTCCCGAAGTTATTTTTGTAGATATTAATATGCCAATGATTGATGGATTTCAATTTATTGAAAATCTCAAAGCGCAATTACCTAATAATTTTAATTCGCTTAAGATAGTATTTTTGACATCCTCAATTATTCCAACTGATAAAGCGAGAGCTAATAAAATATCAAAAAATATTTTGTTTTTGAATAAGCCTCTTAATAAAGAAATGCTGAATCAAATTTGATATTTTCTTTTTAATTCTGGAATTAAATGGGTGAAAAATTCGTTATTCTTATTGTTGTTGGCAATAAAAAGAATGATGAAATCTCTTTGTTTAAATCTGTTTTTAGGAGATGATTCCTTGCTAATAATTAAATTAAAAGCTTTTAATAAATAGGAAATGTGATTGCAATTATCTGCAGATAAGGCTTTAATTTTCCGACTAATAATACTGGTTACTGTTTTTAAGTTTATTAAAGCTTTATCATAATCTTTTGTTACAATGTAATAGTAAATGAGTGTTAATTTAATATTTAGGTATAAATGGCTATAATTTTTTAAAACAAATTCGTTATGAATATTAGCTAACATACTTATAGCATCTTTATATTTTCCTTGATGATAGTAAATCATCGAGTGGTATAAACAAATAGAAATTTTTGTATATTCATCTAAAGGGTCATAAAGAATGGCGTCTTTATTGGTATCTAAATATAAAGTTTCCATTTTGCCCTGCTCTTCACAATACTTTATTTTAGAGATTAAAAAACGAGAAACAAAACAAATATGATTGTATAATAGTAAACTTGAAAATTTAGCATTCACCTTATCATAATAGAAATTAGTTTCTTGATAAGAATTAATTGAATAGTAATATTCGAAGCTTAAATAGTCAAGCACTAATTCCCATTTTTTTTGAATGATAGCAACCGGTAAGTCGTCAAAAATTATTCTGGTTTGCTGAATTAAGTCAGTTGCACTTTGTTTATTAGTTGAATTGTATGGACAAAAAATAACTAGTTGTAATTCAATTAAATTTTTTATTAATTCGATTTGCCTTGAATGACATAAATTATAAATAGATGTAATTTCAGTTTTTATGAAATTTAATTTTTCTAATATTTCATTTGATTTGGATACATCATATTGAGCTAATAAGCGACAAAAATTCCCTAATAGTTCTTCCGATTTTTCTAAAGAAAGACCATAAGAAACTTGTTTATTATAGAGTTGAGAGTAATGATAGTATTTATCTGAATACATATTCATTTTTTTTAGAGCACTGTATATAATCAGTAACTCATTGTGCATATCAAATCTATTAAGTTCTTTTTCTAATTTTTCTAAATAAGCAATAGCTGTTTCGCGAGGGCTATTGAGGCAAACTTCTGGAACCTTTAATAATAATTTAATGGATTCTTCTTGATCTATATATAAATCACACGATAATGATTCTTGAATCTTATCATATAATCTAGATTTTAAAACATAAAATGCATTAGCAGTTACTCCTAAATGATTCTTGATATCTTTATCAGAAAGAGTTGTGTTTTTATATGATTGTAAGAGATAAAGAAATCTATCTGCCTTATTTTTTATTAAGGTTTTTTCAATTTCTATGTAGTTATCTTTTCCTAACTGAATAATTACTTCCTTTAGTTTAATCATAATTATTTTTATTCATTAAAAAACTTACATTATATTTTACAAATGTAGGAATTTTTAATTTAACGTTACAATGATAATTCGCATCACTTTATCTTTATAATTAATTAGATTATAAAGTTAGTTATGCTTAAAAAGCGTAATTTTTTCTGAAATATAGGTTTTATTAAAAAAATCTTACATATTAAAAAATTTTCTATTTTTCTTGTAAACCACAATTTTTTAATATTTTATTGCATATACTTTGTTATCGAGTTTTTTAATTAAAAATTTCGATGTAAGTAAATTATTATTGATTTTATGTTCTATTTTTTAAATTTAATGGTAAAAGTGGTGCTTATGTCTACTTTACTTTCTATGTCTATTGTGCCACCTAATGCCATTATTTGAGATTTAATTAAATATAGCCCTAATCCTTTCCCGTCAGGATTATCATGAAATCTTTGATATAGTTTAAATAATTTCTCTTTATAACGTTCAGTGTCTATGCCAATCCCATTATCTTTATATTTTAGAATAATAAAGTCATTTGTCGTAATAGTGGATATATTAATTTTTAATTTACGATTTGGTGATTTATATTTAATGGAATTGGTGAATAAATTCTGAAATACGCTTTCTAGGTATGCTGAAGTGAAATTAACTTCTGGAGCTTGTTTATAATTGAAATCTACTTTTATATCATTTTTATTAAGAGATATGCTTAATTGAGAAATGACTTTATTAGTAATTTCAGTAAATGAAATTTTTTCTTTTACAATGTTAGTTTGATCCTTTATAATTAAAACCTTTGTTAAATCTTTTATGGTATCATCAAACATATGTGCAGATTTCTTGATACCATCTAATAACTGTTTTAAAGTTTTATCTGGAATTTTATAATGGTCAATAAGTGATGTTAAACCTAGTAAATTAGCTATGGGAGCTCTTAAGTTATGAGATGTGACATAAGAAAATTGTTTTAGGTCTTTAACGTTTTGAGATAATTCTGAAATCATTAATTCTTTTTCTATTTCGCGATGCTTACGTTCGGTAACATCTTTTTCAATTGTTATAAAATGGGTTGTGTTTCCTATTTTATTAATTACAGGAGAAATAGACATGTTGACCCAAAATTCTTCTCCATTTTTTTTATAATTAATGATTTCAGTTTCGCATTCTTTTTTATTTAAAATGGCTTTATTTATTTTTTGAAATTCTTTTTTATCAGTTTTTGGACCTATAAACATTCTAATTGACTTACCAATAACTTCTGCCATTTGATAGCCTGTCATTTCAGTAAAAGCATTATTTACAAAGATGATTAACTGATTACCTGTTTTAGCATCTTGCTCTGTAATTACAACCGAATCACTTGTGTTTGTAATTGCAGACTCTAAAAGCTTTAAGCGCAATTCTTCGTTTTTTTGACTCGTAACATCTTGCATGGCACCAATCATTTTTTGTGTCATACCATTTTCATTAATGATTAAATACCCTTTGTCAAGAACGTATTTATAGGTATTATCGGCACATAAAAAACGGTATTCGTCTTCCCATCTTTTTTCTTTATTTGCTAAACATTTTTCTGCCTTTAATTTTACTCTTTGTAAATCGTCTGGATGAATTTTACTATACCACCAAGAGATGTGATTTATAGTTTCGTCGTTATAATTATAGCCATACGCTCGGGAAATTCCTTTATTCCATATTATGTTTAATGTATTATAATCTAATTCCCAGATAGTATCATTGGTTGCTTTTTCTATAATATCATAACGGTTATTTGATTCTTGAATTTTTGTATTATATATATTTCGATCTGTAATATCAACTAATATGGTACTAGTTATTATATCACTGTTATCTAGTTTAAGGTTTGTTGAAATAAACTCGCAAGGAAATCGTTCTCCATTTTTTCGAATGCCAATTATTTCACCTTTCGCTTTTCCTTCTTTTTTCATGCTTTTTAGAGCAAAAATCATTTCTGGGTTCGAAATATCAAAAATGGAGCTTCTTTTAAGTGAGCGTAATTCTTTTATACTGTAACCAAACATTTTTGATGCTGCGGCATTTGCTTCTAAAATTAAGCCATCATCAGGTGTACCTAGAAGTATTGCATTAAATGAGTTTTCGAAAATTGCATGAAACCTACTATCATTTTGATTTTTCATAAGCTTAGGATTTTTTGTAGTTTTACTCATACTATTAAATGGTATTTTTTACTATTTAAAAAATAGTTAACAAAGATTATTGGGATATACAATTATAATAATATTTATGTAAGATTATTAATAAATGTAGGTTATTTCATACAATGGTAATTGTTTATAGTTGATTTAAATAGAGAGCTTTAAGATTATATTAGATTTTTTTTCTTTTTTTACCCAATATCCAAAAAAGTAATATTGGTAATAGAAAAATATCTGCAATTACAGCTATGATAATGGTTATGCATATTAAAAATCCAAAATAAAAGGTGCTTTGAAAGTCGCTAATCATTAAACTTACAAAGCCTCCCATTAAAATAAAAGTAGTTAGTAAAATTGGTTTACCTGTTTCAAAATACGTTCGTTTAAAAGCATATAATAATGATTTGCCATAACCTAGTTCTATTTTAAGTCGAGAAATAAAATGAATAGTGTCATCAGTTGCTACACCAAAGGCAATGCTAAATACTAAAGATGTTGCTGCTTTTAGTTCAATCCCTGCAAAGCCCATAATACCAGCTATTATGAGCAAGGGAATAACGTTTGGTAATATAAATACGATTACCATTTTCCAACTACGATGTAAAAAATAGGTGAGTATACCTATAACTAATAATGAAAATAAGAATCCTTGTATCATATTATTTACCATATACTCATTATTTCTGTCAATTAAATGAGCAGCCCCAGTAATTTTTATTTCTATGTCTT
This sequence comes from uncultured Bacteroidota bacterium, assembly GCA_903834765.1. Lineage (GTDB taxonomy): Bacteria > Bacteroidota > Bacteroidia > B-17B0 > Aurantibacillaceae > UBA4416. The sequence goes on from CAILKE010000055.1 coordinate 85,684, forward strand.
GCTGATTAATATGTTGTTTCAGGAACTCTTCAAATTTTTTATTTCGTTCGTTAATAACAATACTTCCTACATCTGCTATTTTTCCGTTAATACGAGCAAAATGCCCATCAACAGTTATTATTCGCTTAATGTCTTTATTTTTTTTATTGGACATTAATTGCTTTTTAATAGGCTCATAATCTTCTTGATTAGGAAAAACGCCTTCTCCTGATGTTTCATCATTTATAGCTTTATTAATGGTTTTAGTAAGCATTGCAGGAGAATACATAAATCCAGCTTGATATTCTTTTTTCAAAAATGCATCAACCGAATTGAGCTGTTTCATGATGTCATAATCCCAAACAGTTTTATTTTTATTTTTTATTTCAACTGCTAATTCTAATGGACGCACTCCGCTGTAGTGTTTTTCAAAGAAATAAAAATCTTGTTTTATCTTAACTCTATCTGATAAATCTTCTAATAAAATGTTATTCACTTTAATATTGTATATACCTACAATTGATAAAGCTACCAGCAAACATGATGTTACAAAAATTGTTTTTTGATGACGAAGTATCCAAAACAACACATTACGCATAATATTGTATGTTTTATTATCATGGCCGTGTATTGCAACTAGTTTCTTTGGTGTAAATAAATATAATAATGCAGGAAGTAAGGTATAGCTTAGTATAAATGCGATAACTATTCCTATAGATGTATATATTCCAAAATCTTTAATAGGTTTTATAGATGAAAATAATAATGATAAAAACCCTACAACAGTTGTGACAAGGGTGAGGAATGTAGGAAAGCCTACTTCTTTTAAAATTAGCGGATAAATTTTTAAACGTTCAGTTCCTTTAGATAGTTCTTCAAAATATTTCGAAAAGAAGTGAACGACGTCACTCATTCCTGCAATAAATATCATGGTTGGTAGCATCACGGTCATAATATCAAGGGATTTTCCAAGCATAGCCATAATCCCTAAAGTCCAAAAAATAGAAATAATAACTATGGTCATTGGTACTAAAACACCATATATAGAGCGGAAAGACAACCATAAAAAAAACATGACTAATCCAAAAGAGATGGCTAAAAAATACACAAATTCGCTTTGTAAATTTTTCAGATAAACATCTTGAGCTACAATTCTCCCAACAAAATGGACTTCATCAAAATGATATTTGTTAAACGTTTGCTCTATGTTGCGAGCAAGACTATCACATTTCGCTTTAGATAAACCTTCATCTGTTTTTATAAAAATAGAAAGCGATTTAGCGTCTTTTGGAAAAAATGAACCAATTAATTCAGGAGTGTTATAAATATTGGAGCTGTCTTCTTTATATAAGCTCTCATCTTCAATATGTATCAAGCGCTTTTGAACAGGAGCTAAGCCGCTTAATGATATATTTTTAATGTTAGTAGGCGATATAATTCGATCTGCATACCGTATGGTTTTTAAATCATTTGAAAATGATTCCACTTTTTGCAAAAAATCTTTTTTGAAAATACCTGCTTTATTTTCAATGCCAATTAATACAAATTCATTATCCCATTCAAATCTATTTCGGTGAGTTTGATATACCTCTAGTTCATTGTCTTCATTAGGAAAAAAAGCTTCAAAGTCATAATTGAATTGTATTTTTTTTACTTGAAAAGCGCATAAAATTGTAAAACCAATAACAAATGCAAGCGTGATATAACTGATTGTTTTTTGAGAGAATTTCATTTTTAGATTTTTTTTAGTTGCTTATCAATTGTTTGCAACAAACAGTATGTTAATGTGGCTATTTAATTTTTACCATTGTTTATCTATTAAGTATATAATAGAACCAATAACACCCGCACTTAGTTCGAGCTCACGTTTATTTATTTTATCAAAAGTATCGTCTGCTGTATGGTGGAAATCAAAATATTTTTGCCCATCAGGTTCAAATCCAATTAAAGGTACTCCAATATCTTGCAAATATTCGATATCAGCTCCGTGACCACCTTTTTTTATATAATGAAGAAAATAGGGGTCTAATAAATTTTTCCATTTTACTATTTTTTCATAAGCATTCATCGTTGTATCCACACTGATTCCTCTTGGTGAAAAGCCACCGGCATCACTTTCTAAAGCAGCTATATGTTTCAAATTATTTTTTTTAGTATCGGCAAAGTAAGCCTTACCGCCTCTGCCTCCATTTTCTTCATTCATAAAAGCTACAGCTCTTATGGTGTGTATTGGTTTTATGTTTTGTTTTTTAAATAATGATAGTATCTCTATGCTTTGCACAACACCAGCGCCATCATCATGAGCACCTTGCCCATTGTCCCATGCATCTAAATGCCCTCCACTTAATATAATTTCGTTTGGTTTCTCAGTGCCTTTAATTTCGCCAACAACATTAAAGGAAGGCTCGTCTTTTAATGTTTGACAAGTCATTTTTAAATTTAGTTTAAGCTTAGGGTTATGTTTTAATTCATTTACAAGGATATCTGCACCAATATAACTGATAGCGCAACAAGGAATTTTTCTCTGACAAATACTTGTATCATACCCCATTGCGCCAGTATGCGGAAAATCATTATTTATAGAACTCATACTGCGTACAATTGTGGCAAGAGCTCCATACTTTGCAGCCTTGCTTGGACCAGCCCAGCGGTATTTTACGGTTTCACCATAACAACTACCTGTGCTTAAATGTTTATGATCAAAAAATACATTGTAAAATACAATTTTTCCTTTTATGTTTTTTTCGCCTAATGCATCTAATTCTTCAAAACTTTTTACTTCTATAACTTCAGCATAAATTCCGTTTATTGGAGTGGCAACAGAACCTCCTAAAGCGCAAATGGAATAATTTGTTTTTTGTTTGTTCTTAATATTTGTGGTTGAACATATTTCTTTTTCGCCCCTTACCCAATGTGGTACCATACAAGGTTGCAAATATACAGTATCAGCGCCTGCTTCATACATTGCTTTTTTTGCCCAAATTACTGCTTTAGCTGCTTGAGGAGAACCACTTAATCTGCCACCAATTTTTGTAGTTAAGTATTCTAAATTTTTGTAGCATTTACTTTCTGTCAAATAATAATCAAAAATCTTACGTAATTGTATGCTATCAGCATTTTGAGATTTTAAAATAGAACTTAATAATAAGATACTAACGATTAAGGATTTAGAGTAGTGTGAGTTCATATTGATGATGAATTATTTAATTAAATTTAAAGTTAAATTATATTGAAATGATTGAATATTTATTAAACGTTTTGTCGCCTTATTTTAATAGCTTCTGCAAATGTTATATTGTGAATTTTAGAATCTACCCAAGCGTAAAAATTAAAAAACTCTAAAGCATTTTTCTCGTACTTATTCTTAAATACTATGTCTAACTCTTGTTTAAATTTAATATAAGTTTCTTTTTGCTTCCCTTCTTTTTTAGATAATGCTATTTTTTTATAATAATCTAAAAATACCATTTCAAATTTATATTGTTTTTCTTGCTGGTTAAAAAAACGTAATGTTGATTTATAGATGTATGTAATTAAATCATCATTACCTAATTCAAAATGAATAATTAAATTAATTAATTTACAAATACGAATATTGTCCTCTCGCAAATCTTCATAGTTGGTGTTGAGTATTTTATTTAGCCAATGTAAAGCTTTGTTGAAATCGCCTACACCAAAATATACCATGCTAATAGTATGATATATCATTACTAAATCCTCGTCATTTATTTTTGTATCGTATTTATCTAATCCATTAATAACATTAGGAATAACCTTTGTTGCTTGCTGATGTTGCCCGATGTATGCGTACAAAACCATTTCGGTATTATAGGATTGGGTGAAAATGGAAATCTGTAAATCGATAGCGCTAAACATTTTGTTTAAAGAAAGTGATCTCAATTTGTCAATCATTTTAAAACCATCGTTATACTGTTTTTTTGTTGTGAAGCAGCGTATCAAATAACCATGTGCAAGAATATAAAAATTGGGTAATTCGGTAATTAATTCAGGATTGTTTTCCATTTCAATAATGAGTTCCGAAAAAGAAGCGTTTACTTCGTCCATTTCGTTTAATAATCGATTACCCAAACCAATAGTAAATAAATATATAATATTGGCTTTGTTTGATAAAAACTTGGTCGTAGTTTTTAGTTTTTTAGTTTCTTTAATTATTTCAGTTATTTCTTTTACGTCTTCTTTTCCTCTGGCGATCATTAGTTTGGAAGATAATCTATTCAATTTTGATAATTGAACTTCATAAGCAGCGTAATTTTCAATTTTACTAAAAATCGAATTTTCTTCATTAATTAGCTCATCAATAGTTCTGTAATTGATATCGCCAAAATGAGCTTCCATATCAATCAGTACTTTTTCTAATTCAACTATTTCTAGTAAACTATAAAATAATTCATAATCTTGAGCCCGTTTTTTTAATAAGCTCAATTGTTTTCGTGATTGTTTGTATAGCGATTTGTTATATAAGAGTTGAATGTTTTTAATTTCCTCGTCAATCATTGCACTAGTAATGGTTTCTTGGCGATAAGAGCGCAAACTTTTTAAAATATGGTGCAGCAGTTGATTCTTCTCAGAAGCAAAATGTTGTACAAATAAATCTTTACTAAAATGATTTTTTACATTTTCCTCATCATAAACTTCCTGTTTTTGTATGTAATTATAAAGTTTAATGTAATTTTTTTCGCCTTGCTGTAATGAGGATAATAATTTAAATTTCTTTTCCTCATCTCGTGACAAGGATTTTATGAGGTCAAATAATTGATTGGTAGGTTTCATGTTTAGAAATTATTTTATTTATTATCATAAGCTTTATTCATCATTTTATTTACGCTAATATCTTGGAAAGATTAATATTTCAAGTATAATATTTAGTTTTTTAATTAGAATTAGATTTACTGTTTTTTATTATATCAACCAAGCATTAGCATATTTTTTTTGCATCAATGTTGCCATTGGAGTGCCAGTAATTTTTGATTCAATGTATACTTCTATTTCGAAATAAAAAGTGACATTTTTTTCATGAGGGTCTTTCATGATTTCCTCTAAGTCTTTTTTAAAACTTAAAAATATATCTTTCTCCGTTCCTTTATATTTTGAAAGTTGATCAAAATAGGCGACAATTAATTTTTCTGTTTTGAAAAATGAAACGGGTGTTTTATAATAATTCTTGATAGTTGTAATAATATATTCTAATTGTTTGAAATTACCTAATTCATAATGTAATCCAATATTTATAATTCTTGAAAATGATTGTAAATCCTCACGAAGCAAGTTATTTCCTTCATTTAAAATCAATGATATGTAATGCTGTGCTTTTATATAATTACCAAAATAGGTATTCATAATAGCTATATTATAATAAAAAATCAGTTCTTCTTCTTTATTAATTTTCCCTTTAAATTCACTTAGACTAGATTCAATAGAATTTACATTTTCTTGAGCTTCTTTTAAACGCCCACTATTTGTATTAATTGTAAGCTGAGCATTTAATGTAGAAGTTAATATTTTTAATTGAAGATCAGTAGCATTGAATGCTTTAAGGTTTGATTTTTCTTTTAATTGATTAATGAGTGTGGCACACGTTTTATATTTTTTTTCCTCAAAGGCAATATTTATTAAATTATTAAGAGTCGTTAAATAGCGATTTGGCATTTCCTCAATAAACTCAGGTTGCTTGTCCATTAAGTCCAATAAAAAGAGACATTCAGCCTCTCTGCTTTGGTTATCCTGACATCTGCAATATAAGATAGATCGGCAGTGATGAAAAATAATAAGTGCTTTAGTTGATTTGGCTGATTTTTCATTTTTCAGAAGAGGGGAGTTTAGATAAGAGTTTATAGCATCTAAATCTTGTTGTGTTTTTGCTTTATTTTTTTGTCTAGTATTTAAATTAATTTTAGAAAATAATAAAGTATAAGTTCCAAGATTTTTTGATTTTTCTATTACATCTTGCTCTTCTTTAACTAAATTCTCGATAGTATTGTTTTTGATGTTAAATTGAATCTCGATCGTAATCAATAGCTTTTCTAAACCTATTAATTCTAGCACAGAATGAAATCGTTCGAAGCGATAAGCTTCTTGTTTTTGTTTATTTAATATTTTACGACATTGCTTGTATTGAGCCTTATCAAATAGATTTAAGATATTTGTGATTTCATCTTTTATTAAAAAAGAAGCACTACTCTCGGCATAAAAAGAACGTAAACATTTTAAAATAAAATTATATAATCTTTCTGATAATTGACTTTTGACTTCATGCGTTTCTATTTTATGTTTTATTGATTTTGCCGAAAAATCTTCTTTAAATCCACTTGCTAACTCTATAGAATTAAATAAGGTTATTAAACTAGACTCTTCATTATTGGCTGCAGCATGAAGTTTTAAAAATCGTTTTTCTGATTTTGAAAGTGATTTTACTAAATCAAATAAGTCCCTATTGGAGATTAAATTCATAATTAAGAATACTATTGTGTGTTTGTGATTATATAATTCCTAAAATACTATTACTAAGTAAGTAATTTTATTTAACTTTAATAAAAAATATCTCTATGAAAGTTAGTTATTCTTCTCTTTTTATTGGTTTTCTAATGATGACTAACTTTACGTATAGTCAAACTATAAATTGTCAAATCCTTAAAACGTCTGGTATTAGCTCAACTCCAATTTATTATTCTCCCGAAAATCTTCGTAGTGATACGATAGATATTTTGAAATATACTATCAATCTAGATGTTACAGATTTTACAAATCATATAATTAAGGGAAATACTGTAGTTCGATTTGCCCCAAAAATTAATAATCAAACTCGATTACGCTTAGATCTATTGAAGTTGCAAATTGATAGTGTTAAACAAAATACAACTATTTTAACCTATAATTACAATGATACTTTGTTAAAAATTAATTTGCCATCTTCACTAAATACGATTGATACAAGCGAGGTTACCGTATATTACCATGGAACACCGCAAGGCGATCCATCTGGTTGGGGCGGCTTTTCATTTAACGGAAATTATGCTTACAATTTAGGCGTTGGGTTTGGCGCTAAGCCACATAATTATGGAAGAGTATGGTTTCCATGCTTTGACAATTTCGTGGAAAAGTCAAAGTATGAATTTAACATTACTACCGATACTGCTAAACGTTCTTATTGCAATGGATTGCTTATAAGTGATGTAAAGATTGGTAACAAGCGAACACGCCAATGGCTTTTAAACAAAGAAATCCCATCATATTTAGCATCAGTAGCTGTTGCTGATTACACTCAGGTAAATTGGACAGTTAATGCGGCTAATGGTCCATTACCAATTGTTTTGGCAGCTCGTTCAAGTGATACTACTGCTCTTAAAAATGGATTTATGCATTTACCAAATGCTATTTTAGGTTACGAAAATTATTATGGCCCTTATGTTTGGAATAGAGTAGGGTATTGCTTAGTGCCATTTAGCAGTGGTGCTATGGAGCATGCTACTAATATAGCTTATCCTCAGTCGGCTACAAGCATTGCTTATGAGTCACAAATTATGGCACACGAATTATCTCATCATTGGTGGGGAGATTTAATGACCTGCGAAACTCAAGAAGATATGTGGTTAAACGAAGGTATGGCGAGCTACAGCGAACGTCTATTTTTAGAGTGGACATATAACTACGTAAAATATTTAGCTGAAGTAAAACTAATTCATGATGATTTAATTAAATACGTGCATCTTAAAGAAAAAGGATTTAGAGCTATATCTGGAGTTCCTTTTGAATACACTTATGGCGATCACGTTTACAAAAAAGGGTCTGATGTAGCACACACTTTGCGAACATATATGGGAGATGCGGCTTTCTTTACAGGTTTAAAATATGTGCTTCAACAAAAAGCATATAAAAACATGAATAGTTTAGAATTTAGAAATTTATTACAAACTTCCTCCGGACAGAATTTAACTGATTTTTTTGATAATTGGGTGTTTAGTGGTGGATGGCCCCATTTTTCAATCGATTCAGTAAAAACTTCGGGGACCTCCGCACCTTATACGCATATTGTTTACGTTAAACAAAAATTACACGGTGCGCAAACATTATATTCTAATGTGCCTCTAGAATTAACATTTATGAATAGTGCGTGGAATAAAGAAATAAAAAATATAGTGATGTCTGGTGCAACAAAATCATTTACTATGCAAACTAATATATTACCTTTGTTTACTGGAATTAACGTTGATTCAAAAATCTCTGATGCTATTTCTTCAGAGTATAAAACAATTAAAACTGCATCAACAATTAGTTACACCTTAGGCAAAGCTATGTTAATCGTATCTAACAAAGGTGCAGATTCGTCTTATATTAGGATAGAGCATAATTTAGCTAAAGCCGATGTTATAAAAAATAATAGTCATAATTTCAGATTAAACACACAGCATTATTGGAAAATAGATGGCATTTTATCTTCTGGATTTACCAGTAAATTAAGGTTAAATTATGATGGAAATAAAAACACATCTGGCATTAGCTATTTAGATACTTGTTTAACAGCCATTAATGGGGATAGTCTTATTTTATTATACCGTAAAAATGCAGAAGATGATTGGAAAGAAGTGAATAGTTATACGAAGTTCAAAAGTGCAAGTAAAACTGGGTTCTTAACCGTTGATACGTTTAAGTTAGGCGAATACGTATTTGCTAATGGTAAAAGTTCCGTTCTAATAGGATTAAACGAAAAAAATAAATCGAATGTTGAAATGGAAATATTTCCTAATCCTGTCTCGCATCAATTAATGGTTAATTTTATTAATTATAGTATTACTTCTTCTCATTTTATTGATATTGTTGATATACAGGGTAAGGTTGTTAAGCACATTCAAAATATTACTAATGAAAATTTAATTACAATTTCTGATTTACCGAAAGGTCAATACATGATTGATTTAGTAGATAAAAACAAAGTAATATCGAGTAAGTCCGTTATTATTGAGTAATTAAAGTTTCCACAGAAATAATAAATATCAATAAAACAATATTTAAAGCTTAATTTGATTTTTTGATAATAGAACAACGTCATTATTTAGTAATAATATTAACTAAGAGTCTTTTATTTAAATTACTCATACGTTGGTAATTGTGCGGCGGATTTTGCCAAAACAGTGGGAAATCCTAGTTTTTCTGGCGGAGCTGAAGCGAGGAATGTGTGAGGAAAAACGGATTTGGTGTTTTGGCTTGTCACGCCAAGGCGTGATTGTTACTTTTTTTCGTCAAGGAAAAAAATGTAAAAATATATCTGAGTTTTTGAATAGACTCTAATTAGTATATACAAAAAACTCATTATATTTAGTCGTATTTTCAAATAACATTTTCTATGCAAACAATTATTGTAACAGGCGGGGCAGGTTATATAGGTTCCCACACAATTATTGAACTAATTAATCAAACAACATATGATATTGTTTCTATTGATAATTTCTCAAATTCTACTCCTCAAACTTTTGATAGAATCGAAGCTATTACTGGGAAACGAATTCGAAATTTAAATGTTGACATTTGTAACCTCGAAGCCCTTGAATTTGCTATTAGTTCAATAAAATTCCCAATAATAGGCATTATTCATTTCGCAGCATTCAAAGCAGTTGGAGATTCTGTTTTAAATCCGTTGAGTTATTATCACAATAATTTAGAGTCGTTAATTAATGTGTTGAAAATTTGTAAATTAAAAAACATACACAATTTTATTTTTTCTTCTTCTTGCTCCGTATATGGAAATGTCGACCAATTGCCAGTTACAGAAGAAACTCCTTTTGCACCTGCCGAATCACCTTATGCACATACTAAACAAATTGGAGAAGATATCTTAATTAACGTTACTAAAAGTGAACATACATTTAAATCGGTCTTGCTACGTTATTTTAATCCCGTAGGAGCCCATTTATCTGGTCTTAATGGCGAATTATCCAAAGATAAACCTAATAATTTAGTGCCGTTTATTACTCAATCAGCTGCCGGCATTTTACCTCCGCTTACGGTGTTTGGTGGTGATTATGATACGCGCGATGGTTCATGTATCAGAGATTATATCCACGTGAGCGATATTGCAGATGCGCATGTAAAAGCATTGAATTATTTGATTGAAAACAAACAAAAACAATCAACCTCTATTTTTAATTTAGGTACAGGTAATGGCGTCAGTGTTTTTGAGGCTATTCATTCATTTGAAAAGGTTACTAATCAAAAATTAAATTATTCGGTAGGTCCTCGTCGCTCTGGTGACGTTATTAAAATATACGCCAATAATAATTTTGCTATGCAGGAGTTGCATTGGGTGCCAAAATATAATTTAGATGATATGATGCTTAGTGCTTGGAAATGGCAATTAAATTGTATCTAATTATTTTTATTTAGAGGTTTGTTGACAAACATTTTTAAAAATACTTCTTAAATTATTTCACTTATTTATTAAACAATTGTGAATAAATCTTCGATTTACTCATTAAAATTGATGCGCTAAGATTGCGATTTTTAATAATTAACACTACATTTGCCCCCGAATTTAAAAAACACATTTAACATGTCTAACCAAGTTGGTAAAATTGCTCAAGTTATTGGTCCCGTAGTGGACGTTAGTTTTGATTTAAACGGAGGAAAACTTCCTAGTATTTTGGACGCTTTAGAGATTGTTCGCGCAGGTGGAACACCTTTAATTTTAGAGGTTCAAAAGCATATAGGTGAAGATATGGTTCGCACCATTGCCATGGATAGTACTGACGGGTTATGCCGTGGTATGGAAGTGAAAATGACTGGATCTGCTATTAAAATGCCAATTGGCGATAAAGTAAAAGGTCGTTTATTTAACGTGGTAGGTGATGCTATTGATGGTATCAATACGATGAAAAAAGACGATGGTGTTTCTATTCACCGCGCCGCTCCGCGCTTCGAAGATTTATCTACTTCTTCAGAAGTATTATTTACAGGTATTAAAGTAATTGATTTAATTGAACCATATTCAAAAGGTGGTAAAATTGGTTTGTTCGGTGGTGCTGGTGTAGGTAAAACCGTTTTGATTATGGAGTTGGTAAACAATATCGCTAAGGCTTATGCAGGATTATCTGTATTCGCAGGTGTAGGTGAGCGTACTCGTGAAGGAAATGACTTATTAAGAGAGTTTATCGAATCAGACGTTATTAAATACGGTGATGCCTTTAAACATGATATGGAAAAAGGTGGATGGGATTTGACTAAAGTAGATTTAAAAGCTTTAGAAGATTCAAAAGCTACTCTGGTTTTCGGACAAATGAATGAGCCTCCTGGAGCACGTGCTCGTGTAGCTTTATCTGGATTAACTATGGCAGAATATTTCCGCGATGGAGATGGAACTGGTCCTGGTCGTGATATCTTATTCTTCGTTGATAATATCTTCCGTTTTACTCAAGCTGGTGCTGAAGTTTCTGCTTTATTAGGTCGTATGCCTTCCGCTGTAGGTTACCAACCAACTTTAGCTTCAGAAATGGGAGCGATGCAAGAACGTATTACATCAACTAAAAAAGGATCTATTACTTCTGTACAAGCTGTTTATGTTCCTGCGGATGATTTAACCGATCCAGCTCCAGCAACTACATTTGCTCACTTAGATGCAACTACTGTATTAAGTCGTAAAATTGCTGAATTAGGTATTTATCCAGCTGTAGATCCATTAGATTCTACTTCTCGTATTTTAACACCTACTGTTATCGGAGATGCTCATTATAACTGTGCTCAACGTGTTAAATTAACATTACAACGTTACAAAGAATTACAAGATATCATTGCTATTTTAGGTATGGACGAGTTAAGTGAAGAAGATAAATTAACTGTTCACCGCGCGCGTCGTGTTCAACGTTTCTTATCTCAACCTTTTCACGTAGCTGAGCAATTTACAGGCCTTAAAGGAGTATTAGTTCCGATTGAAGATACTATCAAAGGATTTAATATGATCTTAGATGGTAACGTAGATGAATATCCTGAAGCTGCATTTAACTTAGTTGGTAGCATCGAAGAAGCTATTGAAAAAGGTAAGAAAATTTTAGCTGATTCAAAATAGTTATATTATTTCTAGTTTAAAGTTTCAGGTTTTTGAACTTGGAACTTTAAACTTTAAACCAGAAACTGAAAATAATGAAATTAGAAATAATTACACCCGATAAAAAAGTATTTGAAGGACAAGTGAAATCAGCGGTATTTCCTGGATCCGAAGGTTCCTTTGGATTATTAAATAATCATGCTGCCATGATCGCTACTCTTAAAAGTGGTACAATTGAATTAGTTGAAGAGAATAATACTACACATTCATTTGCAGTTAAAGGTGGTGTAGTTGAAGTACTTAAGAATTCAGTAATTGTTTTAGCAGAGTAATATAAATTATTGTGTATAAAATTGAACTCCTATATATTTTTTATAGGAGTTTTTTTATGTGCATTCCAATTTCCATTCTTTCTTTTTAATAATTTCAATTATTTTTTTTTAAAACATAATACTAATAGATTCAAAAAAAAATCCCCTGATTACTCAGAGGATTTTAAAATTTAATGAATTAATTTAGAAATGCCATAAATCATGCTCCCATCTAAATATATCATTTTTGATACGATCAGATTCTAATAAGGCATCTATACCTCTACTATAACGTTCAATATCTCTATCAAATACGTTCGTTTCTTTATATGCAGTACTTGAAAATTGTCTTTTCCAAAAGATGTCTTCAAAAGTTCTTCTTTCAGCATCATTTTTTGAATTAAATACTTCATGTTTTGCAAAATAAGGACGACAGTTTGGGAAGTATACCCAAAATTGATTTATTGGACCCATCTCTTCCTTTTCAGGTTTCAGTGCATTTATTCCTAAACCTAAAATACGAACTTCTAATACTGACTTTTGTTTATCAAAAAACCAATCTTCTTTTATATCCATAGTAACAAAGTTTGAATAAATCCAAGTAGAGTCAATAAATCCAGGCTTCTTTACCATGTATTCATTTCCCTTATCATCATATTCTGGCACTTCAGAAGAATCTTTTTGAATCACTAATTTTTTTCTTACTTCAGATAATTCTAGAGGGGTTGAAAATTCTTCATCTTTAAAAGCTTTGATTTCACCAATTAAAATATATTTTAATAATACTTGTATCAAAGAAATACGGCTAACAACAATCTCTGTAGGATAATATAATTGTTGGTTTTGTTTTTCACGCATATCTATTCTTCGCCATACACGTTTTTCCCAAGAAACATCAGCTTCTCTCAGGTGAGTGTACGGTATAAATCGTCTATTAGTTGAATTTTCTTTGTCATAAATACCGTCTCTATAATCACCTGGTTGAAATACGCCTGGCTGAGCATGAATATTAATAGCTGTAAAAGCTATAATTGCTACAAATATTAGACTTTTTAAATTTTTCATGGTTCCTTTTTTTTAATTAACGTAATTACATTACTTTAAATGCACAGGTAACTTGATTTGTTTTACCATCTGGCCCTTTCACTTTGGCATCAATAAATACTTTGGAGCCCTTATCTGCATTTCTAACAATATCTAATGCTTCTCCAGCCAAATTATTTCCTGTACCTTCAGCTTGACTAGCTTTACCTTTTCTTTTTCCAGCTACTTCATAGGATTGTACAATGAAATTAGCTTGAAATTCAAAGCCATTAGCACCTGCACCTAAACCTCCTAAAGAAGATAATTGTGCTTTTGTTAATGTTTGAGGAGAAAAAACACCTGCTAGTTTTAATTCAGGCTTAGGTAAAGGTTTTACTTTAAATTTAGAAGTTCCTTGAGGTTTTCCTTTTGCAGAAGCAGAAATAGTACATTCCCCGGGTGTTGTAAATACACCTTCAAATTTTCCACCACCTTTTGGAGTCAAACGAGCGCCACCACCACTAGCTGTAACTTGTAAGTCTGTTGGAGAAACTCCTGCCGCTGAAACTAATATAGGGTTTGGTACACCAACATAAAATACTTTCATTTGTTCTGCTGATACTGCTAAAGCAGGTGCTGCAACCATATATGTGCCACCAAATGGATAAAATTTAAAGGTTCCATCAGGGTTTTTGTATTTAATAACACCTTTATATGTTTGTTCTCCTTGACCACCAGTACCTACAGAATATTTACCTTCACCAGACACAATCGGAACCAAAGATCCTTTTGATCCTCCCGCAGCAGCTGCTGAATCAACACCAATAATAATTTCCATATCACCACTAGCTAATTTTGATGAAGATGCTGCTAAGAAGATATCTGCTTCGTAAGGTTGGCCAGCTTGAATATATGAAGATGGAGCAACAACACGAGCTTTAATAGCGTCAAATTTAATAGCTAATTTTCCACTTGCTCCGGAGAACACTTGTAAAATATCAGCTTCCACGTTTTTTAAATCAGCTTGCATTTTATTTAATGTTGTAACTACTGCTGCTTCGGGTAAATGATAAAAGTTTTTTGCTTCCCATCCAAATTTAACATTACCCTCCATAAATGGTGTTTCATCGGGTTCGATGGATTTTAACTTCTTTTTCAAAGCATCGTAATCATCCTGAGGCAATTTAATTTTAGTATCTTTTTGCATCCCATCAACAATTCCAATTAATTTATCATATAAGCCTTTTAATTTAGTTTTTAATTCATTAGCAGTAAATTCACCAGTTTTTGGAGAAGCTGCTTCTGACCCAATTAAAAAACCACTAGGTGCATCGTAATTATCAATTTGCCCTGTTTTCTCCATGAATTCTAAATGCATGGTGTCAGCTGTTTTTTCATCTTTCTTTTCAGTATGGGCAATTACTTTAGTTTTAACTAAACCAATATATTTATATGTTTCTATAATTTCTTTTTGAGCTAAAATTGCCTTTTCTAAATATGGTTTTGCTGCAGCTGTATTAGCCGCCATATCTTCAAATGCCTTAAAAACACGTTCATTATTTTCGTGCATGTTTTCTTTTGCTTTTTCGATACTTTCATTCACTGCAACATACCCGTGCAAAATTTGTTTTGATACGTTCATTGCCAAAAGTGCTGTTAGTACAAGGTACATCATACCAATCATCTTTTGTCTAGGTGTTTCTTTACCGCCTCCCATAGTGCTATAATATTATTTTAAGTTTATTTTAAGTTTATTTTTTATTAAGTTGAGCTAAGAGTTATCTTAGCTCAACTTAGCATTAAGTGGGTGATGATTATTTATTATAATTCATTGCACCTAACATATTTCCATAAATACTGTTAAGAGCTGATAAATTAGTTGATAACGTAGACATTTCTGCACGATACTTTTTAGTATCTTCAACTGAGTCATGAAGGTTTTTCATTAAATCAGCTAATCCACCATAAAATTTCTCAGTAGCATCTAAATGACCTCTTGAGCCTTGTAATTGTAATTCATAAGTTGCATTTAATGCAGATAAATTTTTAGAAACTGAATTTAATGATTCACCAATTGAATGACTAGCATCATTTGATCCAGCTAAGCTAGACATTGCATCAGCTGCTTTAATGTATGTATCAGCTAAATGAGATACATTTTTTGAAGCACTTTGTACACTTGAAACATATTCATTTGTTGCAACTGTTGCATTACTAATATCACCAATTTTAGAGGCGCTATCACTTAAAGAACGCATTCCTGAACCTAAACTTTCAATTAATTCAGGACCAATTTTAGCTTCAGCTAACATTGTATCTAATTGATTTGAAACAGGTAATCCACTATCAGCCTGAGATTCCTCTTCATGACTTCCCATTCCACCTAATTCAGGATAAGCTAAAGTCCAATCATACTCTTCATGAGGAATATCTAATCCAAACATAATAAACAAAATCGCTTCAGTTCCTAAACCCGCAATAATCGCAATATCTGAACCTGGCCAGTGTTGAATTTTAAATAGTGCGCCAACAATAACAATAGAAGCGCCAAAACAAGAAGCTAAGTGTAACATTTTTTTCGCTCCGGTAATTTTAGGTAATTTACTCATGATTTTAGGTTGTTTAGTTAGTGATTTTTTGTTTAGTTAATTGTGTTTATTTGTTTGTGTTTATTTTTATTTGGATAATATAAATTTAGGAGCTTAATGATTAAAATTCATCATTTTTATCACGTCCTAAATAAGTCATAACGTTACGGAATCCAATGTAACATTTTGCAGTATCTTGGTATTCATATGTTCTTGAACTTACTTGTAAATAATAACCTACATCTTTCCAAGAACCTCCACGTATAACTTTACGTTTTAATACGTTTGCTTCTTTATCTTGAGCTTCATAAACGTAATCAGGATTTAAGTCATGTGCAAAATCATAAGATGACTCATCAAATGCATTGCTTGTCCACTCAGCTACATTACCAGCCATACAGTATAATCCATAATCGTTAGGATTGTATGCATAAACATATAAAGAATGGAATCCACCGTCATCAATATAAGAACCACGTAATGGTTTAAAGTTACCTAAGAAACAACCTCTAGCATTACGAATGTATGGACCACCCCAAGGATATGGAGATAAATCATTCCCACCACGAGCAGCATATTCCCATTCTGACTCAGTAGGTAAACGGAAATCATTTACAATTGATTGATCAGTTCCAATTAAATAATTATTTAATAAGTTGGAACGCCAAATACTAAATGCTCGGGCTTGTTTCCAAGTTACCCCAACAACTGGATAATCATCGTAAGCCGGATGCCAAAAATACATATTAGTCATTGGTTCGTTAAAGGAGTATGTAAAATCATGCACCCAAGCTAATGTATCAGGATAAACATTAATAATGTCTTTTAAAATAAATACTGAACGATCAACACCTTTACGTTCACGAGGAACATAATTACCTTGTCCAACAGCTACTTGATCAGACACATTATATGTACCTAATGTTTTTGGGTCTTTACCAGGATCTGCAACCGGGGTTGAAGGTGTACCTGGCACGCCGTTAACACCGTCACTTAAATTAACACCATTGATATAATCTGCTTTTTTGTATTCGTGAGCAGCATCTTGAATATCTGGCGACTTTTGTGGAATAAAACGATTTGATTTAGACGCTGCTAAACGAATATCAATTCTATAGTATTCATAATTTAACTTGCGTGAATCTATTTCTTTACGATTATAAAAACGTTCTCCTTCAGGCAAGTACATTGGCTGTAAATCTAATCGATAATCTTCATTATCGCTATCCCATTTTATTTTAGAATCCCAATTAATATAGGGGTCTTGTAGATTATTATCACCGGTATAAATAGGGTGCATAGCTAAATAATCAGCTTGCTCTATTTTAAATTCTTCTGCATCTGGGCCTCCACCGTTTGCTAATAATTTTCTTGCTATTGAGTCACGAACCCAAAACACAAACTGACGATATTCATTATTAGAAATTTCAGAATCGTCAATATAGAAAGCTTGAACCGATACCATTTTAGAGTGAGCAGTGTGTGCCATCGTTACTTCTTCATCACTTGGACCCATATGATAAGATCCCATCGGAATATACATTGTACCAAATGGATCCGGTTGAAACCATTTTTCTCTGCCTTGAACTCCAATTAACTCACCGACACGTTTGTTACAGCCTGTAACAATTGCAATAAACGAAGCTAACAAAATTAGTTTTTTCATAGTGCTGTTTGTTTAGTTTTTTTGCTAAATAAAATTTATGTTTAATTTTATGTCGCGTTCTTGTTGTTTATAATCCCTAACTTCTGAATTAGTTACATTTTATCTTATTAACACTTTATTAACAATTTAAAATATAAGTTGTAAGGGACTTTAACGTACTTTTTTTTTAAAGGTTACAATTAATCTAAAAATCTTGGATTTTGATAAGTACTTACTTTAGGTTCTTTTTTAGGTTTAAAGCAGAAGCCTAGTAAAATCTCATGAGTGCCAGCGCTATATCCTTTGATTTTAGATAAGGTAATATCATAAGAGTAACCAATTCGAAGACCCATTGGGAATTTATAACCTATCATTGGAGCAATCGCATCTTGCATGCGGTAAGTTAAACCAACTGATAATGCTCTGTTATATATATATGTTAAGTTAATATCTAATTGCGTAGAAGCGGCGTCTGATTTAACTTTTACATTTGGATTGATTCCATGTTTTCCACCCTCTCCTAATTCGAACGTATAACCTCCAACTAAATAATAGTGACGAGCTATTTGATATTTAATAGTACTGCTTTGTGCTATATCTTGCGCTGTTAAGTGAGAAGAAGATATCCCTACGTACATTTTATTAGCAATACCATAATAAACTCCAAACCCTAAATCATAAGTTGCTTTAGCTATACCTACATTTAAAGTTGTTGAAGTATTTGATTGATACCCTGGAATATTTGGATCTTGAGCGGTATTACCGTCTGGCGTTATCCAATTATTAGTAAATTGTTGGTTAATTACCCCAGCATCAATTCCTACACCTAACACACCTGCACCAATGTGGCGGTTATAAGCTAATGCTAATCGACCAAAGAAAGTTTTAGAAGCACCTATTTGATCACTCATTACGTTAATACCGATTGCAATTGGTAAACGACCAATTGGCATATCAAAACTTAATAAACCTGTTTTTGGTGCACCTGGGAAATTAACCCATTGCTGACGCCCTAGCACATTAGCGCAAATTGCCTCACTTGTACCTGCATAACCAGGGTTATAAATCAATTTACTGTGCATAAACTGAGTGAATTGCGGGTCTTGCTGAGCGAACGAAACGCTTGTAATTGCTGCTAATGCAACAGTTAAAGTGGTGAAAATTTTCTTCATAATAATACCAATTTTATTTTAGGTTTAATATAGTGCAATATACTTAGGGGACTAAGATATAGCTAAATTTTAAAAAATCAAACTTTTCGAACTTTTTTTTGTTAAAAACAACTCAATATCATTATTAGGAGGTTTAATTCTGTATTTTTTTTGTAAAACAATGAGTGTGATTTTATGTTAACATTCGTAATTAAATATCGAACTTAGTTTTTTTATAAATTATGGAAATCCTTTCTTTAAAAAAAATGAAATTTCTCTAAAAGAGAAATGAAACAGTTAGTACATTTATACGATTTAAAATACAAATAATGATAGGTTCTATTTTCCATAAAGGTAAAGATTATAAAATTGATTTTTATAAACCCATTGATATATCAATGCCATTAAGTACAGATAAAAATAGTGCAAGTGCATGGTATGTGGAGCCTATGAAATTAGAATCGTTAACTTATGGAAATACGATTTGTGATGTAAGTAAAGGTGGCTGCACAAATTTCAGAAAAGTGTCATTTAATCCTCATGGAAATGGCACTCATACTGAGTGTGTAGGTCATATTAGTAAAGAGTTTATAACAATCAATAAATGTTTAAAACAGTTTATGTTTTTGGCAGAGGTTGTGACCATTATGCCTACATTATTAGAGAATGGAGATTATGTGATTACTAAAAAACAATTAGAAGAATCGTTGGATAATTTGAAACCCGAAGCAATTGTTATTAGAACATTATCCAACGGTTTGAATAAATTAACGATGCAGTATTCAAATACCAATCCTCCATATATGTTAGAAGATGCTATTCTATTTTTGAACTCAATTGGAATAGAGCATTTGCTTATAGATATGCCATCCATTGATAGGGAAAATGATGATGGTAAATTATTAGCGCATCATGCGTTTTGGCAATACCCATCAAATACACAATTTCATAAAACTATTACTGAATTTATTTATGTGCCTAATGAAATAGTTGACGGGACTTATATTTTAAATTTGCAAATTGCAAGTTTTGAAAATGATGCAAGTCCGAGTAAGCCACTTTTATATAAACTGTTTTAGTGGAAGAGAGAGATTGAAGATATGACATAGAAAGAGGAGAAGTAAAATAAAAAGTATAACAACCACTCCCTAGTGATCAGCTTAAAAATGGTGGAATGGAGATAAAAAATAAAACCTAAAACGATGAAATTATATTTACCTTACAGTAATAGTTTAACTCAGTATAAACGATTTTTAACACGCGAAGTGATGTGTGGTAATATTGGTATCGGCGGTGCAAATCCTATTCGTGTTCAAAGTATGACAACTACAGACACAATGGATACAAAGGCAACTGTTTCCCAAAGTATTAGAATGATTGAGGCTGGTTGTGAGTTAGTAAGGATTACGGCACCGAGTATGAATGAAGCAAAGAATTTAGAAGTTATAAAAAAAGAATTACGAGCAGCCGGTTTTGATACACCACTTGTAGCTGATATTCATTTTACACCAAACGCTGCGGAATATGCTGCACGAGTGATTGAGAAGGTTCGTGTAAACCCTGGTAACTATGCTGATAAAAAGAAATTTGAAGAAATAGAATATACTGATTCTGCATATGAAAAAGAATTGGAACGCATCAGAAATCGATTTACACCTTTAGTAAATATTTGTAAAGAATATGGAACTGCTATGCGAATAGGCACTAATCATGGTAGTTTGAGTGATCGTATTTTAAGTAGGTATGGTGATACGCCGTTAGGAATGGTAGAATCTGCTTTTGAATTTTTACGAATTTGCGAAGACTTGAATTATCAAAATATTGTAATTTCGATGAAGGCAAGTAACACGCAGGTGATGGTGGAAGCTTATCGTTTGTTGGTGCAAAAAATGATTGAAACCAATCGTAATTACCCATTGCATTTAGGTGTAACAGAGGCTGGTGATGGAGAGGATGGCCGCATCAAATCAGCAGTTGGAATAGGTGCATTGTTAGAAGACGGATTAGGCGATACAGTTCGTGTATCTTTGACGGAAGATCCTGAATTTGAAATGCCTGTGGCTAGAGATTTAATTAAACGATACGAGCATAGAAGTTCGCACGACACTATAGAACCTTTAAAAATAGAACAAGGGAAAATCCAATTGTCTTATAATCCATATGAATATGAAAGACGTGAAAGTACTCTTGTATCAAATATCGGTGGACATAACGTACCACGCGTGATTGCTGATTATAGTAAGAGGGACTCAATTTCTGCAGCTAGTTTATTTGCAGTTGGTTATAATTATTCTATTCCGTTAGATAAATGGAATCTGACTGATATGGCTTGTGATTATATTTTTGCAGGTGATCATCAACCTGATTTTGAAATACCCGGAACCCTTGGCATCATTAATAATGCAGATGTTTGGGAATTAATTGCAAAACCAGTTAGACAATATCCTTTATTTATTGGAGAACAATTTTTTGAAAGTGAAAAAAAGTCTTCAGAAATAAATTTTGTGGTAGTTACTAAACAACTTTTAACGGTTGATTTTTTAACGAGGTTGAAATCAGTCACTAATGTTGTACTGGTCTTTGACACCCTAAATTCTCACGCTATGGCTGAATTACGAAGGTTATTTGTGACGCTTGCTGAGCATGACATAAAATTACCAGTAATTATCAAACGCAACTATAATAATATTAGTGAAGAAGATTTTCAGTTGGGTTCATCGGCGGAAGTTGGTGCTTTATTGTTAGATGGTTTAGGAGATGGTATTTGGCTAAAGCAACAACATTGCACATCGCCACAAATAGTTAATTCAACTTCATTTGGGATATTACAAGCTACGCGCACTCGAATTAGTAAAACGGAATATATATCTTGTCCGAGCTGTGGAAGAACGTTATTTGATTTACAAGAAACAACTGCTAAAATCCGCACGGTTACTGATCATTTAAAAGGTATCAAAATAGGTATCATGGGTTGTATTGTTAACGGTCCAGGAGAAATGGCAGACGCAGATTATGGTTACGTAGGTGTTGGTGTTGGTAAAATATCTTTATATAAAGGTAAAGAGGTAGTGAAGAAAAACGTACCCAGTGAAAATGCTGTTAACGAATTGATAGAGCTAATAAAAGAAAATGGGGATTGGGTAGAGAGAAATTAATATTTATTATATTTAATAAATGCGAATCATTTTCGTCTTCTTTTTCCTTGATGAAAAAGAAGAAAAAAATCAAGCCAAAACGCCAAATCCGTTTTTCTTCACACATTCCACGCTTCAGCTCCAACAGAAAAACTAGGATTTCGCACCGTTTTGGCAAAACCCACCGCACACTTACTAAGGTAAATGATAGTTTGTTAAAATAGGTTTAATGATATTTTAATAATCCAAACTTTTCAACATACTTCCTTTAGAGTTTTTAAATTCTTTAACTTTAAGGAATACATTTTACTCTGATCTACAACACTATGTTTTTAATTTTTGATACCGAAACTACTGGCTTACCTCGTGACTATAAAGCTCCGTTAACAGACTCTGATAATTGGCCTCGCATGGTACAAGTAGCTTGGCAATTGCACGACTTTAATGGTAATTTAATTAAGAGTAATTCTATTATTATTAAACCAGAAGGATACACTATTCCCTTTAATGCTGTTCAAATACATGGCATTACAAATGAACGTGCTATTGAGGAAGGACAAGATTTAAAAACTGTTTTAAATGAATTTGTTGAGGTAGTAAATCAAACACAGTATTTGTGTGGACATAATATTGAGTTTGATATTAATATTATTGGTGCTGAATTATTGCGTTGTGGTTTGCCTGAAATATTAACGGAAAAACTTTTTATTGATACTAAGAATGATGAAACAACAGCGTATTGTGCTATTCCAGGCGGTAGAGGTGGTAAATTTAAATGGCCAACGTTAACTGAGTTATATGCAAAATTATTTAACGAATCGTTTGCAGAAGCTCACAATGCTGCATTTGACGTAACAGCTACAGCGAAAGCATTTTTTGAAATCATTAAACGCGGGATTACAAAAGTTAAAGAGATTGCACCAACAGATTTGCAAATCATTAATTATGTAGCACCTGATTTAACAGCTCTATATCAACACGAACAAAATTGGAAAGATCGTAAAAATCAAAAAGTAGAAGTTAAGACTCAGAAAGGTGAAGCAAAAACCTCTACTGTTGAAGTTGAGAAATTAAATTTTACACATCTTCATAATCACACCCAGTTCTCCGTTCTCCAATCTACCAGTGATGTTAAAGACTTAGTTAAAAAAGCGATCACTTATAATATGCCGGCCGTTGCATTAACGGATCATGGAAATATGTATGGTGCATTTTTATTTTGGCAAGCAATTGATAAACACAATAAAAGTGTAAAGGATGCTAATGCCGAAATATCTAAAGGCGAAAAAGAAGGTGATTTACAAAATGAATTAAAATGTATTATAGGTTGTGAATTATTTATATGTAAAGATCATAAAGATAAATCAAAACAAGATAATGGCTACACGCAAGTATTCATAGCTAAAAACAGAGTAGGGTACCAAAATTTATCAAAATTAAGTTCGGTTGGATTAATAGATGGATTTTATTACGTACCTCGAATTGATAAAGATTTATTACTTCAATATAAAGACGGATTAATTGCAACAACTGGCTCTTTACAAGCTGAAATTCCTTCCTTGATTTTAAATGTTGGTGAAGAACAAGCAGAAGAAGTTTTTTTATGGTATAAGGAATTATTTGGAGATGATTTTTATGTCGAGTTAAATCGTCATGATTTGCAAGAAGAAGATCATGTGAATTCAGTTTTGCTAAAATTTGCAGAAAAGCACAACGTGAAATATTTTGCTGCCAATAGCAATTATTATTTAGATAAAAAAGGATTTGATGCGCATGATATTTTATTATGTGTGAAAGATGGCGAGAAGAAAGCGAATCCTGTTGGACGAGGAAGAGGTTTTAGATACGGCTTACCAACGAAAGAGTTTTATTTTAAATCACCAAAAGAAATGATTGCGTTGTTTAAAGATATGCCAGAGGCTATTGAAACAACGAATGAGATTGTAGCAAAAATAGAACAGTTTAAATTAGGACGAGACATCTTATTACCTAAGTTTGAAATTGCAGACAATTTTATTGAAGCAAACGTTTTGGAGATAGATGCTTCGCATGAGCGCATTATTGCGTTAAAAGAAAAAGGTTGGGCAGATAAAAACTTTTCTCTTGAAGCAATTGAAATTCAGAAAGCTGAGATGCGTGTAATTGCAGAGCAATTTATTTACATGTCGCATTTAACATGGGAAGGCGCTCGTAAACGTTATCCAGAAATGAATGACGAAACGAAAGATCGTATTGCATTTGAGTTAACAACGATTGAGCGAATGGGTTATCCCGGTTACTTTTTAATTGTAGCTGACTTCATCGCGGAAGCTCGTAAAATGGGAGTAGCTGTAGGTCCGGGACGTGGTTCTGCTGCGGGTTCCGCTATTGCATATTGTTTATGGATCACCAATGTTGACCCAATTAAATTTGATCTCCTCTTCGAGCGTTTTTTAAATCCTGATCGTATCAGTATGCCTGATATAGATATTGACTTTGACGACGAAGGTCGAGATAAAGTAATTGATTATGTTATTAATAAATACGGTGCCAATCAAGTAGCTCAAATTATTACTTACGGTACAATGGGCGGTAAATCGGCAATTAGAGACACAGCGCGTGTTTTGGATTTACCATTGCCAGACGCCGATCGATTAGCGAAGTTGTTCCCTGATAGTTTAGATGCTAAGCTAAAAGCTTTATTAAAGCCTGAAGGCATTGATCCGAAATATTTAGAAAAGATAAAAGACAAACGCGAGGTTATAGACCAATCGTATAGTTTTAGAAAATTATCGGAAGAAAAAACACCAGAAGCAGATGTTTTAAAACAAGCTTATGAATTAGAAGGTTGCTTAAGAAACACTGGTATCCATGCTTGTGGGGTTATCATCACGCCAGATGATATGGTAAAGTTTGTTCCGGTTACTAAAGCAAAAGATAGTCAGATGCTCGTAACGCAATTTGATAACTCCGTTGCGGAAAGCGCAGGTCT
Organism: uncultured Bacteroidota bacterium; assembly: GCA_903834765.1. Lineage (GTDB taxonomy): Bacteria > Bacteroidota > Bacteroidia > B-17B0 > Aurantibacillaceae > UBA4416. The sequence goes on from CAILKE010000055.1 coordinate 110,535, forward strand.
ACTGAAAATGGACTTCTTGGGTTTACGCACCTTAACCATTATAAAAGATGCTTTAAAATATATCAAAGAAAATCATGGAGTCGATATTGATATTGATGCGATTCCATTAGATGATAAAAAAACATACGAGTTATTTCAACGAGGAGAAACCAACGGTGTGTTTCAATATGAGAGTGCAGGTATGCAAAAATCGTTGAAGGATTTGAAACCAGATTCTTTTAATGATTTAATTGCAATGAATGCCTTATATCGACCCGGACCAATTGCATATATTCCTAATTACATTAATCGTAAACATGGCAGAGAGCCTGTTGTGATGGATTTGGAGGGAATGGATGAATTCTTAGGAGAAACTTATGGTATCACAGTTTATCAAGAACAGGTAATGCGTTTGTCTCAAAAATTAGCAAACTTTACAAAAGGTGATGCCGATACGTTGCGAAAAGCAATGGGAAAAAAAGATCGTTACACATTGGATAAAATGAAAGGTAAGTTCATTGACAATTGTAAAGCAAATGGGCATGATCCTATTGTTTCTGAAAAAGTTTGGAAAGATTGGGAAGCTTTTGCTAGTTACGCTTTTAATAAATCTCATTCTACCTGTTATGCTTATGTAGCTTTTCAAACGGCCTATATTAAAGCGCATTACCCTTCCGAGTTTATGGCTTCTGTTTTAAATCATGCAGGTAGTATTGATGCCATTTCATTTTTAATGGAAGAGTGTAAACGAATGGGTGTAAAAGTATTAGGTCCAGATATTAATGAAGGTTTCGCTAAATTTGCAGTAATACCAGGTGGTACAGACATTCGTTTTGGAATGGGCGCTATTAAAGGAGTAGGAGAGAATACAGTAAATAATATTATAGAAGAACGAAATGCCAATGGAAAATTTGTTTCTGTTTTTGATCTAGCAAAACGTTTGGATAGTAAATGCGTTAATAAAAAATCGTTAGAAGGTTTAGCATTAGCCGGTGGATTTGATGCAATGGAAGGTATGCATCGCGCCATGTTTTTTACGCTTGATATGGATGGCCAAACATTGACAGATAAACTCATTAAATATAGTAATCAAATGGCTTTAGGGAATGATACAGCTCAAGCAAGTTTATTTGGTGGGGATGATGAAGTGGAAATTACAGAGCCTCAATTACCTACAAAAATTGAGCCTTGGAGCAAATTAGAAGAATTAGCGCGTGAAAAAGAAGTGGTAGGATTTTTTATTTCTGGACATCCCTTAGATCCATTCAAGTTAGTTATTAATCATAAATGCAATGCGAATTGTGCTCAATTAAAAGCAGGCTTGGAACCATTTAAAGGCAAAGAAGTCACTTTTGGTGGTATTGTTACAGGCTCGGAACAGCGCACTAGTAAAACGGGTAATGCCTTTGGTAAATTAATTATTGAAGATTACCATGGTGCTTTGGAACTGATGTTGTTTGGAAAAGATTTTGTTGAGTTCAATAAATTTATGGTGAAATCTTTATTTGTGTTTGTAAAAGCGAAAGTGCAAGAACGTTATGGTCAACCGGGTAGTTTAGAAATTAAAGTCCAAAAGATAGAATTATTAGAAACTGTTAAAGAAACAATCTTCACTAATATGAAATTAAAGATGGATATTAACGCGATTAATGAAGAAATGATTGCTAATATTGACGCTATTTTTAGCGCATCGCAAGGCAAATGTAATGTAGAGTTTTTTATAGAAGATGCTGTTGAAAATTTAAGCGTGAAGTTGCCTTCTAAAAGTCGTAAAATAGGAATTACAAGTGACTTAACGGCGGCATTAGATAAGATAGGAAACTTAAAGTATGAGTTAATTTAAAAAACATCAATTTATTATCAAATAAATCAACAAAAGTGGTTAAAATGGCCTTTTAGAAAATTAATTATTATTCAATAATCAATTTTTTAGTTTCTAAAGAATTATCAGATTTAAAAGTGACAAAATATAAACCTGACTTTAATTTTTCTGTATTATAATATTTTGAGTAGTCACCAATATTAGCAGCCTTATTAGTTTCTATTTCATCAACGATTCGTCCTGTGACATCAAATAACGATACGCTTACTTTAGAGAACTGGGTAACTGAATAATCTAAATTTACAGAAGTTGTTGCTGGATTCGGACTAATACTGATTTTATTAATATGTTTAGCGATTTCGTTTAGACCAACAGTTGTTATTGTAATATTTTGACAAACTTGAGTTGTGCATGGAGGCAGCACTGATATATAAGTTAAACAAACCGAATATGTACCATCTGCTGAATAGGTATGAGATGTGTTTTGTCCAGTTCCAACACCCGTAGGACCATCACCCCATTGCCATCCATATAAGGATGTTGTGCCACTAGAGCCAATTGCAGATACAGATACCGTTCCCGCTGATACAGTATAAGTGAATGATGCAGTACATTGTGCTTTTAAAAATGAAATATTTAAAAAGCATACAAAAATGAATAGTAATTTATTTTTCATAGATTGTTTTAAAGTTTATCAAATTTAATTTATTAATATTAATTTACAAAGTATTTAATTTTAATTCAAAAGAAGTATGCTCTATATTGTTAGTAAAACTTATAAAAGTTGTCATCTTGGTAAAATAAATGTTTCCTTTTTGATCTTTGGCGCAATCTAAAAGTACGTTGTTTTCTAATCCTTTTTTGCCAACAAATACATAGTTGTAGCTTTTGTTTCCTATTAAAATATCTGTTTTTTTAACAACAAAAAAAGTATTACCAATATCGTCAATTGCCGTTTTAATGACAACGGGATTTAATGGTTTTTTGAACATGAATGCATCAAAGTTACTAATGTTATCTAGGATAAATTTACCATAGGTATCACCTTTGGTGTAGCTAATAAATTTCGGAATTGCTTTAGTCGCAATTAAAAAACGAGAAGGTATGATATCGTAATCTAATTCGTTGCGAGTAATGTCAATATGCCACGAACTATAGTAAACAAAGGTATTAGGAAGAGTTTGTTCATACATATCTGTCCACACATCAAATCCCGTTTCTGTTTTTTTGAAATCGCGAATTTTTAAATGATAAGAGTTTGTGAACTTTTGGTTATTTGTTTGCAAGGGCAAAGCAATTAATTTTTCTGTCTTTGTAATCACTTCGCCTAAACTATCCATACAAATTAAAAATAGTTGATGGCGTTTAGAAAGGTTGATGAAATTGGACGTGTTATTTTTAAAGTCGATCATCTCTTTTTCATAGATACTTCCAATAACTGCAATACTCTTTGTTTTTTGGTCATAGTTGGAATTGGAGTATAAATAATTTTTAGCATCGAGTTTTGAACCAAGGCGAGTGCCTTTAATTAGTTTTCCAGTAATTGCATTAATGCGCAGCATCCATTGACCTTTTTTTGCCCCATCACTCACATTAACATAAACCATGAGGTAATTACTGTCAGCATAAACAACCGTTGCAAGATTGATGAATTCCCGCTCGAAAGCAAATTGCCATTTATCATCATATTCAAAGGGCTTTAGTAGAGACTTTAATTGATATTTATTCAAATAAAATTGAGTGCCACTTGTATCTTTACTCGTTCGAATTACATATAACGCTTGCTTATAAATATAAGTTTCATCGTTAAAAGCAAGGATTGAATTAATATGATTCGCATCATAATTATTAGTACTACATATTTTTCCTAAGGTATCATTTAAACGCAAAAGGGTAACTACATTTTTTTCGTCAGCTAATTGAAAATAAAAATTAATGACATCATGAACAGTGTCAACAGATGTTTCTAAATAGTCCATAGGCTTGTGTTTGCCTAAATTGAAATCTATACTATCTTTCAGATGCAGTGTTTGGTCAAACGCAAAGCATTTGAAAAGTAATTCACTTTTTTGTTGCTCATAGCCATACACATATATTGTATGATGAAAATGTAATGAATTTGCAGATAATAAATTCTTCTTAAAACTTTGGGCTTTAGAAGTACCGCACAATATTAATAGAATATATAATATAAGTTGTTTAACATTCATCTAAACAAATATAATTAATTAAACAGAATGCTAAAACTACTTGCAAAAGCTTATTAAATTGGTTATTCTTGTAAACAAAAAAATCATAATATGAATTCTAAACTTTTTTTCATCCCTATTACAGCAGCCTTAGCATTAAGCGCTTGCAAATCTAATCAGTCAGATTATAACAGTACTATCACTAAAACTAATCAAGACACTATTAAGAGTGATACATCTAAGCCATTTGAGTATGTAAGTGAACAGTTCGCTGATCTAAGAATTTTGCGTTATGAAATTCCTGGATTTGATCAATTGTCTCTTCAACAAAAAGAGTTGTTGTATTATTTATCAGAAGCAGCATTATGCGGACGAGACATTACATGGGATCAAAATTATAAATTCAATTTAACAGTTCGCAAAACTATTGACGCCATTGTTAATGGTTACAAAGGAGATGTGAATTCAGAAGACTATAAAAAGTTTTTGGTATACTCTAAACGCGTGTGGTTTAGCAGAGGCATTCATCATCATTATGGTAGTGAGAAGTTCTTTCCAGAATGTTCTCAAGAATTTTTTGCACAACTAATTGCTTCTACTGAAGCATCTCAGTTGCCATTAAAATCAGGTGAGTCAATAAAAGATTTTGAAGCTCGTATATTGCCTATTATCTATGATCCGAAAATAGCCCCTAAAAAAGTAAGTTTAGATGCCAGTAAAGATTTGATAACAAGTTCGGCTGTCAATTTTTACGAGGGAGTCAATCAAAAAGAAGCGATAGCTTTTTATGAAAAGCTAACCAATAAGACTGATACTATGCCTGTAATGATTGGTTTAAACAGCAAATTAATTAAAGAGAATGGTGTGATAAAAGAAAAAACTTGGAAAGTAGGAGGGATGTACACACAAGCTATTGAGAAAATTGTGTATTGGTTAGAGAAAGCATCTACTGTTGCAGAAAATCCTGAACAAAAATTAGCCATCGATAAATTGGTGCAATTTTATAAATCAGGTTCTTTAAAAGATTTTGATGATTATAATATTGCTTGGGTAAAAGATACACAAAGTGCTATTGATGTCACTAATGGGTTTATTGAAGTATACGAAGATCCATTAGGAAAAAAGGGTTCTTTTGAATCTGTTGTTTCGGTAAAAGATTTTGAAGCTTCTAAACGTATTGCTACTATTGGTGCTAACGCTCAATGGTTTGAAGATAATTCAACATTGTTGCCACAGCATAAAAAGAAAAATGTGAAAGGAATCTCTGCAAAAGTAATTAATGCAGTAATGGAAAGTGGCGATGCAGCGCCTTCTACACCAATTGGTATTAATTTACCAAACAATGAATGGATCAGAGAAACGCATGGTTCTAAATCTGTAAACTTAGGAAACATTGTGGAGGCTTATGAAAAAGCAGCTGGTGGAAGTGTTGTGAATGAATTTTATTACAATGATGCTATCAAGAAAAATGTATTGGAATATGCTGGTTTAGCAGATAAATTGCATACTGATATGCACGAAGTAATCGGTCACGCAAGCGGACAAATAGAACCAGGTATTGGCCAGCCTCACGAAACATTAAAAAATTATGCATCTGCTTTAGAAGAAGGACGTGCCGATTTAGTTGCTTTGTATTATTTGATGGATCAAAAATTAGTTGAGTTAGGAGTGATGCCATCACTCGATTATGGTAAAGCTTCTTACGATGAATACATCACAAAAGGATTAATGGTTCAATTATCTCGCTTAAAATTAGGCGATAACATTGAAGAAGCACACATGCGTAATCGTCAAATGATTGCCAAATGGGCATTAGAAAAAGGCAAGAAAGACAAAGTGATTGAGAAAAAAGTAGAAAACGGTAAAACATTTTTTGTAATCAACGATTACTTAAAATTACGCGTGTTGTTTGGCGAATTATTAAAAGAATTACAGCGCATTAAATCTCAAGGAGATTACAAAGCCGGTAAAGATTTAATTGAAAATTACGGCGTAAAAGTAGATTTAGCGTTACACAAAGAAGTGTTGGAACGTTATAAAAAACTAGCAATGGCACCGTATCAAGGTTTTATTCAACCAAAATTAGTACCTACTATGAAAGACGGAAAGATTGTAGATGTGAAAGTAGAATATCCTTCTAACTTCACCAATCAAATGTTGGAGTATAGTAAGAACTATAGTTATTTACCTGCTATTAATTAAGATATTAGTTTACAAATAATTTAAAAGCTCCTGCTATAACAGCAGGAGCTTTTTTTGTGCTTGTTGTTAATAACACCGACAAGGGCAGAAAAATTAAGTGTTTTACAAATGCTACAAATTGTAGCAGAAACCAACTATAAAATAAATTATTTTTGCTCCAAGAGAAACTCACGCCATGGCGTGATAATTTATAGAAAGATGCAATTACAAGTGATTCAAACAAAAATTTATGAAGTAAGAGGACAAAAAGTTATGCTAGATTTTGATTTAGCGGAACTGTATGAAACTGAAACAAGACTTCTAAAAAGAGCAGTACGTAGAAATATCAAGCGTTTTCCTGATGATTTCATGTTTCAGATAACAAAGGAGGAATGTCAGCTTATCCCAAATTGGGATAACCTCCCAGGACGATTTAGCCCGTCAAGTCCTTTTGCCTTTACTGAACAAGGCGTGGCCATGTTAAGCGGCATATTAAATAGCGACAAAGCCATTGATGTAAATATTGCTATTATGAGAGCTTTTATTGCTTTAAAACAATTTGCTTTAACAAACACTGAATTAAATAATAAACTCAAAGAGCTTGAAAAAACATACAATAAACAGTTTAAAGATGTTTACGAAGCCATTAATTATTTACTGCAAAAAGATAAACAGGAAACAAGCCAAAAAGAGCGAAAGCAAATTGGCTATAAAAAAAATAGTTAGTATAAAATAATTTATAGCCACTGTCGGTGTTTTCACCAACAGCTATTTTTTTCATCAGTTAATTTTGATCTCCCACTACTTGGATATTACCGCCAGCAGTAGATGTATTAAATTGTTATTCTTCTTGTTGGTGATAACACCAACAAGGGCAGAAAAATTAAGCAATTTACAAATGCTACAATTTGTAGCAGTAGCCCACTATAAAATAAATTATTTTTGCTTTAAACTGATATCACAAAATGTGATACCATATAATTGAGTTAATATGAAGCAAATAAAATCAGAACTACTAATACCCGAAGAAACCATAATAAAAAAGATTCTAGTTTTAAGGGGTGAAAAAATAATGCTTGATGTACATTTAGCGGAAATTTATGGAGTGGAAAACAGGGCTTTAAAACAGGCGGTAAGAAGAAATTTAGATTTATTTCCTCATGATTTTATGTTTATACTATCGGAGCAGGAGATCGAAATGGTGGTATCACAAAATGTGATACCTTCCAAGCAATCTTTAGGAGGAGCCAATCCTTTTGCGTTTACCGAAACGGGAGTTGCAATGTTATCAAGTGTTTTGAAAAGTAAAAGAGCCAGAGAAATAAATATTGCAATAATGAGAGCCTTTATTGCACTTCGTAAAATGATTTTAAGTAATACTGAGTTGAAATTAGAAATAGAATATATTAAAAAGAAAGTCATTAATCATGACAAAAACATCGAACTTGTTTTTCAGTATTTAGATGAATTATTAGAGAAAAAAACTATCAAAAAACCTCGCACGAAAATAGGTTACAAAATCCCGAAGAAAACAAAATAAATATTTTTTCCACTTTTGGTTTTATCACCAACAGTGTTTTTATATCACATAGGCTTGTGGGAAAGTAATTTATAGCCACTGTCGGTGTTTTCACCAACAGCTATTTTTTGATTAATTATTTCTACTCTCCTGCCACTGATTATGTTACCAGCAGCAGTTTATGTTATACAATTGTGATTGTTATTAATAACACCGACAAGGGCAGAAAATATTTTTACTTTATGATAATCTTTCTTACGCATACTTGTTCATTTACGCTAAGTTTAAGAAGGTATATTCCTGAAGTAAGGAAAGAAAGATCTAAAGTATTTGAATTAAATTTAATGTTTGAATATAACTTTTCTCCAAATAAATTATATACATCTAAACTTTGAACATGATTTTGTTTCCCTTTAATATCTATATTCAAATGTCCATCTAAAGAAGGATTTGGAAAGACATTTAAAGCATTATCGTCTGATTTAATATCGTTAACACTACTCAAGCTTTCTGAATATTTTATGATATAACTATCGATTGCCCCGTTAGCTAGTAGATAGTAAAATCCGTTACCAAAAAGACAAGACATACCATATGTATTATCGAAATTATCATTGAAATAAGTGCCCCAAATCCTATTACCACTATTGTCATATTTCACCAAGAAAGCATTGGAGTTTGTCCAGGGGGGGTTAACACTTAAGTTTGGTTGGGGGCCATTTGGTGTTGAAATATTGTTTGTAGAGGAAGTATTTCCACAAACTAATAAATCCCCATTTGTATTAGTTTCACACGAAAATATACCTTCATCACCATTTCCTCCAAGGTAAGTGCCCCATATAGGAGCGCCATTGGTGTTAAATTTAATAATAAAACCGTCGGATGCAACGGAAAGATTTGGCTGTGGTGCATTTGACGAAGATACCAAAGTATTAGATCTTGTTTGGCCAAATACGACAATATTGTTTTGGTTGTCAGTTTGACAACCATATGTCTCTCCAGGTAAATACGTGCACCAAACTCTATTCCCATTTGTGTCAAATTTCACCAAAAAACACGCAGAAGAATGAGTTATAGAATAATCATAATTTGGAAAAAATGAACCTGGTGTCGAAAGAACTAAATTACCGACGATTGCATAGTTATTTTCTTGGTAGCCAATAATAAAAACATTCCCGTTATTGTCGACTGCAATACTTTTGCCTTCTCCTCCTCCATTAACATATCCACCATAACCTTGCGTTTCATCCATCTTAGAACCGAAATAGGTACTCCATTGCAGTACTCCAAATGAATTAAATTTAGCGGCAAATAATTCACACCCATAATTTCCATAAGCCGATGTTATGGTGTCAGTGTTATTTTGAGTTTGAAAAGCACCTGGACTTGCAATGCCTTGAAAACTTCTAGTTACACCCGTAATGTATACATTGCCATTAACATCTGTGCAGCAGGATGAAATTTCCTCGATATTTGGACCACCAAAAAAAGTTGACCACAATATTTGATTTGTATTATTTACTACTTCAATAAATCCATCATATAAACCTCCACCAAAAGCAGATTGGTAGCAACCAGCAGATGGATTGAAATTTCCAGTCGTGTGCCCCACTATAACTCGGTTCCCATTATTATCTATGGCCATAGAAGTCATTTTAAAATCATTGGCGCCTCCGGAAATTATGGTGCTGAAAGTACTGGAAAGGCTACCGCCCCCATCATATTTAGAACATTGATATGGAGCACTAGTTGCAGATGAACCATGTGTTATAGCATGTATATGGTTATTGGAATCAATAGTACTTTTATAATCTACAAACATTTCTGAATGATTTACCTCCCATGTTTTAACAATCGTCTGAGAAAAAGACGAAAAGGGAATTAACATTAATACAAATGGAAAAATTATTTGAACTATTGAGTTCATGTATGTCTTTAAAATTTTCATGCCAAAAACTATTTATTTAACTAATTAATCAAATGTATAAAATAAATCTTAAAATCAATATATGTATTGTAAAACATATTTTGTAATCCCCCACCTCTCTCCCCTCCGTTTTAATGTTACGGAATAATCACACTAATTATTAATGCGCCTCTAACCAATTTACACCAACTCCCATTCCCACCTCTACAGGTACTTTCAAAGGCAAGGCATCTTTCATGTGTTTTTCTACCATAGGCTTAATCAAATCAAGTTCTGGTTTATACACGTCAAATATTAATTCATCATGTACTTGCAAAATCATTTTTGATTTCACATTCATTGTTTTTAATTCATTATGTATATTAACCATCGCTACTTTTATCATATCAGCAGCAGAACCTTGTATAGGCGCATTAATAGCGTTCCGTTCTGCATAAGAACGAACAGTTGCATTATTTGAGTTAATGTCTTTGAGCCAACGTTTACGGCCTAATAAAGTTTGCACATAACCATGTTCCTTCGCAAATTCTATTTCGGTATCCATATAAGTTTTAATAGAACCATATTGCGCAAAATAATTATCAATCAACTGCTTCGCTTCAACACGAGGAATATTTAAATTTTCGGCTAAGCCAAAAGCACCTTGCCCATAGATGATACCAAAGTTGACACTCTTTGCTTTGTAGCGCATTTCTTTAGTCACATCTGCTTCTTCAATGCCATATACTTTTGCGGCAGTAGCCGTATGAATGTCTTTCCCCGAATTAAAGGCCTCACACATATTAGGATCACCACTTATGGAAGCAACGATGCGCAATTCTATTTGAGAATAATCGGCACTTAGTAAAACGTAGTCTTCGTTACGAGGAATAAAGGCTTTACGTATTTGCCTGCCACGTTCGGTTCTAATCGGAATATTTTGTAAGTTAGGATTATCACTGCTCAAACGCCCTGTAACCGCTACTACCTGATTAAATGTGGTGTGTATGCGATTTGTTTTTTCGTTTACCAATAATGGTAGTGTATCGACATAGGTCGATTTTAATTTTACTAACTCTCGGTAATCTAAAATTTTTGAAATGATAGGATGCTTGCCTTCGAGCTTAGATAAAATGTCTTCACCGGTAGCGTATTGCCCTGTTTTTGTTTTCTTAGGTTTATCAACAATCTTCAGGTATTCAAATAAAATTTCCCCAACTTGTTTTGGAGATGAAATATTAAATTTAGTACCGGCTAGTTCCTGAATTTCCGCATCTACCTTAGCTATATCATCCTTTAGTTGTGCCGAAAATTCGTTGAGTCCAGCCACATCAATGTTAATGCCTTCTCGTTCCATACCTGCTAAAGCCTCTATTAACGGTAGTTCTACGTCGTGAAATAGTTTTTCGGTACCGGCTTCTTTTAATTTTGGCTCAAAAGCTTCTTTTAATTGAAAGGTGATATCAGCATCTTCTGCTGCATAATTGGTAATGATATCAAGAGGAACAGAGCGCATGCTTATTTGATCTTTCCCTTTTTTGCCGATTAATTCTTCTATGCTAATGGGTTGGTAATCTAAATAGGTTTCCGCTAATATGTTCATATTATGGCGCATTTCAGGCATAAACAGAAAGTGAGCTACCATGGTATCCCACAATTTATTTTTGATTGTTACTCCATAATTTTTTAATACTTGTAAATCGTATTTGATGTTTTGTCCAATGAGCGTTTTTGTTTCATCTTCAAATAATGATTTAAATAAATTCATGGTGTGTAGTGCCAAACCGTTATCTTCCGAAATGGGAACATAATAAGCTTCTTTAGACTTCACTGCAAATGATAAACCAACTAATTCTGCATTCAAGGTATTCAAATCAGTAGTTTCTGAATCAAAACAAAATTCTGAATGACTATTTAAAACAGAAATTAATTGAGAGATTTTTTCTTCTGTATCGCATAAGATGTAATTGGGATTTATGTCTTTAATGGTTTTAAATACTTTGGCGTCAGCCTCTGCCACAGCTTCTAAATGCTCTTCACTAAATAAATCACCCGAATTAAATAAATCAGGTTTTGCTTTTGCGGTTTCCTTTGGTTTGCTTCCAAAATTTGTGGATTCCTTAACACCTCCAATATCTTCGCCTAATAGTTTTTGGGCGATGCCTCTAAATTCTAATTCAGAGAATAGTTCGCGTAAAGTTTCTTTATTTATTTCTTTTAAGGTCAGTTCAGTTTCGTTGAACTCAACCGGAACATCTAAAATAATAGTGGCCAACCATTTTGATTGTATGGCTTTTTCTTTATTATTCTCAACTTTTTCCTTAAGCTTTCCTTTGAGTTTATCTGTATTATTCAATAAATTTTCAATAGTACCAAAATCTTTTACAAGCTGAATGGCAGTCTTTTCACCAACACCTGGAATTCCTGGAATGTTATCTGCCTTATCGCCCATTAGACCTAATATGTCAATCAGCTGGCCCACATGTGTGATTTCCCATTTTTTACAGATCTCCGGAACGCCTAGTATTTCTGCACCATTCCCTAAACGAGCAGGTTTGTATATAAATGTGTTTTCATCAACTAGTTGTCCATAATCCTTATCGGGAGTCATCATGTAGGTTGTAAAACCTTGTTGTTCGGCTATTTTTGCTAAAGTACCAATGGCATCATCGGCTTCGTAACCAGGTGTTTTAATAATTTGAATATTAAAGCCCTCTATTAGCTGATAAATATAGGGGATACACGTCCGCAAATCTTCAGGCATTTCTTCACGATGTGCTTTATAATCTTCAAATTCCGTGTGCCGTTGCGTTAACTCAGGTGTATCAAATACCACGGCTATATGTGTGGGTTTTTCTTTATTTAAAATTTCCAACAAGGTATTCGTAAAGCCAAAAATAGCAGACGTATTTAAACCTTTAGAGCTTACACGCGGATTGCTGCTAAAGGCGAAATAAGCTCGATATATCAATGCAAACGCATCAAGTAAAAATAATTTTTTAGGAGTGTCTTTGGTTATCATTATGGTATTTGGATCTAAAAATCTATAGTCTTTATTATAATTACAGAAGTGTTGTTTCTATCGCCTAAATGTATAATTAATTGATAAAATACTTGAGTTTATAGTTTGCTAACATATAAACATAATCCAAACAAAAGGACAATGTTACTTAATCAATTAACTTATTTTTGGTTAAAATGCAATGTTAAAATGTTAAGCTTTTTAGTCTTAATTATGCACCAAATAGTCAATTGTAAAGGTTTTTTAAAGATAAAGGTTATTCATATTAGTTATAATATTTTTAAAATTGGTGTTAATATTCAATTAGTTATCTGTAATTTTGAGTTATAATATTAAATCAACCATAATGAAAACAATCAAACTAACACTTTTAGGATTTACACTATGTGTACTTTCTATTTCGGCAGTAGCTCAATGCTCAACATCCATGAGTGTAACCGTAGTATCAAATACGAGCAATGGTGTATTAACCGTTTCACAATTATTTAATGTGCCAACTAGTACAACAAGTGCAATACATAATGCTTACTCACTATATGGAAGCAGCTCGAGCTATTACGCTAATAGTAATGGAGCAAACGGAATTGGTACATTTAATAATATTCCAAGTGGCACTTATACACTTTGTGTTAATGATTCTATTTACTGTGGTGGATTAATATCAAACCTATATGATTGTACCACAGTTATTATAACAAATACAGTTGTTGCTCCTCCATCTTCATGCAGTGCATCTTTTAGTTATTATTTAGATTCAACGTGTGCTACTCATTTTTTAAATACATCTACTGGATCTAACTTAAGTTATAATTGGTTTATTAATGGTGTTAATTATTCAGCTTCAAATCCTATAGTTAATTTATCAAATGGCTCATACATGATAATTCTTGCTAATTATTCATCTGGTTCATTTTGTGATTCAGTGTCACAACTTGTTACAATAACTTGTAATGGTAGTGGCACAGCTACCCCATTACCATGTTCTGCATCATTTAGTTCATCTACCGATTCACTATGTAATACTTATTTTACAAACACATCTTCGGGAAGTAACATAAATAGTTACTGGTCTATCAATGGAAGTTATTATTCAGGATATAATCAAATGTTACAATTACCAAACGGAAGTTATAACGTGTCTTTATTTAATTATTCAGGAGGTTCTTTTTGTGATTCAACTTCTCAATGGGTAACTATAGCATGCAATAGCGGAACTATTAATCCAGCGCCTTGTCAAGCAAATTCATCTTTCCTTATTTTTGCTGATTCAACAAATTCAGGTAATTATTTTGCATATAATATGTCTACTGGAACTGGAACTACATCTTATCTTTGGAATTTTGGTGATGGATCAACATCTACCCAACAATATCCTTTCCACCAATACGTAACACCCGGGCATTATATCGTTTGTTTAACTGTAACTGCAACTAACGGAACAACTACTTGTACTGATTCGTATTGCGATTCTTCTAGCGTACAAAGAATAGCTTCTGGTTTTTTAATGCATCAAATAAATGTGATACCTCAAATTACTAATGGTGTAAAAGAAAACACATTAGCAAACGGAATAATAACATATCCAAATCCAATAGTTGATGAATTAACCATTGAAATTGAATTATCATCTTCTATAGTTAATTATAATTATACATTGACAGATGCCTTAGGAAAAGTAGTTATGAAAAATAATATTAAAGACTCTAAAACAGTTATTAATACGAGCGACTTAGAGAAAGGCTTTTATTTTCTATCTATCTCCTCTGATGATATAAAAATAAAGAAAACAAGTAAGTTAGTGAAGTAAGTTAGTTTAGCATGTTTGTATTGAAACGCTTGTAATTTTTTTTACAAGCGTTTTTTTATTTATCTAAACAGTGTTTGGCCGCTACCCACGAGGTGCTCCAGGCATTTTGGAAATTAAAACCACCAGTTATCCCATCTATGTTAAGCACTTCGCCACAAAAAAATAAATGTGGCATAAGTTTACTTTCCATCGTTTTAAAATTAACTTCTTTTAAATTGATGCCACCAGCAGTGACAAACTCTTCTTTAAAAGTTGTTTTACCTTGCATAGAATAAACATCGTTTATCAGAATTTGAGCTAGTTTTTGTAATTGTTTTTTTCCTAATTCAACCCATGGTTTTGAAAGAGAAATATCTGCCTTCAAAATTAAATATTCCCATAAACGCTTAGGTATATCAAGCAATGGAGCATTTACAATTAATGCTTTAGATGATAAATTAAATGAAAGTAAATTTTTCACTTCCTCTTCATTCAAGTTCCCCGTCCAGTTTACAGAGATACCAGCATGATAATTTAATTTAAAAAAATCTGCTGCTGCAAAAGCTGATAATTTTAAAACAGCAGGTCCGCTTAATCCCCAATGTGTAATTAAAACAGGACCAGTATACTGATGTTTAGTGCCAATAACTTTTACCGTACCATTTTTAACACTTAATCCCATCAGCTCTTTAATGCTACTTTGGGGTAAATTCAAGGTAAATAAACTTGGAATCAACTCATCAATTGTGTGCCCACATTTTTTTAAAAACTCATAATTTTTTTGTTGATGATGTCCGCCAATACTGCATATAACGACATCAAAAATTGTTGTTTGATTCGAAGTCTCCACAACGAGTTTTTTATCAATTGATTTATGAATCGATAAAACCTCTTCGCTTAATTTAATTGATATATTATGTTTTTGAGCTTCAGATAAAAAACAATTAATAATCGTTTCACTATTATTACTTTCAGGAAACATTCTTCCATCAGCTTCAGTTTTAAGTTTCACACCTCTTTCAGCAAACCATTCGATAGTATCAATTACAGAAAATTGCGAAAATACCTGCCTTAATTCACGTTCACCACGGGGATAATTTTTAATAAGTTCATTGTTTTCAAAACAATGATGAGTTACATTACAACGTCCACCGCCACTTATTCTTACCTTAGATAATAACTTATTACTTTTTTCTAAAATAATAATCTTAGCTTCAGGATGTTGCAGTGCACAATTAATAGCTGCGAAAAAACCAGATGATCCACCTCCAATAATAAGTATGTTTTTTGATTGATTCAAAATGATAATTATAATTGTAAATATACATTATATAGTATCAAACATTGACTGTAAAATGTTTAAATAGCACGATATTTTGTATATTTAAAAATTATCAATTTGAAAAATAATGAAAATTACACGCCTCTTTAATGATTTTTTTGAAAGTGAAAAAGCAAGTGGCTTAATACTTATTTTTTGTACGCTCATTTCGCTAATGCTTGCAAATTCATTTTTAAAAGATGAATACGCTCATTTATGGCATATAACAATTGCTAATCACCCATTAGAATATTGGATTAACGATGGCTTAATGACTATCTTTTTTTTATTGATTGGATTAGAATTAGAGCGTGAAATTTATCACGGAGAATTATCATCATTTAAAAGTGCCATTCTGCCTTTATTTGCAGCAATAGGCGGCATGCTCGTGCCAGCAGCTATTTATTTATTTTATAATAAAGGCTTGCCAACTCAAGCTGGCATAGGCATTCCAATGGCTACAGACATAGCTTTTGCTATTGGTATTTTATCGTTATTAGGAAATAAAGTGCCAGTTTCTCTAAAAATATTTTTAACAGCATTAGCTGTTATGGATGATTTAGGAGCAATTATTGTAATTGCTATTTTTTATACAAGTACAATTATTTACACCAATTTATGTATTGCATTAGGGATATTTATTTTTCTCCTCATATTAAATAGATTCAAAGTTTTTAGTTTAATTCCATACATCATTGGTGGAATTATTATGTGGTATTTTATGTTGCAATCGGGTGTACATGCCACTATTACAGGTGTTTTACTAGCATTTGCTATTCCATTTGGTAATGGCGAAAAAAAATCAACCTCTTACATTTTACAACATGCTTTACATAAACCCGTAGCCTTTATCATATTGCCTTTATTTGCTTTAGCAAATACTTGCATTACCTTCAGCGGTGATTGGATAAGTTACTTAAGGGAACCAAATAGCATAGGTGTTTTTATAGGATTAGTCATTGGGAAGCCTTTAGGCATTTGTTTATTCTCCGTTTTAGTTGTGTTTTTGGGCATTTGTACATTGCCTTCTGATTTAAAATGGAAACATATTATCGGCGCAGGATTTTTAGGAGGAATAGGATTTACAATGTCAATTTTTATTACTCTTTTAGCATTTAGCGATAACTTACTCATTACAGGGACAAAAATTACTATCCTTTTATCCTCATTAATTGCAGGACTTTTAGGTTTCTTATGGTTAAAATCAACTTTAAAAAAAGAGACTAATTCTACACTATAAAAATCTTTATTTATTAAAAAATATTTTTTTAATAAAGTTGTTTCTATTCATTAAATATATTTTTGAATCAAACCAGCGTTTGATTTCCTTGGTTGAAGATTTGTTAAATATTAGTCGTATTGAATCTGGCAGACTACAATTTAATTATGAAATTTGTAAATTAGAAGAAGTGGTAGAT
>CAILKE010000056.1 GCA_903834765.1 uncultured Bacteroidota bacterium
ATAAAATAATAAAAATATAAAATATGGCTATAAATACAAATAAAACAGCTACTGCTTATGAATACTATTGTTTAATTAACTAAGTTCAATATGGGCCTTATGATTTGGCTATATTAATATCTAAAATTGATAGAGATACGTTAGTATGGAGAGAAGGCATTGATTGGATAAAAGCATCAGATATACCTGAACTCAAAAAGTTTTTTCCTGAGCCTATAGTAAAAGTAGTTGAAAAAGAAGTAAGACATTCAACAAATTATCAATCAGTAAATGCTAAAAATGTTCCCAATAAAATGTTTTCATCTGCTTTTTCTTTCGATGGAAGAATCAGAAGAACAGAATATGGCTTAAGTTTTATTATTTATATTTTTGCTTATGGAATAATAATAGGACTAATTCAAGCAGCTAGCGTTTTTGGATTAGCATTTATACCATTAATTTGGTTTTTATGGGCACAAGGTGCTAAAAGATGTCATGATAGAGGAAACTCTGGATGGTATCAAATTATTCCGTTTTATGTATTTTGGATGATTTTTGCTGAAGGAGAAAAGGATACAAATGAATATGGAAACTCTCCTAAATAATTATAATACCTTTAAACAAATAACAAAAAAAAATAATATGATAAGTTTAGAAAAAAAGAAACCAATTAATTTAAATAAAACAGTTCCGAGTCTAAACCATGTAAAAGTGGGTTTAAGTTGGGACCAAACAAATTTAAATGGCCAATCACCAGATGCAGATGCCTCCATTTTTATGTTAGGAGAAAATGGAAAACTTCCATCAGAAGATTTTTTTGTATTTTACAATAATTTAATTAGTGGTGATGGTTCTATTAAACATTCAGGCGATAATAGGACTGGAGCAGGAGATGGTGATGATGAAGAAATTAACATTTCACTTGGACAGATAAGTTCTCAGGTTGTTCAAATTATGCTAACTATAACAATTAATAATACCGATGATGGATTTAATTTTGGAAATGTAAAAAACTCAAGTGTTAGGGTATATAATTCTTCAAATAATAGTGTTATTTGTGAATATAAATTAACAGAAAACTTCGATGGTTGTGATTCGCTAATTATTGGTAGATTCTATCGTAATGGCTCAGAATGGGAATTTGAAGCAATAGGTCAAGCTTTTTCTGGCGGCTTAGGAGCAACAGTAGAACTTTATCAATAAATAATGAAATTTATATTAAATTTATTAATAAAAATTAGTGTAATATTTACTGTAATTTTAGGTATTCTTAAAATATCTGGAATTCAAAGTAGGGGATGGATTTCCGTTTTTACTCCACTAATTTTTGCGATAATTTTAATATTTATAGTAAATTTTATAATCAATAAAACTAAATAGAAAATGGCATTAAATTTAAACAAAGGAGGCAGATTCAATCTAGCCAAAGAGGCACCAAAATTAAAAGTAGCAGGAATAGGTTTAGGATGGAATCCAAACGAAGAAGAAAATGGACCGGATTTCGATTTAGATGTAAGCGCTTTTCTTATCGGAACAGATGGCAAAATTCCAGCTGATGAGTATGTAGTTTTTTACGGATCAGAATTAAAAATGGATACGACTGAAGGTAAGAGACCATATTCTGGAGATGGAGCTGTTATAGGTGCTGTTGATGCAATTGATGGAACAGAAAGCGATGGAGAAGATGATGAAGATATGAAAATTTATTTTGATAAAATATGGGAAGGCGTTCAGCAAATTGTAATAACAGTTACTATTACAAAATATCCTAACGATAAAAAGAAAGACAAAAGGACACTGCTTCAAAATTTTGGAATGGTTGAAGATTGTTATATTAGATTATGGGATGATGAAACAGGAGTTGAAATATTAAAATATGACTTAAAAGAAAAATTCAATAGCGAAGATGCAGTTGAATTCGGAAGATTTGTTAGAGTAAATAACTCCTGGGAATTTATTGCTACTGGAGAAAAATATACTGGTGGCCTTAATAAATTCATTGAATTATTCACTTAAAAAAATAAATAAAATGGCATTAAATTTAAACAAAGATGGCAATGAAAATAACAGCTCATTACCAAAACAAGAAAAAAAAAGCCTTAATCTTAACAAAGAAGAAAATAAGTCCGCAAGTAAATTAAATCTTTCAAAAGATTCTATTGAGTCTGAAAAAAATAATTCTATCCCAGAAAAAAAGAATCTTAACCTTAGTAAAGATCAAAATAAGTCAGTTAGTAAATTTAATCTTTCTAAAGATCCAATTGAGCATGCAAAAGATACTATAGCTGCAGAAAAAAAGGAAAGTAATATAAGCACTTCAAAAGTTATAGAAGATCAACCCAAGAAAAAATCAAAAACACTGATGTATTCTTTATTAGGTCTTGTTATAATAGCTTTAGCAGTTTTATTTATAAGTAATAATAAAAAACCATCTGAAGGACCTCAAAATGGAGAAATACCCGTTGCTGAAGCGCCAACAACTTCACCTGCAGTTATAGAAACACCAACAGTTGTAACTCCAGTTACAGAGAATCCAGCAGTTGAAAATACAGTTACTGAAACTTCAGCAGCTGCAAATACAGTTGCTGAAACTCCAATAGTTGAAACTTTAGTTGCGGAAAATAGCATTGAACAATTTGCTTCTGGAACATCAGTTGTTAATTCACCTAATAATCAGCAAGTAAAATCTATTAAAGATTATTTAGAAAAAAATGCAAGTAATAAAATTATTTTAATAGGTTACGCAAGTAGTGAAGGAGAAATTAACTTTAATAAATTACTTTCAGAAAAACGAGCACAGTCAATGAAAGATTATTTAACTTCAAACGGAATTGACGGTACAAGAATTTCATCACAAGGTGGTGGAATAGAAAACCCAGTAGGAGATAACAATACTGAAGAAGGTAGAACGAAAAATCGAAGAGTTGAGGTAATGTTTAAATAAAAGATTATTGAAAGATTTATTTTTATATAACGCTAACATATCTCATTTGTCATTTGACTTTTGGGATACATTAGCGTTTTCTAACCCTGAATTTAAATTTGAACGATCTAAACTTATTTCAAAATATTGTTCTCAATCTCATTTCGATATTGATCAATGCATTAAAAATGTTGGAAAAAAATATAATTCGCTACAAGAATCTTCAAATGTTTTTATTTCACCAATTGATTTATTGCAGCAAGCAATAAATGAAATTATAAAAAAACCTGTAATTTATATTGAACCGCTTTATGAAGAAATATGTAAATTATTTGAAAAACATAAGCCATTATTAAATTATACTTGTGAAGATTTTATAAATAAATGTATAATCAACAAGAAAAAAATTTCTATTCTTAGTAATACAGCATTTATTCCAGGTAGTCTTATTAAAGATTATTTGGTTTCAGTATTTGGAGCTAATTCATTTAGCTTCTATTTATTTTCTGATGAAACGAAATTTGCCAAGCCGAATATTAAAGCATTTGATTTATGTTATCAAAAAATAAATTTGGCGCATAACAAAACAATTTCTAAAACTTCAATAGTTCATATTGGAGATAATTATATAAATGATTTTGACGCTGCAAAAAAATTTGGATTTCAATCTCATTTAATTTTAAAAGATGGAGTTGAAATATAATAGCCATTTTGTCCATAGCTTTACTGAAATAGATGTTCCTTTTAATATGGAATCATTTAGCGAATTTAAGTATGGTAATATAGATATTGCAAAAGAAATGGCGTTTGAACTTGTTAAATTATTTAAAGTCAGAATTTTAGATAAACATTTCAATAAACGCTTTATTATTTATAGTTCTCCATATAGTAAAATTCCAACCTCAAGTCTATTTTTAAGTCAGTATTTTATTGAAATATTACAAAGTGATTATCCAGATATAGATTTTAATTTAGAAAAAATTGAAAGAAATAATACTTACTCACAAGATTATGGATTAATGACCGCAGAACAACGATTTCAATTAATATCAAAAGACACATACTCTATAAATAATTTACCAGATAAAGAAGCTATTTTAATTTTCATTGATGATGTTTCAATTACTGGAACTCATCAAAGAGTAATAGAAAATTTAATTTTCGAAAATTCAATTGAAAATGACCTTGTATTTTTATATTATGCTAAATTAATAAACAATTCTGATCCCAAATTTGAAAGTACCTTAAATAATTTTAAAATTAAAAAATGGGAAGATTTAGTTAAATTAATTCTTACTCCTTCCTTTAAATTTAATACTCGCGCAATTAAATATATCTTATCATTAAGTAAAGAAGAATTTTATTTAATGATAAATGTTTTGAAAAAAAATAAGCCTTTACTAATAAATATTATATTCTTATTAGCTGAATCTAATAATTATAACACTATCGAAGCCTATAAAGATAATATGGGTGCATTAACAAAAATATTAAAACAATTAAATTCTTATGTATAAATCATTATATTGTTTAATAGGTTTTTTTTTTGTTACAATCTTGCAATGATAACATTATTAAAAAAAACAAGATTGAATCCAATGATTCAGATTATACTCAAATTAATAAAGGCGAAGATCAAATTGAACTTGAAGATACGTTTTCATTTAGTTCAAATGTTAAATCTAAAATTGATTTTGGTCGGCAATTAATTAAATTAAGTCATCACATAAATACTTCTGCAAACGAATATCTACCTGCATTATCATCAGATGAAAATTTAATCTATTTTTCGGCAATGGATAGAACAGGTTTTTTTGATTTTAAATTAGATTTCACTAAGCAAAAGTCATCAGGTGGCGAAGATATTTTTATTTCTGAATTTAAAGATGGTATTTGGATGGATGCACGTCCAATTAATAATTTGAATACAAATGGTCATGAGGTAGTTAACCAAGTTCTAAATAATAATGATTTACTAATTACTGCAAATTACTCTGAAAAACTAGGCCCAAAGCCTTCTAGTAATGGAACTGAAACAACAGATTTATTTTTGGCAAAAAAAAATAAAACAAAACAGTTTCAAATTGTACATTTTCCTGAGCCTGTTAATTCAATTTTTGATGAAGCTGACGGATTAATGGCAGAAGATGAATCTTATATTTTATTTGTTTCCGATAGGCCTGGGCATAAAGGTGAATATCATAAAAAAGGATGGAAATGGAATTCTAGTTTTTGGGGTAATACTGATGTATATGTAAGCATTAAAGAAGGTGATTTTTGGTCTGTACCAATAAATTTAGGGGATCTTGTAAACACAGGTGGGGCAGAGAGATCACCATGGCTTTCTAAGGATGAACTAACTTTATTTGTTAGTTCTAACGGACATGAAGGTAAGCGGAATGATTTGAATATATATGCATTTAAACGTGTCGATAAAAATAATTGGACCGAATGGGAAGGGCCATATTCTATTTCTGATGCAAACTCAAATTATGATGATTGGGGTTATAAAGAAACTAAAATTGGTAATGCCTATTTTGCCAGAGTAACGCCACTAGGATTTAAACCTACACAAGGTGGCTCAGCAGGTGATGGGGGGATTCGTGAAACAAATTATAGAACTGGATACGAAATTCTTGGTCAACAAGTAGCTTCTTTAAATGCTGAAAACACCACTGATATTTATTTTTTAAAACAATCAAATGAACCAATTTTTGCTTTACCTGATGTGTTTTTTGATATAAATTCGGCTTCACTTAAATCTAAGATGTTAAAAGTACTTGATAGATTATTAGATTTAATAAAACAAAATAAAAATTACAAAATAGAAATAAAAGGATTTACTGATGATGTTGGTAAAGATGATTATAATTTAAATTTATCCCAAAAACGTTCTGAAGCAGTCAAAGAATATCTAATAAAAAACAATATTTCAAATTTAGTTACTGCAAAAGGTTACGGCGAAAACAATCCAAAATATGATAATACTGATGTTGGTAAAAAAGCAAAAAACAGACGAGTAGAAATTTATTTTAATAAATAACTTAAAAAATGGAAAATTTAATTAGTACTATTTTATCAAATCCAATATATTTAATTATTACAGGATTAGCAATTGTGATTATATTTTTTTTATTAATTAAAAAGTTATTTAAAATTTTAATTTATGCCTTTATTCTTTTCATTGCTTTTCTTACCTATATTTATTTAACAGGTAGTAATGTTAATGAAACAATAAAAGATGTAAAAAATAATAGTCGCGAAATAATAAATACAAACAATTAAATAAATATATCTAAAACAATAATCAAATTAAAAAATAAATATGGAAGAATTAATTCAACAAATCATTGACAATCCTGGGCCATCATTAGCAATAATTGGAAATCTTATCATAATCGAAAGTTTACTTTCTGTTGATAATGCAGCTGTTTTAGCAACCATGGTGATGGACTTACCAGAAAAACAAAGAAATAAAGCGCTTAAGTATGGCATATGGGGTGCATATATTTTTAGAGGATTGGCAATGGTTTTCGCTGCATATCTAATTCAAATTTGGTGGCTTAAACCTTTAGGTGGACTTTATCTGCTATATCTAGTTTATGACTTTTGGAAAGGGAAACAAACTGAAGAAAAAGATGATGACGTTCTTGATAAAAATAGTAATTGGCTTTATCGTTCTACAGTTGGTGCATTAGGTAATTTTTGGGCCACGGTAGCACTTGTAGAGCTTATGGACATGGCTTTTTCGATAGATAATGTTTTTGCTGCTGTTGCATTTACCCCTAATATTATTTTGGTTTGTATTGGAGTGTTTATAGGAATTTTAGCAATGCGGTTTATTGCTCAATGGTTTGTTAAATTAATGGGTAAATATTCATTTCTTGAAACCGCTGCATTTATTGTAATTGCTATACTAGGCATCAAACTTTTACTTTCGTTATATGAGCATTTTTATCCTGATGCTATATTAAGTAAATTTTTAAGTAGTCATATTGCTGATATAGGAATTTCAATTTTAACTGTAGCAATATTCTTTATACCAATAATATCTAGTTTGATATTTAATTTTCCGAAAAAATTGATATCTGAAAACGAAGAATAATCTTAAAAGACCTTTATTTAATAGAGCTCTAAATAAAATAGGAGAAAAGATATACTGTTAAGATAGAATAACGGCTGAATTAATAACTGAAATTGGTTTAAAATCATTTAATACGATTGAAAAGTAAGACTATTATTCCATATACTTTTAGTTTTTTTATGTTTAAATTAATTTTTATTTCATGTTTATAACATTTGGGCAATTCTCTTTTTAATCAAATATATTATTGGAAAATCACTTTAAAAATCTATTTCTAGTGAAGCTTTTTAATCAACTAATTTTATCATTTAAATCAATTGGTATCGATTGCTAATAATCTTCCGCGGTTAATAACGATTATCATCGATGTTAATCTGCTGCTTTTCAACAGTATCAGTGCAATTCCGCTAGGATTAGTATTTTGAAATTTTTTCCTGAAATTTTTATTTTTTGCACAATTGTCCAATTTTAATACAATTGTGCAATAAATAGCTCAAATCCATTGTATTTACTAGGTTTTTAAAAATTTAACACGTCAGATAAAGCGCCATCCACATCTTTATGAATAAAATTGGATTGGTAACCAATGGTTGTTTTTAAATCGGAGTGGCGATATAGTTTTTGCAATAACTGTGGTGCTATTTTATCGCCTGCTATTTGACCAAAACTGTGACGAGAAATATGCATTGTCATTTTCTTATCAATCTTTAAAACAGCAGCTAATTTATTCAGCTGTTTGTTGATTAGAGAATTAAATACTTCTAGGTTTATTCTTTTGCCAATTTTCCAGTACAAAATAGAAAGTGTAGTATTTACGGTATGAGCTATATACTTTTTGCTTTCCTCAATTAATAATGCTACGTCAGTAAAAAGCAATTGCTCGGTATCTATTTTTTTGAGTTTACCCATTTTTCATTTATTACTATTTCAGATTTATTATAAATCATTAAATATAAAGTGTATAAAAGCAAAAGACACGCCCTGGGACGCTGTACTTATGGGTAGCGTGGCGTGTACTGTTGATGTAAATGTAAGATTTTTATTAATTATACTATTCATTTAACGCAATTATTTTTTACTTGAAAATTTACGAATGCAGAGTGCAAACCCTTATATATGGGTCTGCACTTTGCACTCGTGGTTAATTTTAGTTTAAACATTTGATTTTAAAGGATTTAAGTAGTAAACGATTTCTTTGTTTTCTGCACGAGTGCAAAGTGTGTGATTTACCTCATTTTGCTCGATGACAATAGCGGTATCTGTAATTTGTTTTAAGCGAGTTATGACAGTTCGCTTACTACAATCTAACTCATCGGTTAAAAGTTCAATTAGCTCCTTGCGTGGCATTTCTGAGAGTAAAATTTGAGCCAGTAAGTCTAAAGTTTCAGAAAGTGCCGCTTTATGGTTTTTCTTATCTAAAATGGTTTGAGTTGTATTTGGATCGGACATTACCAACCCTTTTTCGGTATCGGAATATTGAACGTAAAAAGGGTCGTGTTTTTTTGAACTCCGGCATTTTAGATAAGCCACTTTTAATAAATTGGTATTATGGTTTTGCGCATCTTTCTCAAAACCAATTTGAATAACGGTACTGGCTTTGTTTAATATTTCAGTTCCTAAATGTCCGCGAGCTTTATCCGCACTTCCCGGGTTTTCATGTATCAAGCATAAAAAGGTTACATCGTACCGATTGATTGTTTGATTCATCATATCTATTAATTTCATACTATCCTTGGTATCATTGAAATTAAAGATGCAATCCGTTATGACATCCAAAATAATAAAGATGTGTATCGGGAATTTTTTACGCGCATGTTCTAAATAAATATTAAGCATATCAAAGCGATCTTCTCTGCCAAATTCTAATAATGAAATATAATCGAAACCGTAAGGCTCTTCGTTTATTTCATAACCTGCTTTTAGCTGTATTTGTTGCAAGGAGTATGGTAATTGCTCCGATAAATTTCGTTCGGTATCTACATAACAAATAGCATAGCGTATGAGTAAATTCGTTTTAAAACCTAATAAATCTTTATGACAATCTGGCTTCTTTAATAAAGATGCACAAATGGTTTCAGCAAGGCGTGACTTGTGCACGCCTGCTTTGCCTTGTATGACATTGATGGTTTTAGGAAAGAAAACCGGGTTTTCTTTTTGCCAAACGATGGGCTGAGAAAATGAAATCGGTTTGCATTTATTCTCAGCTATTTTGCGCTGTGATGCCAATAACTGCTCCAATTTATTTTTTGCGTTTTCAAGACTCGGCAAAGCCGAGTTTGAAACGTTGTTATGATTTTGAGGTATTGGAATATCGAACATAATTTATTTTGTTTTTTAATTATCTATGAATACTGTCGGGGTGGCCAGATTCGAACTGGCACCCTTAAAATTTGTATTATTAATAATAAGATAATGCCATGAAATAGACTTTGATTTGACCATTCTCGAAACGAACAGTAGCTACCCAATCTTTGGGTGTTTTGTCTTGTATATTCGTTTCTTGTCTGATACAACTTTCAATACTCATGATCATCATTTTGTAATTCTGCTCTTCCAATCGTACAAACAGCTCAGAGAAATAAGCGTACCGCAATTTATCGAGCTGTAGCTTTTCAAAAAGCTTGTTTAATTGGTTCTTATCGGCATTGTTATCATTAAATAATTTCATGTAATAGTTTACATTACTTTCTAATGTTTTTTCATCTCTGCCAATAATTGAGGCAACTTGTTGCATCAATTCCGGCCAAGTAAGGTCGTGTAGAGTTTCTTTATAAGTATTCATTTTTATAATAAGGGATAAAGGTGTTCGCTTGCTACAGATTTAAAAACATAATGAAGTAGCAAGCTCGGTTCACTATATTTTTCCATTTGGAACAGTTTATTTTTTAAAAGCCTTTATGTAATGTTTTTGCATCAGTTCTTCTACATCCGATAGCTTGTAGTAAATTTTGTTACCAACTTGAGAGAAGGAAATTTTGCCTTCATCGCGCCAGGTTTGCGCTGTGCGTTTGGAAATTTTCATTAATAGTAAAAACTCTTGATTGTCGAGATAAGTGTCCGATGGTTTTTTGCTATCGGTAATTACTCTTTGCTTGATTTCCTCAATTGAGGTTGCTAAGTTGTTGAATTGGTCTTTCGATAAGATGATTGCTTCCATTTTCTTTTTGGTTTTAAGATTATGGAGCAAAAGTGCGCAGAGTGGAAAAGTCTATTGGTCTCTGTAGGACCACTTTAGGACTTTTTACTTTGGTATGTTTCTGATATTCAGATTGATTCTTTTTTCTACAGAGGGACGTTTTTCAGGACGCGAAGTATTTAGAATTGTTTTAACCGTATTTAAACTTAACGCCTTTCCGTTTTTATCAATAAAATTATCTGTTATAAATTGTGCTAACTCATTAAAACCTGCATTTAGTAAAGGTTTACCGTCAACTGTTATTTCTTTCGTTAGCTGAAAAAATACATCAACAAATACATTTGTTTGGCAATTAAATTGAAAAAGTCCTACGGTAGTCCTATAGAAATCTGTAGGACTTTTTGTGTTTTTTGTAGGACTTTTAGGACTATTAACTACTTGATTATTAGCAGTGTTTTGTTTTTTATTTAATTTTTGTTGTGATTTGATTAGGTCTAATTCTAAATTTATTTTTTCATCAAAAGGAATTTCATTTACATCAATTATTTTAGGTTTGTTTTGTAAATATTCTGTCTTGGCTTCCATTAAACAGGAAACTTTTTCTTCATAACCATATCCTTTGATTTCGGATTTTAATTTAACGAAGTTAAATTTAGAATCCGGTGCTTGTTTCTTTTGTTCAATGACATCGCGCAAAACTTCAATGATAATTAGTGCTTTATCAAACTTGGTAATATGTTCTTTTGAATTAAATAGTCCTCGATTTAAGTCAATTAACTTTTCGAGTTTATTAAGCCAAACGATGGGCTCTTCCATCTTATCGCATTGATACTGGATGAACGGTTTTATTTTAGATTTAGAGATAGTAAAAATTTTGTGTAACAAACATTTACAATATAACTCCTTATTAAATTTACCACCATTTAGAAAATTAGAAGGTTGCCCTGCTTCAAATACAACAATATCATACTCCCCTTTATCAAATTGGGCTATATCAACAATAGGATGCTCGACAAAAGGTGAACAAATAACAAAGGTGTACATATCAATAAATTTAATAATTCGTTAAACGAATTTAAAAGAAATTGAGTGTATAAAAAAGTGAATGTTTATAAATATAGCATTAAATTGCTACAAAATATAGCAATATTGTTAATAAAATATTTTGTAATTAATCATTAAAAACATCCATTGCATTATCAAGCTCCTCGTTTACGATTTTAGCGTAAATCTGAGTTGTTTTTATATTTGAATGTCCCATTAATTTTGAAACATATTCTATTCTCATTCCTTTTTTTAAGGCTCTTGTTGCAAAAGTATGGCGTGAAGTATGAAAATGTATATTTTTCTCGATTTTAGCTAAATCCGCTATGTTTTTAAGCTCTTTATTGCACATTGTGGCACAAGACCCAACAGCACGGTATAAAATCCGTCCATCTGAATAATCTTTATCGTTTTCGAGAAATGGAAAAATAAAATCATTTTGTTTTATTTCTCTATTGCGGTATAAATTAATAATATCAATAGCCTTTTTCGGTAATTTAATAGAGATGGTACTTTTTGTTTTTTGAGTTTCCATCAAAACTCTTTCTCCATTAAAATTTGACCATTTTAATTGTGTTATATCTGAAATTCTCATACCTCCGACATAAGTAGCAAAAATATATATGTTTCGAGTATTATACATCCAGGGCTCACTTTCTATTTCAAGAGCTTCAACTTTTGCAAGTTCTTCCTCTGTTAAGAATTCTTTTTTGGGCGCATCCCATTTGAATTTAAACTTTGTAAAAGGGTTTTTTTCATAAGTGATAATTTCGTCTTTGATTGCTTCATTAAATATTCTTCTTAAAATTTTATAGTTTGCAAATACTGTATTACTCACATTATTTAATTCTGAGCGCATATACGTTTCATACTTTTTGAGCCATTGTAAATCAATATCATTGATCATTACATCCTTTTCCTTTGTGTATTTTTTCATTTTAGAAATCACACCTCTCATTTTATCTACAGTTGAAGGCTGTATTTTAGTTTCCATTAAATCTAAATAATCTTCAGCGTATTTAAAAAAGCTTGTTGGTGCTTCACCAATAATGGCGGATTTAATATTTTTAGGAGTTATAGTTTTAGATGTTGCTTCCATTTCTAAAGCAACACCTTCAGCTTCTGCAATTTTATGAGATATGAAATTATTAATGCGTTGTGAATTTTCCATGCCTTTTTTGACACGTTTATTCTCAGCATCCCAATATTTCTCAGGAACTGCAATTCCTAAAGAAATTAGTTTAGAACTTCTGAATTTTATTATTCTTAAATACAGTGGTATTTCACCTTTTTTATTAATTTTATCCTTGCGAAAAAGTAGTTTAACGGAAGCCGACATGTTCTTTTTTTATTTCAAATGTAGTATTGATTATAAAGATAAGGGTACAACATGAGGTACAACATTTGAACAGTTCCTTTACTTTTGATTGCATTTGAAATATTTAATAATTTTACAAATCCCTTGATAACAAAGGATTTTGGAGCAAATCGGTAAAATCTGATAAAATTAGATTAATACTGGAGGTACCACAATCAAAACAAATAAAACCCCTGATAGCAAAGCTTTCAGGGGTTTTTGATTTAATAAGATTATTAAAGAAGTGTGCACTTAATTACCCATGATATACTCTTGAAAACACAATCGAGCTATTTTTAATTTCTAATACTTCACCAACAGATAAATCTTCTTCACCCTGAACATGTCGTATATACTCCATAAACACTTGCTCATCATCAGCCGTTAGCTTTTTTACTTCATATTTCAACGTTGGTAATCTAACGAAAGCATCTTGCCACCAGCTCCTAAGAGCTACCTTACCTTTAATTAAGCCTTGAGTTTCTGGTAATCGTATTTTTAATTTTGGACTAAAATGCTCTGCATTTTCATCATATAGTGATAATAGCTTTTCTAAATCATGTTCGTTAAATGCTTCGAACCAAAGTTTAGCAATGTGCTTGTTTTGTTGTGGTAAGTTTGTAGACATAAAATTAGTTTATAATATCTTTTTACAATTCAACTTTTGCTTCAAATAGATTGTTTAAAGGACCATTTCGTTATTACATTTTATAATATTATTGCAAATTACAAAAAAACAATTTATTAAACATAACTTTCTTGTCTTACATTTGTTAATCAATTATGGGGTATAAAAGTTTAAAAGCTTGTTTAGATGATTTAGAAAAACACAATCATCTTATTAGAATAACTGAAGAGATTGATCCGCATTTGGAAATAGCATCTATTCATTTAAGAGTTCATCAAATGGGCGGCCCGGCGTTATTATATGAAAATGTAAAAGGCTGTGAATTCAAATGTGCTTCTAATATTTTTGGCACACTTGATAGAAGTAAGTTTATGTTTAGAGATACACTCTCTAAAATGCAAACCCTTATTGATATAAAAAACAATCCCATAAAGGCCCTCAAAAATCCTTTCAAATATTTATCTGTTTCGGGTACCGCTCTATCTGCTTTACCTAAAAAAAACCCCCTATCTAAACCCGTTTTATTTAAAGAAACCACCATTGACAAATTACCATTAATTAAACATTGGGATATGGATGGTGGCGCTTTTGTAACCTTACCGCAGGTATATAGCGAGGACATCGATAAACCAGGGGTAATGCATTCTAATTTAGGAATGTACCGTATACAATTAACGGGTAACGATTATGAATTGAATAAAGAAATTGGCTTGCATTATCAATTGCATCGTGGTATTGGCGTGCATCAAAGTAAGGCTAATCAATTAGGCAAACCTCTCAAAGTATCAGTATTTATTGGTGGTCCGCCAAGTCATAGTTTAGCAGCCGTGATGCCATTACCTGAAGGGTTGAGCGAATTAACCTTTGCAGGTGCTTTAGGAAATAAGCGATTTGGTTATTCGTATGTAGATGGATATTGTGTAAGCACCGATGCTGATTTTGTTATTACCGGAGAAGTATACCCGAACGAAACCAAGCCAGAAGGCCCTTTTGGAGATCATTTAGGTTACTATAGTTTAAAACATTCATTTCCCTTAATGCGTGTTCATAAAGTGTATCATCGACAAGATGCTATATGGCCATTTACAGTGGTTGGCAGGCCACCACAAGAAGATACAAGTTTTGGACAATTAATACATGAAATTACTGGTGATGCCATTAAGTTTGAATTACCTGGTGTAAAAGAAGTACATGCAGTTGATGCAGCAGGCGTTCATCCTTTACTGTTAGCCATTGGCAGCGAACGCTATACACCTTATAGCCAAACAAAACAACCGGCGGAATTATTAACTATTGCCAATCATATTTTAGGAAAAGGTCAATTAAGTTTAGCGAAATATTTATTCATAACCGCTGATGACACCAATAAATTAAGTACTCACAACGAATCAGAATTTTATCAATATATTTTAGAACGCCTCAATTTAAAACGAGATTTGCATTTTTATACCAACACAAGTATCGATACGTTAGACTATAGTGGTACTGGATTAAATAGCGGAAGCAAATTAGTAGTAGCGGCTTATGGTGAAAAATTAAGAGATTTAAGTAGTACAATAAATACTACACTGAACGACCTAAAAACTTTTGTAAATCCTCAAGTTGCGCTTCCAGGAGTTTTAGTTTTACAAGCCTCTAAATTTGAAACTTACGAAAAAGAAAAACTAGTATTCGATCAGTTTAATGAAGAAGTTAAACAAAAAAACATTGATTTATCAGGCTTCCCAATGATAGTGATTGTTGACGATGCAAGCTTTACAGCTGCTACTTTAAAAAATTGGTTATGGGTAACTTTTACTCGCTCTAATCCAAGTCATGATGTATACGGCATAAATTCATTAACGGAATACAAACATTTTGGTTGCGACAATGTGATTATAGATGCGCGCATTAAACCTCATCATGCGCCAGTTTTGGAGCTTATTCCTGAAATAGAAAAACGCGTTGATAAACTCTTTGCTAAAGGTGGTAGTTTAAGCGGGTTGAAATAAATTGTTATTACTCAATTTTTCTAATACGCTCTTTCGTTTTTACCTTCCATATAATTTACAAATGCTTTATTTGCTACTTTAGTTCCGCCAGGCGTTGGATAATTACCTGTAAAGTACCAATCACCAGTATTTTCGGGGCATGATTGATGCAGGCCTTCAATTGTTTGGTAAATGATTTGTAAGTCGGCTTTTAAATCAGATGGGCGTAATAACTCTCCAATTTTTTGAGAAATTTCTTCGTTTGTAAACGTGCGGTAAATTTCTTGTACGATATTAATTTGTTCTTCTTTTGGTTTTAATAATTCCGCCTTTGCTTTTTCGTATAAATTCTTCAACAAATTCTCTTTCCCTGTTTCTTTAATTAATTGAATAGCTGCATCAAAAGCAATAAATTTACCTAAAACTGCCATATCAATACCGTAACAATCAGGATAACGAATTTGAGGTGCTGATGAAATAATAATAATTTTTTTAGGATGTAATCTATCCAGTATTCTTAAGATGCTCTGTTTAAGAGTAGTTCCACGCACAATACTATCATCTAATATTACTAAGGTATCAATATTTTTTTTGACTGTTTCGTAAGTAATATCATATACTAAATTCACTAAGCTATCTCTGCTTTCATCTGCTGTAATAAAGGTACGCTGTTTTGCATCTTTTATAACTACTTTATGAATGCGAGGATGTCTTTCTAAAATTTTACTGAGTGCGGGTTCAGAAATATTTACTCCTAATTTTAAAATATCAGTGGCCTTCTGCTTATTAATATGTTCATCAATACCTTCTACAAATCCACCAAAAGCAACTTCTGCTGTATTTGGAATATAACTAAAAACTGTATTTTCTAAATCGTAATCAATAGCTTTTAATAATTGAGGAACTAAATAACGTCCTAATTGCTGACGTTCTTTATAAATGTCAGCATCGTTTCCTCTACTAAAATAAATACGTTCAAAGGAACACGCTTTTCTCTCTAATGGTTCTATAATTTCTTGTTGAGTAATAGTACCATCTTTTTTTATAATAACTGCACTACCTGGGTGTAATTCTTTAACCAAACTAATATCAACATTAAATACAGTTTGTATTACCGGTCTTTCGCTTGCTACAACAACAACTTCATCATCTTGATAAACATAAGCAGGTCTAATACCAACTGGATCACGCAACACAAATGCATCGCCATGTCCCATCATTCCAGCCATCACATAACCACCGTCCCATCGCTTACTACTTTCAATTAAGATAGATGCAACATCAATATTTTTTTGAATCTCTTTCGAAATCTCTAAATTAGTTAGGCCTTTTTCTTTAAAAATTTTAAACAAACGATCATTCTCCTTATCTAAAAAATGACCAATTTTTTCCATAACAGTAATTGTATCTGCTCGTTCCGTGGGATGTTGACCAAGTTCTACTAAATGCCCTAATAATTCGTCAACGTTAGTTAAATTGAAATTACCTGCTACTAATAAATTACGCGCTTGCCAATTGTTTTGTCGGCGAAATGGATGACAACTTTGCACGGTATTACCGCCAAAGGTACCGTAACGCAAGTGTCCCATTATAAGCTCTCCCATGAAGGGAATATTTTTTTTCTGCCACTCTATATCATTATATGCTTGCGGATTTTTATCTTTTGCATTAATGTATAAATCATTTATTTTCGAAAAAATATCTTGTGTGGCTTTTGGCTCTACTGAACGTAAGCGATCAATGTATGGGAATCCAGCTTCTACATCTAATTTTACAGTTGCTACTCCTGCACCATCTTGGCCACGGTTAATCATCTTATCCATGAGCTGATACATTTTGTGCAAGCCGTATCGGCTACTGCCGTATTTTTCTTTGTAAAAACTTAAAGGCTTTAATAATCTAATTAAAGCTACTCCGCATTCGTGTTCAATTTTATCACTCATATTTTTAAGAAAGTGTAAAGTTACTATTTACTTAGCCGTTTTACCAAAGGTTTTTCAATAAATATTAAGTAAGTTGGGAATCCCATAATTAATAGATAACATAACTAATTTAACGAAGTTTATTCGTATATTTAAATTTGGAATAAAGATAATATGATATATAAATTTTTTGCGATTATTTCTTTTTTAATTATTATGAATGCCTTGTCGGCACAAGTGAAAATTAATGAATATTCAGCTTCTAACTCCGGCACTTCTATTCTTGATAATCAGGGAAATAATTCTGATTGGATAGAATTATTTAATGCGAGCTCGCTTTCTATTAATGCAGGCGGTTGGACATTAAGCGATGATCCTGCTAATCTTACAAAATATTCATTACCAGCTGGAACTAATGTTCCTGCTCGAGCACGGCTTAAATTAATGAATACTGTATCAAGGATTCATCCTATTAAATACATTTTTTAAATCTTCAGAGGAAGCTTTTACCATAGCTTCACTAAAACCAAACGTTAATTCGTTACTTCCATTTTTTAACTGCTCGAAAATAGATTCGATAAAGTCGCTAACAGGTGGGGCCACATCGTGTAAACCTTTTCCACCAAGGTCGGTATTAAGTGCGGGTGGAATTATTTCAATCACTTCTATATTTTTTGATTTCAATAAATGTCTTAAAGACAATGTAAATGAATGAAAAAAAGCTTTAGTAGCAGAATATACGGGTATTTTAGTTAGTGGCGCAAAAGACAATCCCGATGTAACATTCAAAATTGTTTTTAATGATGGTAAGTTTATAAACAATGATGTTAAATGAAGAGGCGCTTCTACATTAGTAGCTATTTCAACTTTGGCACGTTTGAAAAAATTATCATCAGTAACGTTCATCCATTCCTGAATGCCAGCGTTATTGATTAAAACAGTTAAGTCGCTATGATTTTTTGTGATCCATTGATATAATTCTTCTCTTTCTGTATCAATAGATAAATCACACTGCTTAGTAATTACTGCGGGAAATTTAGTAACCACTTCTTGCAAGGCAGACTCTCTTCTGCCACA
Organism: uncultured Bacteroidota bacterium; assembly: GCA_903834765.1. GTDB lineage: Bacteria > Bacteroidota > Bacteroidia > B-17B0 > Aurantibacillaceae > UBA4416. The sequence goes on from CAILKE010000056.1 coordinate 18,121, forward strand.
AATGATGACTGTATTATTTTCTTTTAAAAATCGCTCAGTAAGTCCTAAACCTATACCTGTTGCACCGCCTGTAATTAGTATTTTATTGTTTGAAATATTCATAAGTTATTGAAGTTATTTTTTCATCTATCAAATTGATTCGTGTCAATTTTAAATAATTGATAATTTTATTTAAAACAACTATATAGCTTAATACAACTAATGATTCTCAATCACCTTAGGTACTTTAAAATAATCCGAATCTTTTTTAGGGGCATTTTTCAATGCTTCTTTTTGAGTTATCGTTTGTTTAGATTCATCATCACGTAATACATTACGCTCGTCTGTCATATAAATTAATGGCTCCACATCAGTAGTATCCATTTCATTTAATTTATCCACAAAAGCCAACATACGATTCATGTCGTTTAATATTTCAGCTTTGCCTTCTTCGTTAAATTCTAAACGCGCTAAATGCGCAACTTCCTCAACGGTTTTGATATCAATTTTCTGTGCCATAATAAGTAGTTAAAGTATCATTAATTAAATTGTAAACTTTTTCTCTGAGCGCATTGACGTTATCGTCTGTTAATCCTTTAGTGGCAATAGGTTCAAGTATTACTGTTTTAGCAAAACCAGGCCTTCCATTACTTTTAAAATAACCTCCATTTTGTAATAATTGCCAATTATTTAAATTCACAATAGGAACAATAGGAACTTGCTTATCAATGGCTAATTTAAAGGGGCCATTTTTAAACGGCTTTAATTTACCAACTTCCGAAATAGTTCCTTCAGGATAAATAATCATACTGCGCCCTTTATCAATTTCTTGTCCTGCTTTGATAAAAGCGCGATGCGAGTCTATACGACTTTTTCTATTCACAGGAATATCCATTCCTTGAAAAAATATTTTAAATAAGGGTGCTTTGATTAATTCAGCCTTAGCCATATATAATGCTAAATGATCGATGTATAAAGTACTTAATACAATATCTAAATATGATGTGTGATTACCAACAAAAACACAAGGTTGAGGCATCTTTTTAGATTTTGACTTATAAATTAAAATAGGAATTATTCCTGAGCCATAAGCAATACACCTAGTCCAAATTCTTTTAATTTTAAAAGCAGTTTCTAATCTTTGAAATTTGATAGTAAAATAAAAAAATGGATATAGCACTAAAAAAGAACTAGAAAAAACTAAGAAAAACCAAGTTTTCCAAATAGTAGCTAATATGCGTTTAATAATTACCACGGGGCAAAGATAACATTTTTACCTTTCGTTTTGAGGAGTAAGTCATTTACTAAATTACTCCGTTTTTAAGTTAAAAAAATATGTATTTTTACCCATAAACTTACTTTATATTTTGCAAACACCCATAAACATAACCCTTACTAATGCTGGAAAAAAATTTGGTAAAGAATGGATTTTCCGACATGTAACACTAAATGTGAAGCAAGGCGAAAAAGTGGTAATTTTAGGCTTAAATGGCTCTGGTAAATCTACTCTATTACAAGTCCTTACGGGATTTTTGAGTTTAAATGAAGGTAATCTCAATTATGAACATAATTCCAAAACGATCGATTTAGAAGAGTTGTATTGCTATCAAAGCTTAGCATCTCCATATTTAGAATTGATTGAAGATTTTACGTTACAAGAATTAATTGAGCACGCTGTAGTTTATAAACCATTTTTAAATCAGTTGACCACTGCTCAAATTATTGAATTATCGGGTCTTTCGGCACATAAAGATAAATTCATTAAACTATTTTCGAGTGGCATGAAACAACGCTTGAAGCTGACATTGGCAATATTAGCTGATATGCCAATTTTATTTTTAGATGAACCTACCACCAATTTGGATGCCACCGTTATTAATTGGTACCAAAAACTTATATCAGATTACGCTTCCGAAAAAACCATAATTGTTTGCTCTAATTCCATCAAAGAAGAATATACTTTTTGTGAGCGTATAATTATTATGGAAGACTTTAAGCTTTTAATTTAATGATACTTTAAAGGAAATTATTTACATTCGCTACAAAATTTACAAACCATGATTCAATTAAAAAATGTATTACCGCTTGCGATAGCTATTACCGTGTTTCAATTATCGGCACAAACTCAAAAGCCTAGCGTAACAAAATCTAAAAATTCAGAAACCACAATTAAAGAGGGATCCAAAGTATCATCTATTAATTTCGAATATGCGCTAAACGATCCTTTTAAAGCTCGAATATATACGCTAAAAAATGGATTAAAAGTATATATGACGGTTTATAAAAATGCACCACGCATACAAACTTACATCGCTGTAAAAGCAGGTAGTAAAAACGATCCCTCTACAGCTACTGGATTAGCCCATTATTTGGAACATATGGTATTTAAGGGTACTGATAAATTTGGTTCTAAAGATTTCGCTAAAGAATCTGTTGAAATTACAAAAATTGAAAATTTATACGAAGTATATCGCGGCACTAAAGACGAAGCTGCTCGAAAAAAAATCTATCATCAAATTGATAGTATCTCCGGAGTAGCTGCAAAATATGCTATTGCAAACGAATATGATAAAATGCTAGCCGGTATAGGTGGGCAAGGCACTAACGCTTATACTTCATTCGATCAAACAGTATACGTAAATGATATTCCTTCTAACCAACTAGAAAACTGGTTAACAATTGAGGCGGAACGTTACCGTAAACCAATATTACGCTTATTTCATACAGAGTTAGAAGCTGTATACGAAGAAAAGAATAGAGGATTAGATAGTGATAACAGTAAAGTATGGGAGGCTGTATTTGAAGGATTATTTATAAAACATACATACGGAACTCAAACAACTATCGGAACTATCGACCATTTAAAAAATCCGTCGATGAAAGAAATTATAAAATATTTTAATGCCAATTATGTTCCAAACAATATGGCAATTTGCTTAAGTGGGGATTTTGATCCAGATGCAACTATTAAATTGATAGAATCGAAATTTGGCTCTATGCCAACAAAATCAGTAGCTCCATATACATTCGAAAAAGAAACTCCTATTACTCAAAAAGTAAAAAAAGAAATTATTGGGCCTGATGCCTCAAACTTAATTATGGCATGGCGTTTCGAAGGTGCTAGTTCTAAAGACGCAGACATGATTACCTTAATAAATTTATTATTAAGTAATGGAAGAGCTGGTTTATTAGATTTAAATTTAAATCAGCAACAAAAAGTATTAAGTAGTGGCGGTTATGCATATGTATTGAAAGATTATAGCTCGCACCTTTTATACGCAGAACCTAAGGAAGGCCAAACATTAGAAGAGGTTGAAAAATTATTACTGGACCAATTAGATTTATTAAAAAAAGGAAATTTTCCTGATTGGTTAATGAGCGCTGTTATTACAGATATGAAGTTGCAAAAAACTAAGGAACTTGAAAATAATCAATCACGCGCATCTGCTATGGTCGATGCGTTTGTGAATGATGTTAAATGGCAATATGCAGTTAACACAATAGATCGTTTATCAAAAATTACCAAGCAAGACGTGATGGATTTTGTAAATGCAAATTACAACGACCATAATTATGTAGTAGTTTATAAAAGAGTTGGCGAAGATAATAATATTCAAAAAGTAGAAAAACCTCAAATCACGCCTGTAGAGGTAAATCGCGATGATCAATCTCCTTTTGTAAAATCTGTATTAACTCATTCGGCTGCAGTTATTCAACCAAAATTTATAGATTACGATAAGGATATCATTAAAACAACCATGAATGGCAATGTTCCAGTACTATATAGCCAAAATACAGAAAATCAATTATTCGAATTATATTATGCTTTTGATATGGGTACTAACAATGATAAATTGTTACCTATAGCTATTGATTACATTCCTTATTTAGGAACATCTAAAATGAAACCTGCCGAAGTGCAACAAGAGTTTTATAAATTAGGGTGCTCATTCAACGTTTTCAATTCCGATAATCAAACATGGGTAAGCCTTTCAGGGCTAAGCGAAAATTTTGATAAAGCAACCCAATTATTTGAAAGTTTATTTACTGATCCTAAAATTGATTCGGTAGCACTTAAAAATTTAGTATCTGATATTCTTAAAAAACGTAGCGATGCTAAGCAAGACAAAAGAACGATCTTGCAAAAAATGATGGTGAGCTTTGCAAAATATGGAGCAAACAACCCAGCAACACATATTTTGTCTGAAGAAGAATTAACCAAATTGCAACCTAATCAAATTTCTAATTTAGTAAAATCATTAATGACATTCGAGCATAAGATTTTATATTATGGTCCTAAATTAATTGGAGATGTGAAAGAATCTTTAAATAATTACCATACAGTATCAAAGACTGGATTAAAGCCTGTTCCATTAGAAGCTAATTTTGTTTTAGAACCTTTTAATAATACGGTTTATGTGGTTGATTATGATATGAAGCAAGCTGAAATAGTTTTCTTAACTGAAGGCGAAAAATACCAAGCTTCAAACGTACCACTAATAACAATGTATAACGAGTATTTTGGCGGAGGCATGAGTTCTGTTGTATTTCAGGATTTAAGAGAGTCTAAAGCCCTAGCTTATTCATGTTATTCAGTTTATCGTATACCACGTGACCCTAAATTACCTTATTATAATTTCTCATACATTGGATCTCAGGCTGATAAATTACCCGAAGCTATGGCAGGAATGACAAATTTATTAAATGGTATGCCGAAATCGGATATAGCTTTTGGTGCGGCTAAAGAAGCAATTTTACAAAACATCAATACTGAACGAATCAATAAAGCGGAAATTTTATTTGACTATATTAATGCTCAAAAATTTGGCTTAAAAACTGATATCCGTAAAGATGTGTATAGTAAAGTATCTAATATGACATTTACAAATGTAAAAGCATTTCAAGATGCTCAGATCAAAAATAAACCAGCTTCTATTTTAATTTTAGGAAAAAAAGAATTACTAGATATTAAAACTCTTGAAAAATATGGTAATGTGAAATACCTTACACTAAAAGATGTATTTGGATATTAATTAATCACTCCCATAAAAAAACGCCTAACAGATTTAACTGTTAGGCGTTTTTTATAATTAATTTTTACCAAATAAATTCGATTACTTGTTTTATATCTGGATGTAAGCTCTTAGCAACAGGGCAGGTATGAGCAGCATGCTCATATATCTTTTTTTCTTTATCCGAATAAGTAAGTTTAGGAAAAAAAAGTTTCACATGTATTTCTCCAATACGACGAGGCTCGGCATACATAATCTTTGTTATTTCAGCTATAGTTCCGTCTACGGAAGTAATACCTTCTTTCATAGCAACTATCCCCATAATCGAAATCATACAACTACCTAAGGATGTAGCAACTAAATCTGTAGGAGAAAATGCTTCTCCTTTGCCATGATTGTCTTTTGGAGCATCCGTGTATATTACAATATTGGATTGAAGATGAGTAGCCTCTGTTCTTAATTCACCTTTATAAATAATGTTACTGGTCATGATAGTATTGTATGTTAAATTAAGTTAGTATATCTTTTATTATTATTATCACTCTCAAACAATTAAACATTTCGCTTTGGTGGTTCCCAGGCACTTTCGTGTGATGCTACAATAAATTTAAAGTAGCCAATTAGTAAGGCTAAATTCATTAATATGAAATGCCCCAATGAATTTACTAAAGGCAATTTTAGTTTAACCTTTTCAAGCAAGATGGTTAGAAATGGTAATAAAATCAGCAAGCTATACATGATGAGTATCCAATTAAAAAACGAGCAATACATACTCATTCCGAATGCTAGAAAAAAAGAAAACACTATCGTAAATGGAGTAAACCAGCGACATACTTTATGCGAAAAAAAAGCAAATCCAAAACCCTTGTAAATAGGGAACAATAAATGTTTATAGTATTTTAAATTTCTAAAATTACCTAAAGAAATTCTAATTTTTCGTTTGAATTCAATCATCGGAGCATCATTCACATCTTCGTAACATAAGGCTTCCGGCTCAAATAACACTGAAGCTTTTTTTGAAATAACATCGAGTGTAATAAAAAAATCATCCATTAAAAATCCATCAGGCACTTTCACGAAGTTTTCTTTTTTTATGGCATAACAACCTCCCTCAACTCCTACAATAAAGCCATATACAAGACTCTCATTATACTTCAATTGATTTTCAAAATTCATATAAAATATTTCTTGACTTGAAATACCTTCATTTTTTGGAGAAAATTTTAAAATATTTCCACAAACCATATCTGCTTTTTTCTTAACTAGATTATAAACTAAAGCCTTAATGGTGTTTGGTTCAAAAAACACATTTGCATCTGTAAATACTAAATGCTGAGATGTTGTTAAATCAACTAACTCATTAATAATTTTGAGTTTGCCATGACGGGTATTTTTTTTTATTAATTTAATAAAAGGAAATTTAGTTATATACTCTTCTATAATAGCATTTGTTTTATCTGTAGAATTATCAGAACCAATTAATATGTGCAATTTATCTTGAGGATAATCAGAATGAATTAATGATTCTAATTTCCTATTAATTACAAGCTCTTCATTAAATACAGAAAACACAATGGTTACGATAGGCCAATCAGAAATGCTAGTGTAATTGTTTTTTTCTGATTTTATTTTATCACCTCTCTGTTTCATCAACCACGGAAAAACAACGTAACTATAAATAGGAACGAATAAACAAATTATAAAAAGTATCAGAAAAAAATAACTCATTTAAAATTCTAGTTAACAGAATAATCTTTCACAATATGATAGAGCGTATCTCTTTCTACAGGCGTTCGTTTTACTTGTGTTATTAAGTCTACTAATTGTTGTGTTGTTAATTTAGGTGTTTGTTCCTCGGCACCCGCCATGCTATATATTTTAGTAGTATCGTCAATTGTTCCATCAATATCATCAACACCAAAATTAAGTGATAACTGCGCCGTACTTCTACCAATCATTGCCCAATAAGCTTTGATATGGTCAAAATTATCTAAGTAAATTCTACTAATAGCATAATTACGTAAGTCTTCAATTACGCTCACTTCAGGCACATCCGACATGTCGTTATTACCATTTCTAAATTTCAATGGAATAAATGCATTAAAGCCCTTCGTTTTATCTTGCAATTGACGTAATCTTTCAAGATGATCTACCCTGTTTTCAAAACTTTCTATATGACCATATAACATGGTTGCATTAGATTGCATGCCCAGTCCATGCCATATTTCATGAATACTCAACCATTCTTCGGCGCTACACTTTCCACCTGCAATTTTATCTCGAATCTCTTTATCAAAAATTTCGGCACCACCTCCAGGCATTGAATCTAATCCAGATTCCTTCAATAGTTTCATGCCTTCAGCATAGGTCACTTTTGCTTTTTTAAATATATAGTGGCACTCAACGGGTGTTAAAGCTTTCACATGTAATTCTGGTCGATGTTTCTTAATTTCAGAAAACAAGGTTGTATAAAATGCCAAATCTTGTTTAGGAATGACTCCGCCTGTAATATGAACTTCGGTCACTTCTTGTCCATCATACTTTTTAATAATATCCATCATTTGCTCAATAGATAGTTCCCAACCCTCTTCTCGTTGCTTAATAAGTCGAGAATAGGCGCAAAACGAACAAGTGTATACACAAATATTTGTAGGCTCTACATGGAAATTTCTATTAAAAAAAACATAATTACTATTTTTTTGTTCTCTAATATAGTTTGCCAATGTGCCTAAATAAGATAAATTGGCGTACTTATATAAATACAGACCTTCATCAAAACTAATACGTTCGCGATTAAAAACTTTAGTAGCTATAGTTTTTAATTCAGGTGAAAGTGCTTGAGATGCAAAAATAAGTTCTTGTGTATTTTCCATATTGCAAGTAAAGATATAGCTATAAAACAAAAAAGTCCTGCTTTTGTGCAGGACTTTTTTAAATAAATTGTGAACTTAATATTGGATTAGTTAAAATTCAATTTTTTAACAGTAATCTTTCCTTCGTTAGAAGTCATTTTTAAATAATAGTTTCCTTTTGCAATAGAAGAAAAATCAATTGATTTAGAATCAGTAGCTACCTTTTCTTTATAAATAGATTCTCCTAAAATATTAATTAATTCTATTGTTGAATTATATGGCATATTATTTAATGTAATTATACCATTAGATGGGTTAGGATATACCATTAATTCGCTTGAAGTCAATGCGTTTACTCCAGTACAAACACTAATTGTATAGGATTTAATTTCTTGCTGGTAACAATAGTCAAATGAATGATTTAATTTAACAACAGTTAATGTATCGAAAGATGTACCTGCAGAAGAAGCAACTATGTATGAAGCATTAGGAGTTACAGATTGAGTAAGGTTTCCTAAATTCCAATTATAAATCGAATCTTGTGGTAAAGTTGTAGTTGGAATATTCCATCTCTTACCAAAACGACTTAAATTGAAAAATGGACTTTCAAACAATTCTGTTCCAGTTGATGCATTTGTTAAAGACAATTGCGTACTAGGGCAAAGTAAATTTGAAGATTGAGTATAATCTACAGAAAATGCATGAGATACAATTGGAGAAACAATATATTCGAAATCATTTGTCCCAGTAAATAAAGCGTTTGAAGTATTCCAAACACCAGTTCCAAATCTTCTATATGACAATCCTTCTCCATAATTATTAACTGTAGAAGTGCTAGTTTGAGCTGAATTATATATAAATATTATTACATCAGTTGCAGAACCCTGAGCTTGAAAAGCAACAGCGAAGTTGGCAGTATATGTTTTAGGAGACGAAAACATTGCATAATACCTTTTAATGGTTGTTGTTAAAACAACAGATGCTGAATCTATTTTTACTAATGGTTTCATTTGAGCATCTACTGAGTATACATAAGCTTTAGTATTTACTGTAGATGTAGGAACTGCAGTATTACTAACTCCAGAATATAATTCAATTCCCTGAATTACAACTGCGCCACCAGCAGGAACTTTGTAACCCATTGAACATGAACGTAAATTACCTGCTGCAGTTTCTCCAGCATAGCCTGTATTTGTACCAGTATAGATTGCAGCTTCTTTTAATTCTTGGTATCTAACAGTGTCATTACAAACTCCTGATGTTAACGCAACCTTAAATGCTGCATTATTAGTTGCTAATTTTGTTATCTGATTACTAATTTTTCTTTTAGCTAAATTTACATTTGCTGGATGAATAGTTTCTTGGGAAACTATATTCCCAACAGCTATGAATAAAGTACAAATAGAAAGTAAGATTTTTTTCATGTGTGTGTGTTTTTAAAATTGTTAAGCGACAAATATAATAATACTTTTTAATTAAAAAATGATTAAAAACTAAAATTTTAGTGAGTCTATTCTAATATGAGAGCAAAAAAATAATGTTTTTTTATAGTTTAATTATATGATTTTATGATATCCAAATAATATTAAAAAACTTATACTACTTTTTATTAAAACAATAGAATTATACCTCTATAAACAATCATATTTTAACAATATTAAAAATATGCGGTTCATTTTTATGTAAATTCTTGTTAATTAGCATCATTATACTAAATATTTTAGATAAATTTGAGTTTGAATCTGAAGCCTATTAGACATATCTTCCGTATAAGTGGCATGCGAATTTGCGGCATTATCTTTTTTTTAGCAATAGCCTATTGCTCAGTTGGTTATGCTCAAGTCAAAAATGAAGACGATTTAAAAAAACAAGCTGAAAAATATTTTGAAGATGAAGATTATAATTTAGCATATAAATTATACGCCCAATTAGTTTCTAATTATCCCAAAGATCCTGAATTCAATTACCGTCTCGGAGTTTGTATGCTTTATACAGAACCTGATAAAAAGAAACCTTTCTCATATTTAAAAATAGCCATAAACAATCCAAAAGATGCTCCAAAAGATGCCAAATTTTATTTAGCAAAAACATACCATATGAATTACAAATTTGATGAGGCGCTCAAATTGTATAACGAATACAAGCAAATTGGAAGCTCATCATCTATCAAAAAATTACAAGTTGATAGAGAAATTGAAGCTTGTAAAAATGGGAAACGACTATTAGCTAATCTATCCGACTTGGTTGTTATCACTAAAAAACAATTGAATGAAGCAGACTATTTTAGAAGTTACGACTTGCATGATGTAGGTGGCAAATTATTAGTAAAGCCTGACGAATTTAGATCATCAAGTGATAAAAAGAAAAAAGAAAAATCAGTAATATACTTACCTCGCAATGGCGAACGTATTTATTATTCGAGTTATGGAGAAAATGGAGACAAAGGAAGAGATATATTTTATGTAAATAAACTCCCTAATGGTAGTTGGAGTAAGCCACAACCGATGCCTGGGCCAATAAACACAGAATACGATGAAGATTATCCATTTTTACATCCAAATGGGAAAACACTCTATTTCAGCTCTAAAGGCCACAACAGCATGGGGGGCTATGATGTTTTTAAAACAAGTTATAACGAAGAAACCCAAACGTGGGATAAACCTATTAATTTAGATTTTCCAATAAACTCACCTGATGATGATATTCTTTTCGTAACAGATTCATTGGAAAAGACAGCCTATTTTAGTACAGGAAGATATAGTCCTTATGGAAAAATCGATGTGCTTAAAATTAACACAGAGCGCCGTCCAATGAACTTTGCTGTATTAAAAGGTACTGTTGTGAAAGAAGAAGTAACACAGAGTTTAAAATCAAAAATAACAGTAAAAAATATTGCTAATGGGGAAATAGTTGGCGTTTATCAAGCGCAAGATAACGGAGATTATGGAATGGATTTACCGAATGGAGGTAAATTTATATTTACAGTTGAAACGCCAGGAATAACAACACAATCGGAAGGAGTAACAATCCCAATAGCATATTCACTTAAACCATATAAGCAAGTTATTTCTTATGATAAAAAAATATTAAAAATCATCAATTATTTTGACGGTCAAATTAAAGATGACAATTATGCCATGATGATTGATTTAATTGAGAAAAAAGCTAAGTTAGAAGTAAATGAAAATGAACCTTATAATAATAGTTTAAAAAATCCAACGAACACTCAAAACTCTGGAAATGATAACACAAATTTAAATGCTGTTAACACAGGAAACCCTACTATTAACAGTGATGGTGGAGATAATTCCTCAAAAACGAATACTAATAAAAATATTACTAATGAGCAATTACTTGAAATGGCAAAAACAGATGCCAAGGAAGCAAGCGATGAGGCCATTAAATTAAAAAAAGAAGCAGAGGATGCTTTTGGATTAGCTACGCAAAAAACAGCTGAAGCTACCTCTAAACAAAAAGAAGCAGATGATATGCTTGCAAACGCTAATGCTATTAATAATGTTTCTGAAAAAAACGAAGCATTAAAAAAAGCAAATGACTTAAAAGAAGATGCTAAAATAGCAACAGATGTTGCCAATACTGCTACTAATATGGCTAAGAAATTAGAAGTTGATGCTAATATACAACAGCAAGAGGCGAATTTAACAAATCAGTACATTAAAGAAATTGAGGCTGTAACAAAAAATAAAAACAATAAGGAGGCACTCGCAAAACTTGAACAAATACAAAAACAATTGGATGATATCTCTAAACAAAAAAAACAATCGGATGAGCTTTACACTTCGTTGAAAGCTGAATTAGAACTTAAACTAAACGAATTAAAGAAATCAGAAAAGAAAAGTAATGATATTGCAACTGAAATAAATACTATTAATAATGAGGCAAAAGATTTAGAAAAAGATCTATCTAACGAAACAGATAATTCGGTAAAAGAAAATATAAAATCCCAAATCAAGGAATTAAACAATGAAATAGAATTAAAAAATAAAGAACTAGCAATTAATAATCAAAAAAATGATAACCTCAAAAATGAAGTGGAGGGAGTTAACAAAGAAATTGAAATCGCCGCCAAAATGTTAAATGAAAAAACGGATGGCCTAGTTGTAAATGATGATAATAATGACAAAACGGAAGGGGCTGTTAATTCAAATACATTAGAAACAAATACTAGTAATAATTTAAACTATGATGAAATTTATTCTAAATATAAAAACGATATAACTACTAATGCAATAAACAAAGAAGATATAGTTAAACAAAACGATGCTATCACTAATTATAATACAGATATTACTAATTTAATTACAATTGATAAAAATGAAATTGTAAAGTCTAATGACGCATCGGAAAAGAAGAAATTAAATGAAGAAATTAACAAACTAGAAAAACAAAAATCAGAAAATGCCAAACTGATTGCATTAAACAACTCTAAATTAAAAGAAATAGAATCTAAGCAAATAGCTAATAATACAACCAATACAGATAATAATACGAATAGTATAACTTATGAATCTATTGAAGCTAAATATAAAGACGAATTAAAAAATAATCCTACAACGAAAGAAGAAATATTAAAACAAAACGAGAATATTACTAGTTATACTAAGGAGGCTGTTGATTTAATCAATGCAGATAAGAATAAATTATCTTCATCCAAGAATTCTTCGGAAAAACAGAAACTAAAAGATGAAATTCAAAAATTAGAGAAACAAAAATCAGAGAATGATATTTTAATGGCTCTAAACAACACTAAAATAAATCAATTAGAGAATAATACGGTAACCAGCAATTTAACTAATACAGCTTCTGTAAGCAATAATATCGCAAATAACAACAGTAATAATAATGAATCGGATAATACTATTAAAAATGTATCTGCATTAAACACTGAATTAAATAATGAAAACGGCGTCAATAATAGTGCTTATATAAATGAATTAGAAAAATTAAAAAACAGTTTAAATGAAAATTTAAAAACTGCAAACGATTTATTTAATTACAATAATTATAAAGAAAATTCATCTCTAACTTTAAAAGAAAGTGCTAGTCAAAAATACAATAACGCAATAAAAAACGAATCTGATTTAACTTCATTGATTAATAAAACAGAATCTGATTTAAAATTCACAACGAGTGCAGATGTCTTATCAAATGAAGCTGATGCGTTAATTGAAAAAGCTTTTAAAGAGAGACAAGAATCATTAAAAAAAATAGGTTCTGAAAAGGAATCTCTATTAAATCAAGCCGTTGTAGATGAAAAATTAGCACTTGATAAAAAAATACAAGTAGCAGAAATTAATCAAAAAGATAATAATCAAAAATTCGAAAATAATGTCACAAATTTAGAAGAGCTAAAGAAACTAACTGGAACTAAAGAGAGTAATGAAATTTCTCAAGCTTATATGCTAATTGATGAAGCTAATATTAACTTTAATCAAGCAAAAAAAATAAGACAAGAAGCAAATGCTTATCCAAATGGATCTGCTAAACTTGGCGGATATAGCAATGCGGAAGAAAAAGAGAATGAAGCTTTATTAAAACAACAAAAAGCTCTGGATTTTTTGACCAAGTTTAATCCAAGTTACAAACTAAAAACGTTAAGCAAACCTGCTAATCCATCTGATGCATTAGCTGCTGTAAACAATGAATTATCAAAAACATCGCAAACTCAAGTAGATGCGTTCTTAGCCTTAAGCAAGGCTAATCAGAATGAATTAAAATTACAAGGAGAAAAATTGACGGCTAATCCTAATTTTAAAAATGCAACAAACAAAACTGCTCAAGAATTAAAAGCGAAGTCTGACAAACTTAAAAAAGAAGCGCTGGATATTATTGAAACTAAAACTTTAACATTAAATCCTACAGAAAAAGCAACAACATTATTAGACGCTAACAAAAAAGAAATTGAGGCTATAAAATTATTAAATGAGGCGAATGATGCATTAAATAATAACAATGCAATAGCTAATATCAATGAGCCTTCGATAACTATAAACACAAACACAACAACAGCTATAGCAACTCAAACAAACGCTAATCAACCTGAGATTACTAATACCATTAACAAAAACAAAGATGCTTCTAATACTAATAACACAGAGGTAGTATTAAATAATAAGAAGGATAATGCGACATCATCTAATTCTGTTGCAGCAAGCCAAACAAAAATTAATAATCAGGCAGATAATAACTTGAACAATAATAAGACATATAACGCTACTTCATCAAATTCAGTTGTAACTAACCAAACGAACGAAAATAATCAAGTCAATGATAACCTTAACAATGCTAAAACGGATAACGTTTCAAATTTAGCTGTAGCGAATAATAATCAAGCTAATGATAATGTTTCTAATAATGGCATAGGTGATGAGGCCAAAAAATTAAAACAAAGTTTAAATAATACTAGCGAAAATAATTTAACTCAATTTAATGCTTATACAAACGAAGAAGCTATTTCAATTAAAAATAATGCGCTAGAAAAAATTAACAAAGCACTTAGTGAAGATAAAAATCTAAGCTCAACAATAGATAATGTGGTGAAAGATGCTTCACAAAACCTATCAGGAGGGACGCTCGATCAAAAATCGATTAATATACTTATATCTGATGCAGACAAATTAAATGATGACGCATTTAAGCTTCGCAAATCAGCGGCATCAAAAACAGGCGATGAAAAAGAGAAAGATTTAAATGATGTAAAAAATATAGAAACACAAGCTATTACTAAAAAAATAGAAGCAGCCAATAAGCAACAACAATTAAATACAGCAACGTTTAATGCTAATAAACAAAGCCTAGAAGAGCTTGCGTTAATGGCTAAAGGAAAAAATATTGCCGAATTAAACGCGATTGATATGCCTTTAAATGAAGCAGACTTATTTATCAAACAAGGAATTGATTTGAGAAATGAAGCAAATAATTATCCAAGTAATGCTGCAAAATTAGGTGGATATGGAAATGCAGAAGAAAAAGAGGCATTAGCTATTCAAAGACAGCAAGATTTATTAGCCATTTATAAAAAATATTTTTCAAATTACGTACCTAAGCAACCAAACATCACTGTCGACAATCCTGAATCAGTTAATAAATTCAATGAAACACAAGCTAATTTCAATGCCAATACACAGCAGCATATAGATGGGTTAGTTTTACTTAGCGAAGCAAATAATAAAGAATATAAAAGTCGCTTTTTAAATTTATCGGTAAACCTTAATCCAACTCAAGCTGGATTAAAAACAAAAGCACAAGCTGCCTACAAAAAAAATCAAACTTTAATAACTCAAGCTAACCAAGAGACAAATTTGATTAGTAAGAAAAATATTTTAATTGAAGCAAATCAAAATGGGCAAGATGCTATTAACTATTTAAATCAAATAAATGGAAATGCTCCAATCGCTTCTAATACAAATAACAATCAGGCAGCAAATAATAATAAGCAAAGCAATAACAACGCTAATGTTGAAACTAACAATCAAGTAGTCAACGATAATACAAACACGAATAATAATAACGTAGCAAACAACAATAAACAAAACAATAACAATACTAATGTTGAACCTAACAATCAAATAACAAACAATAACAATCAGGGCAATAACAATGCAAATGTTACTAACAATAATTTAGCTGCAAACAACAATAAACAAGTCAATAACACTGATGCAACTAATAATGTAATTACTAAAACTGTAAAACTAAATACTCAAGAATTATTGGTAAAAAATACAAATGCCTATAGCAACGAAAAGCCAATCCCGATTGATGAAAAAATACCAGATGGCCTTGTGTTTAAAGTTCAAATTGGTGCCTTTAAATCTCCGCTACCTAATAATACATTTAAGGGTTTAAGTCCTGTTATTGCTCAAACAACACCAAGTGGCTATATCCGCTATATGGCCGGTAATTTTCAGCAATACGAAAATGCGAATGCTGTGAAAAATGATTTGAAAAACTTAGGATACAATGATGCCTTTGTTGTAGCGTATTATAACGGTATACGTATCAATTTAAGTGAAGCCTCTAGTAAGGCTAAAGAAGCTGGACAAAATATAGAACTCGCCACAAGTAATAGTATCAGTGCTGGTTTAGCTAATAACGTAAATATTCCCAAAAACAATATCGCAACTAATACAACAACTATTAACAGCTCAAATAATGCAGAGCCTGTTGTTGTAACCAATGAATTAGAAAAATTAAACGGTTTATTATATACCGTTCAAATTGGCGTATATTCAAAACAAGTAACACGTTCACAGTTATTTAGTCTAAAACCAATTTACACAGAGCAATTGCCAAGTGGCTTGTACCGTTACACAGCGGGTATTTATAATCAAGCTGATAAAATAGTTGAAGATAAGCGCAAGGTAGTAGATTTAGGCGTTAAAGACGCTTTCATTTCAGCTTATTATAACGGCAAGCGCGTTCCATTTAATGATGGAAAAAAACTACAATTAGAAAATTCTAATCTAAAAATGGAAACACAAAATCCAATTATTTTTAATGGAACTGACAATACGCCAATCATTAACAACAACCCAAATACAAACACTAATATCCCTGTTGCCAATACTCCAACTAATAATGTTGTTGCTTTTACAAATGGCGTAACTACAGGGCCAACTCCTACCCCAGAAAATGGAGTTAAAGCGGATGATGCTGGTATTTCTTATAAAGTTCAGGTAGGTGCATATCGTTATCAAGTACCTAATGATGTAGCGGCAAAATATCTTTCTATAAAAACATGGCCAGTAAATAATGTAATTATTAACGGCTTGTACATTTATACTTTTGGTAATTTTAATGGCGTTTCTTTTGCTAAAAAATTAAGAGATGAGGCTGTATCCCTTGGTATTACAGATGCCTTTATTACAGTTTATAAAGATGGCAAAAAAATATATGGGGCAGAAGCCACTCAATATTTGAATAAATAAACTCATTGTTTTATTCTAATAATTCATTACTTTTACTACTCTAAAATTATTATGAAGACATTAGTAGAAGGATTTCCAAAACAATTACAAGAAGCTTTAGATATTGCTCATTCAGCAACTCTTACTTTAAAACATCACATTCAAAATGTTGTTGTTACAGGACTTGGAGGCTCTGGTATTGGTGGCACTATATTATCTGAACTTGTTCAAGCAGAATGTACTGTTCCAATAATTGTAAATAAGGATTATTTTTTGCCAGAATTTGTAAATGCAAACACTTTAGTTATTATATCGTCATATAGCGGAAATACAGAAGAAACGATATCTGCTATGAATCAAGCCATTAGTAAACAAGCGCAAATAGTTTGCGTGACAAGTGGCGGTAAAGCTCTTGAAATAGCTAAACAACATCAATACGATTCTATAATCATTCCTGGCGGTCATCCCCCACGTTCTTGCATCGGTTACTCATTAGTACAATTATTTAAGATTATTCAATTTAACGGATTTGTTAAAACGGATTTACTAAAACAAGTATCTGATAGTATTACGTTATTAAACAAAGAAAATACTCTTATCAAGCAAGAAGCCACAACAGTTGCTAAATCATTAGTTGGAAAGATTCCTGTCATCTATTCTTTAGGATCTTGCGAAGGCGTTGCGGTAAGATTCAGACAACAAATTAATGAAAATAGTAAAATGCTTTGCTGGCATCACACATTTCCAGAAATGAACCATAACGAATTAGTTGGTTGGACTGAAAGAAATGAAAATTTAGCAGTTGTAACTTTCAGAACAGCTTATGATTATGAAAGAACCATCAAACGTTATGATATTTGTAAACCTTTATTTACTAAATACAGTGCATCTGTAACTGATATTACTGCAAAAGGAAATACTAAACTTGAACAGTTTATGTATTTAATTAATTTGGGAGATTGGATATCTTGTTACATCGCTGATATTAAAAACATTGATGCTATTGAAGTAGATGTTATTACTAATTTGAAAAACGAATTAGCTAATCTATCTTAATTTATCAGCTTTTGAAAAACAATCAGGTTATATTTAAAGACCTTGGAATACTTGATTATAAAGCTTGTTGGGATTACCAAGAAACATTATTTAACGAAACAGTAGCTTTAAAAATCGCTAATCGTTCGGCAGAACCCGAATCTCAAATCCTGACGAAAAATTATTTATTATTTGTAGAACATCCTCACGTTTTTACCTTAGGGAAAAGTGGCGACACATCACACTTATTAATTAACGAGCATCAGCTCGAAGAAAAAGAAGCCACTTATTATAAAATTAATAGAGGGGGTGATATTACCTATCACGGACCTGGACAATTAGTTGGTTATCCCATTTTAGATTTGGATCATTTTTTTACAGACATTCATAAATACCTGCGTTTATTGGAAGAGACCATTATTTTAACCTTAGACGAATATGGCATAAAAGCTGGTCGTAGCAAAGGCGAAACAGGAGTGTGGCTAGATGAAGATAATCTTTTTAAAGCACGAAAGATTTGTGCCATGGGTGTGCGTTGCAGTCGCTGGGTAACGATGCATGGCTGGGGCTTTAATGTTAATTCAAATTTAGATTATTTTAAAAACATTGTTCCATGTGGCATACAAGATAAAGCGGTTACTAGCCTTAACAAGGAATTAGGACAGGATGTAGATATGACTGAAATAAAAGAAAAATTAAAAAAACATTTCGCTACTCTGTTTGAATGTGAGTATTTATAGCACATTACTTTAATGAATTTAAAATACAAAAAAAAGGCTTGAATACAGATGTATTCAAGCCTTTTTAATTAATTGTAATATTTATTTTAAACTACCGATCATATCTTCTGGTCTTACCCAAGCATCAAATTGTTCGTTAGTTAAATAACCTAATTCGATGGCCGCTTCACGCAAAGTTTTATTTCCTTTATGCGCTGTCTTAGCAATTTTAGCTGATTTCTCATAACCGATATGTGTATTTAAAGCGGTTACTAGCATCAACGAATTTTCTAAATGTTTTTTAATTTCAGGTAAGTTAGCTGTAATACCATCACTACATTTTTCTGTAAATGATACACAAGCATCTCCAATCAATCGTGCAGATTGCAATACATTAGCTGCGATTAAAGGCTTAAATACATTTAATTCAAAATGTCCATTCATGCCACCAACTGTTGCTGCTACATCGTTTCCAATAACCTGAGCGCATACCATTGTCAATGCTTCTGGCTGTGTTGGATTTACTTTACCTGGCATAATAGATGAACCTGGTTCGTTATCTGGAATCACAATCTCCCCTATTCCACATCGAGGGCCAGAAGACAACATACGAATATCATTTGCGATTTTAAATAAGGCAACCGCACTGCGTTTCAATGCTGCACTTAACTCAATCATTGCATCATGAGCTGCTAATGCTTCAAATTTATTTGGAGCAGTAACAAATGGTAAACCTGTTAGTTCAGCAATTTTTTTAGCAACTAATACATCATATCCTTTTGGCGTATTTAATCCCGTACCTACTGCTGTTCCGCCTAATGCCAACTCTTTAACTGCTTCTAAGGCATTTTTTAAAGTGCGAATACTCATGTTGATTTGTTGCACATATCCACTAAACTCTTGACCTAAAGATAATGGTGTTGCATCCATAAAATGTGTACGACCAGTTTTAATGATACCGTCAAACTCTTTAACTTTTTTAGCTAACGAATCACGTAACTTTTCCATTCCAGGAATAGTGATTTCAACAACTTGCTTGTAAGCCGCAATATGCATAGCTGTTGGGTAAGTATCATTAGAAGATTGAGATTTATTCACATCATCATTTGGATGTAATACTTTAGGCTCATCTGTTAATTTACCACCATTAATTACATGTGCACGGTAAGCAATCACTTCATTAGCATTCATGTTACTTTGAGTGCCCGAACCAGTTTGCCATATTACTAAAGGAAATTGATCATCTAATTTTTTCGCCAAAATTTCATCGCATACGTTACCGATTAAATCTGATTTTTCTTTCGATAAAACTCCTAACTCGCAATTAGCTAAAGCAGCTGCTTTTTTTAAATACGCAAACGCATAAATAATTTCCTTTGGCATACTCGCTTCAGGACCTATTTTAAAATTGTTGCGAGAACGCTCTGTTTGTGCTCCCCAATAAACATTGGCAGGTACTTTTACCTCGCCCATTGTGTCTGTTTCTATTCTAAATTCCATGATGGTTATTTTTTTATGGTGCGAATTTACTAAAAGATTTGATGTTAGTGTTCCATAATAACTAACTTTATTTATGATAAAAATTAGTTGTTGACTCATTAATTTGCTATTCTTTTTCTAATGTAGCTTGGCATAATTCATTCAATATAATGCTTTCATTAACTTTAATACCGTTTAGCACAAATCCTCTAATGATAGGTGTTTTCTTTTTTTGAATAAGTGTAAATATTTGTTTCTCAGTTAATTTTTTTTGTAAGAAATCAAATTCTATTTTAAAATCACAACCTGCCTTAAATGCATTGCATCCATAAGCATTTCGGCCTTTGATGATGATGCCTTGTTTACATTTAGGGCAATTAATTTTTTCTTCAACTATTGTTTTTGTAACAATAGCATCTGTTTTTTTAACTGCCTGTTTTTTTTCTTGTACATTATTATCACTCTGCAAAGTCTCACCCTTTGGGGGAGATTTAGAGGGGGCTTCTTTTTTCGCAACTTCTTCAATGGTAATTTTAGCAAGGTTTTCATACTTCACTTCATTCACCAACTCACTCACCATTTGTTTCATTTCTTCCAAAAATAATTGCGGATTATATTCTCCTTTTTCTATTTGTCGAAGTTTCTTCTCCCAAATGCCTGTTAATTCAACAGACTTAAGCAATTCATTATTTATTGTTTTTATTAATTCAATGCCTGTAATCGTCGGTATCAAATTCTTTTTCTGACGGGTTACGTAACTACGTTTAAATAATGTTTCAATAATATTGGCCCTAGTAGATGGTCTTCCGATGCCATTGTCTTTCATCAACTCTCTCAATTCCACATCATCTACTTGCTTTCCCGCAGTTTCCATAGCTCTTAGCAAGGTTGCTTCGGTATGCTGCTTGGGCGGTTGCGTTTGTTTTTCTTGTAAATCAGGGATATGTTTTCCTCTTTCGCCTTTCACAAATAAAGGCATGGTTTGCACATCATCGTCTTTTTCATCCGACTCTTTTTTAGAATACAACACACGCCATCCTTCTTCTAAAATCACTTTACCAGTTGCTGTAAATTCATTACCATCTACATCTCCCAAAACAGTGGTATTAGAAACCACGCAGTCAGGATAAAAAGCTGCCACAAATCGCCTGGCAATTGTATCATATACTTGTTTCTCCGCTATTGGCATGCTAGAGTATGGCTCGATGCCTGTTGGGATAATTGCGTGGTGATCTGTTATTTTTGTATCATCAAATACCTTTTTACTTTTTCGAATTGGCTTATCTAATAATACGGCTGTGTATTTTCCGTATGGGCGCATGTCCTGTAAAATTTGTTTGATTTTAGGATGCATATTTTCAGGCAAATAGGTAGTATCAACTCGGGGATAGGTGACTAATTTTTGTTCGTATAATTTTTGAATATGTTTTAATGTATCGTCTGCTGTGAAATTAAATTTCTTATTACACTCTACCTGAAGACCAGTTAAATCAAATAACGGCAAGGGATGCTCATTCGCATTTTTTTTAGTAGACGAAACAATTTCAAATTCTTTATGCTTAATTTCTTCTAAAATTTTTACAGCATCTTCTTTAACCGTAAATTTTCGTTTAGTTGAATTAAAAATAACTTCTCGGTAATTTGTTTTTAATTCCCAATAGGTTTCCGATTTAAAATTTAAAATATCATTATAACGGTTAACAATTAGCGCTAATGTAGGCGTTTGAACGCGACCAATGGATAGCACGCCTTTACCATTAGCATATTTTACGGTATACAAACGACTCGCATTCATTCCTAATAACCAATCTCCAATTGCTATGGCATTTCCTGCAGCATACAATAAATCGTAAGCAGAACCTTCTTTTAAATTTTGAAATCCTTCTTTAATTGCCTCATCAGTCATCGATGAAATCCATAAACGTTTAACTGGCTTGTTACATAAGGCTTTTGCAAGAACCCAACGTTGTATTAGTTCGCCTTCTATCCCAGCATCACCACAATTAATCACTTCTGTGCATTGAGCAATAAGCGTTTGTAAAACCGAAAATTGTTTTTGTACACCTGAATTATCAATTAACTTGATTTGAAATTTAGGAGGAATCATCGGCAAAAAATTCAAATCCCAACGTTTCCAATCATCGCTGTAATCGTCGGGTGATTTGAGTGTACAAAAATGACCAAATGTCCAACTGATTAAATAACCATTGCCTTCATAAAAACCGTCGCGACGATTATTCGCTCCTAAGATGCGTGCAATCTCTTTTCCAACACTGGGCTTTTCAGCAATACACAATTTCATTGCTAATTATAAACGATCAATTAAATGAATATCTCTCATGTCAATGGAAATACTGCCATCTTTATTAGGGATTTGCTTAATTGGTGTAAATTTAGCATTCCACACAACTTCATTTGCTTTGTATGATATTCGTGAAAATACAGGTTGAGAAATGGTATCATTAATAGATTTAATTGCAACTATAAATTCGGCATCGCCATCCAATAATTCTTTTTCTGTTACACCGAATAATGGACTTCTTTCATCAATAGGATGTACAATAGTCCAACTAAAAGCCAAGTAATTAATTCGTTTACGTTCCAATTCCAAGTTATGAAATTCACGCTTTTTTGTTTCTTTATTATTAATCGTGACTGATAATTCACATTCATTTTCAATAAGCTCATATTGACCTTTATTACCTAATCGAAACATAAAACCTGTCATGCCTTGATAAGGTGCAATGACTGCATCATTACTGTATTCAATATCTGCTTTAGGACGAGAAAACCGCCCATATAAAATACCTGTTGCCAATGCAAAGCCTAATAATCCAAACATAGATTCAATAGCAGCAATAGAACTTATAATAGTATGATTTGGATAAATATGTCCATAACCAACCGTAGTTAGAGTTTGTGCGCTAAAGAAAAATAATTGCAAAAAATCATCAATCCCATCACTCATTTTTAAACCGCCAAATTTATCAGCACCAATCACATAATACACTATCGCAAATAATGTATTAATAAATACATAACCACATAATACGAGTGTTATAAAGCGAGTCCATGAAGTTGTAATTAACCAATGATAAATGTCAAAACCCGCATATCTATTAGCTATTTTACGTTTAATATTCAACGAGCCATCACGGTTTAAAAACCGAACAGAAGAATGATAATTTTTGGTTCCAAAACCAAGCTCTGTTTCTACTTCCCTTTTTTTGTTGTTAAATATCTCTTTAATCATACCTTTGTTTAATGGATTCTAAAGGTAAATATTATTGGTTGTTATTAATGATACCTACTGTGTTTATAGTATGGTTTTTTATTACAAAAAACGAACAAAAGCCAATCAGAACCTTAGCCTATTTTGGCAGAAAAAAAACCATACAAAAAGGTGACACGAATTATCATACCGTTAAGCCTTTTTGCTTTATTGATCAATACAACGAAAAAGTAACAGAAGAAACAGTAAAAGGAAAAATATATGTCACTGATTTTTTCTTCACCACCTGTCAATCTATTTGCCCCTTGATGAGCAACCAATTGGAGAGAGTTTATAAAACTTTTTCAAATGAATCTTCCGTGATGATTTTATCTCATACAGTTGAGCCCGAAATAGATTCCATAGAAATATTAATGCAATACGCCAAGCTTCATAACGTTACCAATAAGAAATGGTTATTTGTAACTGGCGATAAAAAACACTTATATGATATGGCTCGCACTGGATATTTATTAAATAATGAAACAGGTAATGGCGATTCAGAAGATTTTATTCATACTCAGAACTTTGCGCTTGTTGATAAAGAAAGGCATCTAAGAGGTTTTTACGATGGCACGGATACAGCGGAAGTATCTCGGTTAATTACTGACATTAAATTATTATTGGAAGAATATGCTTACAATGAAAAACACCCATAATTATATTATTATTGCTTTTATTTTTGCTTCAGTCATGCTGAGTGCCCAGCATGTAGCAGTGTATAAAATTGACAATTTACTAAAACGCATAAATAATAATAGCGATACAACTTATGTCGTTAATTTTTGGGCAACCTGGTGTAAGCCCTGTGTAGCTGAACTTCCAGAATTTGAGAGATTTCACGTCGATTTAAAGACAAAAAAAGTAAAAGTAATTTTAGTGAGTATGGATTTTAAAGAAGAACTTACTAGGCGCGTAAAACCATTTTTACAAGAAAATAAATACACTTGCGAAGTCATTTTATTAGACGAAATAAATGGAAATGATTTTATTAATAAAATCTCAGAGCAATGGAGCGGCGCTATACCGGCCACACTCATAACTAAAAACAATAAAACATTGTTTGAGTTTTATGAAAAAAAACTGACGTATGACTTTTTAGTGGAAAGGGTTAAATAAAAAGCATCAACTCAATTCGAATCTATTATTAAGCAGCTGTAGCGGCAGGCTTACCCAATATATAAAGCAACTTAGCATGAGCTAATACAGCACCTACAAATGTTTTTTTAGAATGGTAAGGTAAATTAAATTCCAAAGCGGTTTGCTTAATTATTGGCGCTAGTTTTTTATAATGAATGTGGCAAATATTTGGAAATAAATGATGCTCAACTTGAAAATTTAATCCTCCAACAAACCATGAAAAAGCCCAGCTTTTTGTAGCAAAATTAGTTGTCGTTTTCAACTGATGAGCTGCCCAATCATCTTGCATATTTCCAGTAGCATCTGGTACAGGAAATTCTGTTAAATCAACTACATGAGCCGGTTGAAATATTAATGCTAATATTAAGCCGCATGTAAAATGCATAATTAACCAACCAGCAACTACTAAATACCAAGGCTGATGAATCAATAAAATCGGCAATCCCAAGCTATAGCTCAAATAAAATATTTTATTTAAGATCAATAAGTAAAGTTCTTTTTTGAAAGTAGTTTTCTTAATTGCTAACAAGCCCATTTTGTTATAACGCACTAATTGCATGAAATCCTTAGTAGTGGCCCACATCATCGTCATCATGCCATAAAAGAACCAAGCATATAAAAATTGGAAACGGTGAATTTTTTTCAATTCAGCATGTGGTTCAAAACGTAAAAAACCTGGAGGTGCTATGTCTTCATCATGGTCGTGAATGTTTGTATAGGTATGGTGTAACGTGTTGTGTTGTAATTGCCAGTTAAGAGAATAACCTCCAACAAAATTCATACTACGACACATTAATGCGTTTAGCTTTGCATTACGAGCATAAGCCCCATGATTGGCATCATGCATAACAGACAAACCAATACCGCTCATTCCTATACCTGCAATTGACCATAATATTGCTTGAGCCCAAAAACTATCAACCGTATTAAAAATCAATAGAATAAAAGGTGTGAAATAAAGCGTAAACATAAAAATGGACTTAATAACCATTTGATAATTACCATAACGAGAAAGATTATTTTCTTTAAAATACTCGTCTATTCTTTTTTTAGCCGTTAAATAAAAAGAGCGATTTGCGTTGTTAAATCTAATTGATTGAGTACTCATTATGTTTGTGTTAATTTAATATTTACAAAGGTACGGTTAAAAGGATTGATAGCCAACAAATATAATTATATGATTATCAACAATTTACATATTTTATGTTAAAAATCATAGGTTTTTACATTGATTTAAAACCTATTTCAAATTATAAAATGACAAAATCAACGTAACTAGAATTTGAATCTCTTCCATCGTATTTTGTTTCCCAAACGAAAAACGAATGCAATTTTCGGATTCTTCTTTACTTAAACCCATCGCGATAAGCACATGAGATGGCTCTGCATTGGCAGAAGTACATGCTGAACCCAAAGAAACAGCATATTTTGTTTTAATATGAGAAAAAACCGTACTTCCATCTTTCAAAGGCGGGAAATACAAATTAGATGTATTATATAAACGATAGCGAGTTGAGCCATTAATAAGCAATTCGGGAATCTCCAATAATTGATGTTCTATAAATCCTCTTAATTTGGAAATATACATATTCGTATCCCAAAATTCTTGAGCTGCTATTTCGCAAGCCTTCCCTAGGCCAACGATACCTGCAGCATTAAGAGTTCCACTTCGTTTGCCAAACTCATGTTTACCTCCATGAAACAAAGGAATCAAATTAACTCTTGGATTTTTTCTTCTAACATAAAGAGCACCTGCGCCTTTTGGTCCATATAATTTATGTGCTGATAGACAACAAATATCAATCCCCATTTCATTAACATCAATGGGCAATTTACCTGCTAATTGAGTTGTATCGCTCATAAACAAAGCCTCATTTTGGTGAGTAATTTGGGCTATTTTTTCAATATCTTGTAAAACTCCGGTTTCATTATTAGCTGCCATGACGCAAACTAATATGGTCTTTTCAGTAAAGCTATTGTTAATTTCATCCACATCAATACGCCCCTCTCTATCTACATCTAAATAAGTAATTGTTGCTCCTTTTTCTTCCAAATAAGCGCAGGTATCTAATACCGCCTTATGCTCAGTTTTACAAGTTATGATATGATTTCCTTTTGTGTGATAAGCTTCGAAAGTACCTTTCAGAGCCATATTAATGGATTCGGTTGATCCAGATGTGAAAATAATTTCAGAAGTTTCTGCTCCAATAAAATGGGCAACTTGGTCACGAGCTTTATCAATGGCGCCATTGGCATACCAACCAAAGGCATGCGTGTGACTAGATGCATTGCCGAAATGTTCAGTAAAATAAGGAAGCATTTCTGCTAAAACACGAGTATCTACTGGTGTAGTAGAATTATAATCTAAATATGTCAATTGCTTGGTGTGTTTGATTTTGAATGATATGTTTTGTTTTTGCAATACAAATTTGAATCAGTTACTGATATGTTTTTTTCTAAATCAATATCATTTAAACTTTTGATAGCTCCCCACGAAAATATTTTTTCGAAAAAAGGAAGTAGTCTGTGATTTTTTATTTGCTCGTAAAAATATATTTCATGTTCTTTTTCTTTTATACCCATGTCGTAAAACAACTGATCGTGCTTGGTAATTCCTAATTCATTAAAATAATGTTTAATATGAAAATACTCGCACACATTGCCACTTTCTAGGCGTCCAGCAAAATAAAAAGGAATAAACCAACCTATAATATAACAACTATAGCAAATAATTTTCCCTATGACTTCAAATCGAAATTCGTAATAAGATGAAATAGGAATATCATACTCCTTCATCACATGTAAAACTTCAGCACGATGATTCCATTCATCAATTTCAATTTGTTTAATCACTTTTTTTTCTTCGGCTTTTTTCACACAATTCGCGTGTCCCTGATATGCATAAGCGGCTGCTTTTTCAGCGGAATAAGCCATCTGAAGCGATTTTATTAATCTGGGATGTTTAAGCGACATGTGATTAAATTATTGTTATATGAAATCGTAATATTTAAATAATCCTAAACTTCAAATTTGTTTTAGTCCATCAAATCCCCTCATTCCATTTACTAATTCTTGTCTCTTTTGAATCTTCTCTCCCTTTTGTCTTATGAGTCCCTTTACTACATTCTATCTGGAACATCAATCCCTAAACACAACATGCCATTTTTAATAATGGAAGAGGTTGCCACAATCAACATAATTCTAAAGTCCTTAATGGCAATATTCTCTTCTTTTAAAATTGGGCATTCGTTATAAAACTGATTAAACACTTTTGTTAAATCGTAAATATAGTTGGCTACAACAGCAGGATTCAAAGTGTTTGCAGACTCTTCTAATATTTTTGCGAAATCATATAGATGTTTAATAAGTTCCTTTTCTTTGTCATGTAATTCGATACTATCGTTAATTGAAATTGATGCCACATCAGTCCCATACTTTCTCAAAATAGATTTAATACGCGCATGAGAGTATTGAATGAAAGGTCCCGTGTGCCCATTAAAATCAATACTTTCTTTAGGGTCGAATAACATTTTCTTTTTTGGATCAACTTTTAAAATAAAATATTTTAACGCACCCATTCCAATAGTACGATATAAATTTTCTAATTCATCTGTTGTAAAACCTTCTACTTTGCCTAATTCTTCGGTAGTTTGTTTTGCAGTGTCGACCATGCCGTCAATTAAATCATCAGCGTCAACTACAGTACCTTCACGACTTTTCATCTTTCCTTCGGGTAATTCTACCATTCCGTATGATAAATGATAACACTCCTTAGCCCAAGTATATCCAAGTTTTTCAAGAATTTTAAATAATACTTTAAAATGGTAATCTTGTTCGTTTCCAACTGTATAAATCATTTGGTTTAGATCCGGAAACTCCTTAAAACGTTCAATAGCAGTGCCTAAATCTTGAGTAATATAAACGGATGTGCCATCGCTACGTAATACTACCTTTTCATCTAAACCTTCATTTGTTAAATCAATGCAAATACTTCCATTATCCTTTTTATAGAAAATCCCTTTCAACAATCCTTCTTGAACAACTGACTTTCCTAAAATATAAGTATTGCTTTCATAATATAGTTTGTCAAAATCAACACCTAACTTTTTATACGTTACATCAAATCCTTCATAAACCCAACCATTCATGGTTTTCCAAAGATTAATAGTTTCGCTATCGTTAGCTTCCCATTTCAATAACATTTCTTGAGCCTGTATAATTAAAGGCGCATGTTTTTCAGCTTCCTCTTTAGTTTTTCCAGCTTCAAGCAGCGATTGAATTTCCTTTTTATACGCTTTATCAAATTCTACATAATATTTGCCAACCAAATGATCACCTTTCAATCCAGACGATTGGGGCGTTTCACCATTGCCAAGCAATTGCCAGGCTAACATACTTTTACAAATATGTATGCCTCTATCGTTTATGATGTTTACTTTAATCACATCATGGCCTTGTGTTTTTAAAATTGAGGCAACAGAATACCCTAATAAATTATTGCGAATATGACCTAAGTGTAAAGGCTTGTTCGTATTGGGAGATGAGTACTCCAACATAATTTGTTTACCACTGCTTAATGCTGGTTTAACACCATAATCTTTGGTACTAACAACACTTTTAAACTCTGACAACCAAAATGTATTGGATAAAGAAACATTTAAAAAACCTTTAACAATATTAAATTTAGTAATAGCCGGATTTGCTTTCAAAATGGCAGCTCCAATTAATTCGCCAGTTTTTTCAGGTGTTAATTTAGCAGCTTTAATAAACGGAAAAGTAACTAAAGTATAATCACCTTCAAATTCTTTTTTTGTTTTTTGAAGAATAATATCTGTTGGAACGGTTGCTAAATCAAATAAATGGTTTACTTGCGAAGAAATGGTTTCAGCTAAAAAGAGTTCTATATTCATGGTTTAAAAGTACATATTTTTTTAAACACAGCTCTAGTTTTTAAAATCTGATGAAGCTATTTTATTATAAAAACTGTATATTCGCTATGTAATTAAATAGTTATGACTAAAATTTTAGTAACAGGTGGTGCGGGTAATGTTGGCGGTGCATTAGTTGAAAAACTAATAAAAGATCCAACAAATTTTGTAGTAATAGTTGATAATTTATCTACAGGTTTTTTATCAAAATTACCAAGTAATGCCTTTACTAATTGGAAATTTATAAAAGCTGATGTAAATAATTATCATGAAATTTCATCTATTATGTTGTCCTATAGCTTCGGCTATGTGTATCATTTTGCAGCTGTAGTGGGCGTTTTACGAACACAAGAAAATCCGGTTAGCGTTTTGGATGACATTTCAGGAATAAAACATATATTAAACTTATCTAAAAACACGTCAGTAAAACAAGTATTTTTCTCATCATCATCAGAAGTATATGGTGAGCCTGTAGAATTACCTCAGCACGAACACCGCACTCCTCTTAACTCTCGTGTACCATATGCTGTTGTAAAAAATGTTGGTGAATGTTTTTTCAGAAGCTACCAACAAGAGTTCGGTTTATCTTATACAATTTTCAGATTCTTTAATACATACGGGCCTAATCAAAGTACTGATTTTGTAGTATCACGTTTTATTGCATTAGCACTTAAAAATGAAGATATCACTATTTATGGCGATGGCTCTCAAACCCGCACCTTTACTTATGTTGACGATACAGTAGATACTTGCATAAAAATTATGAAAGATAATTTACTAGAAAACGACGTGATCAATATTGGAAGTGACAAACTAATGACTGTATTAGAATTAGCACAGTTAGTTATTAAGTTAACGAACAGTAAATCTAACATCGTTCATTTACCTCCATTGAAAGAAGGCGATATGACTCGTCGCCAACCAGACAATAGCAAAATGAAAGAAATATTAAACAGAGATTTAATATCCATTGAAGATGGCATTAAACGAATGATCTCTGACAAAAAATATTTAACTTCTATAGGATTATAATTTGATATGTGTGGCATAACTGGCATCGTTGGTAATACTATAAACTCAGACGTTTACCAAACTGCTATACAAAAAATGACTAATGCCATTGATCATCGTGGACCAAATTCACAAGGATTATGGAATGATGAACATTGCTTATTTGGACATCGTCGTTTGTCAATTATCGATTTATCTGAAGCTGGCAATCAACCTTTTATTTCTCAAGATGGGCGATATATTCTAATCTATAATGGCGAATTATATAATTACAAAGATTTAAAATTTGAATTACAGCGAGCAGAACACGGTTCAACAAACATCCCTTATATCTTCAAAACAAATACCGATACTGAAGTTATTTTAGCGTCGTACTTACGTTGGGGCAATAACTGCATGAAACGTTTTAATGGTATGTTTGCCTTTGCTATATGGGATACTGTTCAGCAAAAATTATTAATTGCTAGAGATCGATTAGGTGTAAAGCCCTTGTATTATCAATATAAAAACAATATTCTAGTATTTGCATCTGAAATAAGAGCTCTCATTTATTCAGGTATTATTGATAAAAAAATTAATCAATCGTCAGTTGCAGAGTATATACAATATGCAACTGTTCACGCTCCAAATACCATGTTGCAAGACGTTAACGTTTTAATGCCTGGAAACTTTTTGGAATTGCATCAAAACAACCTAACTTTTTCTCAGTATTGGAATATTAGCGACTATGCAACATCTAAACACGATTTATCGTACAAAGAAACTTGCGAGAAAGTAAATGAATTACTAACAGCATCTGTTGAAAGACGCTTGATTGCTGATGTTCCGTTTGGCGCTTTTTTATCAGGCGGAATTGATAGCAGTGCAATAGTAGGATTAATGAGTAAGGTATCGTCTGAAAAAGTACAAACCTTTAATGTTAGTTTTGATGAAAGTGAATTTTCTGAAGCAAAGTATGCCAAACAAATTGCACAAAAATTTAATACGCAACATCACGAAATTAAATTAACACCAACTGATTTTTTAAACCAATTACCCGAAGCATTAGCTGCCATAGATCATCCAAGCGGCGATGGACCTAATAGTTATATCGTTTCAAAAGCTACTAAAAAAGAGGGGATTTCGATGGCTCTTTCAGGTTTGGGGGGTGATGAAGTATTTGCAGGTTATGATATTTTTAAACGTTTTTACGAACTCGAAAAAAAAGTATGGCTTAATATTATTCCCGCTAAAGGGCTAGCAGGTAAACTCATTAGCGCAAAAAATAAATCGGTACAAGGAGATAAAACATCTGAAATATTAGCATTAAATAGCATTAACGGATATCAGGCATATCCTATTAATCGTAAATTATTTAATCAAACAGATTATCATTCATTACTTAAGAATAAATACAACGATTCTAATTTTATTTTTAATGTTATAAAAAATAGCACTACCGATAAACAACATATACTCAGCAGAGTGTCTTTATACGAAATAGAAACATACATGCAAAATGTATTATTGCGAGATGCTGATCAAATGAGCATGGCCGTGGCATTAGAAGTACGAGTTCCTTTTTTAGATTATCTGCTGGTTCAGTTTGTTTTGGGCGTGAAAGATGAATACAAATTTCCACATACTCCTAAAAAATTATTAATAGATTCATTAGGAGATTTATTACCAAATGAAATTATTAATCGACCAAAAATGGGATTTACATTGCCATGGAAAGATTGGTTGAAAGGTGATTTGAGAGAGTTTTGTGAAGATAATATCATTCAATTTTCTAAAAGTTCGTTTGTAAACAGAGAAGCTATTTTAATTATTTGGAATCGTTTTTTAAATAATGATCCAAAAATTACATGGAGTAGAATTTGGCACTTAGTTGTTTTAAATAATTGGATAAACACACATCATATTGAGTGCTAAAAAAACAATATTAATTTTAAGCGATTGGTTCTTACCGGGTTGCTTAGCGGGAGGGCCTATACAGTCTGTTGCCTCGCTTACCAAGCAATTAGAAACTGAGTTTAATTTTAAAATAATTACAACTGATCGGGATTTTAAAGCCAAGGAACCGTACAAAACAATTACTCCTAATTGCTGGACTATGTTTGATGACAGGTCAGTTTTTTATATTAGTCAAAATAATTTAACGCCTGAATTTTTATTGAATATCATTCAAACTACATCACATGATGTTATTTATTTGAATAGTTTGTTTTCAAAACATTTTGCCATCAATCCATTAAAATGGAAGCAACAAGGTAAAATTAAAGCGCCCATTATTTTAGCACCTCGCGGAATGTTTGGTAACAGTGCGTTATTGGTTAAACCTCTTAAAAAGAAATTATTTTTTATTTACACTAAATTATTCGGGTTATTTAAAAATATACACTGGCAATCAACTTCGCCTCAAGAAACATTAGATATAAAAAAGCACATTGGCAATAATGTTAAGTTAACGGAGATCACTAATTTAGCCCATACACCTGAAGCAGTTACTTTCATTGAAAAAAAATCTGGTGAGTTAAAATTATGTTTCATTGCACGAATTTTAGGAATCAAAAATTTAGACGTTGCAATTGATGTATTAAAAGGCATCACTAAATTCCCGTTAATTTTTGATATATATGGACCCAAGGAAGACACAGATTATTGGAACCTGTGTGAAGCAAAAATTAAAACCTTACCACCAAATATTATCTGTGCCTACAAAGGTGTTTTACATCCAAATGAAATTGGCAAAACACTAAGCGCATATCATGCTTTATTATTACCAACTCAGACCGAAAATTTCGGACATGTAATTGTAGAAACTTTTTTACAAGGACGACCTGTGATTATCTCTGATAATACTCCTTGGCGAGGATTAGAAACAAAAAAAGTTGGTTATGATATCTCTTTAATATATAAAGAAAAATTTACGGAAGCTATACAACAACTTATTAAGCTTGATAATGAAGAATTTCAAGTGATGAGTAAAAATTGTATAAGCTATATTAATAAGGAATTAAATATAGAAGATATCAAAGCCAAATACATCACTTTATTTAACCAACCATGAACTATTTTATAACAGGTATAGGCACCAATGTTGGTAAAACAATTGTATCAGCTATTTTAACCGAGGCTTTAAATGCTGATTATTGGAAGCCTATACAAAGTGGGACAAATGAAGGGTTAGATTCTGTTACT
This sequence comes from uncultured Bacteroidota bacterium, assembly GCA_903834765.1. Classification (GTDB taxonomy): domain Bacteria; phylum Bacteroidota; class Bacteroidia; order B-17B0; family Aurantibacillaceae; genus UBA4416. Next base: position 51,660 of record CAILKE010000056.1, read on the forward strand.
GTTAAAGAATTAATTTCTAATTCCAAAACAACTATTCACCCTGAAGTGTATTTATTGAAAGAGCCTTTATCTCCTCACATGGCGGCTAAAATAGATGAAATTTCAATTGAATTACAAAACATACAATTACCCAAAACACAAAACGATTTAATTATAGAAGGAGCTGGAGGGCTAATGGTTCCCATTAATAGCAAGCACTATGTGATTGATATCGCGAAAAAATTTGACTGTGAAATTATATTAGTTATATCTAATTATTTAGGTTGCATTAATCATTCTCTATTAACAATTGATTACCTAATAAAACTTAATTTTAAAATTAAAGCATTCATTTTTAATGGGGATTTTAATGCAGAAGTAAAAGAATCTATTAGCAATTACGCTCCTAATATTAGAAACATTGATATTCCAACATTAACAATGATAAATAAAGAATCTATACTTAGTGTTTCGGAAACCGTTGCTCTTTAATTTTTATTATCTTACAATTAATCAATAGGTATAAACTATCAATCAAAAAACATGGATCACTTAAGTAAAATTCAACATATTTTTTCTTCTATATACTATTAAGGATGTAGAATTGAATAAAAAAATAATGACAGAAATTTTAGAAGAACGAAACTCAAAATTTTTATCTAACGATTATATGCTATAAATCATTATAACTTATATTCTTTTTCTAGAAATCTCATAGCCCTCATCAATTAATAGATGCGTGCTTTTACTAGCAGCAACTGCTAATTCATCGCATCGGTTATTTTCTTTATTAGACGCGTGACCTTTAACCCACATAAATTTGATATGGTGTTTTTTATGAACAACTAAAAAACGTTTCCACAAATCCGCATTAGCCTTGTCTTTAAAATCTTTTTTTACCCAATTATAAACCCAACCTAAATTAATGGCATCTATCACGTATTTACTATCTGAATAAACAATCACATCCGAATTTTCTTTTTTCAAAGATTCTAACGCCACAATAACCGCAATAAGTTCCATTCGGTTATTGGTAGTTAATTTAAAACCATAGGCTAATTCCTTACGCTGTTCTTTATATTTCATAACAATCCCAAACCCACCGGTACCAGGGTTTCCACTACAGGCACCGTCAGTATAAATCTCTATAACAGAACTATTCAACATTATGGTAAATATAGTTTTTTTACGCCATTTTATACCAGATTTTTTTTATATTTAAAGTCTATATCATACCTAATATGGCTAAGAAAACAACTAAAAAAGAGAAAAGTATTTTCAATCAAAATTCTTTAAACTTCCTAAAAGATTATTTAAATAATCCATCACCAACTGGTTTTGAAACTGCTGGTCAAAAATTATGGTTAAATTATATTACGCCATATATTGACGAGCATTTTGTAGATACCTACGGAACTGTTGTTGGTGTGATTAATCCAGAAGCACCTTATAAAGTAGTCATTGAGGCGCATGCGGATGAGATTTCTTATTTTGTGCATTACATTACTAAAGATGGCTTTATTTATTTACGTCGAAATGGTGGAAGTGATCATCAAATAGCACCTTCGAAACGTGTTAATATTCATACAGACAAAGGTATAGTAAGAGCTGTATTTGGCTGGCCAGCAATACATGTGCGTGATGCGGCTAAAGAAGAAACACCTACTCTTAAAAATATCTTCTTAGACTTAGGTTGTAAATCTGATAAAGAAGTAGAAGAATTAGGTGTTCATGTAGGTTGCGTTGTAACTTACGAAGATGAATTTATGGAATTGAACAATCGTTATTTTGTAGGAAGAGCCTTAGATAATAGAGTTGGTGGTTTTATGATTGCTGAAGTTGCTCGTTTATTAAAAGAATCGAAAACAAAATTACCTTTTGGATTATATATCGTTAATGCTGTTCAGGAAGAAGTTGGATTAAATGGAGCTACGATGATTGCACATCGTATCAAGCCTAATGTAGCTATCATTACAGACGTCTGCCACGATACACAAACACCAATGATGAATAAAATAGCCAGTGGTGATTTAGCCTGTGGTAAAGGTCCTGTATTATCTTATGGGCCGGCAGTACAAAATAATTTACTGAAATTAATAATTGATGCTGCTAAAAAAAATAAAATTGAATTTCAACGTCAAGCGGCGAGTCGAAGTACCGGAACAGATACAGATGCATTTGCATATAGTAACGAAGGTGTTGCTTCAGCGTTAATTTCTTTACCATTACGCTATATGCATACTACTGTTGAGAGTGTTCACAAAGAAGATGTAGAAAATGTGATCAAGCTAATTGTAAGTTCATTAAAAAGTATAAAAAATAATCAAGATTTTAGATACCTAAAGTAGAATTTTCATAAGATGCAAATACTAGGTTCCATATTAAAACGTGCTGTCGACCTTAGGGGTAAAATTCCTAAACGAAGTAACTTTGATGTGCAACAAAAAAAAGTATTAAAAAAATTATTAAAAAAGGCTGAATTCACAGCCTTTGGCGAACATTTTCATTTCACCAAATTATTACAAGAAAAAGATCCGATTAATGTTTTTCAACAAACCGTACAAATGTACGATTACAGTAGCATCTATAAACAATGGTGGTATAGAGCAATAAAAGGAGAACCCTATGTGTGTTGGCCAGGACATATTAAATATTTTGCATTAAGTTCAGGCACGTCAGAAGCTTCTAGTAAATATATCCCAGTTACCAAAGAAATGTTAAGTGCTTTTAAAAGAGGCAGTGTTAGGCAAATTTTAGCTCAAGCGCATTACAATCTGCCTAAAGAACATTTCGAGAAAGGAATGTTAATGATTGGAGGAAGTACATTATTAGATTTTAATGGAAGTCATTATTCTGGCGATTTAAGCGGAATTACTGCTGCTAATATCCCTGTGTGGTTTCAACGATTTTACAAACCAGGAAAAAACATTTCGCGTTACAAAGATTGGGAAACAAAATTGATTGAAATTATTAGAAATGCTAAAGACTGGGATATAGGCGTTATTGTTGGGGTTCCGGCTTGGATACAAATTATTTTAGAACGTATCATTGAATTTTATAAAGTAGAAACAATACATGATATTTGGCCAAATCTTCGAATATATGTACATGCAGGAGTTTCCATTGAACCTTACAGAAAAAGTATAGGTAAGTTAACCGCATTTCCACTTATCTATTCAGATACTTATTTAGCTTCAGAAGGATTGATAGCGTATCAAGAACGTCCTAATCCCGATAACGGTATGCGTATGTTACTTGATAATGGGATTTTTTACGAGTTCGTGCCTTTTAACGAACAAAATTTTGATGCAGATGGTAATTTTAAACCTAATGCATTGGCATTAACTATTAAAGATGTTGAGTTAGGCAAAGAATACGCCTTATTAATGTCTACATGTGCTGGTGCCTGGCGTTATTTAATTGGAGACACTATCCGTTTTACAGATATAGAGCGCGCTGAGATTGTCATTACAGGGCGCACCAAACATTACCTCAGTTTATGTGGCGAACATTTATCAGTAGAAAATATGAGTCGTGCTATAAAACTAACGGCCGATGATTTAAAATTAGAATTCAATGAATTTGCTGTAGCAGGAATTCCTTATCAAAACTTATTTGCACATCAATGGTATATTGGATCAAATAAAGCTTGCTCAGGAGATGAAATTAAAGAACGTTTAGATTTTCATTTGAAAGAAATTAATGATGATTACAGAGTAGAAAGAATAGCTGCTTTAAAAGACATATTTGTAAAAGTATTACCAGATAGCGCATTTATAGATTTTATGGCAACTAAGGGCAAATTAGGCTCAGCACATAAATTCCCAAGAGTATTAAAAGGAACTCTTTTAAAAGAGTGGCAAACATTTATTAACGATTATAAACATACATTTTGATTTTTAGTTTAATATCCCAAGCCTTTGTGCTTATTATATTGCTGACCTTTTCTTTCGGGCCGGCTTTCTTTTCCCTTATCAATACCGGAATTAAATACGGATACAAAACGGGTGCATTTTTAGCAACTGGTGTTGTTCTCAGCGATTTTTTCTTATGCATTTTGGTGTGCATATTAGTTCATTTCGGGATGTCAAATTTATTACACTCTTCGCAAGCACAAACTTTTTCAGCTATTATTGGAGGCATTATTTTAATCGTATTCGGAGCCTTCTTTTTCAAAAAACACCCAGTAAAAACAGACGATACAATTGATATCGAAAACAAATTGCCTAGCCCATCAGTAATGATTATTAAAGGATTTGTTCTAAACTTATTTAATCCTACTGTTTGGTTATTATGGCTCGCAAATGTCACTGCCATCAGTAAAACACTTGATTACTCCTTATTTAAAATGTTGGTGTTTTTTAGTTTAATATTAACGGCTGTATTATTTGTGGAATTATTTAAGGTCAAACTCGCTGGAAAAATAAAACACTTATTAACTGATAAATTAATGACCGTTGTAAATTATGTGACTGGCTCTGCGTTAATTTCATTCGGAATTATTTTAATTTATAATCATTACTTCAATAACTAATGGCAAACGGTATTTACGACGAATTAAGAAAAAAATTAGAAGAAAGTATTTCTTCTTTTCCTTATGTATATATGTTTAAATTTATTATTAAAGCTGATAATAAAACATTAGCGTTAGTTGAAGTATTATTTGAAGATGATGCTGATATTTTACAGAAAGAATCAGCTAAAGGAAATTACATAAGCATTACTGTAAAACAAGTGGTTATGAGCGTTGATGAAATCATCTCTATATATGAAAAAGCTGCCGAAATTAAAGGCGTGATGACCTTATAAAAATGGTTTACGAATTAAAAAATAATTTTTTATCAGTTAAAATAAATTCCTTTGGTGCCGAATTATGTTCTGTTATTTCAAATGAAACAAACATAGAATACATTTGGCAAGCTGACAAAAGAATATGGAATAGACATGCGCCTAATTTATTTCCTATAGTCGGAAAATTAAAAGATGGCACTTATACTTATAAAAACAAATCCTATCAACTACCTCAGCATGGCTTTGCAAGAGATAATGAATTTATTTGCATAGAAAACTCTGATTCCATAGTCGCATTTGAATTAACAGCCAACGAAAAACTATTAACTGTATTCCCCTTTCATTTTAGTTTGCAAATCAAATACACCCTAGTGCAGAATAATCTGAAAGTAAGTTACTCCGTATTTAATCCTGATAATAATAGTTTATATTTTTCGATAGGTGCTCACCCTGCATTTAATTGTCCATTAAAGGATGACGAAACATTTGAAGATTTTGAATTCATTTTTCCAAATAAAAATTCATTAACTATTAATGAATTAAATGATGGGTTAATTGCAAAACAAACAAAAACTATTGAATTACATGATCACAAACTTTCTGTTTGCGAAAAATTATTCGATAAAGATGCGCTTGTATTTACTGGCAATCAAATAGACGAAGTGCAGTTGATTTCTAAAAAAACAAAAAAAGGAGTTGCTCTTAAAAGCCTTAACTGGCCTTACTTTGGAATTTGGACAAAAAAACAAACTTCTCAGTTTGTCTGTTTAGAACCCTGGTTTGGCATAGCCGATTATGAAAATGCTACAGGAGACTTAACAACAAAAACAGGAATAATAAAATTAGAACCTGAACAAAATTTTGATTGTGAATTTGAACTAATTTTTATGTAATAAATTGGATTATTTAGCTTACGAATTACTAATTTTACAAAATGATACAATTACTTAAAAAACGCTTACAAGAATCCATTGATTTAAAAACACGTTTATTAAATAACGATATTCTTTTAAATACCGTTCAGGATATTGTGAAAGATATAGTGACTTGCTATAAACATGACGGAAAAGTACTTTGGGCTGGGAACGGTGGTTCTGCTGCTGATTCTCAACATTTAGCTGCCGAATTAAGCGGGCGTTTTTATTATGACCGACCACCATTATTTAGCGAAGCGTTGCACGTTAACACAAGCTATACAACTGCTGTCGCTAATGATTATAGTTACGATGTGATCTATAGCCGTCTAACGCAAGCTATGGGGCGTAAAGGTGATGTGTTAATTGGTTTATCTACAAGTGGCAATTCAGTAAATGTAATTAAAGCATTAGAAGTTGCTAATCAAATAGGAATGGTAACTGTTGCCTTTACAGGCGAAACTGGCGGCAAAATGAAAGACGTCTCTAAATATTTAGTTAATATTCCATCAAAAGATACACCTCGCATACAAGAGTGTCACATGATTTTAGGTCATACCATTTGTGAATTAGTAGAAATGCACTTATTTCCAAAACCCTAATCGTAATTGCTAAAAGAAGCCATTATACTTGCCGGAGGATTTGGAACCCGTTTACAATCTGTTGTAAGCGATGTTCCTAAACCAATGGCTCCTATCAATAATTTTCCATTTTTAAATTACATATTTGATTACTTAAAATTTTTTAAAATCGAACATGTTGTTCTATCTACTGGTTATTTATCAGAAAAAATTTCAGAGTATTATAAAGACGAATTTAAAGGGATTAAAATTTCCTATACTAAGGAAGAAAGCCCTTTAGGCACAGGTGGAGGCATCCGTTTAGCTATGGAAAAATGTTCGACTCAAAACATATTAGTTTTAAACGGCGATTCATTTTTTGATGTGGACTTACAAGCATACTATCCGCTTCATGCACAGTTTAATTCTGATTGCACACTAGCTTTAAGGAAAGTAAGTAATGCTTCTCGTTACGGCACCATTAAGCTAAGCGATACTTCAGCGATCAATGAATTTAAGGAAAAAGATGGGGTAGAACAAGAAGGCTTAATTAATGGTGGTGTTTATATTTTAAACAGAAACTTATTTTTATCTCAAACTAAACCAGATATTGCTTTTTCAATTGAAAAAGATTTTTTTGAAAACAGAATTAATGAATTACATATTTTTGGATTCAAATACGATGGATACTTCATCGATATTGGCGTTCCCGAAGATTATAAAAAAGCACAAGATGACTTTAAAAGATTTAAATATTGATAATACCTGGACTTTATTTTTGGATAGAGATGGTGTTATTAATAAAAAATTAGAAAACGATTACGTTAAACATACTACAGAATTTGAATTTATAGATGGTGTCATTCCTGCTTTAGCCTCATTAAATAAGGTTTTCGGAACCATTGTTATTGTTACAAATCAACAGTGTATTGGTAAAGGAATCATTACTGTCGAAGATTTAGAGTTGGTGCATAAAAATATGTTATACGAAATTTCTTATTTAAAAGGACGTATCGATAAAATATATTTTTCTCCTTACTTGGCTTCTGAAAACCATCCTACTCGTAAACCAGCTATAGGTATGGCATTACAAGCACAAAAAGATTTCCCTCAAATTGATTTAAAAAAATCAATCATCGTTGGAGATAGTATAAGCGACATGGAATTTGGAAGAAACGCAGGAATGAAAACAGCATTTATTTCTAAAGAAGAAACAAAAGATGAACGCATTGATTTTAACTTTAAATCACTTTCCTTTTTTAATTACGCTCTAACAAAATGATTTGTAAGTTTAAGCGATTATGTTTTTTGTTTCTTCTTTTTCGCTGCTGGAAATAAAATATTATTCAAAATCAACCGATAACCAGGAGAATTGGGATGTAGGCTCAAATCCGTTGGAGGATCCTCTACCCGATGCTGATAATCTTCCGGATCATGCCCACTATAAAATGTCCAAGTGCCTTTACCGTGGTCGCCATGTATATAGCGTGCTTCGTTAAATGCTTTTGCTTCTCCTAATATTAAAATATTTTTTTTGATGTATGCTTTATTAAAAGCCGTTGTTTGTCCATAAAACCCTTTAATTGTTTGCTCATGATTTTGACAAAGCATTGTAGGAACTGGATCCCATTTTGCAGAAAAATCAAATAACGTAAATACATCGGTTTTTTCGGTTACACCATACTGCATTCGTGGTCCAGTAGCATCAATCTGCGAAAACTCGTATTCATAAGGGTTTGAAACAAGTAGATATTTTTCAAATGCATAACCCTTTGTATAATCTAATTTTTTATTCATGTTAGGATCTGATGCATCATGATCAAACATCGTTTCACAAATGTCAATACCTTCGGCTGCTAAAGCAATATCATAACTATCAGTGGCGCTGCACATGGCAAATAAAAAGCCTCCTGTAAATACAAAATCATTTATTTTTTTTGCAACAGCTAATTTCAATTGAGATACCTTAGTAAAACCTAACTTTTTAGCAGATGCTTCGTTATCCTTTACTTCAGCTTGGTACCAAGCTGCTTGATTAAATTGTCCGTAAAATTTACCATACTGCCCTGTAAAATCTTCGTGATGAAGATGCAACCAATCGTAATCTTTTAATTTATCAGTTAATATTTCTTCATCATATACGACTTCGTATGGGATCTCGGCATACTTCAACACCAACGTTACAGCATCATCCCAAGGCTGTTTTATTTTAGGGGAATAAACCGCAATTTTAGGGGCTTTTTCTAGTTTAACAGCATCTTGATTAACTTCTGGGTTTGCAATATCTACTAAAATTGAATTTTTTTGAGCATCAGAAATAATTTCATAACTCACGCCTCTTATAGTGCATTCATTGGTAACAGGTTTTGCATTAGGTATTAAAAAACTACCTCCACGGTAATTAACTAACCAATTTATTTCTAATTCTCCTTTTAGCGACCAATAAGCAATGCCATAAGCTTTTAAATGATTTTTTTGAGTATCATCCATAGGGATTAAAATATAACTACTAAAGCAATTATATGAAAACAATAGGAGACTTATGGATAAAATAAAATTCTTCATTATCATTTGCAAGATAACTATTTTTTTATTTTTTCAGCGTTAATAGCTGTTAAATTACTTTGACTAAAAAAATGCGTACCGATTAGGGATACGCATTTACATTTTTATAAATTATATTGCTTAATATGTACCAATATAATACTTAGCCACGCCATTAGGTGATGTCCAATTGATAATATAATTAGTTGGACAGCCGGTAGAGACAATATTCCCATTAGCATCCGTACCAAAAGTAATTGTTGAAACTCTGCTGTTAAATGAATGAGTTTTCATTCCACTAATTGGCGCATACCATCCACATGTAGAATTGACAACTAATGGCGTATTTAAAACAGTAGTAAAGGCATTTCCTGCTCTGTTAGTTCCCCAAACTTCCGTATTTGAAACGCCTGCTAAAGTTGTATCTCCTTCGATAGTTAAACTGTTAGGAACTCCTGCAGAACCTGTCCAAGTTCTTTTTCTGGCAGCAGACCAAGATCTTACAGTTCCATCATCAAAAGTGATACTCATATTAATAGCTCTAATTTTTCTTGTAATAGTTGTAGGATTAGTATTTAAACCAATATGATTTACAATACCACCTGTTACATTTGTAATTACATGTACTCCATTTAAAGTAGTCGATTTACCAGTTGAAATAGTTGTAACTTTAAAATTAGTATATGTAATCGTAAGAACCGCACCTACATCTTTCCATCTATTACCAGTTGTTAATTGAACTGATATAACTCCAGATCGGCTTCTTAATCCATCACAAGACGTTCCAGTGTATGTTATAACAACTGTTTTATTTGAAGAAATCTGAGTTGTATCCACACTAGCGCCACAAATATTAGTATAAAGGCTAGAAACTCTAGAACCACTTAAACTTGAAGGAGCTATAGAGTTTTCAGCATCTTCCATAGACATGTCCGCTGTGTTATTTGATGTGTTTACATCCGCAGAATGCTGAGCAAATGCTGGAGCTTCATCTGCTTCCGTTGCAGGCGATGCCACTTTATCTTTTTTACATGATGTAAATACTAATCCTGCTATTAATAGAGCAAAAGAAGCTAATTTTAACTTGGTTTTCATATTATTAATTTTTTATAATTTGTAGGTAAGACTATGTAATGTTTTAAAGGTTTAATTTAGTAAAAATAAAATTAAAAGCATGGCTTTTTGTACTTTTAATATTCATAATTAGCTTTTTTAACAACTCAAAGGGTTACTTTTCCCGTATAAGGAATAAATAGGTAATGAAAATTAAACACATAACATTTACTAAACTGGTATTATTATCTGTTTGTTTTCCCATGTTTATTTTTTCTCAAACAGATGATGTGATTGTAACTACTAATACTATGAAAATGCAATATAAAGTAGTAGCAGTTATTATTGATGGAGATACGATACCATCTTTTAATCTTGATGAATTTATAGTGTATGGCGATTTCCCTGCAAAAAATAAGAGACAATATGAAGCTTGGACCCGAATAAAATTTAATGTAAAAAAAGTATATCCTTATGCTATTTTAGCTGCCGCTAAATTGAAAGAATATAACCTCGTTTTAGAAAAATTACCAAATGAAAAATCTAAAAAATTGTACATGAAAGTAGCGGAAAAAGAATTAAAAGTCCAATTTGAAGATCAATTAAAAAATTTAACGATGAACCAAGGGCGTATATTATTAAAATTAATAGATAGGGAAACAGGGAATACTAGCTATCAATTAGTAAAAGATTTTAGAGGAGGATTTCAAGCTTTTATGTGGCAAGGAGTGGCAAGATTATTTGGAAACAATATGAAAGCTGAATACGACCCAGAAGGTGAAGACATGATGATAGAACGAGCTATTAAACTCGTAGAAGCTGGACAGTTTTAGAACTTGTATCCTAATTATTTTTTAATTTTTCTTTATCCAAAAATTGTCTTAGTTCGTTCGTTGGATTTATTAGGTATGCTTCATCAAATACGGTAAATGCTTTTTCTTTTTCATTCCCCAACAAATAACTATTAGCTAAATAAATTAAAAGATAATAATCGCCAGGAAAAATGGTTAGAGCCATCTGACTCACTTTAGCACTTATTGCATATTGTTTTTTATCCATTAATAGCCCTAATAATGATGTATATCCTGAATAATGTTTATTCTTACTTTCTATCGCTAACTTGTAATATTTAAAAGCTTCCTTTGCATTTCCTTCTCTTTTATAACAATTTCCAATATTTTCGTATGCTTGTGCATATTTTTTTTTGTGGTGTGTTGCTAAAGAAAAATAATGCTTGGCTGTAGATATGTCATTTAAGTTTGAATAGAATATAACACCTGCATTATTATATGCTGTATAAAAACTTGAGTCAGCTGAAACAGCTGCATTATAATGCTTTAAAGCTTTTTGAATCAAAACTTCTGAGGAATATTTCTTTTCAGGCGACAATCCAGTTAGCATTTCAAAATATTCATTTGCCAACATGCTATTGGCTTTAGCAGAATTTTCAGTATATGAAATATCATGTTCAAATAAACTTAATTTATTATACCATTGTGAATTTCTACCCCAAATATAGAGTACACAAATTATTAAAATAGGTAATGTATAGATGAAGGGCTTGGTTGTAAATTGCTTTAATTTAAACTCCTGTATTATAGGCATAAAGGGTAATAAAATTGTCATCAGCATCAAACAAAATCCCATCGAAGCTTGGAAAACTAAACGCTCACCGACAACACCAGCGACTGGTGTCAGAAAATTAACAAATGGAAAAATACTTCCTAAAAACAATAAAAATGAAAATAAGAATAATTTATTTTTAGATTTTAAATAATACACGACTCCTATTACTAAAAACAATAATCCTATGATTAAATAAAAATCGATGGAAGTTGACATATCAAGCGTATTACCTCCATAATAAAAACGAAAAGGAAACGGAAACAATAAAAACTTAATATAGAAGCCAAATGTTTTTAGTCCAACTATTATTTTTCCGCCAAAATTTAAAGGCTCTGTATATAAAGGATTTTCGAAATGATAAAAAATGCGTATCGATTTTTCTATTAAAAAATTTGTCCGAATGAGAGAGTTAAGGGTGACAAGGACGGACACTAAACCACTGAAGTATAGAATAATTTTTATTTTAAGTTCTCTATAAAAAATAAAACAAAGAGGTGTGATAGCTATAAATATTATTGCTGAACGTTTTGATAATATTCCTAATAATAAAAAAAACAATATTAATATGGTATTTTTTATTGTAGGCTTTTGATGAAAAATCAAACAATACCATAAAGATATTAATGGAAATAAAAAAGCAAATAATTCATCTCTGCATTTTATGCTTGCTACAACCTCTGTATGTATAGGATGTACTAAAAATACAAAAGCAACTAAAAATGATAAGATAAAATTAAATTTATAGGCTTCAAATAATTTAAATAACACACAAAACAATAACCATATACATAAAAAATATAAGATGATGTTTATTAAATGGCTCATAAACGGGTTCTGACCAAAAACAGCATATTCTATGGCAAATGAACTCGTGGTAACTGGGCGGTAATCGAAACTCGATTCATTGTCCGTGGCGTATCTTGATTTCCATATTTTCGGAATTCCTTTAATCCCTTTTGATACTAATACATTATTTGGGAAATATTCTTTACCTTTTACTGGGAAATTAGTAACTGTTACATAATCATCATCCAACGCATATTTATTACGAAGGGTATTTCCATATATTATGAAAGTAGTAACTAAAAAGAAAAAAAATATGTTTTTATATTTATTAAATAATATTCTCATAATTTGACTTATAGCGGATTAACTAAAACAAAATATACTAATTTTTAGATATTGGCAACTAAAAATTAGAATTTAATTAAAAAAAAAGCGCCTCTAAAAGACGCTTTTATAAACAATACTTACAATTTACTTTTTCTTATTTAAGATCTCCTGTGGCGTTTTTTTAGTTCCATTAACTTCAACAAATGAAACGCCCATTTTTTGAGCCAGTCCGGCATAAAACGACTTATCGTGTGGTTGTTTCATAACCAATTTCAAATCACAAGACGAGGCATTGCTTGATATTAATTCACAAGACGAAAACGCGTCATAGGCTTTCATTTTTTGATAAAAACTCAATACTGCGACATTATTTGCAAAACCAATAAAAGAGGCATTTAATACTTTAGTTGTTTTAATAGCTCCTTTTTGAAGTTGATCTTTAAACTTCCATGTAATATTCGATTGAGCAAATGCTGAAACAGAAAACATAACAAAAGTTAAACAAATGATTGAAAAGATTTTTTTCATGATTATATTTTTTCCACAAATGTAAAATAAATATGCTAAAAAACATTATAACCTAAGCCTTTTTATTTATTCATAAAAGTGTTTGACTGCACTAAGTGTTAAAAAAACTTGAAAAATATTGTAAAATAACCTATATTTATAAATCTTAAAACCTGAATGAAATCCTATATCAAAGCAATTAGCTATTATCTTCCTCCGAAAACCTACACAAATGAAAATTATTATACAGAATTTTCTGAAGTAGAAATAAATGGAAGACTTGATAAAATTGGAGTCAATGAAAGGCATATTGTTGCCAATAATATAACCGCCAGTGATATAGGAATTAAAGCAGCAGAAATATTGTTTAAGGATTATTCAATTAACCCTAAAAGTATAGACTTCATAATCTTTTGCGCTTTAGAGTTTGATTATATATTCCCTGCATCCTCAATAATTATTCACCAAAAATTAAATTTACCTCCCAACTGCGGAACAATGGATTTAGCTGTTGGATGCAGTGGGTACCCCTATGCTCTGAGTATCGCTAAAGGATTAATAGAATCATCCGGATTTAAAAATATATTAATCATCACATCATCAACTATTACTAAAAATATTCATCCAAAAGATAAAGGTTCACGCTATATTTTTGGCGATGGATCTGCTGCTTCCCTAATATCTTGTAGAAATAAAAATGATGGAATCGGTCAATTTATTTTTGGTTCAGATAGTAACTTACATAAATCTATCATAATAAAAGATGGCGGTGCTAGAAATCCATTAACTAGTAGTTCATATAATGACTTTAACGATAATCAGGGTGGCATTACAAATCATGCTCATCTGAATATGGATGGGTATGCTGTTTTTAATTTTGGAATAAAAGTAGTGCCTAATATGATCGATGATTTACTTCTAAAAAGCAATCTTACAAAAGAAGATATAGATGTATTTATCTTTCATCAAGCAAATGTTTTTTTGATAGAAAGTATTTGTAAAAAAAGTGACATTCCAATTGGCAAGGTGTTTAATTATATGGAAAAAGTGGGTAACACGGTTTCTGCATCAATACCAATAGCATTGTGTGAGGCACAAAAACAAGGCAAAGCAAAGACAGGGTCCAAAGTTTTACTAGCTGCCTTTGGCGTAGGTTTATCATGGAGTTCAACAATTATTGAGTTATAATAAATTATTTTAAATAACTTTACAAAAAACAAGTTTCAATAATGGATATTTTAGAATTTAGCGCAAAATTAGAAAGTGAATTTGAAGATTTAGAAAAAGGTTCAGTTACACCCGCTACTGAATTCAGAAATCTACCAGGCTGGAGTAGTATGCATGCTTTAATTATTATTGCATTTATTGATTTAAACTTTGACGTTATTCTAAATTCAACAGAACTAAAAGAAGCCAAAACGGTAAATGATTTATACTATTTAGCGACCAAAAAAAATGTATAGTTGCATTAATCATATTGCTATAAAAGGCATTTCAGCTTGTGTGCCCAGGCAGATTAAAAAAACAATGGACTATGATTGGATAACAGAAGATGAACGAAAATTATTTATAAAAAGTACAGGTGTAGAAGAGCGAAGAGTAGCATCATTAAATGCAATAACATCAGACTATTGCGAAAAAGCAACGAATCATTTATTATCAAAACTTAATTGGGAAAAAGAAAGTATTGATGTGTTGATTTTTGTTTCTCAATCAATGGATTACTATTTACCTGCAACATCAGCCATTTTACAACATAAATTAGGATTCAAAAAAGAAATTATTGCCTTTGATATAAACTTAGGTTGTAGTGGATATAATTATGGACTATATGTTATTGCAAATTTATTAGCATCAGGAAACTTAAAAAGAGGCATCTTGTTAACAGGAGACACATCAACCTTATCAACTAATTATAAAGATAAAAGTACTTATCCATTGTTTGGAGATGCAGGTTCAGCAACAGCTTTAGAGTTTGATACAGATGCTAAACCAATATATTTCAATTTATTTACTGATGGAAGTGGTTACAAATCAATCATTGTTGAAGATGGAGGAGCAAGAAATCAATTTTCCGAAAAATCATTTATAGAACATAAAATTTCTGAAGGTATTGAGCGATGCTCAAAAAACTTAGTATTAGATGGTATTGAAGTATTTAATTTTGCATTAAAAGAAGTTGCATCAAGTATTATACAGTTATTTAACGATAGTAAATTAAATATTAATGACATTGATTACTTCGTATTTCATCAGGCAAACAAATTAATTAACGAAAGTGTCAGAAAGAAATGCAGAATAGCACCAGAAAAAACACCTTATTCTATTCATAAATTTGGGAATACAAGTTCGGCCTCAATACCACTAACTATGATTTATCAATTAAAAGATCAATTAGAAAAGAAATCATTAAATTTACTGTTAAGTGGCTTTGGTGTTGGTTACTCGTGGGGTAATTGCATTATACAAACCAACAAAATTGTTTGTACGGATATTTTAGAAATTGAATAAATTTAGCTTACATAACCATACTATTTTAATTACTGGCGCATCGGCTGGAATAGGAAGAGCGTGCGCAATTGAAGCATCTAATCTTGGTGCACATTGTATATTAACTGGTCGTAATGAAGACGCACTAAAAGAAACTGCTAAGTTATGCGTCAATACTACTGATATTTTTGTTTGCGACTTGAAAGAAATTGAAGCAATAAAAAATTTAGTAGGAAAAATTGCAACCTTAGATGGGGTTGTGCATTGTGCTGGTATCACCTACCCTAGGCCAATTAAATTTTTGAAACCAGAACACATAAAAGAAGTTTTTGATATAAATTATAATGCTCCTGTTTTGCTAACTGCACAATTATTACAAACGCAGAAAATGAATAATGGAGCTGCCTTTGTTTTTATTTCTTCTATATCTTCCAGGCATCCCTATTTTGGCGGAGCTACATATGTCAGTTCTAAAGCAGCAATAGAAGCATTTAGTAGAACCTTAGCTATAGAAATTGCTCCAAAACAAATGAGATCAAATGTTTTATTACCAGCTTTAGTTCATACTAAAATGTTGGAAGATACAAAATTAGCCACAGGTGAAGATAAATTTTCAGAGTACGAAAAAATGCATCCATTAGGATTCGGGCAACCTGAAGATGTTGCTAACGCTGCCTGTTTTTTATTAACTAATGAAGCTAAATGGATAACGGGAAGTGAGCTAAAAATGGATGGGGGTTTATTATTGAATGGTAAAATAAAATGACAAATATAAATTATAGCATTGTTGTGCCTGTTTATGGTGCAGAAAATTCATTAGAGTTATTACATAAAGCTATCTGTGATTTTTTTGAATTAAAAAATGAAACATTTGAAATATTATACATTAATGATTGTAGTATGGATAATAGTTGGGAGGTATTAAAAAAAATTCAAAAAATATCTAAGCAGGTTACTATAATAAATTTTAATAAAAATTTCGGTCAACATGCAGCAACAATGTGTGGCTTTAAATATGCTAAGGGGAATTATATTATTACTATTGATGATGATTTAGAAGCTCATCCAAAAGAAATAGACAAACTAATTGAATATCAAAAAACATCAAATGCTGATTTAGTTTACGGCGTTTATCCGAAGTTAAATCAATCAATATTACGAAAAACACTTACTTCTTTATATAAACTCTTATCAAAAGTAGAGGGCAAAAAAAAAGGGAAAGGAAGCAGTTTTAGATTATTAAAAAACAGTTTAGCGAAAAAATTGTCAAATAACCATATACAATTTGTATTTATTGATGAGTTATGTTTATGGTATACATCAAAAATAGAATTTATTGAAACTATCCCAAACCAGAACTATATTAATAAAAAAAGATATAGTATTATTAGCCTATTTTCATTAACAACAAATGTCATATTATTTTCGTCAACTTTTCCACTTAAATTAGTAACTCGAATTGGTGTTAGTTTATCTACTATAAATTTTATAATAGGTATATATTATCTCATTAAAAAAATATTTTTTAAAACACCAGTAAGTGGATATACGTCTCTTATTGTAAGTGTATTATTTTCTACAGGATTAATCATTTTTTGTATCGGCATTATTGCTCAATATTTATCACAAGTCTTAAAATCGATAAATAACGCGCCTAGTTATAGCGAAAGTGAAGTGATATGTTAATATTAGAACAATACGGAGTTAAATTAATTCGTCTTCAAAAAGAACAAATTGAAATAGTTAGGTACTGGCGAAATCAAAGTGATATATCTAATTATATGGAATATAGGAATTATATTACTCCTAATTCCCAATTGAAATGGTTTGACAGTATAAACAATAATCTAAATTATTATTTCATTATAGAATTCGAAAAGAAGAAAATAGGGCTTATCAATGCCAAAGATTACAATAAAAAATCAGGCTTTGGCGAAGGAGGTATATTTATTTGGGACAAACATTATATTGACTCATTCGCTGCAGTTTTTAGTTCATTGTGCTTATTAAATTTTGTTTTTTTTAAATTAAAATTAAGTACAAAATCAGTTGCACGTATTTTAAAAGATAATCCAAACGCCATCAATTATAATAAACGCATTGGATATAAACTTTTACCAAATCAAGAAAACATCGATAACCAACTATATGAATTAACGTATGAAGATTATGTACTTCATGGATCAAAATTAAATGAGGCGGCAAGCCTCATTTGTAATGGATCATCCGAATTAATATATAGTGGCACAATCTGCGAACAGAATATACAAGAGATAAATGATTTATTATCGAATCAATCCTAGTTAATGGTTATTCGAAAGTCTCTAAAGGAAAAACACCATTCTTAAAAGATTCTTGCCATTTTCCATAATCTGCCATAGCTAACAAAAAGGGGTCGTCAATATGTTCGATTTTATATTTTGAAATTTCATTTGCACTATATCCCCATAAAGGGTTGGGTATATCAAACATTAATACTACTCTTTTATCATTTGTTTTATTCCATGCTTCGTGTTCATATGAATCATCAAAAATAAGTAATTCTCCTTCTTTCCAATGTCGAACTTCGTCGCCAACTTTAATGCCACACAATTTCTCATCAGGCACAACTAATGGTAAGTGACATCTTAATACCATTTTAGTATAACCTTTGTGAGGCAATATATGCGAATTAGCATCCAAATAGGAATAATCACAAGACATTATTTCGGGAATAGCATATAACAATTCTGCTGTTTTGGGACATAATTTAGCATGAGATGGAAATTTCATATTAAAGAAAATAAAGGAAAAAACTTTCCACGCTTTATGTTTATCTGATTGAACATAATTTGGAAATGTTCTCAGCCATTGATTATCTGCATTAATATCCATCAAATTCATTAGTTCCTGTTTTATTAATGAGAAATTTTGGAGTAATGGGTTCAAGATTTTAAAGTCATTACTATCATAAAATAATTTAGGATTTTTTTGAGTCAAAATTATATCGGCCATCTACATTAAATTTAATGTACTAATTTACTTAAATAAGATTAAAATAAAATGAGAAAAATCAGAGTATTATGATGAATTAAATTTAGTAAATTAGTACAAAATTATCCTCTAAAAATGGCTAAAGCATGGTTTAGTATATATGATTTTAGTTTCAATTACAAAGGTGATGAACTAGCATTTATCGATTCAAAACAATTTGAATGGGCTAGTGATATAGGAAAACATGTTGAAGAAATTAAACGAGAATTATCTACATATTTAAAAAATAATGAATTACAAAGCTATTTCAACACTTCCATGGTTAGTAAAAAAAATAGTTGGAAGACTATCGCCTTAAAAACATGGAGTATTCAGTTATTTAAAAATCAAAAACAATTTCCTATAACTACTAACTTATTAAATAAATACCCTCAAATTGTTTCTGCTTCTTTTAATATGTTAGATTCTAATTCTAATATATTACCCCATTGTGGCGACACTAACGCTATTTACCGTTGTCATTTGGGATTAGATATACCGATAGGATTACCAGATTGTGGATTTAAGGTAAAAGACGAAATAAAAGCTTGGGAAAATAATAAGTGGTTAATTTTTATAGATGCATACCCACATGAAGCATGGAATAATAGTTCTAAAGAACGTTACATATTATTAATAGATGTGATTCGTGACGAATTTATTGAGCATAAAAAACTTGTATGTTCAACTGTTTTAACATCCTTATTTTTACAGAAAAGAAATGAAAAATATCATTTTTCATTTGACAAAAAACCAAGAACAGTAAAACTAATAACAAAATTACTAATTCCTTTTGCCAGTATAGCATCATATATCAGTAATAAACTAAAATTATTTTAAATGAGTAATTCAAAACAATGGTTTTCATTTTCTGAAAATGGCAATTACAATGGTTCAGAACCATATTTTTTTGATATTTCCAGAAAACCATTTACTGAAATTTTAGAATCTAATTATCAAATTATACTTTCCGAATTACAAGATATTATATTAAACAATAATAAAAATATTGTCCCATATTATAACCAAACATTAGCATCAACTCCTACCTCATGGACTATTTTCCCTTTAATTATGTGGGGGAAAGAAAATACTGACAATTGCGATAAAGCCCCAAAAACATTAAATATAATAAAACAGATAAATGGGGTTACAACTTGTGGATTTTCAATATTAAAACCAAATACTAAAATAAAACCTCATGATGGTGATAGCAATGTAATGTATAGATGTCACCTCCCATTAAAATGTCCTGGAACTCTTCCTGATGTTGGATTTAGAGTAGGTTCAGATACTATAACGTGGGAATTAGGCAAACTTATTTCATTTTGTGATGCATATAATCATGAGGTTTGGAATAATACAAATGAAGAACGTTGGGTGTTAATTATTGATATTTTACGTGAAGAATTTACTAACGAACAAAAAAAAATATGTTCGAAAGTAAATGCCACATTATGGTGGCAATTTAAATTTCAGAAACATTATTTCTTCAAACACATGCCTAAATGGAGTCGAAAATGGTTAATGAATATAACTTCGATCTTTATAAAGCACTAGTATACTTTATATAAACTATCTAAGCTTCGTTTTATAATAGGCGTAAAATGATGTTTTCCGATATTATTCAAATGATGTGAATCGAAAAATAATTCAGGATTATTTACATATAAATATTCAAAATTTAATATTGGTAGAGATTCATGTAATATAATTTTTTCAGAAGGTCTGTTTTTTACAAATGAACTATCAGAAATCAGCTTTGTTTCATCTAAAAACACTTTTGTTTGTGGGAATTTGACAAAGATCAATTTGATTTTATTTTTTTTACAAAGATCAATTATCTTATTTAAAAAAAGTAAAGCATTTTCATCATAAAAACTTGTTTTATAATCGCCCATTAAGAGTTCATCTTGAATAACATGCCTTGCATCATTATGTTGCTCTATGATAGACTTATCCGAAAATCTATTATTAGCTTTTTTATGACGATTTTCATTTACCTTATTTAATGCATATTGCCAATCTATATATGGAAGCGCTTTAGTTTTAAAAAAATCATAATAAGCATTAAAAATATTTTTATTTAAGAACCTTACATCCTTAAAAGAAAGCAATGAATAATAAAAATACTTATTAGTTCTAAATTCATTAAATCCTTTCGAGAATGTTAAATTATCACAAGGTAAAACAAGGTATTCAGGTATAGATAAATGATTATTGAAACAAAAATTTAATTTGAAATAATTCATCATGTTGTTTTCTCCGTAAAATGCTAGTGAATTTGAAGAATCTATCATTGAAACATCTAAACTTCTTACCACATGGGAATCACCCATAAATAAAATTTTATTTATGGGTGATTTTTTATAGTTATTAAACTGTATATGTAACTCATTTTCCTTGTTAATGATAACAATAAACAATACATACAATAGTGTATGTATTGTTGCGGTAAAAAATAATATTATCTTAATTTTTCTGCTAATTGTCATTAAAATTGAAAATATTGAAATGTTACAGGCATCTTTGAGCTAAAAAGTAAAATTGAAAAAAGTAAAACTAAATACATTCCAACTCTAAAATAAAAATTATTAATTCTTTGGAAACAATGCCCATCAGCTGTAATTTGAAAATATTGAAAAAATTCAAAAAGAAGAATGTATGAAATCAAGATTAGTATATGCAGTATGCTGATGTTACATATAAACGAACTAACCATTTGTTTTAATACATAAATAGAATTACTAAATGATGGGAGTCCATAAAAAATTCCAATTAACATGCAGAAAAAAATCATCGCTAAATAACTAATAATTCGAATAATTAAACTATCATTTTTAATTCTTAAAAATGAAAATATTTTTTGACGACTGGTTTTTGTTGCAATATCTATTAGTAAAAACAAAAATGCGATTTGTGCATAAATTATAAAATTAAGCGTTGCTCCATGCCATAATCCTACAATTATAAATAGTATCCATAAATTTAAAATAAGTCTTAATCTATTTGATCTACCTAATTCATCAAAAATATATTCTTTTAGCCACTTAGAAAATGTAATGTGCCATCGCGTCCAAAATTTTCGATAATTTTTTGAAAAGAAAGGTTTATTAAAATTAGCCGGCAACTTTATGCCAAAATACATGGCAGAGCCAATAGCTATATCAGAATAGCCAGAAAAATCAGAATAAACTTGGTATGCAAAAGCTATAAAAACAATAAAAAAATCTATCCCATTATAATGATGAATATTACTCAAAACAGGACTTATTATTTGTCCGATACCATCTGCAATAACAATTTTTTTGAATAGTCCCCATAATATTAATTTACTTCCCTCAATCACATTTTGAATATTAAATGTTTTTTTTTGTTTTAGTTGAGAAGATATAACAACTGATTTTTCGATAGGCCCTGCAATTAACTGAGGAAAAAAACTTACAGATAAAGCATAGTAAACAAAAGAGCTTTCTGGTGGATATTTCCTCTTATAAACATCTATACAATATCCAATCGTTTTAAATGTATAAAAAGATATTCCTATCGGGATCAATAATTTTTGCACTGACCAATTCGGCCAATTCATAACATCAATATCTATAATATGTATGTATTTAAACAAAATAAAAATCAGTAAATCTAATCCCAAACCCAAATAAAAAAATAATTTCCTGATTGATACCTTATCTGCATAAAAGCAATAATAGGAAGTTGTGAATGTTATTACTGTGGTAATTACCATTAAAGCTAAAAAACCAAAACCAAAAAAAGCATAAAATAAATATGAGGAAAAAAGTAAAAATACATGACTGTATTTTTTAGATATACCAAAATAAATACAAACTATAGTAAGTAAAAATAGCAAATATGGAAATGAAGCAAAACTCATAATTTCAATCAATTATTTTTTTGCACTAAACATCAATTTAATAAATAAAGGAAAATGATAATTTATTGCATGCAGAAAATAATATATTTTTAGTTTAGTTAAACTAATAACATACCGTAATAAAATATATAAATTATTAGTAGTTGATTTATTTGATTTATAATCAAAAATTGCAGCATATTTATAGCAAATTGAATCACAAATATAAACCTCTTGGGCACTAAGCTCTGTTTTATATGATTCAACCCTTTCCGAATTTATTTTTTTTTCTAAATTCTTATGCATTGCATTTAGCTTATTGAAATCTTCTGTTGTTAAATTTTGTTTGACATAATTTTTCATGTCTTTTGATAGATCTTGAAAATCAAGCATTTTTTCATTAAAATCAATATTCATAAAAAGACAAATCTTACGAAGTGTTTCTTTCGGGTTCTCAACCAAATCTTCATATCTAAGTAATGAATAATTTAATTTGTTTTTTTTAATACTTTCAAAAATAGTATCATAAAAATAATTCCAAGAAGTAGCTAAAGAATATATTGAACTTTTTTTGTCTGAAAATTTTTTACGTGAAGCAATATTATCCCTATAATCTCTGGTTAAAACTATATATTTTGCGTCAGGAAACAACTTGCTCAAATCGTTCATGTAAATAGAATAAACTGGGTTTTTATCAACAATACATGATACCTTTTTAATTTCATTATTCGCAAATGGATAATTTAAATAAACCTGTTTACAAACATTAGAAAATGATTTATTTTCTAATTTCATAATTTCAGACTTCAGTTCTGGTTTCGGCTTCCAAAAACTAATTACTTTGCTAAATTTATAATTAAATAAGTTTACAAATTCATCAACAACAGATTCGTTTTCGAAATTTTTATTTTTAAATGTTGATTGTGTAAATAACACAAATTCATTTTCAGGGCAGGCAATCACCTGATCATTTAGATTCAGCATGTTTGTAAGCATAGTGGTTCCAGACCTTCCCATACCTACAATAAATGTCATTTTCGGTGACTGATTATTTTTCAATGAATCCAAGCTCAATATATTTTTTATGTAATCGTTTTATTTTTAGTGATGGAAAGACATAATACAACAACTTATCCTTAAATATATCGAAATAACCTAAACAAATAGGCACAAAATTGGAAATTACTATTAGTGCCTTTTTAAATAAGGAAAGGTTTGAGATAGAATCATAACCAATTTTTTTAGCAACAGAGGAGCAAAGTACATCGCAGATTTCAATTTCTTTTTCTGTCAACTGCTCTTTCCAAACAGACAATCTATCTGAATTTAACGTTTTATTTAAATCTGAATATTTTTTCAAGAATCGATTTTTAAATTTGTCAGCCATTTTAAATTCATCCAAATTTACTTTCTGTTGCCCTTCATTCAGATTTAATTCTTTTGATGGTGTTATGTTTAAGAATTGAATTATTTTTAATTCAACATCTTCATAATTTAAAACCAAATCTTCATACTTTATCAACAATACTTTATGTTTATTTTTCACATAAAACTCATAAGCCTCTCTATTATAAAGCAACCATCTTATAGCATTATAGGCGATATTAGCAGACTTCAAAAAAATACTTTGCTTCCGAGAAAGTATATTTGCCCTATAATCCCTTACTATCCATATAAACTTAGATTCGGGAAATGATTGATTGATTTTATTTACAAAAATAGTGTATGAAGGGTTTTTATCAATCAATACACTCGCATTTACTTTATCTACACCTATAACTTTAAAATTTTGATAAATACGATTACATAATTCTTGATAAGTAATATGAGTATTAGTTTTAACAACCTCCAAGCATTCTGATTTTACCTCAGATAAATTAAACTCCCATCCAACCCAGGGGTGAGAGAGTGCATACAATTTAATTTGATCAAACAATAAATTGACTTCTGTTGAAGAAAATGATTGCTTGTTCTTATATTGATTTAAAAAAAATACTAAAAAATTAGCTTCAGGCAAACAATGCACATCCTGAAATGTATTAAGTAATTTAGTAAGTATAGTTGTTCCAGATCGGCCTATACCAATTATAAAATGTAGCTTTTTATCTTTTATAAAATCAACTGTCATCTAATACGTTTACTCATTGATAAATTATGTCTATATTTTTACAACTAATTAATTCCTTTTAGCTCTGCTTCCACTGATTTTAATCGATTCCTATACATTAAATAAAAATATATTTTTGGAGAGTTTAATAATTCGAAAATTTTCACCCTTAACTTAAATGGAAATTGTTGCATATAATAAATTATTTTCTCTTTAATAGAAAGTCTATTCTTTGGCACATACCCATGTGATATTCCAATTTTAGATGACACAAATTCGATTTTTTTCATATCACTTAACGGTAAACTTTTTTTCCAAGCCATAACTCTATCTGTATTTATTGGTGTACTCAAATCCGTTATTTTTTTTATCATTCTATCAGTATTTGGAGACGAATTCAGCTCTTTTATTTTTTGTTTCATGCTTATGTGAAAGTCAAATATAGATTCAGAATAAGGGAGTCCGAAAAAATCGATGATATTTTTTACAACGACTTCTTTATTTAAAGCAATATCTTCATATTTCACAACCATTATAGAAGCACCATATTTATGTTTTGCTAAATCTATTTTTCTCAAAAACAAATTCCAAACAGTTGCATAATAAAAGGGTGATTTTATGGGAATCCATGGCTTTTGACTTTGTATATTAGATAACGCATAGGCTCTATAATCTCTAATTAGTGCCAAAATTTTAGCGTCAGGGAAAACGCTCTTTATTTTATCTATATGATACGTGTAATAAGGGTTTTTATCTACAATTAAACCCACATCATTCGAAAAACCTTTATTGCCATATAAACTCAAGTATATCAATTTTGTAAATTGACTATAATTTATAGCTTGACCTATTTTTAAAGAATCTATTAATTCCAAATTTAGAGGACCTATTAATGGGTTTTTTTTATATTTAAAAAATTCAGTTAAATACGCTTTATAATCATCAATAAGCTCCGTTGAAACTTTATCTAAATGTTTATACTTTTTATAAAAATATATAAAATGGTGAATTTCTGGAGTTGAAATACAATTTGGAAAATTTTGGAGTAAGGCTACCAATAAAGTTGTTCCACTTCTGCCAGTCCCAACAACAAAATTAATTTTTATATTATCTAAATATTTTAAATCCATATTGAAAATTTCCTTAAAAAAAATCCCCCAATAAATTCGGGGGATTATTATATTTTATGATAATAAAAACTATTTAACTGTTACTGTCTTTTCTACTGTTTTTCCTTCTTCTAATTTAATAATCCCAACTCCTGATTTGTTACCTAAAGTAGCTTTAATATCTAATATAGCTGGTAATTTAAATGTATATACACTACTACCTCCTCCATCAGAGATACCTTCTGCTTTTAAATCAGCTTCAACGGTTGCTCCTGAACTTGTTTTTACATTAGCGTATAATTTGACCGAAGCGCCTGATAAATAATTCCCTGAAGAATCAACAGTAGTTATTGTAAGCTTGCAATCTGTATTTTTTTGACAAGATGTGCTTACTCCTAATATAATTGCAAAGGCAAGGATTGTTGTAAATAATTTCATAATGACGTATTTAATTGTATTTTAGTTAAAAAGAACCAATATTTGTCGTTATACAAATATACTAAAAATAAATAAACATGTATTTTAAAACCATAATATTGAGCCTAGGCTTTATTTTAATGAGTAAACTAAGCTTATCGCAAACTTTATCTACAGAAACTATCCTAATTTCAACTTCATATGGTGATATGAAAGTAAAGTTGTTTAACGAAACGCCTTTACATAAAACCAATTTTTTGAAACTAGTTTCCGAACATTTTTATGATAGCCTCTTATTTCACCGAATCATTCAAGGTTTTATGATACAAGGCGGTGATCCTGATAGCAAACATGCTGATAGTAAAAAATTATTAGGAGACGGTGATTTAAATTACACCATTCCTGCGGAATTTGTCCCTGCGCTTTGTCACAAAAAGGGTATGTTATGTGCAGCTCGAAACAGTGATGATGTTAATCCCAGCAAAGCTTCATCTGCCTGTCAATTTTATATTGTCCAAGGTAAAATACGCAATGACAAAGATTTGATTTCATTTGAAAAACGCATCAATCGAGATTTAATAACTAAACTTAAAGACGCTTATTTTTCAGATCCTACAAATAAATGGCTACAAGATAAAATTGCACATTTCAAATCTGAACCAAACGCCGATAGCTTACTATTTTACACAAAAATTGTTGACGAAAATATAATTCCCTTATATGAAAAAGCGCCTCATTACCAATTTTCGGAAGCTCACAAATCAATTTATAAAACCATAGGTGGTACTCCACATTTGGATAACAATTATACAATTTTTGGCGAAGTCGTTTCTGGTTTAGATGTTATTGATAAAATTGCCGCCGTTGGCACTAATAAAGATGATAGGCCATTTATTGATATCCGAATGACCATTTCCATTATTAAGTAATAAAAGGCATTAAAAGATAACCTAATTGATTTAATAATAACAAAAAACCCATTTGTAATGAAACAAATGGGTTTTTGTATTTAAGCCTAAGCTATAAATTAGTGTTTTTTACCACCTTTTAAGTGAGCTAATGAGTCAGCAACGTGAGCTTGTGCTAATGAGTCAGCAACATGAGCAGCAGCAGCAGCTACAGCAGCTTCAGCGTCAGCAGCAACTTTAGCTAAAGAATCAGCTTGAGCTTGAGCTACAGCAGCAGTTGAATCTGAAACAGCTTTAGCGCGAGCTTCCATTTCTTCTTTAGAAGGACCACAAGATACAAATGCAGCTGATAATACAGCTACAGCAACGATTGATAATACTTTTTTCATTTTAAGTTTTGTTAAGGTTTATTAATTTTGGATGCAAAAATACATCTTTTTTTGAAACTTAGTTAAAAAAATAAAAAAAACGTACATTTTTTTCAACATTTATGAGTTTACATTGTCAAGAAAGTCTTAAAATGTACATTTGTAAGCTATGTATAAACTATTTTTAAAACCTCTCTTATTTAGATTAAATCCCGAAAAAGCACATTACTTAACGTTTGATTTTCTGAAATTCTTTGTTGGTAATGCTTTCGGGCGATTTGTTGCTAAATTAGTATTTTCATATAAACACCCTCAACTCAAAAAACAACTGTTTGGCTTAACCTTTGAAAACCCAGTAGGTATTGCTGCCGGGCTCGACAAAGATGCAACCACCTTTAATGAATTAGCCGCACTTGGCTTTGGATTTATCGAAATTGGAACACTTACACCCAAACCTCAAATAGGAAATGACAAACCTCGTTTATTTCGATTGCCAAAGGATGAAGCTCTTATTAACCGAATGGGATTTAATAATCAAGGGGTTGATGCTGCTGTTGCTCGATTAAAAAATAGAAAAACTAATGCTATTATTGGAGGAAATATTGGAAAAAACAAACTCACACCAAACGAAGATGCTATCAGCGATTATGAGTACTGCTTCCTTGCATTATTTGACGTCGTTGACTATTTTGTAGTAAATGTAAGTTCTCCTAACACTCCAAATTTAAGAGCGCTGCAAGACAAAGAGCCGTTAACTGCCTTATTAAATCATTTACAACGTATAAATAATGCTAAACCTAAACGTAAACCCTTACTTTTAAAAATAGCGCCTGATCTAACCAACTCTCAATTAGATGATATTATTGATATTGTAAAACTGACAAACATAGATGGCATCATTGCAACTAATACAACCATTAGCAGAGAATTATTAACCTATCCGAAATCAGAAATAGATGCAATTGGTATGGGTGGATTAAGTGGTAAACCTCTCACTAAAAGAAGTACAGAGGTGATTGCCTATTTAAAAACACATTCCAACAATGCGTTTCCTGTTATTGGCGTTGGTGGTATTCATAGTCCGCAAGATGCATTAGACAAGCTAAAGGCAGGTGCTGATTTAATTCAACTCTATACTGGATTTGTATATGAAGGTCCTAGTTTGATTAAAAAAATAAATAAAGCGATTTTAAAAAAATAAAATACTTTCCATTGAAATACTAATCATGATGAAACTAATCGAATGCCCTAGAGATGCAATGCAAGGTATCAAACAGTTTATACCAACAGAGGTAAAAACAAAATACATTAATTCCCTTTTAAATATTGGATTTGATACGATTGACGTAGGTAGTTTTGTATCACCGAAAGCAATCCCTCAAATGCAGGATACAGCTCTGGTTTTAAAGCAACTAAATTTATCTGCAAACACAAGTAAATTATTAACCATCATTGCCAATACTCGTGGGGCTCAGGATGCTTGTGCTTTTGATGAAGTAACGTATTTAGGTTTTCCTTTTTCGATTTCTGAAACCTTTCAGCAAAGAAATGCTAACTCAAGTATTGCCGAATCTTTAATAAGAGTAGAAGAAATTCAAAACTTATGCATTCAACATAAAAAAGAATTAGTTGTATATATTTCTATGGCATTCGGAAATCCTTATGGAGACTTATGGAACAGCGATATTGTTATAGAATGGACAAAAAAATTAAGTAATTTAGGTGTCAAAATTATTGCACTGTCTGATACGATTGGTGTTTCAAACTCGGAAAATATCAGCTATTTATTTTCTAATATTATTCCTGAATTTAAAACGGTAGAAATAGGCGCCCACCTCCACTCTACCAAAGAAAGTGCACTAGAAAAAATTGATGCCGCTTATAAAAGTGGTTGTCAGCGTTTTGATGTGGCGATACATGGATTTGGTGGATGCCCTATGGCAAAGGATGATTTGACTGGAAATTTAGCAACTGAAGATCTGGAACGCTATTTTGAAATCAATCATATTGATTTAAATCTTAATTCCACATTACTACAAAAAGCTTATGCCAACAGCTGGGATGTTTTTAATTTATATCATTAATACTCAAATTCATGAAATTTTTAAATTTAGATAAACACTTAGAACAATTTATTAGCTTGTTAATAGAATATGCACCCAGAGTTATAGGCGCATTCCTTGTTTTAATAATAGGGCTATGGTTAATTAAACGCTTGGCTAAAATTTCTAGCGTAGCAATGGCCAAAAAAGACTTAGATGTTTCTCTTCATACTTTCTTAAGAAGTTTAATTACAATTGGATTAAAAGTAATTTTAATTGTAACTGTAGCGGGCATGATTGGTATAGGAACAACTTCTTTTGTAACCATCTTAGGTGCTGCTGGATTAGCAGTTGGCTTAGCTTTGCAAGGATCTCTTTCTAATTTTGCTGGTGGAGTTTTGCTCCTCATTTTTAAACCATATAAAGTAGATGACTTAATTGAAGCTCAAGGTCAAGCGGGTACTGTAAAAGAAATTCAAATTTTCAACACCATACTTCTTACCAGTGATTTAAAAACTATTATTCTTCCAAATGGAGCTGTATCTAATGGAACCATAGTAAACTATTCTAAAAATGGCATTCTAAGAGGCGACGTACAAATAGTTGTTTCTGCAGCAAATGATATTGATCAAGTAAAAACATTATTAATTAATGCAATGCTTACTCACGAACATATTTTAAAAAATCCAGCACCAGAAATTGTCGCCGTTAAAATTGTTGACAATGCTGTTACCCTTTCAATAAAGCCTTACGGTCTATCTCAACATTATAGTATAATTAATTCTGATGTAGTTGAAATTGCAAAAAAAGTATTTGAAAAACATAATATTACTGCACCAATTCAACAGCGTATTATTCTTAATGCCTCTTAAGATTTAAAAGCATCGTATTTTTTCTTTCATAAAAAAATCCCCTCATTTCTGAGAGGATTTTATAAGCAATTTAAAAAATTTAACCCTTAATTATACCCTTGTCTATTGCTTAATATTAATTCAATTTGAAAGTTGGAATTTTTCCTTCTTGCATCAATGTTAATGTTTTCTTTTTATGTTCTTCAAAGCTCCCAAAAGCAAGTGCATCTAGCATTTCAGCACGACTCATATCAGGATTATTGAACTGTTTTTTAATGTCAGCCGAACATCTATCTACATATTGTTCGAATTTAAAAGGAGCCCATAAATAATCTTTTTTTATTGCTTCTTTTTCAATTTTAAATTCTTCTGGTAAACCACCTTCGATTTTAGACTTAATATCTAAGCCTTCGTATGTTTTGGGTAATA
Organism: uncultured Bacteroidota bacterium; assembly: GCA_903834765.1. Classification (GTDB taxonomy): domain Bacteria; phylum Bacteroidota; class Bacteroidia; order B-17B0; family Aurantibacillaceae; genus UBA4416. The sequence goes on from CAILKE010000056.1 coordinate 82,351, forward strand.
AACGGTTGTCAAATAAAAATGGTTTAGAAATCATAATCACATGTTTCTTACGTTTAGGGTCAATCATAGATAAACCTTCGATGCGAAGTCCTTTTTTTTTCAAAGAACCAAATTTACTCTCAAAGCTTTTTAAAATCTCAAACATGCTAGTAGATTAATAGATATTAACAAAGGTCGGTGTAAAATTGTTAATAAACTAACTTATTAGACGAATAGGCATCAATTAACCGACCAATAATTGTTAAGAACAGGTTTATTTCCTGTTTATACAACGTTAATAGGCTGTGAAAATATATTATAAATAATTGAAAATCAAATACTTAAACATAACCGAAAAAGCTTGTTAAGATTTTTTAGACAAGCATCTTATTTTTTACTCCAAACTCCAAAATATTATCAATAAACTGATATGGTTTATAACCACTTAAAGCTGCCTGATGATAAATACAAGTCGCTGGGGTCATACCTGGTAAAGAATTGACTTCAATAAATATAACCTCAATATGATCTTTATCATGTATACGAACAAAGGCATCAATGCGGCAATAGCCTACAATATTAAGCACTTTAGCAGCTGCGCCTAAAGTATCCTTCACTTTATTCGAAATCAGTTGTCTTTCGTGAACATCTCTCGAATACCTTGCGGGTGTGATATTTTGCCCCTGCCCTGCTAAGAATTTCTCTTCTAAACTTAGAATTTCTCCACTCGCTAAGGCTTCTGAAGCCTCAAATACCTCATATTCTATTTCCCCTTTCGCATTCATTTTAGTAAGCATTCCACCAGTGATTTCTAAGAAATGTTTGGCATTATGTTTACTTATTAATTCTTCAACTAATAACACTTGCTTTTGCGGAAATTCTTCTTTGTCCTTAATATGCAATGTTTCCGCTGCTTTCGCATCAAAGGCTTCATTTGCTCTAAAAATAAGTGTGGCAAAGGCTTCAAACTCCTCAAAGTTTTTTATTTTCTTTACAGCACTGCTGCATCCATCATCTACAGGCTTTGCAATAATAGGGTAATGATACTCCGTTTGTAATTTTTGTTTAATATTCTCTTTGTTTATCGTCCAATCTTCTTGTGTAATTAAACAATGTTTAGCTACCAAAAAGCCTGCTTTTAAAAGAATTTCATTAGTTCGGTATTTATCAATCGTAATAGAAGAACTTTCTTGTCCTGAACCATTATAACTAATTCCTACTTTTTCAAGTTGTTCTTGTATAGCACCATCTTCTCCTGGACGACCATGCAACGCAATAAAGACTTGTTTTACTTGTTGAGCTAAATCAGCATATGATAATAGTTTTGGTGCAATTAAATTATTTGGAGAACCATATTTATCAGTAATTATATGACACTCTTCTATAATTTGTTTCACAACCGGGTGAATTTTCCAATGGTTTATTTTATCTTTAATATCATCTGCATTATCCTTTAATAAAGCATTAATGGGAATCTGATACATTAAATGATGGTTGTTATCTCCTGTTAAAAACAAAGGAATTGGCGCATATTTATCAGATGAAAATAATTTTTCGAAAATATTTCTTCCGCTTTCTACCGAGATATGTCTTTCAGATGAATAGCCTCCAAGTATAACTGCCACTGGTATTTTAGAAGTTATACTATTTTTTTGGTTATGTAAAAACTCATCTAATTTTTGTAAAATGGTATTATAACTATGCGCTCCTTTACTATCTTTTATGCGTTTACTTAATGATGTACGAATAATATATGTCAGAAACTGAGAAGGTGTTAATCCAATTTCTGCCGCTTGATGAAAGAAAAAAGAAGATGGCATCATTCCCGATGTGGTATTAGGATCGTTCAAAAATACTTTTCCATCTTTGCTCAAAAAGCCATCTATACGAGCATATACATCAAAACATAATTCGGTAAACAAACGCTCACATTCTTTTCTGATAGCATTAATATGCTCGTCACTCGCGTCAATAGGTGTTATCTTTCGCGATAAACCCGGCAAGTATTTACTGCGGTAATCAAACAATTCTTTCCCTTTGCGAATCTCTGTTGGTGGCAAAGCAATTACTTTATTATGATTATCAGTATCTTCCAAAACAATACACGAAAATTCTTTGCCTTCAATGAAACTCTCAATAATAACAGTGCTTTCGCCATCTGTGGCTTCTAATACAAAGCCTTCAACTTTATCACAATTAGTATTTAAAAATGAAATTAATTCGTAAGGATTATAAAAAATAGTTGTTTCGTTTTTCAATCCTTTATTCACCAAACCATCAATAATTATAGGCATACCGATACCTTCTCTAATATCAGAAAGTGTTCTTGTAAAATCAATTTTTTCTAAATCAGATAATTTTTTCCATTCAGCACTATCTACCCATTTTGTGAAAAATGCTTTTTCTACAGCACCCATAAAAAGGTGATTACTATCTTCATTAAAAATAGAAATACCAATAGATGAACCCTGATTAGCTGGTTTTATAACCATTGGAAAGCCTATCTCATTTTTCGCTTTTTCCCAAACGCCTTTTACATTGCCACTAATCCAATCGTTTCTATCAATGGTAAAATAAGTTGGACTATTAAATCCGGCATTGATCATTAATTTTTTCTGTACACTTTTATCAATACCGATTGCACTTGGCAAAATGCCACTACCCGAATAGGGAATTTGCAAGTATTCCAAAAGCCCCTGTATTCGACCATCTTCACCATACGGTCCATGTAATGCTAAAAATGCAAAATCAATTAAACTGGCTAATTGATTAGTTTCTATTTTTTTTCCAATCTTTAAAATCAATTCATCCTGTTGCTGAATGCTCAATGCACCAAGGTTTTCGGCATAGTATTGAAAATCAACATTGGATACGGGTATAAATTCTACTGGAGGATAAAAATCACGGATGGTTCCTTTGTAAACAAAATTCCAATCTAATAGTACTATGTTTCCAAACGAATCGACAAATAAGGGAATGGCGTCAAAGATAGATTTATTAAGATTATCATAAACAGTGCGTCCACCAGCAAAAGATATTTCACGTTCTTTTGAACGTCCACCAAATAAGATTCCTATTTTTATTTTTGACATGTTTTGAAATTAATTTTTATAGTCATTCTGAACTTGTTTCAGAAACTTCTTCTAATTCAAAAAATTGTTTTAGAGATGCTGAAAAAAATTCAGCATGACGTCGCAAGCTTCTAAACTAAGAACTTCTGAGTTCTAAAGTTATATTAGTCACGCAGATTTTGAACGATTGTAAATTTAAACTATGAACTAAAGATTGTTGAAAATGAGTTGCTAGTTTTCCTTCACTAATTCCTTAAAAGTCTTAACTCCTTTTACAAAATGCAAATACACGATATTCTTTTTAAAAATTCCAAAGTCAGCGTAACTGAAATTTGGTAATGCTTTCATGACTTTTCTTTTTTTAAGTGTAGATGCTAAATGAACATAAAACGAAAAATGAGCCTTAGCTACAGCAATAAAATGAGATCCTTTTCCTTCAAATAAAAATTTATAAGCCGCTACACCATCAAGCACCATTCGATATAGAATTTTAAAAAATAAAAAACGAGGTGATGAATTTTTAGTAAACGTGGTTAAATTATTTCTGAAATTTAAAAAAGTTTTAGTGGGGCTTATTTTATGAAGCGTGCCACCACCAACATGATATACGAATGATTTTGGCTCTACATAAATTTGATGTCCAATATTTTTTAATCGCCAACACAAATCTATTTCTTCCATGTGCGCAAAATAATCTTCATCAAATCCACCTACTTTCCAAAATGCCTCGGCACGAACAAACATGCAAGCGCCGGTTGCCCAAAAAACTTCTACGGCATCGTTGTATTGATTTTTATCTTCTTCCAAATCATTAAACAATCGACCTCTACAAAATGGATAGCCGTATTTATCAATAAATCCGCCTGCTGCGCCAGCATACTCAAATAAATGTTTATGATTGTAATCTAAAATTTTTGGTTGGCAAGCTGCAATGTTTTTGTTTGAATCCATCAACGCTATAACAGGTTCGAGCCATTGCTCAGATACTTCTACATCAGAATTTAATAACACATAATACTCAGCCTTCACTTGTTTTAAGGCTATATTGTAACCTCCAGCAAAGCCATTATTGCTAGGATTTTGGACTATGGTAATTTCCGGAAAATGATATTTTACAAAAGAAATACTATCATCAGATGATTGATTATCGGCAACAATAATTTTCGCTAAGGAAGAATACTTAATGACTTTAGGCAAAAATTGCTCTAAAAATTTTCGGCCATTCCAATTTAAAATAACAACTGCAATTCTATCCGTAACCATTAATTAGCGTGGGTTATTAAAGTTATCGTCTACATTTCCGCCATATGTATTAGCTGGTTGTGTATCATCTATATTAGATGATTGCTGAGAGCGTGTAGTTAATCTAAAGCGCCATCTTTCATCATATATTTCTCCTCGCACATCGCTATGAATAAGCTGATAGCAATTATCAGAAATAGCAAAGTTTACAAAAATAAATTTCTTATTCGTGAAAAAGCGACCAGTAGCTTTATCATAAATACGATAATATTGCCATATTTCGTATGGATAAGTATTTGGCTCACTATTAACTTGACTGCGTTGATTAGGCTTACCGTATTGTAAATACACGCGACCTCTATCTGTATAATATCCTTTTTGTTTTCCGCATTTCATTAATGCATTTGCCTCTAACACTGATTTATAGTATGTAATCCAAATCTTCAAAGGATCAAGACTATCTCCTGCTTCTTTCTTCCAATAATCAACGCAATAGCTTCGTAGTAAATTAGGATCTTTTTTTACAATTTGAACTTGCTGCCATTCTCGTTCTTTAGTTGTAGAGCGGGGCCATAAGCATTCAACAAATTGTTTTAATGTATCTTTTGATTGAAATAAATTAAAAAATTCTTCGATGGTTTTTAAATTATTATCAGCTTTATCAGTTAGAGTGTGATCAACAGCATTACTTTGTCGTTGAAAAAACCATTTTTTTTGCGATTGTAAATTATTTAATGAATCTTTTAATTCAATCACCAAATTATAATTGCCTGTTGGCAGTTGGGTAATATCAAATTGATTTAATAAAGGATTTACTTTTTGAGAAATTTGTTTTTGAAATCCTGAAAACGAATTAAGTCTTGCTGACGTTTCACTATTTTCTATATAATACAAATATATGAACTTGGAAGCCTTTCCTAACAAAGAATCAGCATTATATGTTTCGTAATAAAATTTTAAAGAATGTTGTGTTTTTGGATAATAATTGATGGTATAAGGAATTAAATCGTACCCGTTTTTAGAAAGAGTTGATGGCGAATTTGTCTTTGTAAATGATTCTAAAATTTGAATATCAGAACTGTATATTTTTTTGTCGCGCTTGAAATCAACATTAATTTTTTCTGTATGTGTAGTTTTTTTATCAGGAATAGCGTTATCAATAATAGTAAACTCTAAGATGTATTGACCATTAGAAAGTGAAAATCGTTGATTATCAATAAATGAAGGCATTTGCAAACTATCACTTACTTTAGGACTTAATAGGTTGTAGTTTGATGTTTTAACAATCTCTTTAGATGTATCTGTTCCTTTTAATATCCTCCATGAAATATTGATACTTGCCTGATTACCTCCACTTACAGGTAAATATTTAACCGTATTACCAGAAATAGTCAAATACGTTTCTAAATATGGCTTAGCAGTAGGTGAGGAAAAAACAGCATAATTAAAATATACGGTAACATTAGCCAATAATGAGGAAGTAAGACAAATAAAGGCAATAAAAAAGGCACGTGTCATGTTAAATGAATATAAAGTTGCGGGGGCTGTTACAACGAGATAAAGATAATTAAAAAAATAGTTGAAAAAATTTGTTATATAATTAAAAAAAATACTATTTTTGCCCTCTCTGGAGAAATGGCAGAGTGGTCGATTGCGGCAGTCTTGAAAACTGTTGAACCGTGAGGTTCCTGGGGTTCGAATCCCTATTTCTCCGCTGATAAACACCTAAAACCCCTGTAAATACAGGGGTTTTATTTTTTCGGGGTGAAGGTTGGGGTGAAATTTACCTATTTGAGTTTATAACTGCTTTTTTACTATTAGTAACTATTTTGTATGTACCTTTTATTCTTCCACATTACCAAAATAATTTTTTCGTTTTTAAACTGATTTTGAAACAATAAATAAAAATGTTAGGTCATAACTATTTTACTAATTCAAATCTTACAGTTCTGTTTTTGTTTTGATTTTCAGAATTATTATCAAATAATTGTTTTTCAGCACCTACACCAATACTTTGATTAATGTTTTCAGGTTTCACGCCTCGCTTTAGTAATTCGCTGCGCACATATTCTGCACGATTAATCGAAATTTTATCATTAATTTCTTTGCCACCTTTATTACAAGTATGCCCTACAATATTTACTTTTACTTTACTATTCTTTTTAATAATATTTGCAATAGCATCCAATTTTTTTAAACCCTCTTCATTCAGTTGCGATTTATTTAAATCAAATTCTACCTCATCAGCTAATTGGTTAATTTCTTCTAAAGTAGCCTCAGGTATTTTTTCTAAAGCAGGTTCCTTTTTTGGTTCTTCAATAATAGCTACCTCTTCTTTTTTTACTTCTTTAACAGGCTCTATAACCGTTGGCTGAATTGTTGAAGCAGGAGGAGTAACAACCATCGGTTCCTCTTTAGGCTTAGGATTTTTAGTTGTTTTACACATACTAAACCCTAACATAATTTGATGGGAAGTACCAATATTAACAGCGTTTTTATTTGTGCCATAATCAACACTATAAGCAACTTTTAAATTTCCGATTTTTGCACCTACTAAGGCTAAAACACCATACTTCGTTCTATAACCAGCGCCAATCGTTATGGTTTTTATAATATTCACATTTAGCATGCCTTCTATCACATTATCTCCTTGTATGGTATAGCGATTTAATAACCAAGGCTCAAGTTCTATTTTTTTATCTTTAAAAAAGGTATAGCTAATTTGAGAGTTTATTTGTGGAAGCAATTTATAAGTACTATTCCCACTAAAGCTAGGATTACTATTATATAAATGCAATACCGAAGCCCCTGCCTTTAATTTTTTGCCAATAAACATGGCTCCAAATTCACTATCAAAACCGTTAGCCTTTTGACGGGAATAACTATTTAAGGTTGCATCATTATCCTGAATCACAATAGCATTTTGTGCATTAAGTGATGACTGTGTCCAGCCTATACCTAAACCTAAATGAACTTTAGCAGTTTCACTTACTTTAAATCGATAGCTATAACCAATAGTTGCTCCTAAATTATTTAATAAACCTTGTGTTTGTGAATTGACTCTTATAGCCAGCGCATTGCTTTTTCCTAGAGCGGTATGCGCATTTAATTGCAAAAGTTTAGGAGCATTTTTTAAACCAATCCATTGGGTGCGATAATGCGCATTTGCCTCGGTGCAAACAGCACCAGCATAAGCAATATTTAATTGCAATGGATCGAGGCTATAGGTGTTAAACAAACTATTTTGTTGTGCAGATACCTTATTTGTAAATAAGATGGCCACTAAAGCGATGATGACGATGATATATTTTTTCATGAGATAATGTTTCGTATTTAATAGTTCTTGATTCTTAATAAATTATTTAGTTAACGTAATACTTCCTTTATACTTCACCGTATTTCCGTCTTTGATAAAATAATAATACACGCCATCAGGTAAATCTTTTCCACCTAGCTTACCATCAAAATCATTGTTATAATGATCTGATTTTGAATACACCGTTTGTCCGTAGCTATCAATAATATCAACACTATAATCTTTTATTAAGTCAGGCACATTTAATTGCCAAGTATCATTTACTCCGTCCCCATTAGGACTCATGTAATTAGCAATTATTAAATCACGTAATACTTTTATATTAATCGTATCACTAGCTATGCAACCATTAGCAGAGGTTACGGTTAAAATATAAGTGATATCATTTTGTGGAGTGGTGGTTGGGTTTATGATATTTACCGAACTTAAATAATCGCTTGGTGACCAAGCATAAGTTGATGATCCAACTTGTGTTGGATTTAACTGATAGATACCACCTAAGCTTACTTCCGTATCTGCACCAATTGTAACGGTAGGCAAGGCGTTCACCGTAATACTAGCAACGGCATCCACAGCAGAGACACAACCATTTGCATCTGTACCGCTCACCGAATAAGTGACATCAGCTGTTGGTGTAACGATAGCATTACCACTTGAGAAAGTATATGAACTAGCTCCACTCGGAACCATGGTAAATGATTGCCCTGCACAAATTGCCCCAGAGTTCACAGAGATGATTGGTAAAGGATTGACAATTAAATTAGTAGTCACTATACTATCACAGGTATTAGCTGCAGTTAATATATCTGTATATACACCTGCTGATGTATATGTATTTGAACCAACTAAGACGGATTGTCCATAGCATAATGTAATGGTTTGAGAACCAACTATAGTTGCAGGCTCTGTGATACTGATAGTAGAAGTGACTAAACAGCCATTAGCATCTGTCACAGTATATGTTTGAGTTCCAGCAGTTGCTGTAAATGTTCCTGTACCGATATAAGCACCTGTACCACCTGAAGCAGCAACTGTTAACGAAGCTACACCACCATTACATAAAATAGATGAAGCAGTTACACTTGCTGTTAACACAGTAGGTTCAGTAATCGTAATTGAAGTTGTAGTTGAACAACTGTTTGCATCTGTGATGGTATATGTTTGAGTTCCAGCAGTTGCTGTAAAT
>CAILKE010000057.1 GCA_903834765.1 uncultured Bacteroidota bacterium
ATAATTTAATTAATTTATTTCGTTCTTCTGCAAGTGCTGTTATTTCATCTAAGGTTTTAAAAAAAGTATCAACTTTTTCTTTACCTAATTTTATTTCAGCTAAATGATTAAAATCTCTTACTACTTTTTTAGCAAGATCTTTTGATGCTTTTCCTTTCGGAGTAAGTACAATTTTTATTTTACGCCTATCTGTTTTATCAGGTAAACGTTGAATTAATTTTTTTTTCTCTAGCGATAAGGTAATACGTGATAAGGAGGTACTCTCCATGCCTAATAATGGTGCAATATCTGATCCATATGATCCTTCGTGACTATCTATATTTAATAAAAAGTGTCCCATAGCGATTGTTAGATCATGTAATGAAGCTTCTGCATTATACATACGACTTACCACCTGCCAAGTCGTTTTTAATTTAGAATCAATTGTTTCAGTGTGTTTTTTACTCATAGTTCGGAGTCAAATATAAGGAATAATTTATTATGCGCGCATAATTATATATTTTTTAGCTATTTTTTAAGATGGGTATATGCGGTTATATGCCGCTTTATTGTCCAACATAATAATTTTTCGTTTTAAAGACATTTTCGGCGTCATTTCGCCACTTTCCACGCTCCATTCCTTAGGAAGTAATTCAATTTTTTTGATTTTTTCGTATTGAGCAAGTCCCTCATTTGTAAGTTCTACTTCTTTCATAATACGATTTTTGATTTGCTCATTATTAATCATTTCGATATTCGTTGTATAAATAATATTATGTTTTTCGCACCATGTTTTTAAAAATGTAAACGAAGGAACAATAAATGCTGAAGGGAATTTCTCGTTTTCACCAATAACCATAGCTTGTTCAATAAAACGACTTTCTTTTAATTTATTTTCTGTGATTTGTGGTGTAATATACTTGCCACCAGATGTTTTAAACATCTCTTTTTTTCTGTCTGTAATCTTCAAGAAACGACCATCTTCTATAATGCCAATATCTCCTGTATGAAACCAACCATCAGTATCAAACGATTCTTTAGTTAACTCAGGTAAATTATAATAGCCTAACATCACATTAGGCCCTTTTACACATATTTCTCCATCTTCTTCAAATTTCACTTGAACATTATTTATAATAGGACCAACAGTGCCTATTTTTTCATCTTTGTCAGCATAGCAATTTACGGCTATTACTGGTGAGGTTTCTGTCAATCCATAGCCTTCTAGTACTTTAATTTTAGCTGCATGAAATACCCTTGCTAATCGTGGTTGAAGGGCAGAGCCCCCGGAAACAATACCAACAATGTTTCCCCCAAGTGCATCTCTCCATTTATTGAAAATTAGTTTATTGGCAATTTTTAATTGAAATTCATACCACCAACCATTTGCGCCATGTTGCTCATATCTTAAACCTAAATTAAGCGCCCAATAAAAAAGCATTTTTTTAATCCCTGTTAATTGTGAGCCAGTAGTAACTATTTTTTCATATACCTTTTCTAATAAACGAGGAACAGTCACAAATATTTGAGGTTTTACTTCCTTTAAATTATCTCCAATAGTTTCAATGCTTTCGGCATAATAAACCGACATACCTCTGCTTATATATAAATAAGAAAGCATACGTTCATATACATGATTTAAGGGGAGGAAACTTAAAGCTCGCCATTCATATTGAAATGGACATAAATCTTTAGTAGCATGCACATTAGTAGCAAAATTTTTATGAGATAACATTACCCCTTTAGGATTACCAGTTGTTCCTGATGTGTATATCAGTGTTGCTAAATCTGTGTTTTTAATACCGGCCTTAATTTTTTCAAGGGCTTCTATGTGAGGATTATTTTTACCTATTGTTATTAAATCTTGTAAACTTGGAATTCCTTCTATTTTAGAAAAAGTATAAATCTCTTTAATTCCTGAGTTTTCAGAACAAGCCTTTACTTTATCATATGCAGTCTTATCAGAAACAAAAAAATAGCTAATACCAGCGTCGGCAATCACATATTTTAAATCATGTTCGCTAATTGTTGGATAGAGTGGAGTATTAATACTACCTGTTTGCGAACAAGCATAGTCAATAAAATTCCACTCTGGTCGATTATTAGATATTAATCCAATTTTATCACCAGGTTTAATTCCTATTTGAATAAAAGCATAACTTAAAAAATTTACCGTATCAATATATTCTTGTGTACTATATTTTCTCCATATACCATTTTCTTTTGCCGCCAAAGCATCCTCTTTTAAAGGCATTTGTTTCAAATGATCTAAGAAATCAAAAAGTCTGAAATTTTCGATAATATCCATAATGTGTTTTTTGTGAATTAATATTTATAGTATAAATAAGTATTATGCATGCATAAAAATAACTTATATTTGTATTAAATCAAAATATATTTTAAATGAAAAGTGATGATAGTTTAAAGGAATTATTAGGGATTGATTTTCCTATAATCATGGCTCCCATGTTTCTAGTTAGTAATATGGAGATGATGAAAGCTGGCATACGTGCAGGTATTATGGCAACTTTCCCTTCGCTTAATTATAGAAAAGAAGGAGAGTTGGAAAAAGTGTTAGATGAACTAAACGCATACAGCAAAAATTATAAAGGAAGTTATGGCGTAAATATTATAGTCCAAAAATCTAATCCATTATCTATTAAACATACTAAAATATGTCTTGAAAAAAAGGTGCCATTTTTTATTACATCGTTAGGAAACCCAAAGGAAGTAATCGATGGCGCTCACAAATATGGTGGAAAAGTATTTTGCGATGTGACTAATATCCCTCACGCTAAAAAATGTTTAGAGGCTAAGTGCGATGGCTTTATTGCTGTTGGGCAAGGTGCTGGCGGACACGCAGGCCCTAATCCTTTACAAGTATTAATTCCCGCTTTAAAAGAACATTTCCCTTCAGTGCCTGTTATTGCTGCTGGTGGGATTACTAATGGCTCTGGATTATTATCAGTGCAAGTGTTAGGAGCAAGTGGTGTATCTGTTGGTACTCGTTTTATTGCAACAACAGAAGCGGGTGTAAATGATAATTATAAAAATGCGATTGTTTCTTCGGGTATGGATGATATTGTAATGACTACCAAATTATCAGGAACTCCTTGTGCAGTTATCAATAATGAGTCGGCAAAAAAAATGGGTTATACTCAAAATTGGTTTGAAAAATGGTTAAGCAATAATTCTCAAACCAAAAAATGGTTTAAAATGCTTGTGCAAATTAGAGGAATGAAAAAATTGGAGAAATCGATTTTACCTAATAATTATGAAACCTTATGGACAGCAGGAAAATCATCTGAATTGATTCATGATATTATCCCTTGCGAAGAAGTAGTTAATAGAATTAAAAAAGAATATGAGCAAAGTTTAAGTTCTTTGGTTAATTTGATTTAATTTATTTTTTGTATCTTGAGGTACTCAAAGTCAAGATTGTTTATACGCTATAACGAACAAAAGTATCATGCCTCTTAATAAACACAAACACATTGATTTAAGTAGATATATAGCGTTAGGAGATTCTATAACATCGGGTTATACAGACGGTGCCTTATTTTACGAAGGCCAAGTGCATTCATTTGCAACTTTATTAGCCGAACAATTCAAATTAGTTGGAGGTGGTGATTTTAAACAACCATTCATTAAATCTAATTCTGTTGGTGTTGGTTTTTATGGAAATTCCCGTATCATATTAAAAAAAGTAGGTAGTGTTGAGATGCCTTCATATATTGCTCCTCAAGGTGATTTATCTGTTTTTTCTGAAAATATTTTTGAAAGTGAAGGACCATTTAATAATTTAAGTGTGCCAAGCGCAAAGCTTATATCAATGGTATTATCAGGAATAGGGAACCCACAAAATGGGGTAGGAAATTATAATCCTTTTTTTACAAGGATAGCATCAAATCCTTTAACATCTTCAATTTTATCAGATGCCTTAGCATTACATCCAACCTTCTTTACTTTATTTATAGGGAATAACGACGTACTAACTTTTGCATCATCTGGCGGAACTATGGATTCCATTACACCTATTGAAGGGGATGTCGGAATAGGATTTCATAAAAGTTTGGATGCATTAGTTAGTTTATTAACTGAAGAAGGAGCAGAAGGAGCTATTGCTAACTTAGGCGATATTACGACTGTTCCATATTTTACAGTGATTCCTTACGATGGCCTAATACTGAATCAATCTCAAGCCAATCAATTAACCATAAAATATAAAGATTTTGGCTTGCAATTTCATGAAGGTAGAAATGCATTTGTAATTAATGATTCAACAACCGATAGACAAAGCATTCGTCAAATTAAAAAAGGTGAGCTATTAATTTTAGAAATTCAATTAGACCCATACAAAGATAAATACCTGACCGCAGAGATTCCTATTCCTAAAAAGTATATGCTAACACATATAGAGATAGCTAATGTGCAAAAGGCAATAGCTTCTTACAATGAATGTATAGAGTATGTTGCCAAAGAAAAAAAAATAGCATTTGTTGATGTGCATGCCTTTACAAAAACATTTAGAGAAGAAATAACATTTGATGAAAGCTCATTATTTGCTAGATATGACGAAAATAGTATTTTCTCATTTGACGGCTTACATCTTAACTCGTTGGGGCAAGCTTTTTTGGCGAATATATTTATTAAAGCTATCAATAAAAGATATGCCTCTGAAATTCCTTTAGTAAGTATTTCAAATTATAAAAGAATATAAAATTTAAAGAGACTCTAAGTTTGTGTATTTAGAATTTGTTTAAGTTTAGCCATATTGTTTTTTTATATTTTATTTTTCCGTAATTTAAAACTTTCTAAACGTTTTATGGAAAATCAGTTTAATGTGTCAAAAAATAGTAAAGAAAGAGGGAGTAATCATCTTCCGAAATCTCCTTTTGAAAACATTGCTATTTCATTATCAGGAGGAGGCTATAGAGCCACGTCTTTTCATTTAGGCACTATGTCCTATTTGTCTTCTAAAACGTGGTTGGGAATTAGTTTATTAGAGCGAACACGCATACTATCAACTGTATCGGCTGGAACTTTCGTAGGCATAAAATATGTGACTACCTTAAAAAAGGGAGGTACTATCAAAGATTGTTACAAAAGTGTATACGATTTTATGTCTCATTGTGATTTAGTAACAGAAGCGCTTCAATATTTATCGAAAGACGAAAACTGGTTAGAAGGAAAACAGAGGTCGTTAATCAATTCATTTGCTGCTATTTATTATGAAAAATTTGAATCTGAAACATTTAATTTAATTTGGGATGAGAAGATTAACATTCATTTAAAAGAAATTTGTTTTAGTGCTACAGAATTTAATTTTGCTTTACCTTTTTATTTTACTAAAACAGAAAAACCATCAAGTACCCAAATACATCATGAATATATAGGGAATAAAAAAATTCATATTCCCATTGATGTTGCAAAAGAAATTCGTTTATCTGATATCATTGCCTCTTCATCTTGTTTTCCATTTGGCTTTGAACCCATTAACTTTCCCGATGATTTTGTGTATTCGGGAGCTGTTAAATTAATGGACGATACATTGTTACCAAGACATGCTCACGAAGGCGATCAAATTCATTATCCGATAGGTTTAATGGACGGCTCGATTGATGATAATCAGGGGATTGATGCTGTGGTATTAGCCGAAGAACGCATGAGGCAGTATTCTCCAGAGTTAAAAGACATACGTTCTCACGATCATAAGGCAGTTGATTTATATATCGTTTCTGATGTTTCGCCTCCCACTATGGAAAGTTTCATTAGAAGTACCAATAATAAAATTCCATATATTGGTAATTGGAATTTTGGCAGCTTACAAAACTTCGGACTATGTAGCGCTATTATTGGAGTCTTTTCTATTTTACTTGCCTCTTATACAAGTTCAAAAGTTTCCATCATTGTGTTATCTATTTTTGGAACGGTTAGTTTAATGTTAGCCTTAGTACTGCTAATATTTTCTAAAGGCATTACAGGCTTAACGAAACGATTTGGGGTATCTGATTATGAATTAAATAGAATCTTACACTTTGATAAATTAAAATTTGGAACCTTATATAATTTATTTATCAATAGGAGTCGATCTGGAATGAAATTAGTTTCGGAAGTATTTATTAAACAAATGAAATGGTTTAGTTTGGAGCGCATCTATAGCGATTCTGCTTGGAAGCCTAGAGTAGTAATGAATGCTGCACGAAAACTTATTGACCATGAAGTGATTAAAAGAAGAAAAAAACATCATTACCTGCATAATGAATTATTAGAGCCTGGAGAAAAAATCATATTAGCCACCTCAAAGGCTAATACAAAGCTTACAACTCTTTGGTTTACGGATGAGGAATTAGCAGGTAAAGATAATATGCTTGACACCTTAATTGCCTGTGGGCAGTTTACAATTTGTTTTAATTTACTCGAGTATATTGAAAGAACCATTAAGAATGAATATTATGAGACTGATTATAATCGGTACGATCAAACTACTAAAACAGCTATAGAAGATTTACAAGCAAGTTTAATGGCCGATTGGATCAAGTTTAAAGAAGATCCTTATTGGATGGTAAACGAATGGAATACTAAGAGCGAATTGTAATAAATTGCGAATTACACGATTTAAAAATAAATTTTAATGATACATTTATGCTTTAAAATTTTCAACATAATAATATGAACGAAGCTATCAGAAAACTAGAACCCACAGCGATGTGGAATAATTTTGCCAATTTAAATGCAGTACCGCGTCCATCTAAAAAAGAAGAACGCATTATACAATTTGCTAAAGAGTTTGGCGAAAAATTAAACTTACCTACAATCGTAGATGAAGTTGGAAATGTTATTATTAAAAAGCCTGCTACCAAAGGAATGGAAGACAGAGTAACTATTGTGTTACAAAGCCATTTAGATATGGTTCATCAAAAAAATGCAGCCACTCAATTTGATTTTAATACGCAAGGTATAGAAATGTTAGTGGATGGAGATTGGGTAAAAGCAAATGGAACAACTTTAGGCGCTGATAATGGTATTGGTGTTGCATCTATTATGGCGTTATTAGAGTCAACGACTATTCCTCATCCCGCATTGGAAGCTTTATTTACGATTGATGAAGAAACAGGAATGACAGGCGCATTATCTTTAAAGGGTGGTTTATTAGATGGTGAAATTATGCTGAATTTAGATACGGAAGATGACGATGAACTAACCATTGGTTGTGCAGGTGGTGTTGATGTAACGGCAGTTGGTAAATATGAATTAGTTGCTCCAAATAATGCTGCCGCCTTTTGTATTGCTATTAAAGGATTAACAGGCGGACACTCTGGAATGGATATACACCGTGGTAGAGGAAACGCCAATAAAATCATGAATCGTTTGTTATTGAATTTGAGTAATGATTTACACATAGAAATTGAATCGATTGATGGTGGAAGTTTGCGTAATGCCATTCCTCGCGAATCCCTTTCTGTGATTGCTGTTTCAGATGCTAACAAAGAAGCACTTATAAAACAAATTAAGAATTTTGAAAAGATAATCAAAGAAGAATACGAAACAACGGATCCAAAATTAGCTGTGACCATTGAAGATTCAGATGCACCGAAACAAGTGTTGCAAAAAGATTTTCAATTCAAATTATTACGCAGTTTATATGCTTGTCCTTATGGCATTTATCGTATGAGTCCCGATATTGCAGGATTAGTGCAAACTTCTAATAATGTTGCTCGCGTTATGGTAAAAGAAGGTGCTTATCAAATACAATGCTTAACGCGCAGTTCTGTTGATTCTGAAAAAAGAGATTTACAAGATGCGATTACATCAACATTTGAACTGTTAGGAGCTGAAATATCTGCTACAGGCTCTTATCCGGGTTGGACACCAAAACCTTCGGCACCTATTGTGAAATTGATGAGTGATTTATACAAAGAAAGATATCATTCAGAAGCTAAGGTTAGTGCTTGTCATGCGGGCTTAGAGTGCGGAATTTTAGGTACGAATTATCCTGATATGCAAATGATTTCTTTTGGTCCAAACATTAAAGGTGCTCATTCACCCGACGAGAGAGTGCAAATTAGTTCGGTTCAAAAATATTGGGGTTTCTTATTAGAAACGTTAGTGAGAATTCCTAAAAAATAAAAATGCAAACATTGGAGCAATTACAAGCTGGTGAATTAGCAGGTTGTACTTCTGTCAAATTAGCTTGTGGCTTAACGGAGTTTCCCCGCGAATTATTCAATTTAGCCGATAGCCTTGAATTACTTGATTTATCAGGTAATCAGCTATCTGCTTTACCAAGTGATTTTGGAAAATTTAAAAAATTAAAAATTGCTTTTTTTTCAGATAATTTATTTACAGAATATCCGGAAGTATTAGCGGATTGTCCATTGTTAGAAATGGTTGGGTTTAAAGCCAATCGTATTTCTTATATTTCAGAAAAAGCGATTTCAAGTCATCTTCGTTGGTTAATCTTAACTAATAATTGTATTACACAATTACCGAAATCAATTGGAGAATGTAAACGTTTACAAAAATTTCCTTTAGCTGGTAATCAATTAACGGAAATACCAGAAGAAATGGCAATGTGCAGAAACCTTGAATTATTGAGGATCTCAGCAAATCATATCAAAGAATTACCCGAGTGGCTTTTAACCTTGCCAAAGTTAGCTTGGTTGGCTTATGCTGATAATCCTTGTAGTGAAATAAAATATAGCAGTCCAGTTCTGAAAGAAATTTCGTGGGATGAATTGATCATAAAAGAACAATTAGGTGAAGGAGCGTCAGGTATTATTTCAAAAGCAATTTGGAATAAAAAAGAACAACTAGAAATTGCTGTTAAAGTATTTAAAGGAGAAGTAACAAGTGATGGCTTTCCATTAAGCGAAATGACAGCATGTGCAGTAGCAGATAATCATCAATGTTTAGTGACGCTTTTAGGTAAAATATCAAATCATCCGCAACAAAAAGAAGGTTTGGTTTTTGAATTAATTCCAACTGAATTTAAAAATTTAGGAAAACCACCAAGCTTTGAAAGCTGCACCAGAGACATATTTGAAGTTGGGACTGTTTTTTCTATAAAAGAATTGATAGACATAGCGATTCATTCTGTTTCTGTTTTAAGTCATCTACATGATAAAGGAATTATGCATGGCGATTTTTATGCTCATAATTTAATGATTAATCTAAATTCGAGAACACTCTTAGGAGATTTTGGTGCTGCTACCTTATACGATATATCATCTTCAAATGCCTATCTGCATGAGAAATTAGATATAAGAGCCTATGGTTGTTTGTTGGAAGATTTATTGGAACGTTTGGAAGAATCAGAAATTAATGATGACTTAATGACTCAGTTAGTGAAATTAAAAAATGACTGTTTACATGAAATTGTTTCTCAACGCCCAAATTTAAAAGACATTAATAGCAGGTTAATTTCTTTTAAGTCGTTAAGCTCTTATACAGCAAGCGTTTCGCAATAGGTAAAAACGTTTCGTCGTTGGGGAGTTCTGCATTCGCCTTAAATAAATAAACGGCAGGATTTGGTAAATGAGGATTAGCATCAATGATGTCTAATTTAATTTTATCTACGGGCTTAGCTAACGAAATGGTATAGTTTGAAACATAAGAACAATTCAATCCATAAACTTCTTGTTGTAATAAATTTATTTTGGAGAAATTGTAATTATATACGAACACTTGTTTTGCCTGATAAGGATATAATACAAAATAGCCTTCAGTTTTATAAATTGGTAATATACCAATATGATGGGTTAAAATATGTTGTTCGGCAAAATCAAATATGTTTTTTCCTTTTTGCAATTCATTCACCAAAAGCGGTTCACTAAAAGCGATAATTTGTTTGAGATCATTTAAGGATTCGTCTGTGATGATATTTTCATATACGAATGATAGGGTATTATAATCAATTCCTTTTACATTTTTTTTGAAACTATTCTCTAAGGCTAATGTGTTATTTTTGAGAGCTATTAAGTTTTTGTAATGAGCAATAAGTTCAGCAAAATCAGGATATAATTTTTGTTCATTAAAATGCGCTTCTACATTTTGCAAATATCCTAATAACACATACTTTTTATACTCAAAATCGATGAGGTTTTCAGTAATCCAGTTTTCTGATAAGGTTGCCATATATATTATACGCGCGCTGTTTGCAAAAAGTTACTTGAGTATGTTTAAACCAAAAATTAAGCAATTATTCTACAATCATTTTTTTAACTCCGAGTATACTCTTACAATGCGTTCTAATATAATAAAGGCCAGAGCTTAGATTTAAGTTTATTTTAATTTTATCTAAATTTGTTCTTTGAGTATATATTATTTTACCCATTACGTCAATCACCTCAATAATCTTCGAGTCTTGATCATTTTTAAACTCTAGATTAAAAGTGCCACTATTTGTTGTTGGGTACAATTTAAATTCATAATTTTTTTGAGGTTCATTATTTATCCCTGTAGAGGTATTTATATTACTTTCCCAAATTCCTCTACCGAAAGTTGATACATAAACTTTGTTTAAAGCTACATTAAACTCAATATCAGTAATTATAACATTTGGTAAACCAAAACTATAATTAACCCATATAGCTGTACCTGAATATAAAATATATACACCAATATCTGTTCCAATCATTAAATTGTTAGTGCCTGGAATTTGTTTAATGCAATTAACTGGCAAGTTTGGTAAGTTATATGTTATATTTTGCCAAGATATCCCTCCATTTGTTGTTGTAAATACCTTGTTGGTTGCAGTAAAACCAGCCATTGATACATATACTATGTTTTCATTTGTTTCATTTATTTCTATTCCAGTGTAATATAAACTATCTGGTAAATTATTTGTAACATTTGTAAATGTTGTTCCTCCATCTGTTGTTTTAAATACTATTCCATTTAATCCATTTTCATATCGAACTCTTCTAGCTGCATATAACACCTGGCTATTTGAATTTGAAACTGCTATGGCAGATATTTCAGTATTTTCTAATGTCAAAGAATTAGTATATATCGTTGAAAGTGTGTTCCAAGTTTGTCCAGCATCAGTAGATTTAACAATATTTTCATGTCCTATATACATCACGCCTACATTATTATAATCCGCTACAATTGGAGTAACCCATTCGCTTTGTTCACTATTAAAATTAGTAAATGGAGACGATCCACTTACACCATTATCATTACTATAATAAAAATTTCCGTATTGACTTGCTCCAAAAACTTCAAGAGGATTTGAAGGGTTTAAACAATTATCCATTCCATCTCCTCCAAAAATAGTTGACCAAGAACCTGCATTAAAATAAAAGGATGCGTTATCCTGAGCTCCTGCAATAATTTGTTCGTTTGTTGTTCTAGAACTTGATAATTTATAAAAAGAAGAAATTTGCATATTATCATTCATCTTAGTCCAAGCAGTTGGCCAGCCAGCAGTGCTCCATGTATCAATTACCATGCTCGTTGTTTGATAAACACCTCCATCACTACAAACAAAATAATTGCCTGTTAATGGATTTCTATTAATAAAATGTATATCACCATGAAGCGTAGGTCCGTATTGCGTTGTCCAATGTGAGATAGGGTTAAAAGTATTTGCTCCATCAATAGAGCCCCATAAATTTACACCTCCCGTAAATACTTTATTAGGATCAGTAAAATCTACTGCGAATCCTAAATCATAATTTCCCTGTCCTCCTATATTACTTCCAGTTCCACTTTCCAAAATATTGTCGTTTGGTGGAATAAATGTCCAATTTAAACCGGCATTAATAGACTTATAAATACCATATAAACCACCATTCAAATCAACACATAATGCATAAATATAATTATTATTAGAAGGAGCAATAGCTAATTTTACACGTTGTATATTGTTAGTCAAAGGCATATTTGTATTAAGCATTATCCAAGTATTACCAAAATCAGTAGATTTGTAAACACCTGCACTACCAATATTTGATGTCATAATCCAACCAGTTGATGCATAAATAATAGAAGGGTTAGAAGGGTCTTGATGCATATCCCAAAACAAGGAATCTAATTTTTTTACCCAAGTAATTCCTCCATTAGTTGATTTATACATTCCACTTACTCCACAAGCAACTAAGTCATTTGTGTTAGAGGGATTAATCAATACTTTGCGAATAAGGGAAGCATCTCCGTTTGTTAGGTTATAAGTTAACCCCGTTGGGTTCCATGTTAAACCACCATCTATTGTTTTATAAACACCTAATCCATAATGTGTATTTCTTTTTCTCCCATTTAAATGTAAGCTCACTCCAATGTATTCGAAATCACATACAGAGATATACATTTCGTTGGGATTCGTTGGGTTGATTGTAATATCACTAATTCGAGTGATAGGTAAATTATCTGTGAGTGGTGTCCAAGTAATGCCGTTGTTAATGGTTTTCCAAACACCGCCTTGAGCAACACCTACAAAAAATGTATTGGGGTTGGTTGGATGAAACGTAATGCAATTGATACGACCAATTCCATTTTCCATATAACCAGTTAGGTTATTAGGCAAGACGTTAGGGCCGAATGGCGACCAACTGGATGATGCGTTAGCTTGCGTCATTTGTTGTTTATAATTTGACATCGCTATTGTAGCATTTACATATTCATCAAAGCCTGCAGGTTCGCCTTTAGCATTTGTGTGAAGTTCCATTTCATGCTCCCAACGTTTGTAGCTTTTCCAATATTTTTGTTTGGATAAATCATTAGACTTTTTAAAATTATTGAATTGAATTTTCAATTCATTAAAAGTTAAGGCTCTATTGGTTGGGTTTTTATAAAAAGACTGAGCCTTCAATTGATACATTGAAAGTATAAAAATGAAAATAACTAAATAAGGCTTCATAAATAATTATTGTTAATTAAGTTTTATTAAAGTTAACAATAATTCACCCAATATTTTACTGCTTAATGAATTTTAAAGTATGTATTTTATTGTTTAATTGTACTTCTATATAGTACATTCCATTTGCTAATCCAACTAATTCTATTGACCCAGAAGCCTTTCCTGATAATAACAGCTTTCCAAACAAATTAAATATTTTATAGCTATATATACTATTATTAGCTAAAACATTTATTGATGAACTTGTTGGGTTCGGATAAATTGAAATTATATCAGAACTATTAATTCCTTCAACACCTGACAAAAATGTATTTAAGTCAATAGACACTGAGTCTTTATTACAACCATTTGTCACTACATGAGATACAATATAAGATTGACTATTTGCATATATATGAGCGGGATTAGCAGACGAATTAGTTGTTCCGTCGCCAAAATACCATTTATTCATTAATGCTGGTGAAGCACTTGTAAATTGATAATTCAAACTATTAATAATTGTACTAGTAAATGGAGCCCAAGGAAAATATGTTCCGATATTCCACGTATTTAAACTATCATTAACCACGTCATGTGCAATTTGCTGTAAAAAAGCAGTATTAGTAGCACTAATACCTGCAGTAAATGTGTTTGTTAATACACTTTTATGAAAAAGTACTTCATAAAAAACGCATGCAGTTAAATAGGATCCTTCTATTGAAGGATGACTTTGATCCGCATTATATAATTCAAGAGAAGGATTTAAGGCAATAGACTTTCTAAATGCCTCGCCTGCAGGTGACATCGTTGCATGAGTTGAATCAGAAAATAATTTATAAGAAGATTTTAATCTATCTTGCATACCTAAATAAGTGCAAACAGGAGGATAACTTGCGCAATTAGAAGCATCGCCATATTTTCGTCCCCATGTTTCATAAAAAATAGTTTCAGTACAACTATTGTTGTGCTTAATAATACTATCTAATTTAATGGCAAATGGTAAGGTTTCAATTTCAACTTGAGTTGGATCAAATGATGGTTCTTGGCTTTGAGCCTGTAATACAACATGATCCCAAGCTTGCGAATTTATCTTCGATAAACTCGTTACATCCGTGAAATGATTATGAAAAGTATAACCTCCAAGGCAATTTGAATCAAATACTAAGGTATCACCACTTGCTAAAGCAATGTCTTTAATTAATTGTGGTAAATTATTTACATAAGTATAACTGTTTCCTAAAAATAAGGCATTAATTTTTTTAAACTGAGCCTTTGATGTAATTGTACAGCTAATAAGAACTAAAACTATGATAAAGATTTTTTGCATGAAGTAAAATTACAATAAAAAAAGACATGTTTAAAAAACAGTTAGCGTAAATTGATTAAAACAAATGATAATAAAATTATTAGTAAGTTTGGTTTTAAAAAATATTATTTGCTATTAAAAATAAAACAATAAAAAAAATAAATTTAATTTTACGAAGTGCAATATTAGCTTAATGTTTCTAATTGTTATAATCATAAACAATTGCGTCATTTTTGTTCAATAATACAATTAAGTAAAACCCCTAAAAAAATGCTACAAAACGTAGCTAATTTCAGCTACAAAATAAAGTACATTTGTTTAATTATTTTTATAGAAAGGTTATGACAAAAGAAACAGCGATTAAATTATTTGAGCAAAAGCAAGTCCGCTCGGTTTGGGATGCCGAACAAGAGAAATGGTTTTTCTCTATTATTGATGCAGTTGAGGTGTTGACGGAAAGTCAAAATCCTCGTAAGTATTGGAGCGTACTTAAAACAAGATTAAAAGCAGAGGGAAGTGAGTTGGCTACAAAATGTAGTCAACTGAAATTAAAGTCCTCTGATGGCAAATTTTACAATACTGATGTAGCTGATACCGAACAGCTATTTCGTTTAATACAATCGGTTCCTTCCAAAAAAGCAGAACCTTTTAAATTATGGTTAGCACAAGTTGGTAGAGAACGATTAGATGAAATTGAAGATCCCGAAATTGGCATTGACCGATTAATGGAAACCTATTTAAAAAAAGGATATAGTAAAGAGTGGATTAACCAACGTTTAAAAAGCATTGAAGTTAGAAAAGATTTAACGGATGAGTGGCAGGAACGAGGTGTAAAAAAAGGACAAGAATTCGCCATATTAACCGACGAAATTACTAAAGCCTGGAGTGGCCTATCAGTAAAAGAATACAAACAACATAAGGATTTAAAGAAAGAAAATCTGCACGACAACATGACTAATTTGGAGTTAGTATTGAATATGTTAGCTGAAGCAACCACTGCAGAAATTAGTAAAGAGAAAAAACCAAAAGGTTTTACAGAAAGTAAAGTTATTGCTAAACAAGGTGGCACAATTGCCGGCAATGCAAGAAAACAAATCGAAGAAAAAACGGGTAAAGAAATAGTTTCAAAAACAACAGCAAAAAAATTAATTGCTGCTAAAAAAAGGAATAAATAAATTATCTTTACAGCTCGATGTGGTGGAACGGTAAGTTTATTGGAGAGTTAAAACAAAAGCAAGTAAATCTTAATACAAGTGTATTTATTTCGGGTTTACGAGGGAGTTCATTTGCTTTTTTGATAAATGACCTTTTTCAAAATACCACGTCGAATTACGTTATTGTCTGTAACGACAAGGAAAGAGCCGCATACGTTTTAAATGACTTACAAGCTTTACTTCCAGAAAAACATATTTTATATTTTCCTGAAAGTTATAAAGTTCCATATAAAGAAGAGAAAACAAGCAATGCATCTGTGCAAGAACGCGCTGAAGTATTGAGCCAATTGAGTAAAGAAAATTACTCAGGCATTGTTGTTACATACGCAACAGCATTAGCAGAAAAAGTAGCTTCGAAATCAAGTTTAAATAAAAATACTTTAGTCATTAAAAAAGGCGATAAATTAAGCATCGAGTTTATCGAAGAATTTTTAATTAGTTACGATTTTGAATTGTGTGATTTTGTTTCTGAACCTGGTCAATACGCCATTCGTGGCGGTATAGTGGATGTATATTCTTTTGCTCATGAAATTCCTTATCGCATCGAATTATTTGGGAATGATGTAGATGCCATTAAATCATTTGATCCTGCGACACAACTCTCCAATCATACGTATGATTTTGTAACGATCATTCCGAACATCCAATCCAATCAAGTGATTGAAGTGCGAAAACCTATTTTCGATTATTTCTCAGAAGATACCGTTATCTGTTTTGATGATGTGATATTGAGTAAAGATGAAATAAGTAAGCAATTTGAGAAAACAGAAAAAGCATTCGCGCATTTAACAGGCGAAATAAAACATTTACCGCCTCACGAATTATACATTACCGGCGAAGATTTTTTAGCACTCATCAAACCCTTTCATATCATCGAATATGGTTTAATGGCTCATATCGCCTCACAGGAAGTAAGTTTTAATCAAAGTCAGCAACCACAGTTCAATAAAAACTTTGAAATGCTGATCAACGACCTTAAAGCAAATAAAACCAAAGGATACAAAAATTATTTAACAACCGATAATAGCAAACAAGCTGAACGCTTGCATACTATATTTAATGATATACTTTCTAAAGAGCATCGTAACTTCGATAGTTTAATAGAGCATGTGAAAATCAATATTCACGAAGGTTTTATCGACCATGATTTAAAAATTGCCTGTTACACCGATCATCAAATATTTGAACGTTACCATCGTTTCCATTTAAAAGAAACACGCTACAAAACATCAGAGTCATTAACCTTAAAAGAAATTTTATCATTAAACCCTGGAGATTTTGTAACGCATATCGACCACGGTATTGGGCGTTTTGGAGGCTTAGTGAAAATTAATGCTAACGGAAAACAACAAGAAGCCGTTAAGTTAGTTTATAAAGACAACGACTTTTTGTATGTGAGTATTCACAGCTTACACCGTATCAGTAAGTATACAGGTAAGGAAGGGAATGTGCCGCGTATTGATAAAATAGGATCTACGACCTGGAGTACGCTCAAACAAAAAACAAAAAAGAATGTCAAAGAAGTTGCATATGATCTCATTAAATTATATGCTAAACGTAAGGCTCAGGCTGGACACCGTTTTCTACAAGATAATTATTTGCAACACGAGTTAGAGGCTTCTTTTATTTATGAAGATACGCCCGATCAAAATAAAGTAACGCAAGATGTGAAGCGGGATATGGAAAAGCCACATCCAATGGATCGATTAGTGTGTGGTGATGTTGGTTTTGGTAAAACAGAAATTGCCATCCGTGCGGCATTTAAAGCCGTGTGCGATAGTAAACAAGTTGCTATTTTGGTTCCAACAACTATTTTAGCATATCAACATTACAAAACATTTAGCGAACGATTGAAAGACTTGCCTTGCACGGTGAGTTATATCAACCGTTTCAGAACAGCGAAGGAAGTAAAAGAAATTTTAACGAAAACCAGTGAAGGTAAAATTGACATCTTAATCGGTACGCATAAAATTGTTGGAAAGGATGTGAAGTTCAAGGACCTTGGTTTATTGATCATTGATGAAGAACAAAAATTTGGTGTTGGTATCAAAGATAAATTAAAACTCTTTAAATCAACCGTTGATACTTTAACGCTTACAGCAACACCTATACCTCGTACCTTACAATTTAGTTTAATGGGTGCGCGCGATTTATCTGTTATTTCAACTCCTCCAGCCAATCGTTATCCGGTGCAAACAGAATTAATTTCTTTTAGCGAAGAAGCTATCAGAGATGCTATTTCTTATGAATTGAATCGCGGTGGACAAGTTTACTTTGTACATAATAAAGTTCAAAATATTACGGAAGTAGCAGGAATCATTCAACGCTTGGTGCCCGAAGCACGTGTTACTTTTGGGCACGGACAAATGGACGGCGATAAATTAGAAGAAACCATGCTTGCCTTTATAGAAGGCGAATACGATGTGTTGGTTGCTACAACCATTATAGAATCAGGATTGGATATTAGTAATGCCAATACCATTATCATCAACGATTCACAAAATTTTGGATTGAGTGATCTGCATCAAATGCGAGGTAGAGTAGGGCGTAGTAACAAAAAAGCCTTTTGTTATTTACTAACGCCTCCGTTTATTAATTTAACCGAAGAAGCCCGTAAACGCTTGAAAGCCATTGTTGAGTTTAGCGATTTAGGATCAGGTTTTCAAATTGCGATGCGTGATTTAGATATTCGTGGGGCAGGAAATTTATTAGGTGGTGAACAAAGCGGATTTATTAATGATATGGGCTTTGACACCTATATGAAAATATTGAATGAAGCCATTGAAGAATTAAAACAAGAAGATTGGTATAAAGAAACCGTGGATGATGCTTCTGAAAGCACTGATAAATCAGTATTCTCAAGGCAGTTTGTAAAAGAAACGGTCGTTGATACCGACTTATCATTATTAATTCCGGATACTTATGTGAGTAATTTAACTGAGCGTTTATTATTGTACCGCGAGTTAGATAACATCACTAAGGCAGAAGACTTAGTAGTATTTGAAAATAATTTACGAGATCGTTTTGGTCCTGTGCCTGTTGAAGCTTCTGAATTGATCAATGTGGTTCGTATGCGTTGGGCAGCCATGCCATTAGGTTTCGAAAAAATCACCTTGAAGAATAATAAAATGCTATGTTATTTTTTAAGTAAGCAAGACAGCGATTATTACAACTCCCCCATGTTTAAGGGCGTGATGTTGTACGCACAAAAAAATCCAAATCGGAGCGCACTGAAAGAACAAAATAATAAACTTTGGCTGACGATTGAATACGTGAAAAGTGTGGATGAAGCCATCGTTGTTTTGGAAAAAATTTCAGCGATGATCGTTGTTCCTAAAGACGAATTAGTTTAAGGTTTAAATTCAATTATAATAGGGTTATGATCGCTAGACTCTTTCCAGCTTTCATATTTCCCTATATCGAATTTAATCAACTTGTCTGCAAATTTTTTAGGAGCAAAACAATAATCGATGTGATATGATTTATCAATTTTTCTATGAAGATAGAACGTTGGTTGTGTTTCCTTACCTTGTTCTTCTTTAGTGTATTTATGATAAAGGCTTTCAATTCCTAGCTGGGATAATTCTTCAACAACGTCTGAATGATTCCACCACCTATCCCATTCGTCCCAAATTTTATTACTATTAAAATCTCCAATTAGAATAGCATTTCCAATTTTGTCTTTATTGATTTGTAGATATTTCCATAACTGACCAATGTAACCAAAATTTGGAGAATTATTTTGATGCGTCCAAATTGCTAAAAAATCGATTTCATTATTTATAGAAAATGGAAGAAAGTATTTTACCGAATGGTCTTTATAAGTATTTGACCAATCCAATTTTTTTAAAAGTAAATTGTTTTTTGCAAAAACTCCGATACCTTTATTTTTTGTATCTCCTATCCATAAATAATTACCAGCCCAATTCAAATAGTTAGTATCATTTGATTCATTTGGATTTTCACATTCTTGGATTATAAATATGTCTGCATTTATTTCCTCAAGTTTATGGTATTTTTTTCTTAAGGCTCCATTGCAATTCCACGTTATTATTTTCACT
The DNA here is from genome assembly GCA_903834765.1 of uncultured Bacteroidota bacterium. Classification (GTDB taxonomy): domain Bacteria; phylum Bacteroidota; class Bacteroidia; order B-17B0; family Aurantibacillaceae; genus UBA4416. Next base: position 19,402 of record CAILKE010000057.1, read on the forward strand.
TATATAAAATTTATTTTTACAGTTAAGCACTATATATTTAAATTGTTCATCATTGCAACGTAATATCAAAGATCAAAACTGAATTAGCAGGAACACTTCCACTTGCTTGTGCACCATAGCCTAGAGCTGATGGAATCAATAATATTCCTTTTCCTCCGCCTTTTTTAAAATAAGGAATGCCTTCTTGCCATCCTTGAATCACGGAACTTAAACTAATACTTAATCCGGAGGCGCTGCTTTGATCAAAGGAACTTCCGCTCGTAAAATAGCCTTTATAAATAACATTAACCGTGGAGTTAGCCGCTGGATTGGCACCCGTACCTATTGTTTTGATCACATAGTACAAACCTGAACCTGTAGCAATGGCATTCAATTGATGATCGGAGATGTACTGCTTAATTATATCATCATCAACCGCTGCCTGATTAACGGTGGGTGTTTTTTTACACGACACAGATAATATGATTATTAGTAAGAGTGCTAGGCAGTTTTTCATTTTGTAATTTAAATTTAATTGTATGATGCTTCGGTTTGCTTGTCCCGTCATGCTGTCACGCTATAGCGTGACAGCATCTCTATTTAATGCGAGACCCAGAATCACGCTATAGCGTGACAGGGTGACATCATTAAGCCTCAATCATTTCTTCGTTATAAAACCAGGTTTTTGCAACGTCTGATTGTATGGCAGGATCTACCAATAAACCATTTACATGATCTTCTTCTTGATACGGAATTTTTAAATCCATGATGTATGGATCAACTTTAATATCTAAAGCAGTTCCATTAACTTGATTACTAACTAAACGAAATACTTCAGCGGCAACATTCTCTAAAACACCCATATTTTCAGCTACTACAGCTACAATATTTGTTAAGCCATGAATGGTATCGATACCTCTTTGGAATTTTTTCAAGTAATCTAAATCCAATGGATCGATGTAGCGATTATTGAATGTTTTGTTTTCGTGTGGTAACCAATCTAAAAATAAATCTTGTACCGCTTTATTTAATTTTCCAAATTTACGTCCTAAACTTTTTTCAGAAACAAATAATTCTTTCAATACTTTTAAATCGGTAAAGCCATGATTTGTAAATAATAAACAAGGTACCGACCAGTATATAGCCCAATCCCAAAATATTTTCACGACCATAATTTGTGCGCTTCCCATCAATTTATATTTATCCTGATAAATTGGTAACCAGCTTGTAAACCACGATAAATGCGTTTGTTCATAGATTTGTGCACGCACCGAAATGTCTTCACCTTTTTTATCTCTTAAAATTAAATCGCTTAACCAAGTATTATTTAATGAAATAAAATCACTGCCCGGCGAATAGAACGGATCTAAAAAGGCACCAGCTTCGCCTGTTACAGCCCACTTATCAGACGAATAAATGCGACCACTATCGTGTGCAAAATGTTTCAAGATTCTGAAATCCATTAAATCTTCCTTAGGTGGGCAAACATGTTTCAAGGCCTGAGGCTCATGTTTTTCTACCCATTTAAGTGCTTTTTCGTAAGTATTGATTGTCTCAAACGGATGTATGTCTTCGTCAGCAACAATACCTATGCTCGTATTTTTTGAACCTAAAGGAATGATCCATAACCAATAACCTTTATCCATAAAATGTACCGTACTCAAGTAACGTAATTTTGGCGCTAAAAATGTTTTCCACTTTTCATTTGCACTCCACTCATCAATATCAATCACACCTTTTACTCTAAACCAAACTGCATTCACATTATGAGGCGCTTCTTTGGCAAAGCCCATTTTTCTCTTTAATAGGCTAATACGGCTCGTTGCATCTACAACCCATTTACCAATTGCTTTTTTATCTTCGCGCTCGTGTGCATAAATCACTTCGTGTAATCCGTCATCATTAATTTTAAAATTAACGTCTTTAGCACGCGCTGCTAAAATAAAATCTGTGCCTAAGGATTTAGTGTATTTTTCCAAATAATTTTCAAAGGTACCTCTATCTAATTGATGACTTGGAACAGGGAGTTTCAAACGAGGTCCTAATTCAACACGATTAGATAATTCATCTTTTTTTCCATCTGTAAAAAAGAATCTCAAACCGTGTTTTGGTAATTCAAATTCTTCCAAATAATCTTTCAAGCCCAATACTTCTCTATAATAATGTGTGGCTAATTCAACGGTTGACTCGCCTACCTTGTGAGCACCTATCGGCGCTGCTTTATCTCTGCTTTCTAATATTAAAATAGAAACATCAGGGTTTGCTTGTTTCAGTTGAATGGATAGGGTTAGCCCGGCTAAACCGCCACCAGCAATAATTACATCGTATTGTTTTTGCATGAGTTTTTTATTTGTATTCTAACAAAAATACATAGTTTTTTGTTATGTTTTTAGATCAATACTTAAATTAACAAAACTACCGTAAATTTGTTTAAATGATTGGTAATATTAAAGATAAAAGGGTGCCCAATTAGTATATTCGCACTTAATATTAAATAAATACATTTTTGTTAAAAAACCCTCACATACAGATTAGTAAAGCAATCGAACAGGATTTTGATTTTATTGTAAAGCATGTAAAATTATTTGATTTAGATAACCGTGACTTACATTTTCAACAATTTACTGTCGCGAAATTGCATGATGATATTGTTGGCTTTGTAAGAATTCGTAAACACGAGGGTTGCGATGAGTTTTGTTCTTTAGGAATAATAGAAGCCTATCGTAATCAAGGTATCGCAGAAGCTTTGATATTTGCACGTATCGAATTATCTACTCAGCCTATATATTTAGTGTGTATTATTCCGGAGTTCTTTGAGCCTTTAGGTTTTACAATCGTTACAGAGTATCCTCTTGAGATACTTGATAAACTAAATTACTGCATCAGCGAATTAACTGTGCTGGAGCCATACGTGGTGATGACTTTGAGTCACTAGTGATTTTTTAACGCCGAGTTACAGAGTAAAAGAGGACTCAGAGAGTTTTTGAAATATAAAAAATTACTCTGCGAACTCTTAATACTCAAAGTCTTTGTGTTGAATAAATTATACGCAGCATAGTTGAGAACAAATGTTATTTTTACTTAAAAATTGCTTATGCTTATCAAATCAAATTTAATAGATGTGGTTTCTAAAGAAACCTATCCTGCAGAAATTACGATTGAAAATAATATTATTGTTTCAATCAAACGAATTAACGAAACGCTTCATACCTATATATTACCTGGTTTTGTGGATGCGCACGTACATGTAGAAAGTAGTATGTTAGTGCCTACAGAATTTGCTCGCATTGCTGTAACACATGGAACAGTTGGTACTATCTCTGATCCACATGAAATAGCAAACGTTCTTGGAGTTGCAGGAGTTGATTACATGATCGAGAATGCTAAGCAGGTACCTTTTCATTTTTATTTTGGAGCGCCCTCTTGCGTGCCAGCTACTAATTTTGAAACAGCAGGAGCAGTGATTGATTCCAATGATATAGATCAACTATTAGTACGACCTGAAATTTTGTATTTGGCAGAGATGATGAATTTCCCTGGAGTGATTCATCAAGATGAAGAAGTCTTGAAAAAATTAGCTTCTGCTAAAAAACATGGCAAGCCTATTGATGGCCATGCGCCGGGTTTAATGGGAGATGATATGAGACATTATTTCAATGCAGGCATCACAACCGACCACGAATGTTTTGGTTACATGGAAGCCTTAGAAAAATTACAACACGGTGTTAAAGTATTGATACGAGAAGGTTCTGCGGCTAAAAATTTCGAGACTTTAATTTCTTTACTGAAAGATTATCCAGAGCAGATCATGTTTTGTTGTGATGATAAACATCCCGATAATTTAATTGAATCTCATATCAACGATCATGTGAAGCGTGCATTGAAAGAAGGACATGATTTATACCATGTCTTAAGAGCAGCTTCATATAATGTTGTCAAGCATTATAACTTAACGATTGGTTTATTGCAAGTAGGTGATAGTGCTGATTTTATTGAGATTGATAATTTAAAAGACTTCACAATTTTAAAAACGTATATCAGTGGAACGCTAGTTGCTGAAAACGGTTTATCATTTTTGAAATCCGTCAATGCGCCCATCGTTAATAATTTCAACTGTAGTTTAAAAACAGCCGATGATTTTAAATTAAAAGGAGAAGGTGATAAGATACGAGTGATTGAAGTATTAGACGGGCAATTAGTAACAGATGAATTATTTATACAATCCTTTGTAGTTAATGGTTTTGCAGAATCGAACATAGAAGAGGATATTTTAAAAATAGCTGTGGTAAACCGTTATAGCGATACACCTATTGCGAAAGCTTTTATTAAAAACATAGGATTAAAACAAGGCGCTATTGCTAGTTGCGTAGCACACGATTGCCATAATATTGTCGTGGTTGGAACCAATGATGAAGATATGTGCAAGGCTGTGAATTTAATTATCAATGCCAAAGGTGGTATTTCTCTAGCAAATAAAGAAGAAGCGATGGTGTTAGAATTGCCTATCGCTGGTATCATGACCAACCAACCTGCAGAAATAGTGGCTGAAGCTTATACCAAATTAGATAAACGCGCCAAAGCCTTAGGAAGCAAATTACGCGCTCCATACATGAGTTTATCTTTTATGGCATTGCTTGTAATCCCTGAATTAAAGCTTAGCGACAAAGGTTTGTTTAATGGAAAAACCTTTCAGTTTACGGATGTGTTTGTGAAATAAATAATCGATTTACAGCCCCATCAATTTCTCTAAGTAATGAAACTCTATACCGAAATAGGCTTTTGTTTCTTTTATTTTTTTTCGGATTTCTTCTTGCTGTTCTCGTGTTTTCAATTTCTTTTCAGCAACTATCATGACATTCTTTGGTGTATTAGCTTCTGATACAAATTCAAATACTTTGGTTGTATAGTCATAATACTCTAAAAGTAACGATCGCAAACCATCAGTAACCATCTCAGCCTGACGTTCTAGAAAGATTCCATGTTTTAGTAAAAAATCTAATTCATTTTTTGTTTTGTGCTTTTCTATCTCTTTACGTATTTGTTTATGGCAACAAGGCGCAACTACGATCAAATCAGCATTAGCCGTGATGCCTTTATAAATAGCATCATCAGTGGCTGTATCGCAAGCGTGCAAGGCAATTAACACATTAGTGTCTTTTGCGTCATAGGCTTCTATGGTTCCTTCTACAAAATGAAGGTCTTTAAAATTTGATTTTTCTGCAATGCCATTACAGAGTTCAACCAGATCTTTTCTGAACTCAACACCGGTCACTTGAGTTTGTAGGTGTAATACATTACTTAAATAATCATATAAAGCAAAAGTCAAATAACCTTTACCTGCTCCCATATCGCTTACATGAAGGGTTTCGTGCTTTGATAAATTTTTGATTAAAGGACTTAATAATTCTACGTAATGATTGATCTGTTTGAACTTATCTTGAGAATGATTATTTACTTTTCCTTTTTCGTCTGTAATATTTAATTGATGCAAATATGATTTACCATCTGAAACGATCAATCTGTTTTTTTGAGTATTGTGTTCCAAAGAAGGTAATTCTGTATGCGTTGCTTTGTTTTTCTTCAAGCTGGTTTTGTCTTTATTGATAAACTCAAACACCGAATCAAACTCGATGGTAAAGAGTGTCGCTAACCTAAATGCACCCTGAGTAATAAAACCAGCGATGATAGCCACACCTTCTGAATATGCATAATTTTTTACAATATCTTTGGTTTGATAGCGATATGTTATGCTCAATTTATCTTTTTGTTTAATCTGTATTTTCTTTACATAACAATTCTTCAAACCTTCTGTAAAACCTTTATAATTAGCCAACGACACTTTTATAAAGGTATTTTCGTCTAAGGATTTATTGAGTAAAGCAATAAATTGTTCTTGGTTCGTCATAACTGTTTTATTTATTCGGTGAAGATACGTTAATCATTATTTAGTATGACAAATTACATGTTTTTTATCATTATTTATTTCTACATTTAAAGGTGATTATTTGTTTAATATTTTAATAATATTCTATGCACTCATGTTATAAGATAACAGTAGCAATCGTCTTAATTTTAGGGTTATCTTCTTTAGCTTTATTAGAAGGAGATGACGGACACTTTGTGTTTTTGCACGGGAAAAAGCAATATGTATTAGTACAAGGAACTGGTAATCCCACCGTTGTTTTTATTACAGGGAAGGGTAGACCACAAACTGATTTTAAAAAAGTATATAGTAAAATAAAAAAAGAGGTTCAGATATTTTCTTATGATAGAGCCAGTACTGGACAATCTCAAGCATTTAATAATGATCGAACAGTTGATACGATGGCTTACGAATTAAATGAGTTATTGCTTAAAGAAAAAATTAAACCTCCGTTTATTTTGGTAGGTCATTCCCTTGGAACTTATATTATGAGGTGTTTCGTCAACATGTATCCAACTAGAGTTTCGGGATTAGTTTTTGTAGAACCGGCTCATGAATATGAATATCAGTATGGTTTAACACTCAGAACGGATTCTGATAAAATAGTATTTAAGGATCAGTTTAAATCTTTCTTAAAAGTAACTGGAAAAACAAAAGGCAATCATATCGAATCTTTAAAATGCTTTGACTTTGATAGTCTTGGTTTTTCAACAAATCAGCGCATTTTAAAAAAAATAAATGTACCAACGACTATTCCTATGACGTTTATAATATCTACAGTTCCTGATGTAGAGAATGATTATATCTCAAAAGAAATAGATTATAAAATAAATTATTTTAAAAATTGGCAAACACTTAATCCAAAAACATCTATCATCATAACTAATAAAAGTGGTTATTTTATTCAGAAAGAAGAACCTAGCTTAGTTGTAGATGCTATTAAAGACATGATAGGTAAGGTTAAAAAATAATAATAATATTTAAAATAGTTGGGATCAATTTAGAATTATAACCAACACTTAAAAATTAATTTATTAAATTATAATCATTGAAATATGAGGTTTTAGAAACCTTGTATCGTATTGCATCTGATCTGGAAATTTTGAAAAAAAATAAAAAGTTTAAGATAATTTATTAGCCGCATTATAGCAATCTCTGCAAAGAGGCTCGTAACTATCCGTTTCGCCTAATAGCACTAAATTAGTGTCAGCAGTTTTACGATGAGAGATGTGCGCTAAACTGCCACATTCCATGCAAATAGCATGCACTTTCGTTACATATTCTGCACAAGCTAACAAATCAGGCATAGGCCCAAAAGGATTGCCTTTAAAATCCATATCTAAACCAGCAATGATTACTCGTACGCCACTATCTGCAAGTTGTTTGCATACATTAACTAATTCCATATCAAAAAATTGAGCTTCATCAATGCCCACCACATCTACATCATTGGCCAACAATAAAATATTTGAACTGGCGGGAACAGGTGTACTCATGATTTCTAGTCCTGAATGTGATACTACTTTTTCTTCGTGGTAACGGGTGTCTATTTGTGGCTTGTAAATTTCTACTTTTTGTTTGGCAAACTGGGCGCGCTTTAAACGACGAATTAACTCTTCTGTTTTGCCCGAAAACATAGAGCCACAGACTACTTCTATCCATCCGCGTTTGTGTGAGCTATGTTTAACGTTTTCTAAAAACATGTTTAAAGACTATTGATAACAAAAACCTAAAAATAAGTGAAGTAGTTTTAAAATAGCGTATTTTTAATTCATTAATTATCCACAATATATGCAAACTGACATTTTATACAAGCAATTAACTACTAAATTAAATGAGTTAAAAACCTCTATTGAACGTTTTGAGAAACATACACCTCCAAGTACAGCTTATGCCGAACATTTGTATTCTGCTATTAATGATGCTAACAAGCTAGTTTCAGCTTATTTAGTGCTTAAAGAACAAAAAGATGTATCTCCTGATTTGAATTTACATTTGAAATTAATGAATGTAGCTTCTGCTCAGCAAGAAGTTGAAGAACAAGTTAAGACCGAAATTTTGGTTGAAAAATCGGAGATGAAAGAACCTCTTAAAGTTGAATTAACTCCGCCAGTGGCAGAAGTGAAACCATTAGAAGTTGTTGTTGAGGCAGTTATTGAAAATAAACCAATAGCAATTGCTGTTGAAAAAACGGAAAATAAAACTTATCCTAAATTAGCCATTAACTTAAATGATAAATTTAGATTTATCAATGAGTTGTTTGCGGGGAATGCCAATGAATACAATATTGCCATAGAACAATTAAATAATGTGAATTCTATGGATGAAGCAACTGCTTATACTAAAGGCTTAAAATCTATTTATAATTGGAACGACGATCATGAAATGGTTAAAAACATGAATAGTTTAATTCATAAACGATTTTTATAATGAATATATTTTTTCGTTTTTCATTTTTTAATTTTTTTTAATTCAACAACGTTAAATGCTCAAGATACCGTTTACGCTCGTCAGGTTATAAAAAAATTGACATCTTCCGAATTACTTGGCAGAGGCTATGTAAACGATGGTGTCAATAAAGCAGCTGCCTATTTGTTGAATGAGATGAAAAAGATAGGAGTTTTAAAAATTGGAAAATCCTATTCGCAAGCCTATCATTTTTCGGTGAACACTTTTCCCGGTAAAATGTCGGTTGTATTGGATGGCAGAGAATTAACAGCAGGAAAGCATTATTTAATTTATCCGTCAGCTACGACAAAAAAAACGGGTTATCAATTATTTAAAACGGACAGTGTCACGTATCATGCAAATGACGGTAGAAGAGAGGTGCCTGTGATTATTAAACTCAAAAAAAAATTAACCTATACAGTTGCCACCGATACGTCTGATAAAACAGTGATCGAATTATTAAATGATTCTTTTCCAAACGAATTAAAAAATGTGGATGTTATTTTTGAAAACAAATTCATTCCTAATTTTAAGTGTCAAAATTTATGTGGTTATATTAAAGGAAAGCAACAACCTGATAGTTTCGTTGTATTTACCGCTCACTACGATCATTTAGGTGCTATGGGCAAACAAGCCTTTTTTCCAGGAGCAAATGATAATGCGAGTGGCGTAAGTGTTTTACTAAACTTGATGAAATATTATAAAAAAAATCCCGCTAAATATTCAATAGCTTTTATCTTTTTTAGTGGCGAAGAAGCAGGATTATTAGGATCTAAATATTATTCAGAACATCCTTTATTCCCATTATCAAGCATTAAATTTTTAACGAATATGGATTTATTAGGAACTGGTGATGATGGAATTATGGTCGTAAATGCGACTGTTTTTAAAGAGCAGTTTGAAAAATTAAATACCATTAATGTAGAAAAAAAATATGTCAAGCAAATTAAGCAACGTGGCAAAGCTGCTAATAGCGATCATTACTGGTTTACAGAAAAAGGTGTTCCTAGTTTTTTTATTTATACCATGGGCGGTATACAAGCCTATCATGACATTAATGATATAGAAAAAACATTGCCCTTAACTGATTATATAGATGTTTGTAAATTATTAATGGAGTTTGTCGAAAAAATTTAATTTATCTAATTTTTTAAACCCAATTAGTTGTTTTCATTACAACATAATACAAACATTTTTTGCTATTATTTTCAGGAATTAATTGATTTACAAAAACACAACTTCTTTAATCCTTTATTAATAAGCCTTTCAAATCAATTTAATAAATTTATTTTTTAAAACATTCTTCGGTTTTACTAAAGATTAGGATTGCAGCCTAGCTGAATGTTTTTATTAATGACATTAAAAAAATAAACTTTATTATTACTGACAACGCTTCAACTATTTTCAAAATATCTAAATTCGGTAAACATTAGTCATGCTGCAGTTATTAATAATTAGATTAGTCTTTATAAACCAATTTATTTAAATAACAAATCATACTCTTCAAGAGACATTAGTGCATTAGCTCCTTTGAAACCTTTGTTTTTAGCTAATTTCAGTAATTCTTTTTCGGTACATACTTCTACTTTTTGCTCAGAATCAAAAGAAAATAAAAGGTATTTTTTATCTATTTTATTAGAACGTGTTGATGTGATGCTTTGCTCTAGTAATAAATAGTTTTTATCTAATGCTAATTTAGAGATGTTTAAAATATTGGTTGTTGATTCTCCATTATCATTGATGTCAAATTGAATCACATTTTTTTCATTGTATAATTCACCATTATCTCTAAAAGGCGAACAATGAATGGAGTAGGGGTAACGCAATGGAAAACGGTAATAACTTTCAAAACCTAAATAGGTATAAAATTGATTTGGCACAGTTATACTATCTGTATCATAACTCTTTAGTCTTTGTAAATGCTCGTTGGTTTGTAAAAGTGCATCATTGCTATGAGATAGAGAATCTGAAAGACCTTGCATGGATTGTTCTATCTGATTGCCAAACTCGTCTGTTAAGCTTTGTATTTTATTAACTGCTTTATTGATGAATAAATAAATACACGTGATCATTCCTATAAGGAATACAAAAAAAGCTGTTAACCAACTGTATTTATGTGGCTTATTATTAGCAAAGCCAACAATTGTAAATACAATGGAAAGTATAACGCCCACTAAACAAAGGAAACCAAGGATGATGAGCATGCCAGCTTTTAAAAACATGGTATTAAATTTTACAACGGAATATTACCATGTTTTTTCTTAGGGAGTTTATCGGCTTTGTTTTCAAGCATTTTGAAAGCACGAATTAATTTTTCACGCGTTTGTTCAGGCTTAATTACTTCGTCAATAAATCCACGTTCAGCTGCGCGGTAAGGGTTAGCAAACATTGTTTGATATTCTGCTTCTTTCTCTTTCCATTTCTCATCTTTATTAGCAGCGGTTGAAATTTCATTTTTGAAAATAATTTCAGCAGCACCCTTAGCGCCCATTACGGCTATTTCAGCACTTGGCCAAGCATAGTTCATGTCTGCACCAATGTGTTTGCTATTCATCACGTCATACGCACCGCCATAAGCTTTACGCGTAATTACTGTAATACGAGGAACGGTGGCCTCACTAAAGGCATATAATAATTTAGCTCCGTTTGTAATGATAGCATTCCACTCTTGATCAGTGCCTGGTAAAAAGCCCGGCACATCTTCAAATACCAATAACGGAATATTAAAGCAATCGCAAAAACGAACAAAACGAGCCGCTTTTGTTGATGAATGTATATCTAATACGCCAGCTAATACGGCAGGTTGATTGGCAACGATACCAATGGAACGTCCCGCTAATCGTGCAAATCCAACCACGATGTTTTCCGCAAAATATTTATGAACTTCAAAAAATGAATCAGTATCAATCACGTTTTCAATGACTTCTCTGATATCATAAGGTTGATTAGCATTTTCAGGAATGATAGAATTTAATTCTGTACGAAGTTCTGAACCTGTTTGTTCATAAGGAACGCTTGGTGCATTTTCTTCACAGTTTTGAGGCACATAACTTAGTATTTGTTTTAAGTTCGTAATCGCTTCTATTTCATTAGCACAAGCAAAATGGGTTACGCCACTTTTGCTTGCATGAGTCATTGCGCCTCCTAATTCTTCGCTAGTAACTTCTTCATGCGTCACTGTTTTAACTACGTTCGGACCTGTTACAAACATATAGCTAGTATTTTCTACCATTAAAATAAAGTCTGTAATAGCCGGGCTGTAAACTGCACCACCAGCGCATGGTCCCATGATTGCTGATAATTGTGGTATGACACCACTAGCCCGCACATTACGGTAAAATATATCAGCATATCCACCTAAAGAAACAACGCCTTCTTGTATTCGAGCGCCACCACTATCGTTTAAGCCAATTAATGGAGCTCCATTTTTTAATGCTAAGTCCATTATTTTACAAATTTTTTCAGCATGCGTCTCAGATAAAGATCCTCCAAACACGGTGAAATCTTGAGAAAATACATACACTAATCTACCGTGTACGGTGCCGTAACCCGTTACAACGCCATCTCCAAGGTATTGTTCTTTTTCTAAACCAAAATCCTTGCTGCGATGCGTTACCATCATGCCAATTTCTTCAAAACTTCCTTCGTCTAATAAAAAATGTAAACGCTCACGAGCAGTTAGTTTTCCTTTTTTATGCTGGGCGTCAATACGTTTTTGCCCACCACCTAAAAGCGCTTCGGCTTGTTTTTGTTCTAATAAAGATATTTTCGAGTTCATGTTTTAGTATTTAAAGGCAATGTTTACTGATTTTTGTTTACAGAAAACATGGAGTTAATTTTCATTTTAATTACAAGTTTTAAATATACAATTTAGTATTAAAATAGCGAAGTATAATATTATGACTTAAATAGCTTAAAACTAATCATTTAACCACTTTTCTAGGATGATTTATGATATAAACAAAGGGCTCGAAGCAAATGGAATTATTTGACTCAGTAATTGATTGACGGTTGTAAAATCAAATTTTAATTATACCTGATATATGGATCAGCAAAGCGTTTGTCATATAAAAATGCGCAATCAGTTAAGGTTTTTAAAAATGCGATAATATCCATTTTTTCGACAGTGTTTAACTCTCCAATTTTAAGTAAACTCCGATCGGCATTAGTAGAGAAGTTTGATGGCTTTGAATAATGATCAACGACTTGTTGTAACGTTTTGAATCTTCCATCATGCATGTATGGGTAAGTCATTTCAACGTTTCTAAGACTGGGTACTTTAAAGGTTTGATTATCATTTTCAATTCCTGTAATTTTTCCGCGTCCCATATCTTTTAATGATGTATCTATCTTAATACCATTGTTGCGATAACTATTGTCTGTAAATAATGGATCTATATGGCAGTTAGCGCATTTAGATTTGAATAGCCTCAGACCATTTTTTTCAGAGGCCGAAAAGGTGTCCTTTTTATTGATAAATTTATCGTATCGGGAATTTGAAGAAATTAATAAGCCTGTGAATTGGGCTAAAGATTTTAGTAATCGTTCAGAATTAATAATTGTGTCTTTCCATGCTTTTTTAAATAAAGAAATGTAAGTTGAATCTCTTTTTAATTTAATTAAAACATTAGCGATTAATTCATCCATTTCAATGGGATTGGTAATTGGATTAATTGGCTGAACTTCCATATTATTGACTCCGCCATCCCACATGTAAGTATCTTTCCAAATTAAATTTTGCAAGGCTGGGACATTTCGCGTACCGATTTTAGCATAAATTCCATGACTTAATTTATGATCAATGTGGGCGAAGGCAGCAAACTGTTGGTGGCAAGTACCGCAATTAACTGTGTTGTCTTTTGATAAAATATTATCGTAGAATAAGGTTTTTCCTAAAATAAATTTTTCTACACTAATTTTATTATTCTCGAAATTATAATTTGGTTTTGGAAATCCTTTAGGATTAGTAAAGGTTATATCTTTAAGTGTGATTTTTTTAGTTGGATCATTTTTGAAACTAAGCAATGTGATAATGATTACAAATAAAAAAATGCTGATATATCGTTTCTTACTTTTCATTTTTTATGCTTAAAATACTAAACATATCTTTGTAATTAGTAGCAATCAATTCGGCATTTTTTAAATCTGTTACAGAAGAAAGAATAGAAAAATCAATAGAATTAGGCGTTTTAAGAACTTCTGCTACATCGCTTTGTATATTTAAGTGACTTGTATTTGAATTGATAATTAGTGGAGTTGATGACAAATCTAAATCTATTTGACGTATGCTATTAGTTGGTTGTTTGTAACCTCCAATATGGTATTCAAACACACCACTAGGTGATTTTGAAAAAGAAGAATTGCCTTCTAGTTTCAAAAAAATATAACCAGTATTCCAAGCCCAAAACATAGCGTTTAAAGGATCTAAAGCTCCCGATTGAGCGCCACTAAAATTATGCAGGCTATCAACGCCTAAAATAAAATGTATGCTTGTATATGTTCCGTTTGGAATATTACTAAGGTTAATTTGTTTTGAAAAATCTTCGTCTTCATTGATTAAATAATAATCTTTAGAAATGAAATCTTTACCATTTGCGTTTGTTAAATGAATTTTCCCAACGTAATATTTAAATTTAGAGATTATAAAATCTTGTCCTAACTCATTTTTGTAATGCATGGAATCTAATTTCAATAAATCATTTCCTACTATATGTTTAAAGTTGATCTGTATACTCCCTTTATATGGCTTTGAAATCAATGTAAAGCTATATTGTACAACAATTAAAATTAGAGCAACGATGAGTATAAATATCTGAAGTATTTTTTTCAATTATAATATGAAGTTGATGATACATATAAAACATAAACACATTTACTAATGTATAGTAAATGTGTTTACGAATAAATTAATTATAAAAAATTATTTTACTTTCATGATTTTTTGTTTCACAACTTCGTTTCCTGCTTCTAATACTAGCATATATACACCTGAAGAATAATTACTCATATCTAATTCGTAGGAAATGCTTGGTTGCAGATTTTCAAAGGTTTGAACTAGTTGGCCTTTCGTATTATATAAACTGCCTTTTACATTGTTTTTACTATCCACATCCATATAAATTGCTGTTACATCTTCAACCGGATTTGGCCACACAGTACATTTAATTTTTTGGTTTAACTGCTCATTAATAGCAGTTGTAGTTGATGGTGTATATATAGTAGTTGTTTCGGTAATAGTATTATGTCCACCACCAGGTCCCGTATTGCCAGCTTGAACCGTTCCATAATAGGTTGGCCCTAATACAAAAGGATAAACAGGGTAACCAGTAGCATCAATTGTTACAAAATAGGCATATGTGCCTGCAGGATATTCGGGCGTAATACAAAAACGACCATTGTGAAAATCTAAATCGCCAGAACCAGCAACATAAACATAATCCTCTAACATGTTTCCTAAAGGGTATGATGTATTTACCGGTGGTCCAGCATTACGCGTTGTTGGTGTTGTTGGTGTGGCCGCAGCCGATGCTGAATTAGCACCTAATAATACAGTGCCTGTACTTGGCGCTAAAACAAAACTTGGAGTCATTCGTTTAATAGCTCCTGTCCCATTTGTATTGGTATAGGCGTAAGCTCCATAAACAGGAAAGCCATCAAAGGCATAGCCAATAATAGGTGAGTGAACAGTTGTGTTTGAAGAATTGTATAGACAAGACGGGTTTACATGATTGTGATATGTTCCGCTTGGAGCAGGATGTCCAAGGCAATTATCAAAACTAATTCCTTCATAAACCAATGCATTTCTATTATAACCAGTTGTGGTTACCCCCATGGAGAAGGCGCCTGTAGAGTTATTCCAATATTGACCATCTTTAGGATTAAAGATAGCAACACCATTGCTCCATAAGCCAATATTGCCATTAGGACAATAAATAGCAGTAGATGTGTTTTGAACAGCAGCCCTTGTAAATTTACATACTAAATTTTGGTTTGCAGGTTGGTTAGGATTTGATGCCCATGGACCTATGTTATATGATGGAACACCACAGGCGCTAACATAAACTTGTGTAGCAGAATATTGCACCGTTTGTATATTAGCTTGAATAGCAGTTAATGTTTGACTAGCGCAAGCAGTGCAGCTACCAGTAGCACTATTTGTATTCACTATCCATGAAGTGATTTGTGGACTTAGCTGCGCATCTGCATTAAATGAAGTTAGTAACGCTGTTGATGCTATGAGTAGTGCTTTTTTCATGCTATGTGTTTTTAGGGTTAAGAGGCATTATAATTAATTATAAAACTAAAGTAAACAATTTTAAAGATAAAATAAACGAGGTAAATATTCATTTTTTTGCGATAAAATTAAACAAAACTCTTATTGTTATATATATAACCCTCACTTTTGATTACGAAATGAAGGGTTGCAATTTGTTATAATTTTTAGATTTTATTTTCGCTCTTTATTAAATTTTGGTTTTCTACCTCCTGATTTATTGCTAGCACCTTTATTATTGAAAGATTTAGGTTTATCAAATTTTTTCTTGTTTGCATCTGGATTGTATTCTGGACCTTTACCAAATGCTGCTGGAATTTCCATTTTAGTTACATCCATTCCCATTAATGCTTCTATTTGTGCAAAGCGAGGCTGGTCTTTTTCATTGATAAATGTAATAGCCACGCCTGCTTTTTCAGCTCTTGCCGTGCGACCAATACGATGAATATAATCTTCCGGATCTGGTGGTGCATCAAAATTTACGACCAAACTAATCCCATCAACATCAATTCCGCGTGACAAAATATCTGTACCAATTAAAATACGTAATCGTCTGTTTTTAAAATCACGCATAATTTCTTCGCGCTCCGACTGGTCTAAATCAGATGAAAAGCCTTTGGAAGAATAATTTAACATTTTAAAACTTTGCGCTAATTCCTTCACTTTTTCTTTGGTTGACGAAAAAATAATAATTGATTTATAATCTTCGTTCTTTAAAATTTCGTGTAATATTTTTTCTTTTTGATTATCATATACTACATAAGCTTGTTGCACAATACCCGCTGCTGGTTTAGAAATAGCAATATTGATTGATTCATGTTCTTTTAATAACTGAGCTGCTAATACTCTAATTTTAGGAGCCATCGTAGCCGAAAACATGATGGTTTGACGTTTCTCTGGAACATATTTTAAAATGGTTTTAATATCATCTGAAAAGCCCATATCTAACATACGATCTGCTTCATCTAAAATTAAATGCTCGATAGTATCAAACTTCACATCACCTGATTGAAGTAAAGCAATTAATCGGCCAGGAGTAGCAATAACAATATCAACTCCTTCACGCAAGGCCTTTGCTTGTCGTTCCCATGTCACACCATCGTTTCCACCGTATATGCCAATAGAACTAACGCCACAAAAATAGGCCATTCCTTCAATTTGTTGATCTATCTGTAAAACTAATTCACGCGTTGGTGCAATAATTAGGGTGTTAATACCTCCTTTTTTAGTTTTGATGATTCTATCTAAAATAGGTAATACAAATGCCGCAGTTTTACCTGTGCCTGTTTGTGCGCAAGCAATAAGATCTTTACCTTGTTGTATAACAGGTATAGCTTGCTGTTGAATGGGAGTAGGCGCTTTATATCCCATGGATTGTAAGCCGTCTAATATTGTTGTATCGAAATTAAAATCGTTGAATGTCAAAGTGTAATTATTTTATAAGTATTAAAGGGCTAATTTACTCATTTTATATGATTTATTTCACATCGAACAATGCAACTAAATTTCTAAAAGAATAATTTGGTTACTATTTCTGCAACATTTACTTTCACGCTTGATGAATATTTCTCAGTTTTTTGAAGAGTATAGTTTACTAACACTAAGTTTAGTTTCTATAGCTGGTTTTATAGCCGGCTTTATCGATTCTATCGTTGGTGGAGGCGGACTCATTCAAACACCTTTTTTCCTAATTACATTCCCAGATATATCATTACCAAAAGTTCTAGGTACTAATAAAATATCTGCTTTAATGGGTACTTCTGTTGCTGCGGTGAAATATTCTAAAAAAGTAAAATTTGATTTTAGTTTATTGTTTGTAATAGCGGCTAGTTGTTTTATTGCTTCTTTTTTCGGTGCGAAGCTTGTTAATTATTTAGACTCCAAAACGTTGAAACCACTGGTATTAGTAATCCTTATTGTGATTGCTATTTATACATTTTTTAAAAAAAATTTAGGTATTCATCCAACAAAAGAATTATCGGTAACAAAACAAAAAGTATATGGGGCTTTAATAGGCTTGGTAGTGGGCTTTTATGACGGCTTTTTTGGACCTGGAACAGGCAGTTTTTTTGTGTTAGGCTTTGTAGTAATACTTGGTTTTGAATTTGTAAAAGCCTCCGCTTATGCAAAGGTTGTTAATTGCATTACTAATATTTCAGCTTTGTTTGTATTTATTTCTCATGGAAACTTTATTCTGCCACTTGCTCTATTAATGGGTGGATTCAATATGCTGGGAAGTTATATCGGAAGTTCGCTCGCTTTAAAAAATGGAAATGGCTTTGTTAGAATTATTTTCTTAGTGATCGTATCATTGATGATTTTAAAATATGGATATGAAGTATTTAATGCCTAAAACAACTCTAATTCATTTCATAAAAGAGGCAATTATAAAATGCTATAATATATAGCAATCAATAGCTATTATTTATTTTACTTTTGATAAAAACTCCGAGTCATTTATGTCTCTGCGTCTTAAAAAAATAAAATCATGGCTAAAACCAAAATAGCATACTTCTGTCAAAGTTGTGGTGCGCAGGCAGATAAATGGGCTGGTAAATGCAACAGTTGCGGCAGTTGGAATACCATCGTCGAAGAAGTTGTTCATAAAGAAACTAAAAATAACCGTTTACAAGTTTTTGCAAAAAACGAAAAAGGCGCTTCGAATAAATCTATTTTATTACAAGACGTTGGTTCCATAGAGCATCCTCGAATTCCAGTTGCTGGCAAAGAACTTACGCGCGTATTGGGCGGCGGCATAGTTCCTGGCAGTTTAGTGTTGTTTGGAGGAGAACCGGGTATTGGTAAATCTACCTTGATGCTGCAGGTAGCTTTGCGTTTAAAGCATTTGAAAATTTTATATGTCAGCGGCGAAGAAAGTGAACAGCAAATTAAAATGCGTGCTGATCGAATTGGCATTACAACTGAGAATTGTTTTATCCTTCAAGAAACCAATACTCAAAATATTTTTTTACAAATTAATGAAGTTCAACCCCAGTTGGTGATTATCGATTCTATACAAACTTTACATACGAGTTTTATTGATAGCAGTCCCGGAAGCGTAAGTCAGGTGCGGGAGTGTGCCGCTGAATTTTTGCGTTTTGCTAAGGAAACCAATGTGCCTGTGTTTATGATAGGACATATTACTAAAGACGGAACATTGGCAGGACCAAAAGTTTTGGAACACATGGTGGATACCGTTTTGCAATTTGAAGGAGACCGAAATCATGTGTATCGTTTATTACGTGCTACTAAAAACCGTTTCGGAAGCACGAATGAATTAGGTATTTATGAAATGCATGGTTCTGGTTTAAGAGAAGTAAATAATCCCTCAGAAATATTAATCACAAGTAGAGATACACCTACAAGTGGCGTTGCTATTTCTGCAACTCTTGAAGGAAATCGTCCGATGTTGATTGAAACACAAGCGCTCGTTAGTACTGCTGCTTACGGCACGCCACAACGATCAGCTACAGGCTTTGATTTAAGACGTTTATCTATGTTGTTGGCAGTACTCGAAAAACGTTGTGGTTTTAGGCTTGGTGCAAAAGATGTATTTATCAATATCGCTGGTGGCATTAAAGTAGAAGATCCAGGATTAGATTTAGCTTTAGTATGTGGTATTTTATCGAGTAACGAAGATTTACCAATTCCACAAAACGTTTGTTTTGCTGGAGAAGTTGGATTAACGGGAGAGATACGTCCAGTAAGTAGGATTGATCAACGCATACATGAAGCACAAAAATTAGGCTTTGAAAAAATATACATATCTTCGTATAACCAAAAAGGATTAGACTTAAAACAGTTTTCTATTAAAATAATTACTGTTTCAAAAATGGAAGAAGTATTTACGAATCTATTTGGTTAATGCTTGATGCTAATATAAAATGAGATTAAGTTTCGTATTAATAATTTTAATTGGACAAATCGTATTTGCTCAAAATACAGATAGCTTAAGATCAGCCCTGAAAAATGTTAAGCAGGATACTACTCGCGTTAAATTAATTAAAGAAATAGGAGAAGCAGAATCTATTTTTAGGATTGGATATTGGGATACGTTAAGAAGAGAATGCGAAAAGCTCCTTATTAAATGTCCTCCATCAGAGAAACTATTTTATCAGAAACAATTAGCCTATGCTTTAAACAATATAGGTTATGTCGCCGACGAAAATGGCGATATGCAAAAAGCTTTAGAGTATTATAATAAAAGCTTAAAAATTCAGGAAATCATTCAAGATAACATTGGCTTAGCAAGATCATTAAATAATATTGGAAGTATTTATGAAAATTTTGGAGACATAACTAAATCGCTTGAATACTACCACAAAAGTTTAAAAGTGCGAGAAGACATTCATGATGAAAGAGGTGTAGCTGCTTGTTTAAATAATATAGGTTTGGTCTATTACAAACAGAAGTTTTTTTTGAAGGCTTCGACCTCTTATTTTAAAGCGTTGAACATTCTTGAAAAAATAAATAATATTGATTTTAAAGCAATAGTAATTTCTAATATAGGTCTTGTTTACAAAGAACAAAAGAACTATGAGAGTGCCCTTAATTATTTTCAAAGAGCTAGGTTATTACAAGAAAGCATACATGATGAATTTAATTTATTTGGATCGCTTAATAATATTGGAACCATATACGAAAAACAATATAATTACACTTTGGCATTGGAGTATTTTGATAAAAATTTAGCGTTGTGTGAAAAGATAAAATATAAAAAGGGAATTGCTGTATCATTATGTAACATAAGTGATATTTTTTTTAAAACTAGTAATTTAAATGAAGCTCACGTTAAAGCAAAATTGAGTTTACAATTATTTCAAGAGTTGGGATTTCCTGATTACATTAGTAATGTCAGTCATTTGTTAAGCGAGATTTACGAGAAGAAAGGAAACTATAAGGATGCATATCTCATGCAAGTTCTTTATAAAAAAATGGCAGATAGCACCAATAATGATGTTAATCGAAAGGCCTTAATTCAAAGAGATTTGCAATATACATTTGAGAAAAAGGTAATTGCTGATAGTTTAAAAGTAGAAGAAGAACGAAAGGTGTTTAGTGTAGAAATAAAACACGAAAAAAATCAACGCTATTATTTATATGGCGGAGTAGCCTTATTACTTCTTTTTTCAGGTTTTATATTTAATCGATTTAAAGTCACTCAAAAACAAAATCTAATAATTAATAATCAAAAACTGGAAGTAGAATTAAAAAATGAAGAAGTTATCCTTCAAAAAGAGCTTGTAGAAGTAAAACAAAAAGAAATTATTGATAGTATTAATTATGCCAAACGCATTCAGCAAGCTGTTTTGACAGGTGAAGATGTTTGGAGCAAAATATCTAAAGAGCATTTTATATTATTTAAACCGAAAGATATAGTAAGTGGCGATTTTTATTGGGCATATAATACTCCTAATGGTCGCTCAGTGTTTGCATTAGCAGATTGCACAGGGCATGGCGTGCCAGGAGGTTTTATGAGTATGCTTGGTAATAGTTTTTTAAACGAAATCGTCGTTGAAAATAAAATTTTTAAAGCTAATGAGATCTTAAACAGACTGCGGTCTAAAGTGATAGCAGCATTGGAACAAAAAGGACAAACAGAGCAAAAAGACGGAATGGATATTTCCCTTTGCGTTTGGAATAAGATGGACAATACTCTTGAATTTGCTGGCGCTAATAATCCTTTATGGCTTTTAAGAGGAAGAGAAATACTTGAATATAAAGCCGATAAAATGCCTATAGGCACTTATTTAGAAATTGAAAAACCTTTTGTAAGTATTACGATTCAACTACAACAAGGCGATATTTTATATTTAAGTACAGATGGTTATGCAGATCAGTTTGGAGGACCTAAAGGAAAGAAATTTAAATACAATGCGCTACTCGAAATGCTGATGAAAAATAGCATTCTTGAAATGGGAATTCAAAAAACAAAATTAGAGGAAGCCTTCGTAGCTTGGAAAAACAAACATGACCAAGTAGATGACGTAGCAGTGATTGGAGTGAAAGTTATTTAATTTATTTTTTACTGAATTAGTTTAATACCTCATAATCTACAAACAACCCGTTCTTCCGCCATCTACAGGTAAATTAATGCCATTGATGTAAGATGCAGCAGGTGATGCTAAAAAAGCCACCGCATTCGCAATTTCTGAAGCTTCAGCAAAACGTCCCATTGGTATTTCCGAAATCATCTCGCTAGTAACTGAATCAACAGCATGACCTGTTTTAGTCGATTTATTTTCAATAATATTTTGTAAACGAACCGTTGCTGTTGCTCCTGGTAATACATTATTGACGGTGATGTTAAATTTACCAAATTCATTGGCTAAGGTTTTACTCCAATTAGCTACTGCTGCTCTAATCGTATTTGATACACCTAAATTTGCTAGTGGTAATTTAACTGAGGTAGAAATAATATTGATGATACGTCCGTATTTGGCTATTTTCATGCCTTCTACGCAGGCTTGTGCTAAAATATGATTGCAGATTAAATGATTATTAAACGCTGATAAAAATTCTTCAGGTTTTGCAGAAGCAATTGGCCCCGCTGGTGGCCCGCCTGTATTATTAACTAAAATATGTACAATCGGTTGGCGTTGAAGATATGCTTCTATTAATGTTTTTAACTCTTCCGGCTTACTAAAATCAACACACACATAGCCGTGTAATTGACCAGCTTCTGTGCTTAATTCTTGTTTTGTTTTTTTAAGAGCTTCTTCATTTCGAGCAATTAATGTTACGCTAGCGCCCAAATTAGCTAATTCCATAGCGATAGCTTTACCAATGCCTTGTGTACTGCCGCAAACGATAGCTTGTTTATGTTTTAAATCAATATTCATGTTTAATGTATAATGTAGGTTAAAGAATGTTTTTACAACTTTACAAATTTGATTTTTTTACTAATTCCACCCTCTTTCAATTCGATGAAGTAAATACCTGCATCAAGATTAGCCGTTTCAAGGTTTAAGCGATTAATTCCAATTGTTGCATGTATTTGAGTTGTTAAATTTTCTTTTCCAAACACATCGTAAATTGCAATTGATAATGTGGTTTCTGTTTTTGCTAAATAATTTAAAGTAAGGTTATCAAAAGTAGGATTTGGGAATAAACTAATATTCATCACATTCTGTAATTCTTGTAGCCCAACTGTATTAACGACAGTAAAATTATCCATGCAAAAATAAGCAGGTGTATTTATCCCGTAAATTCCTGTATCACTTGATTTCATTGTTATAAGAATACTATCAGATATAGGTAGATTAGCGCAAAATACATATTGCCAATTGTTCTGAATAAAATCATTTGCAGTCCCAGCTGAGCGATAATCTGCTAAATAATGCTCCACACTGTCATTTAATAGTATTCCATTTCTGAAAGGGCGAACAATTAATTTAAACCAATCGGGATAAGTGCCTTGAGGTAAACCAGAGTGAGTGCCTGTGGTATCGCCAAATTTTCGAGAAAAACTATTGCCGTTTTTAATTGATTTATAGGCAAAGGTAGTGTTAGTTACAAAAAAACCTGATAAAGAAAGAGCGTTGGAATTCATTTTAATAATTGCGCTGTCTTTTACGGTAACATAAGAAGAGCCATTAAATGCTCCATTAGTTATACTACCATATAAATTTGTATATGTGCCGTTGGCAGTATCTTTTACGTTAGTAAAAGCAGAGCCAGATTTCCAATAGCCGCCAAATGCTGTATCCCAATGGTAACGAAAGGTTGCAAATGGAGTTGATCCTGAAGTTTGCCAATCATCAGTCGTAGTGTTTTTATAAAACGAATTTGGAGTTAACGAAAAGGTAGCGCCATCAAAGTTTTCGGTAAGTTGAGCTAATGACGTAAAGGTTGATGCCATACAACAGATAAAGGCAAGGGTAGCTATTTTTTTCATAGATGATTCTTTATAAAGAGGTTTCAAAGTTACTAAAATAGTTGGCAGAAAAAATTCCTTCCTAAAATGGTAAAATAAAAGCGTTTAAAGCCTTTTGTCAAATACTAAAGTGATAATGCTCATTTGGAGACCTCACATAATAAATTAGATTTGAAAAAGAATATTGCTTTAAAAACCAGAATATTAAACCTTTATTAATTTAGAAGAATGAAATCATACAAGGTATTTTTGTGGACTACACTCTTGCTTTCAGGTATTATTTTGATAATGAATTTAAACAATAGCAATAATACTATAGATATTAGCATTCACGATACCTACATAATAATTGCAAAATTTCAGGTATGGCTCGGATTGACCCTATTTTTAGCTGGATTAACCTTTGTTTATTACATATTAAATAAATTTAATCGAGCACCTATTGCGTTTTTGATAATCTTACATTATTTAATGACTGTAGCGCCTATAGTCATAATACCAATTTGCATAAACCAAGAGCAAAGAACACTTAATCGTTATACCCCAACTTCATTTTATGCAGAATTAAATAATGGCTTAGTTTTAACAAAAATAATTTTAGCATTGATCCTTATATTTTTCGTTGGTCAATTGCTGTTTATTATAAATATTGCGATTAGTAAAAAAAGGATGCCGATTAATTAATCCTATGATAGCTGATAAAGCTGCATTTCTTAAACAATTACATACTTTTAGCGTTATATTTTCGTTATAAACGGTAAAATTAATATTTAGGAAACTTAAAAATGAAAATAAGTTTCCTACATTTATTGCCTCAAATAAACATGATATGAAAAAAATTATTTTACTATTTTTTATTTATGCTAACCTCTGCATTATTGCTCAAGAAAAATTCACCATCAGTGGTTATTTGAAGGACGCTAAAAACGGAGAGGCTTTAATTGGCGTAACTGTTTATAAAAAGAATTCACAGCTAGCGACAAACACCAATGCTTATGGTTTTTATTCATTAACACTTCCTAAAGGACAGGATACTGTTGTGTTTTCTTATGTTGGATATAAAACATTATTGCTACCTATTAATCTTGTTGCTAATCAAACTATTAGTAATGAATTAGCTGAAGAAGGAAAGGAATTAGCTGAGGTTGAAGTATCATCAGAGAAAGATGATAAAAATATTACTAGTATGGAAATGAGCGTATCTAAATTAGATATTAAACAAATTCAAAAAATGCCTGCTTTATTTGGAGAGGTTGATATTATTAAAAGTATACAATTATTGCCAGGTGTTACCACTGTTGGTGAAGGCGCCAGTGGATTTAATGTTCGAGGTGGTAACATCGATCAAAATTTAGTGTTGATGGATGAAGCGCCAGTATATAATTCATCCCATTTATTTGGTTTCTTTTCTGTGTTTAATCCGGATGCTGTTAAAGATGTTAAATTGATTAAAGGTGGAATTCCTGCTCAATACGGTGGTAGAGCATCTTCTATTTTAGATATTAGAATGAAAGAAGGAAATAATAAAAAAATAGAAGTGAATGCTGGGCTTGGTACTATTTTTAGTCGTTTATCTATTGAGGCCCCAATTTTAAAAGACAAAGCCTCCTTTATAGTTGCCGCGCGTCGCAGTTACATAGATGTGTTGGCAAAGCCATTCATTGCTAATCAAGCGGGATTAAAAGATGCTAAATTTTATTTTTATGATTTGACAGCTAAATTCAATTGGCGTATTAATGATAAGAATACAGTCTTTGCTAGCGGTTATTTTGGTAGAGATGTATTTGGCGCAGGCTTTAAATTTAATTGGGGAAATAGTACTGCTACATTGCGTTGGAATCATATTTTCAACAGTAAGTTATTCATGAATTTATCTTCGTTTTATAGTAATTATCAATATAATTTAGGTTTTACAAGCGATGGCAATGGACAAAAATTTGATTGGACATCCAATATTATTAATTATAGTGCGAAGCCTGATTTCACTTACTATTTAAATAGTAAAAACACCATTAAATTTGGAGCTCAAGCCATATTATTTATCTTTAATCCAGGAGAAGCTATTCTTACAACAGCAGATGGCGTTGTAAATAATATTAGTTCTCCAAATCAATATGGTGTTGAGTATGCAGGATATATTGATAATGAACATAAATTGAATAGCCGCTTAAGTATTCAATATGGATTGCGTTGGTCTTTTTTTAATTACATCGGACAAGGAACAAAGTATACCTATCGCGACACTATTCCCAATGAGAGCAAGCCTTTAGCCAAGGAAGAAAAAATTACCAATAATCAAACTATTGCTGCTTATAATAATCCAGAGCCACGCTTAGCTGTTAATTATACAATTAATGATAAGAGTTCTATTAAATTAGGTTATAACCGTATGTCGCAATACCTGCACATTGTGTCTAATACTGCTGCATCAACGCCCTTAGATATTTATACGCCTGTAACTAATAATATTAAGCCATTAATTTCTGATCAAATCACATTGGGTTATTTCAGAAATTTTAAAGATAATATGTTTGAAGCTTCTGCTGAAATTTATTATAAAGATTTACAAAATCAATTGGATTACGTTGATAATGCTAATCTTTTGTTAAATAAATATATAGAAGCTGATTTGGTTCAAGGTAGAGGCAGAGCTTATGGAATGGAACTATACTTGAAAAAAGCAAAAGGAAAATTAAATGGTTGGATAAGTTATACGTTATCTAAAACAGAGCGTCAGGTGCTTGGAATAAGTAATGGCGATTGGTTTTTATCTAAGTATGATAGAACACATAATTTAAATACGGTTTTAATTTTTGATTTAAATAAGCGTTGGAGTTTTTCTGCTAATTTTATATATCAAACTGGTACTCCTGCTACTTTCCCTACAGCTAAGTTAGAAATACAAGGATATGTAATTCCTTATAATACAGATGGTACACGTAATAATTATCGCAATGCATCTTACAATCGTTTAGATATAGGTATCACTTACAACTTTAAAAAGAATGAAACAAAAAAACGCAAACAATCTTTGGTATTAAGTGTATACAATGTGTACAACCGCAGAAATACATTCTCTACTTATTTTAGAAATAATCCTGATTATCCAGTAAATACAGAGGCTGTAAGGTATTCGGTAATTGGTTCTATCATTCCGGCTATTACGTATAATTTAAAATTCTAATATAAAAAATTATAAAAAACTAAATTCATAACTACAATGAAAGCTATTAAATTATTATTTTCTATACTAACGGTTATCTCCTTTACATCTTGTGAGGATGTGGTACAAGTTAAATTGGATTCAGGCGCTCCTATGATTACCATTGATGCTTTTGTGAATGATATGCGTCAAGCGCAAACTATTCGTTTAACCTATTCCGATAATTATTTTAGTCAAAAGGCTAATAGTCCTATTGCTGGCGCAACGGTGATTGTTAAAGATGTTACTTCAGGACAATCGTACAATTTTACCGATAATACCAATGGTAATTACGTGTTCAATTTAGCAAATACAGATACAATTGGTCGAGTAGGTCATACCTATGAATTAACAGTAACGCATCAAGGAAATGTATATAATGCCACTACTGCCATGTATAGAACAACTTCAGTTGATAGTATTGTTGTTAAATACAAAGAAGAAGGAGCATTTGGAACTAAGGCAGGTTACGATTTATTTTTTATTGGAAAAGACCCTGTTGGTCCTATACCTGATTATTTTTGGGTTAAATCTTACCGAAACGGCGTGTTTTATAACAAAGGACTTGACATCAATATTACCATGGATGGCGCTAATGGTGCAGGTTCTGACGGACTAATTTTTATTCCGCCTATTGCTAATGGCATTGTTCCTCGTGGCGAACGTTTTGATAAGTATGATATGTGTCGTGTTGAAATTCATTCACTTTCTGAACAAGCTTATAATTTTTTAACTCAGGTACAAGCACAAACTACTAACTCAGGCTTATTTGCAACAACACCTGAAAATGTAAAAACAAATATTACAACTACCTCTACTGTTAAAGTTGTAGGATGGTTTAATATGGCTGCCGTTAATTGGAGACAGCAGATTGCGGAGTAGTTGCAATTTCACTCTTGATGCGTTGAATTTTTTTATCTATTAAAATGACGAAAACAATTTGTTAACACTGAGCTTGTTATCATTTTGCAATTCAAAGTGAGTAGTCGCGCGAGTTAATTTTGATTTGCATTCACTAATTTTTTTACCTTTAAATAAACATTTGCGCTCATATTCAGTGTGATCCTCGTAAGGTCCTCCGAAAATTTGTATGCAAAACGTTATTTACATTAAAACAAAAGACTCGAAGTTAAAGGAATTTATATAGAACGATACATAAATACTAACTATCAAACAATAAAACATGAAAAACTCTAAGAGAACTACTTTAGGAATAGTAATTACAATTCTAATATATTCAATTTCGGTATTAATTGGTAAAGTTGTGAAAATACCAATTGAATTTATACCATCAGCTTTTATGAGTCAATTACTAATGCTGATATTATCTGGAATTTCAATATTTTATTTTCAGTCAAACGGACTATTAAATTTTAGTATAAAACCTGTTAAAGCAAAGTTGATATTGAGGACTATTTTATTAGCGATAATTGTATTTATTGCTGCAAGTTTTACAGCAAGTATTGCAATTAAAATTATTTGTGGAGATATCCCAAAAGGACCTAATCCATTTATGAAATATACTCCATTACAATATTTTATTTTTCTTTCAATTATTGCGCCCATTGCAGAAGAATATTTGTTTCGTGGTTTTTTGCTTAATATGATAGAACCATTAAAAAGTAGAGGCATTAAATTATTTCGGATAAAACTTAATATTTCAGTTTTAATAAGCGGGGTGTTATTTGGTTTGGCGCATTTACTTATTTTAACAACTGGCATAGATCTTCCATTTGGATTTCGTATATTGTTTTTTACTACAATTGTTGGTATTATGAGTGGATATTTACAGCAGAAATATGAAAACAATACACTTGTTCCAATTATTGCTCATATTACCGTAAATACAATAGGCTTTATAATTTCGCTTTTGTCGTTATCATAGATAGAATAATTAAACTAATTAAATATGAAGAAAAATATTACTGATAACATAGCCAATTCCCTCAATAGCAAAAAAGTGATGTGGAAGTTGACAATGAAAAGCCGTATTAAGAGTAAATTCCTTTTTTTTGCAATCCCTATTGCTTTAACAACTTTATGGTTGTCCTTTTTTGGCAGCGAAAATCAATTTAATGAATTTCTTCCTTTTCTTGCAGGTTCAATGTTTTTAATAATGCTATACAATTTTAGGAAAAGTGAAAAAGCTAACATTATAATTACAACTCAAAAAGAAGAATTAGATAAAAAAAATGAAATAATCGAAGAGAAAAACAAAGAAATAATTGATTCTATAACTTATGCTTTGCGAATACAACAAGCAAAACTTCCAAAGAAAGAAGATATTTATACTTCATTTCCTCAAAGCTTTATTTTATTTAAACCGAAAGACATTGTAAGCGGAGACTTTTATTTTTTTCAAAAAAACAATCAATCTATCTTTATTGCCGCTGCTGATTGCACAGGACATGGAGTGCCAGGCGCACTTATGAGTATGATCGGTTCAGAAAAATTAGATGATGCAGTTTCTCAAAGTATAGATACATCAGTAATTTTGAAGCAACTGAATAAAGGAATCAAAACATCCCTTCGTCAATCCGACAGTGATGAATCAACCAGAGACGGAATGGACATTGCACTTTGCTCTGTTGACAAACAAAATTTTATAATAAAATATGCTGGTGCTAACCGACCTTTGTGGATTATCCGAAATGGACAGACCGAAGTAGAAGAAATAAAAGCAACAAAAACTGCCATAGGTGGTTTAACAGAAGACAATCAGCACTTTGATACGCATGAAATAAAATTAAAAGAAGGCGATACTTTTTACATTTTTACAGATGGTTACGCAGACCAATTTAACGGACAAGGTGGGAAAAAATTAATGACAAGAAAATTCAAAGAAATTTTACTTAGCATTCAAAATAAAACAATGCGTGAACAAGAAAATCATTTAGATGATTTTTTGGAAAATTGGAAAGAAGGAGCAGAACAAGTTGACGACATTTTAGTAATTGGGGTTAGACTTTGACAACATCGATAAACAATAGTCATTTTCATAATAGCGTTTTTCTATAAATCAATTTCATCATCTCTTCATCTTTTCGATACACATCAATGTAGAGTTTTAAACCCGTACTATCTGCTTCAGCCGTATAATAGCGGGTAAATATTGGCAACTGTTTTCTGAGTTTTATTTTTCGTTGTTCCTGTTTGGCAAAATACACTTGCAAACTATCATGAGTGTAATGTAAACTATCATCACGTATCAAAAAATCGGCAAATTCTGAGAACTTCTCAAGTCTAATACAGCCGTGGCTTTGCGAGCGATTGCTGGTTTTAAAATAACGTTTAGAATTAGTGTCGTGTAAATAAACACCAAAAGGATTATTAAAATTGAACTTTACAATTCCCAAACTATTTTCGTCACCTATGCGTTGTCTAAACCTCACAGGTAAATAATCTTGAGTATATCTTTTCCAAGGAATTTTAGTGTAATCCAATACCACATTGTGATTTCCTAAAACTTCGAAGTTTTTACGACGGATATATGAAGTATCATGCTTAACGGCAGGTAAAATTTCTTTGGTTGCTATACTGATGGGCACATTCCAATAAGGATAAATGAGCATATGATCAATTTTGCTTTTTAGGATAGGTGTTTGATGATCTGGTTTACCACATACAATAGCTGATTGCATTACTACCGTATCTTTTTCAAAAACAGTTAGCCAAAATGCTGGTATATTTACAAAGGCATAACGTTCAGGAAATTTAGGTTCTTCCCAACGCCAGCGTTCCATAGCCATCGCTATTTGTTTAATAACTTTAGCTCTGTTGTAACTCAATGCCTGTTGAGTATATTTTCCTAATTTCCCGTCGGGCTGAATGAACCATTTTTTTTGTAAACCATTTAATGCCTTTGCTAATTTGGTACTATCATTTTTTACAGAAGCAGTATCGTAAAGCCCTTGTTTAATTAAGTTTTTTATGATGAGTTGTTTTTTGAGTGCTGTATCTTTTTCTGTGACAAATGGTATAGAATCTAATTGGTACAATAACGGATTATTTAGAATATTTGCTAATTCTTTTTTAAGCATTCTGTAACCATAATGCTTTGGTTCTAATGAATCTAAAGTAGCTTTGATATGTGCATTAGTATATCCAACTCTAAGTATACTATCCCAGCCTTTTACTAATTTATCAAAGTTTGTGTGTAATAATAAACTATCATTGTAAAAACGGCCTTTGTTCAAATGCGCTCCTAACAAGTAATAAGCGTCACTCAATAATAAATCGGTTTTAACAAGAGCGGTTACGTTGATGTAATTTTTAGTAACAGAAATAGAATCTAATTTGTTTTTTATTTCAATCAAATGATAGTTATTAGGAATTAAACCATTGTAATCGCAATGCTTTATATAACTTAATAGACTGTCGCCTTTAGCTGTTATCGTTGCATGATTAAACCACAGTAAGTTATTGGTGTAATTAGGTTTAAAATAACGGTAACAAATCAATGAAACAGAATCGACTGTTATACTACTATCATTTGTTAAGTATTGTTCTAATTGGCTTTGAACCTCTTTATCTATATCTTGAGGTGTATTAATTTGTATAATTTTGTCAGGCTTCTTATCGTTATTACAAGCGATAAAAAATAACAGAATAGATATAAAAAAACAAAGCCTCATCTTTGTAAAGATAAGGCTTTGTTTTAAAGATAACTGAAAATTACTTACTGACATTAAATTTTCCTGTGTTAATCACTTGGTTATTTTTACCAATAACTGTAAATAAATATAATCCGTTTGATAAAGGATGAACGTTCATTTTCGCTTTTCCAAATTCAACTAATTCAGTAGCTACCATTTTCCCAGTTAAGTCATAAGCTATAACTTTAGAGGCTTCTGAGTTTGCTGTGTTAAAGTTTATAAAAGATGATGATGGATTAGGAAACACACTTATCTCTGTATTTACTTGCTGTAATTCATTAATACCAACTGTTTGGTAATCTTTAAGAAGTGTAACTAACGTTTGTGTACTTGTGCCACCCAAAGTAGATTGAAGCGTAGATGTAGCTATTGATAAAATAGGTACTAATGATGCAGATGCTGAATAATAATTGTAAGTAAGTTGAGTAACTGTTCCAGGAGTTATTGAGGAAGTAAAAGTTAATGCTTGAGAGGTAACAACTCTTAAAATATCGGTGTATGTTTTTCCTGGTAAGGTTAATGTGCCTGTAGCATCTGCAGTAAAGGCATTATTCCCTGTAAATGATCCTGGTATACCGCCTACAGTTAAAGATCCACCAACTGTTGCATTAGTTGCTGTTCCTATACTCATAGGATATTTCCCCATAATAGCTGGATAAGCATATATTAAATTAACAGAAAAAGCATTAATAAGTATATTTCCACCATAATATTTTAAAATATTAGACGATGATGTATAATAGGAATCATCAGAAGCAGATGCGCTTACATGAGTATAGGCATTAGGATATGCTGCGTTTGAATTATAACTTGATACGTATGTTTTAGAAATATTAGTATGGGCAGTAATAGAAGCAAAATTCCATGTTTGTCCTGCACCAGAAGCGCCGGGCGTTACGCCAGTTGAGTCACATTGATAAATAGTATATGCTGGATTCCATGGAGCTGGCACGCTTGTAGATTCCATTAATGTTTGAGCCTGAGTCGCAGTGCTGGTGATAATAGCTATAGATAATAATATTTTTTTCATGAAGTATATAATTATGTTTATTCAAATTTAAATAAAAGGATGGAGATAATCAATTATTATTTATCCGTAATTTCATATGTCTAAATTATTGTTTTTTATTTACCATATGGTATAGCCAGTTTATCTTCTCCCGATAGCTATCGGGATGTGTTTGTGTTTCGGCAAACATGGCTATTTCATATGTCTAAATTATTGTTTTTTATTTACCATATGGTATAGCCAGTTTATCTTCTCCCGATAGCTATCGGGATGTGTTTGTGTTTCGGCAAACATAGCTATTTCATACATATAAGTTTTGGGCTTAAAATACCATTTTACCGGGATTCAATATCAAATTTGGATCAAATAGGGTTTTTAAATTTCTCATTAATTGAAGTTGGTGTTCAGGAAATACGATTGGTAAATAATCCTTTTGGACTAAGCCTATGCCATGTTCACCGCTAATAGTACCTCCCAGCGCTTTACATAATTCAAATATTTCAGTAATTCCTTTTGGTAATTCTTTATTCCATGCTTCATCCGATAATTCTCCTTTAATAATATTAACATGTAAATTCCCATCACCTGCGTGCCCGTAACACACACTTTTAAAACCGTATTTTTTGCCTATTGCTTTCACTCCATTCAAAAGCATAGGTAATTCAGCTCTAGGGACAACCGTATCTTCTTCTTTATAGATTGAATTACTTTTAACGGCTTCCCCAACTTTGCGTCTGATTTTCCATAATGAAGCTTTTTGTTCGGCGCTATCAGCAAATAAAATTTCATCACAACCATGCTCCGTCATAATACTTGCAATTGTTTCGCAGTCTTGCATCAAAACATCCATATTATTACCATCTACTTCTATTAATAGTAAGGCTTGCCATTCGGGCTTTACCGAAAAGTTTATTTCGCCCGCATATTTCATGCTCCAATCAATCGCATCACGCTCCATAAACTCCATGGCGCTTGGCGTAATACCTGCCCTAAAAGTAGCACCTACGGATTCACAAGCCTGTTCCGCTGAGGTAAACGGAACCAGCATTAATAAATCGTGCTTTGGTAAAGGAATTAATTTGAAAACAATTTTAGTAATGATACCAAGCGTCCCTTCGCTACCAACCATTAAATGAGTTAAGTTATAACCCGTTGAATATTTCAACGTATTAGCGCCTGTCCAAATAATATCACCGTTAGGTAATACCATTTCAATATTTAAGACATAATCTCTCGTTGTGCCATATTTAACTGCTTTCGGACCACCGCTGCTATGTGCCACGTTCCCGCCTAACGAACAACTGCCCCAGCTTGCGGGATCTGGTGGATAAAATAAACCTACTTTTTTTACTTCTTCTTGAAACATATAATTGATAACTCCTGGTTCAACTGTGGCCTGCAAGTTACGCTCATCAATTTGTAGTATATGATTAAAACGTTCCATACTTATAACTATGCCACCATATATTGGTAAAGCTCCACCACTTAATCCAGTGCCAGCTCCGCGCACAGTTACAGCTATTTTGTGAGTATTGGCTAATTTCAGGATGTTTGAAATTTGTTCAACTGTTTTTGGCTTTACAACTATTTCAGGCTTATATATTAGGTCTTCAGTTTCGTCTCGGCCATATTTTTCAAGGTTCTCAATGTCTGTTAATATATCTTCCGTATCAACTAATTGAGTAAGTTCTGCTAGTATCTGAGGGTTGAGTAGGGTATAGGTTTTTTGCATCATGTTTTTTTGGAAGATAAATATATAAAATTTATTTGTTTGGTCGTGTCCCCTTTAAAGAGACAGCGGGGTCGGGCTTATCGCTATTATCTTTTTATGCCTACAGTTAACTCTTTTTATAAAAAGGATAACCGCTACAATCCCTCACGCTTAGTCAGTATTTATTTAGACCTACCTAAAAATTTGTTTAGATTAGCAAAATTACTATTTTTGTAAGTATGTTAATAACGTTTACAGAGGAAAATTACATCAAAGCGATTTTTAAATTAGAAGAGTTAAATGGCAAAGAAGCTATTTCTACTAATGATATAGCTATTTCTTTAGCGATGAAGCCTGCTTCGGTAACAGATATGATCAAGCGTTTGTCGGATAAAAAAATTATTACCTACAAAAAATACTATGGTGTTTTATTAACTAAAAAAGGGAAAGATATTGCCTTAGATATTATTCGGAAGCATCGTTTATGGGAAGTGTTTTTAGTTAAAAAATTAAATTTTAAATGGGACGAAGTACATGATATTGCTGAGCAATTGGAGCATATCAATAGTAAAGAACTAGTTAATAAGTTAGATGATTTTTTAGGTAACCCTAAATTTGATCCACATGGAGATGCCATTCCTGATAAAGATGGTAAAATGCGTTACCAACAATCTTTTCCGCTAAGCACCTTGTCAAAAAAACAAAAAGTAATATTTAGCGGTGTGCTTAATCACGAAACTAAATTCTTGCAATACTTAACTACACTTGAATTAAACCTTGGAAGTATCATAGAAATTGAGTCATTCAACGACTATGATCATTCATATAAAGTAAAAATTAATAAAAAAAATCAAGAATTTATAAGCGAACAAGTGGCTTCATCTATTCTTGTGTATTCAGCTAATGGCAAGTCATAACCAACAGTCGCTGGATGAAGTAAATGCATCCGTAAATACCAAAAATAAATTTGGTGTTCGTAAGCTCTTGGCATTTTTTGGCCCTGCTTATATGATCAGTGTTGGTTATATGGATCCCGGGAATTGGGCTACCGACATTGAAGGCGGAAGTAAATATGGTTACAGTTTAATATGGGTATTAGTGATGAGTAATTTAATTGCTCTACTTTTACAAAGTCATTGTGTTCGTTTGGGTGTGGTACGTGGTAAAGATCTTGCTCAAGCGTCTAAAGAACACTATACTAAATTTATTAATTATTTTTTATACATCCTCGCCGAAATTGCAATCGCAGCCTGCGATTTAGCCGAAGTAGTGGGTATGGCTATTGGTATTCATTTATTATTTCCCAGTGTGTCTTTATTAACAGGAGTTTGTATTACGGTATTAGATAGTTTTATTTTATTGTTCTTATTAAATTCAGGTATTAAAAAATTGGAAGCATTTATTATTTCTTTGGTAGTAATTATCGGTGTTTCCTTTTTTATTCAATTATTTATCGCAAAACCTGATGTCGTAGAAATCTCCAAAGGCTTGATACCAGGATTTACCAATCAAAATGCCATATACATTGCTATTGGTATTATTGGTGCAACAGTTATGCCCCATAATTTATATCTGCACTCTTCTTTAGTGCAAACACGTAAGTTTGATCGTACCCCAAAAGAAATAAAAAAAGCAATCCGTTTTAATATTATTGATAGTGCGGTGGCACTTAATTTGGCATTATTCGTAAATGCCGCCATTTTAATTATTGCAGCTACCACGTTTTTTAATACAGGAGTACAAGTGACTGAAATACAAGAGGCACATAAAATGATGGCACCTATGTTAGGAAGTACATTGGCACCATTGTTATTTGCTATTGCCTTAATTGCAGCCGGACAAAGTTCTACTATTACAGGAACATTGGCCGGACAAGTGATTATGGAAGGCTATCTGAATTTACGTCTGCAACCATGGATACGTCGCATTCTAACAAGGTTGATTGCGATTGTTCCAGCATTTTTAACCATTTATTATTTAGGCGAGTCTAAAACAGGCGATTTATTAGTGATGAGTCAGGTTATATTGAGCTTGCAGTTAGGGTTTGCGATTATTCCATTAATTCATTTTGTGAGCAACAAAAAATTGATGGGTGATTTTGTCATTCCGCTTTGGCAAAAAATTGGTTCATGGATTGCCGTTTCTGTTATTGTATTTTTGAATTGCCAAATGTTGTTTCATAAAATAAGTGATTGGTTAAGTTCTGCTGAAAGTCCTTTAATAATAGGATTTACCGTAATTCCTTTTATGTTGTTTTGTTTGTGTATTTTAATATACATTACCATTGAACCTTTATTTAAAAAGTCAAAAAAACGAGTAACTACTACTTTTCATGGTGAGGTGCAGCAAATTGATTTTAAAACATTAAAGCCTTATTCAACCATTGCCATAACAGTTGATTTCAGTAGCTCTGATAATAAAGCTATTAACAAGGCTATACAATTGGGAGGAAAAGATGCCGTTTATAAATTAATACATGTGCTCGAAACCACCAATGCCGTTATGTATGGCGAAGATACTGGTGATAATGAACGAGACGAGGATACGCAACATTTATTGGCATATAAAAATCAAATGATTGACCGTGGTTACCGATGCGAAACACAATTAGGCTTTGGTAGTCCTAAAACAGTTATTCCAAAATTAGTAGCTGATGCCGATTTATTAGTAATGGGAACGCATGGCCATACCACTTTAAAAGACTTGTTATTTGGAACAACAGTAGAGCGGGTTCGCCATAACATTGCTATCCCTTTGGTTTTGGTGTAGGGTTTTTTTATTGACTAATCTTATTCATTAGCGATACTTCTCTTTTTGGAAAATTAAGATGTTATACGTATCTTTGTTTTAAATACACGTGTCATGAATACTAAATTAACACTGACAGTTGAAAAGTCAATTATAGAAAAAGCTAAATCTTATGCAAAGCATACGGGACGAAGTTTATCGGAGTTAATAGAAAATTACTTGGAAACTATTACGCAAGTTGAAACTCAACAGAAAATGTCGCCAAAACTTAAAAAAATAGTTGGCGCAGTAAAACTTCCTAAAAATTTTGATGAAGAAAAAGAATTGCGTTCTTACTTTGAGAAAAAACATTTATGAAGAAAATATTTGTTGATACTAATATTATTGTAGATCTCATTGCAGATAGAAAACCATACAGTAAGTTCGCCATTGAAATATTTAAGAAAGCCGAACATAAGAAAATCGAACTCTATACGTCTTCTCATTCTATAGCTACAACTCATTATTTACTCAAAAAATATATTGACGAAAAACAACTGCGTGACATTTTATGTAATTTATTAGATTACATAAAAGTAATAGCGGTTGATCAAGATGTTATAAAAAAAGGACTTAAATCGAAGCATAAAGATTTTGAGGATGCTATTCAAATTATTAGTGCTTATTCTGTAGAAAATATTAATTGTATTGTGACACGTAACATTAAAGATTTTCGCGATTCAGAAATTCCTGTATTTACTCCTGACGAGTTGATTAACAAAATATAATAATTAGGCTATCTATTCCTTTCCCAACATTCTTCTGAAATTTTCTTTATCTGAAGGAATTTCTATCAAATTTGTAATTAATAAAAAGGCTGGCTCTATCAGCAATTGTTTACTTTATGATATAAATAAATATATTATCCTAATAATACACACCAAGCTTCTTTTACTTTATTAAGTTCCAATAAGGTTTTAGCGAAAGCATGCTTTTCATCTTCTGTATTTATTTTTTGAGAAATAGTATGGTTGAAATTTTTTATGTCTTCTGCATTAGGCAATTCCTCTATGTTTCCGAGTTGCCCCAAATTATTTCCTGTTAAAATAGAGCTGTGTTTGATGCGTTCAGGAATGACATCAATGCCTATACCAATTGTAGTAATTGGTTTTTCAATTTCAAATAATGCATCGCCATGAGCCCTGCAATACCAATTCCCACCCATACGTGCAACCAAATCTATTTTTTGTTGATCAATTAATTTCTTGTCATCAAGCACTGCTTCCGAAATATGAATTTTTACAATTTCACACATTACTAAATTGCAATTACCAATTTCTTTTACTTCAAATACTTTACATTCCAATTGCACAGGACTTTCTTTTACTCGCATTGGTTTCACTAAGTCGGATGGAATAGGCGTGAAGCCTGCTTTTATAAATTCGCTCGTTCCTTTAGGATATGGACTGCTAGCTAAACTCATTTGATGCACCATGCTATAATCCACAATATTGATAACGCACTCAGGCACTTCTTTAATATTCAAATGCGTGTCTTTAGCTTGACCTGTTCGTCCACTTAAGTTTGGTGAAAAAATAGCAATAGGTGGTTTAGCAGAAAATACATTAAAAAAACTAAAAGGTGCAAGATTATGTTTACCTGTAGCATCCACAGTACTTGCAAAGCAAATGGGACGGGGGCCAACAGCTCCTAATAAGTATTGATGTAAAAGTGGAATAGGTGTTTCGCTTGGAATGATAGATAACATTTTGTAAGATTTTAAATTATTATATTGTAGTTTAATATTTATTTTAAGAAGGATTTTTTATTTTTTCAATTAAATTTGGGTTGCCTAACACATCACTGCAGGTAACAACCGAACTAACGGTTACGCCCATAATTCCATGTAAATTGAGGTTTTGGCCTGTTAAAAATAAATTACTGATTTTAGTACGAGGTGTAATAAATGATTTTAAAGGGTCTGTATAATCTTTTATTATACCATATAAACTACCATCTCTTGAGCCAATATAATCACGGTAAGTAATTGGAGAGGCTGTTGTGTATGATTTAATTTTAGAGCGTGTTCCTGGTAAACGCATTTCTAAAACGTCTAATATTTTTTCTGCCTTTTCTATTTTAAATGCTTCGTAATCTTCGCCTCTGTAATTAATATTGTTAGGAATAATACTTTTTGTGTTTTCCCACTTTGCGCATTCCTCATAACGCATGTAAGCTAATGCCGTGAAATTTTCAGTAAAATCAGGATTTTTGGAGCTTGTGGTAGTAAATAAACCTATGGTTTCCGGCCATGTTTTTTCGGTATAATTTCCACCTGTCCAAATATCAGGAGCCATACAATGGTAAATGTTGTGATTGTAATGTGGCATAGATTCTGGTTTCACAACTACATTCACCAAAAACGAGGACACTGAATTTTCTAAACTATTTATTCTATTTCTATAGGCTGTTCTAATATGAGAACCTTCAACCATATCAAGGGTTTTACTAATGTCAATACCTGATATGAATGTATTTCCTTCAATGCGTTCTCCATTTGTCAACTCAACAGATTCAATTTCACTCCCATTAAAATAAAATGTTTTGGCTTCGCTATAATTTAATATTTCGCCACCTAATTTTTTAATATTAGTGCTTAATATTTTTGCTATTTGCGAACTGCCATCTATGCATCTGTAAGAGCTTTGAATATATGAATCAACTACTAATGCATGAACATAAAAAGGGGTCTTGTCTTCTAAGCCAGCATAAAGCATATTACTTCCGCCAATAACTTGTTGCAATTTAGGGTCTTTGAAAATAGAATTAATAACACTTTTAGAATCTATTTGCAAATGCCAAGCAGCTGTAATGTCTTTTTTTTCCGCAGATAAATTATACAATGGAAAGGAATCACAAACTTCTTTAATTTTTTCTATATACAATTTTAAATTCGCACGTTCGTTAGGGAAAATTTGAGCTAGTTGATCTATAAAATTTTCATAACCTTGAGCATGAGGATACACTTGTTTATCGTCTTTAAATGAAATAAGATCATAACCATTTTGGTCTAATTTCTGAAGTTTTAATTCCTTCATCAATCCAAAATAGTTGAAGTAGGCATTTAAGTTTTGCCCCTCGTCTAAACCGCCTAAATAATGAACACCAGTTTCAAAAATAGTTTTATCTCTGCTGTATATTTGCAAGGATCCTCCAATTTGCCTGTTTTTTTCAAGTACACAAACACGCTTACCTTCTTTAGCTAATATGTAAGCACAACAAAGTCCACCCATGCCACTACCTATTATAACTGTATCGTACTTTATCATAAGTTAATTAACATCAATGATATAAAAATTTCACATAATAAATGATAAGAATTTATCAGTTATTGTTAAATTTAAGGGTTACTAAAAATAATGAAAAAACGTATACCTTATATTCTATTTCTTTTTTTGATAACTTTCGTTTCTTACGCTCAAAACTATACTATTACAGGTAAAGTATTTGATATAGATTCGAAGGAGCCATTGCCATTTGTGCCAGTTTTGATTAAGGGAACCACTGTTGGCGGAACGAGTGATTTTGATGGAAAGTATACAATTAAAACAGATAAAACAGGTGATTCTATCGTGGCTTCCTATATGGGTTATAAAAGATCAGCACGTTCTATAAAAAATAGAGTTAATCAGGAAGTTAATGTTCCTATGACTTTAGAAGGCGTAAATTTAATAGAAGTAGTAATAAAACCGGGAGAAAACCCAGCGCACCGTATTATTAGAAATGTAATTGCTAATAAAAATAAGAATGATAAAAGCCATTTAAATGCCTATCAATACGAAACTTATAATAAAGTTGAGTTTGATTTAAATCGTATTCCGAAAGAAATGCGAGAACGTAAATTATTTAAACCTGTTAAATTTATTTTTGATAATGTAGATAGTGTAAATTCGGATGAAAAACCATCATTGCCTATTTTTATCATCGAATCTCTTTCTAATTTTTATTATAAAAAAGACCCAACTCTAAAAAAAGAAGTTATCAAAGCTAGTAAAATTACAGGCATGGAAAATACCAGCATTTCTGCAGTAATGGGAGACATGTATCAAAATATTAATATTTATGATAATAATGTTTTAGTATTTAATAAACAATTCACTAGTCCCATTTCTGATAATGGTTTTTTTTATTATAAATATTATTTAGAAGATAGTTTGTTTATTGGCAATACATGGTGTTATCATATAAGGTTTAAATCTAAACGTCCGCAAGAGTTATGTTTTAGTGGTAATATGTGGATAGCAGATTCAACATGGGCTATTAAACGTTTGGAAATGAGTATACCTAAAGATGCGAATATTAATTTTATCAATGCGGCGAATATAGTACAAGAATATAATAAAATTGATAGCGCTTGGATGTTGAGTAAAGATCGATTGATTATTGACTTCGCCCTAAATCCTAATAAAATAGGTATATACGGACGTAAAACCACCTCTTATAAAAACTTTGAAATTGATAAACCGAAAGAATCAAAGTTTTATGAGTTTGGCGATAAAATTGTAGTGGATGATTCTGCTTCTCTTAAAACAGCTGCATTTTGGGATAGCAACAGGCATGATAGTTTGTCTTCACGTGAACGAAAAATTTACCACATGATTGATACAATAAAATCATTACCAGTATACAAAACTTGGGTGGATGTCTTAACGCTTTTTGTATCAGGTTATAAAGAAGTTAATAATTTTGAAATTGGCCCCTATTATAATTTGGTAAGTTACAATCGCATCGAAGGATTACGACTTAGGTTTGGAGGCAGAACAAGTAAAAAGTTTAGTAAATGGTATCAACTCGAAGGTTATGTTGCTTATGGAACTAAAGACGAGAGGTATAAATATAGTGTAGGATTTAAAACATTTATTAGTAAGAAAAAGAATCGCTCCATGGTGGGTATGAATTTTAAAAGTGATTATGAAATTTTAGGACAGAGTCAAAATGGTTTTTCTCAAGATAATATTTTTGCTTCTTTACTAAGGGTTAGCCCATTAACTAATTTAACACGTGTAGATAATGTGACAGCTTGGTTTGAGAGAGATTGGATAGATGGTTTATCATCTCGTATTTCCCTTGTAGGAAGAACAATTACTCCTTTATCTACTAATGGTTATCTTTATTATAAAAATGATGGAAGAATTGCCACAAAAGAAAATATTAAAAATACTGAGATTAAAATCAATATACGTTTTGCTTTTAAAGAAAAATTTATTAATGGTGATTTCAAGCGAATCAGTTTAAGAACTAAATGGCCTGTTGTTCAAGTTAACTATACAAAATCCTTACAAGATGCTTTCAGAGGCGAGTATGATTATCAAAAATTAGTATTTAAATTGAGCGATCGTATCAGATTGGTTTCTTTATTAGGCTATACAGATTATACGGCAGAAATTGGTCAAATATTTGGTGCGGTACCTTACCCTTTAATGGAGCTGCATGGTGGTAATGAAACCTATGTTTATGATGAATTATCTTATAATATGATGAAGTATTATGAATTTGCCAGCGATAGATATGCGGCGGTAGGATTTTTCCATCACTTTGAAGGATTATTATTTAATAAAATCCCTTTGATTAAAAAATTAAAATGGCGTGAAGTTGTTACTGCCAAAGCATTATGGGGAACTGTGAATGATAGAAATAGAGCAACGATGATTTTTCCTTCCTCCCTTAATGCACTTGGTAACGAACCTTATATTGAAATGAGTGCTGGGATTGAAAATATTTTTAAAATATTTAGAGTGGATGCTTTATGGAGAACTACTTACAAACGAGCTAGTTTCAATGATAATTTTGGAGTTAAATTTGGATTTCAGTTATCCTTTTAAGTTATTTTAACCTCATAGGTATATATGCTTATCTTTTATTTATTTTTTTAGTATAACTTCATGCCCCATATAGATTAGATAATTTTGTAATAAATGATACTACGTTCGGAAAATTTAGTAAAGAAATATAAAAATAGAATTGTTGCCAACAACGTAAGTGTTCAAGTGCAACAAGGCGAAATTGTTGGACTATTAGGACCTAATGGAGCCGGTAAAACGACCTCCTTTTATATGATAGTGGGAATGGTGAAACCTAACTCGGGCAAAATATTTTTAGATGATAGAGATATTACAAATGAGCCCATGTATCGCCGTGCGCAACTAGGCGTTGGCTATTTGCCGCAAGAAGCTTCAGTATTTCGTAAGCTCAGTATTGAAGATAATTTACGAGCTGTTCTCGAAATGACTAATAAAACCAAAGCAGAACAAGCTTATAAGGTTGAAAGTTTATTAGATGAATTTGCTTTACATCATGTGCGTAAAAATTTAGGAGACCAATTATCAGGTGGTGAACGCCGCAGAACCGAAATTGCTAGAGCCTTAGCAACAGACCCAAAATTTATTTTATTAGATGAACCTTTCGCGGGTGTTGATCCTATTGCAGTTGAAGATATTCAAAGCGTTGTACGAAAATTGAAAGATAAAAATATAGGTATTTTAATTACCGATCATAATGTACACGAAACATTAAATATTACAGATAGAACCTATTTATTGTATGCAGGAGAAGTTATTAAATCAGGCTCTGCACAGGAGTTAGCAGATGATGAAATGGTGAAGCGTGTTTATTTAGGACAAAATTTCAAGCTAAGAGATTAGTCTTCAAAAAATTATCTGTTTAACCACCATAAACTTGCATTTAATAGCGTAGCGAAGCTAACCCACATTATATAAGGAATTTGAAGATATGCCGCTGTT
Organism: uncultured Bacteroidota bacterium; assembly: GCA_903834765.1. Classification (GTDB taxonomy): domain Bacteria; phylum Bacteroidota; class Bacteroidia; order B-17B0; family Aurantibacillaceae; genus UBA4416. The sequence continues at coordinate 63,005 of CAILKE010000057.1, forward strand.
TTATGTATCTTATGAAAGTTAATAATCATCATTAAAATATAGATCCACATCGTGATAATTTCAATGAACGCTAGACCTAAATATTGAAATTTAAAGAAAATAAAACTCCACCAAAAATTTAAAAACAACTGTACAGCAAAAACAGTAATTGCATTTTTTCTATGCTCATTCTTAGGTGTTTGTAAAATTAAATACAATGATACGCCCATTAATATATAAAGTGTTGTCCAAACTGGTCCAAATAAATAATTTGGTGGATTGAAAAACGGTTTGTTTAACGTCACATACCATGTGTTAATGCTTGTTGCTGTGGCGAATCCGCTAATGCCACCAACCATTAATGGCAATAGGATACATAAGGCTAATTTAAGGTAACGATTCATCGTGTTTTATTTTAAAATTTTATGTTTTCATAAAATAGCCTGATTAAATACAATTAATCAGGCTAATAATTATGATTAATAAACAACCAATTCTACCAAATGTTTACACGCTTTTCAGCTGGTCTGAACATACCATCTCCTTCTTTGACACCAAATGCTTCATAAAACTCAGTCATGTTGCTTAAAGGAGCAATAGCTCTGAAATTGCCTGGTGAATGAGGGTTTGTAGCTACTTGTTGTTTTAAAGCGGCATCACGCATTAATGTTTTCCATCCTTGAGCCCAAGAGATAAAGAAACGTTGTTCACCTGTATAACCTGCCATTACGGGTGATTTAGCTCCATTTAAAGATTTTTTATATGCATAATAAGACATGGTTAATCCACCTAAATCAGCAATGTTTTCACCTTGAGTCAACTCTCCATTTACGTGCAATGTATCAATAGCCACATAAGCATTAAATTGTTCAATGATTAATTTTGTTTTGTCTTTAAAGTTTTGGTAGTCTTTTTCTGTCCACCACATTTTTAAATTCCCATCAGCATCAAATTGCGCTCCTTGGTCGTCAAAACCATGTGTTAATTCGTGACCAATAATAGCGCCCATTACACCATAATTAAAGGCATCATCTGCATTAGGATCAAAAAATGGTACTTGCATAATACCTGCTGGGAAAGCAATTTCATTAGATGTTGGGTTATAATATGCATTTACTGTTGGAGGCGTCATACCCCATTCCATTCTATCAACAGGTTTTCCAATTTTAGCCAACATACGACCGTATTGGAATTTACGACCATTACATACATTTTTCCAATACGATTCTTTTCCAATAGATAAAGCCGTGTAATTAATCCACGTATCAGGAAAACCTAATTTGCGAATTAATTTATCTAATTTTTTTTGCCCTTGTAATTTTGTTTCAGCACTCATCCATTCACGTGAGTTTAAACGTTCACGATAAGATGCAACTAAATTATCTACCATGGTATTCACTTTTTTCTTCGAGTTACCATTGAAGTATTTATCAACGTAAAATTTACCTAAAGCTTCTCCTAACGCTTCATCTAAAGCGCCTTGTACGCGCTTGTAACGAGGCTTCATCGATTTTCGACCTGATAATACCGTTCCTTTAAATTTAAAACTTTCAGTAATAAAATTATTTGATAAATATGGCGCAGCTTCATCAATTAATTTCCATTTTAAAAATACTTTCCAATCAGCAACAGATATTGAATTGATTGTTGTGTTTAAGCCTTCATAAAATTTTACATTATTCAATACTAATTTTTGAGGTGTTTTGATGCCAATTGATAGGAAATAGGTGTTCCAATTAATATTGGGAGTTATTTTTTCTAATTCGACAAGTGTATAAGGATTGTATTGTTTTTCTATATCTCTTTGTTCAGTAGCATTTTGAGAAACTTTTGCTAATTCAGTTTCCACATTCATAATAATTGCCGCATTAGCTTTTGCTATTTCAGGAGTATTACCAAGGCATTCAAACATGCGAACTATGTAATCTTGGTATTCTTTTTTAATGGTTTCATATTGTGCATCAAAGTAATAATCTCTATCAGGTAAGCCTATGCCTGTTTGTCCTAAATAACAAGTGTTTGCATTAGAGTTTTTGAAATCAGAATACACATAAAAACCTAACATGCTTTGAACGCCTTTTTTATTAAGCATCGCAGAGGTTTTAATTAAATCGCTTTTTGTTTTAATTAAATCAATTGCTGCTAAATCGGCGCTAATTGGCTTAATACCATCTTTATCTGTTTTGGTAGAATCCATTCCTACTAAATAAAAATCACGTAATTTTTGTTTATTTGTTCCAACAGGAGCTGTAGCATCCTTAGTAATATCAGCAATTAAAGCTCTCAAATTCACAATGTTTCGTTCGTTGATTTCATTGAAACTTCCCCAACTGCCATCACTTGCTGGTATTTGTTGAGTTTTCAGCCATTTACCATTAGCAAATTTAAACATATCATTTCGTGGACTAACAGTTGAGTCGATGTGAGATAAATTAATACCTGGAGTTAGTGTTTGTGCAAAGGTGTTTGCTACCGTAAATAGAGTAGCAGATACTAAAATAAGATTTCGCATAATTATATTTTTTTATAAATGTAGCAGAAAATTATACTATTTAATAAAGTATGGTATAAACTGCTATTTTTAGGTATGAGTGGAATGTGATAACTTTTAATTTCGCATAAAACACCAATAAATAGAATTTATTTTACAAAAATAGCAGGGTGAACATTTTTTACCAAATTTTGTTCAATCGCTTTGTTTATTAGCAATTGAATGGCTTTTTTGCCAATTTCGCCAAGGTCTATAGAAAATTCATTCACATAAAGTGCAATGTGTTTTTTCATCACCTCTTCGTTCATTTCTTGAGCATGTTTTTTTACAAATGTCATGCAGCTTTCCGGGTTAGCAAAGGCAAATTCCACACTTTGTTTAATCAACGAATCTATAGTTTTTTGTATGGTTGAATTTAGTGTTCGTTTCACAACGATACCACCCAATGGGATTGGCGATTGAATCAAACTTTCCCAGTATTCGCCTAGATCTATTATTTTTTCGAGTCCTTTATCTTGGTAGGTAAATCGATTTTCGTGAATTAATAAACCGGCATCTACCTTATTAGTCAACACTGAATTCTCTATTTCGCTAAACAATATTTCTTCTTTGTTTGTGGCCATTGGATAGGCTATAGACAATAAGAAATTTGCGGTTGTGTATTTGCCAGGAATTGCAATGGAAGCCGAATCTATATTGTTGATGTTATGCCCTGTTTTTTTTACCAATAAAGGCCCACAGTTAAAGCCTAAAGCACTTCCACTATTTAATAAGGCATATTCATTTGTTAAATATAAAAAGGCGTGGTAACTTAATTTGGTGATATCTAACTCTTGTTTAAAAGCCCTGTTATTTAAGGCTTCTACGTCTTCCATGATAATTGTAAAATCAATACCCTGTGTATCAATTTTTTTATGAATGAGTGCATCAAAAATAAAACAATCGTTAGGGCATGGAGAAAAACCAAGGGTGAAGTTCATAATTGATTTATTTTAAATAATTTCAATAAAATTAATCAAAAAATCATTCAAGTTTTTAATAGCTAAAGGCATATTCCATTTACTTTTATCACGTTTCTCTACAAAGTTAGAAATAGCGCGTATTTGTGTGTAATGTTTTGCTCGTCCGCAAGAAGCTAAGAATGCAGCACCTTCCATGCTTTCTACATCAGGATGATGACGTTTTTTTATTTTTTCAATGCTGCTATTATTACCATGAACGGTATTAACAGTAATGCCTTTTACTTTTTTGAGGTTATTTATTTTCCAAAACTCATCGTTTGTATAAGAATTATAAATATGCGTTCCTCCCAAATTTAATTGATCGTAGGTTATGAAATTATCACCATCTTCTGCACCTAATTCACTTAAGGTATCTTCGGTAACCTCTACTAATTGGCCAATTTCGAGGGTTTTATCGAAAGCGCCACAAACACCAACGTTTAAGATTAAATCATATAAACTATTACTATATCTTCCCATCATATAGGCTGTATTTACCATACCAACTCCTGTGATCAGAACCTGTATTTGTTTGTTTTCAAATACTTTTTCGCTGTGCTGTAAGCCAACGTGTATGTATTTTATTTCTAAAAGATCCAGTAAAGGTTTTACTTCAAATTGAGTAGCTGCTACGATTAATATGTTCATTTTTATTGCTATTTTTACAACCGTTAATTTACTATGATTTATATTACTCGCAAAGAACATTTTAATGCCGCTCACAAATTATTTAATCCTAATTGGAGTGAAGAAAAAAATGCCACTATTTTTGGAAAATGTGCCAATAAAAATTGGCATGGTCATAACTATGACTTATACGTAACAGTGAAGGGAGAAATTAACCCCGACACAGGCTTCGTAATTAATTTAAAAGACTTAGGAGATTTAATCAGAACAGATGTAACAGAAGTATTGGATCATAAAAATTTGAATATAGATGTGGAAGGAATGAATATTATGCCTTCTACAGAAAATGTCGCTATTTTTATTTGGAATAAATTAGCTGCTAAAATATCTATAATGGGAGGTACACTTCACGGTATCAAATTATACGAAACTGAAAATAATTACGTGGAGTATTTTGGAGAATAATAATACGCATATTAAATTGAAAACATAAAACAATGCTAAACGAAGAATTTGAACACGATATTACAGGTTATAAAAAAATAGATCAATATAACGATAAGTTAGTTGATTCTATTTCGGATATGTATAAAAACATTTTAGATGATGTGGGAGAAAACCCTACGCGCGAAGGATTATTGAAAACCCCGGTAAGAGCTGCTAAAGCTATGCAGTTTTTAACTCAAGGCTACGATTTGAACCCAGCTGAAATTTTACGTTCGGCTATGTTTAAGGAAGATTATAGTCAAATGGTAATTGTAAAAGATATTGAAGTATACAGTTTGTGCGAGCATCATTTATTACCTTTCTTCGGAAAGGCTCATATTGCTTATATACCAAATGGACATATTGTTGGATTAAGTAAATTACCTCGCGTGGTGGATGCTTTTGCCCGTCGTTTACAAGTGCAAGAACGTTTAACCAATGAAATCAGGGATTGTATCCAAGATACTTTAAAACCTTTAGGTGTTGCAGTGGTGATTGAATGTTCGCATTTATGTATGCAAATGCGTGGCATTCAAAAACAAAATAGCGCTACAACAACTTCTGCATTTACCGGTGAGTTTTTAAAAGATGCGACTCGTAAGGAATTTATTTCTTTGATAAGCACTAACTTACATTAGACTTTTAGAAGGTAAAAACGATTTTTATTTCCGTTCTTTTTTCTAGACGAAAAAGGATATAAAGAAAAACATCTACATAATAAAAATCTTAAAGATGATAGATTTAGAAAACCTTACAAGGCAAGTAGTTTTAATAGCCAAAGAAGTAGGTGAATTCATACGACAAGAACGAAAAAATTTTAAATACGAAAATGTTGAAATCAAAGGGCTTAACGACTTAGTGAGTTATGTTGATAAAACATCAGAACAACTTATTGTAGAACGCTTACAAGTGTTGCTTCTAGACGCTGGATTTATAGTAGAAGAAAACACAAAGAGTGAGATTAAACCATACAATTGGATTGTTGATCCTTTAGACGGAACGACTAATTTCATACATGGTATTCCGAGTTATGCTATTAGTATAGCATTGGAACATAAGGGCGAAATTATTTCTGGTGTAGTATATGAAGTGTCGCAAGATCAATGTTTTTGGGCTTATACAAAAGGCGGTGCTTTTTTAAATGGCGAAAAAATTTCGGTATCCGCACGTCAAACTTTGTCGGATAGTTTAATAGCGACCGGTTTTCCGATTTATAATTTTTCTCGTTTAGAACCATTCATTAATACGTTGACTTATTTAATGAAACATACCCATGGCGTCAGGCGTATAGGCGCTGCCGCTGTTGACCTCTGTTATTTGGCATGTGGGCGCGTGGATGCTTTTTTTGAATACAATCTCAATGCTTGGGATGTTGCAGCTGGCGCATTAATTGTGAAAGAAGCAGGCGGAACAGTCGCTGATTTTTCAGGTTCTACTAATTGGTTGTTTGGCAAAGAAATTATGGCAACGAATACGCATTTGAAAGATGAGTTTGAAAACGTTGTGAAGGAAAATTTTAAGTAATATTAAATTTACCTAAAAATCACTTATGCTTCTTAGCTCTTTCATATTGCAAAGGCCAAGGTGTTTCCAACTCCAATTCAGTAGCTGCTCGTAATGGAAAATAAGGATCACGTAATAATTCGCGGGCTAATAAAACTACATCAGCTTTCGATTCTTCTATGATGGCATTGGCTTCTTTTGCGCTTGTGATCAAGCCCACAGCTCCAGTTAACATGCCTGTTGTCTTTTTTATTTGTTCCGCAAACTCAACCTGATAAAGTGGCTTAATCGTTATTTTTACACCAGATACATTACCGCCAGTTGAACAATCAATTAAATCAATTGTTTTTGTTTTCAATATTTCCGTGAGTTTAATAGAATCATCTATTGTCCATGCCCCTTCAATCCACTCGGTAGTTGATAGTCTTACAAATAATGGATATTCCTCTGTCCATACTTTTCTAACACTTTCAATAATCTCTAATAAAAAACGAATGCGGTTTTCAAAGGAACCACCATACTCGTCTTTACGCTTATTGCTATGTGGTGAAAGAAATTCATTAATTAAATAACCATGCGCGCCGTGAAGTTCAATGACTTTAAATCCCGCTTGTTTAGAGCGTAAGGCAGCATCCTGAAATTGTTGAATTACTGTTTTTATTTCGTTAATACTCATTTCATGAGGAATAACATCTCCTTCTTTAAAGGCGACTGCGCTGGGCGCAACAGTTTGCCAACCGCCATTTTCAGGACTTACTTCTTTTGCACCATCCCAGGGTGGTGTTTGACTAGATTTTCTTCCTGCATGAGCCAATTGAATACCAGCTATTGATCCTTGTTTTTCTATGAAATCCGTGATGCGTTTTAAAAAAGGGATGTGTTCGTCTTTCCAAATTCCTAAATCGCTTGGAGATATTCTTCCTTCGGGACAAACAGCTGTTGCCTCAGATATAATTAATGCTGCACCGCCAACTGCTCGACTTCCTAAATGAACTAAATGCCAATCATTGGCAAATCCATCTTCGCTCGAATATTGACACATAGGAGATACAATGATTCTATTTTTAAGTTCGATGTTTTTTATTTTTAATGGAGAAAAAAGATTTGCCATAATTTTTATTATTTAAATAGATTTAAGTATCGTGTATTTATAATGTAGCCATGTCAATTACAAAACGATATTTAACGTCACCTGCAAGCATACGTTCAAATGCTTTATCAATATAATCCATGCGGATAAGTTCTATATCAGAAGTAATGTTATGTTCAGCGCAATAGTCTAACATTTCCTGAGTTTCAGGTAAGCCTCCAATTAATGATCCAGCAAGGCTTTTGCGACCACCAATTAAACTAAAGGCCATAATTTGAGATGGAGTAGGAGGTGCACCAACACAAATCATGACACCATCCGTATTAAGCATTGCTAAGTAATCATTGTAATTATGTTGGGCCGAAACCGTATCGATGATGAAATCGAATTTACTCGCTAATGCTTTTATTTGTTCGGTAATTTTAGTATTTGCAAAATGATGCGCCCCTAATTTACGCGCATCTTTTTCTTTATCAGGAGAGGTACTCAACATTGTAACTTCAGCTCCAAATGAAGATGCAAATTTAACAGCCATGTGTCCTAATCCACCCAAACCAACAACCGCCACCTTATGCCCTTTTCCTACTTTCCAATGCCTCAGAGGCGAGTAGGTGGTAATTCCTGCGCACAAAAGAGGCGCAACAGTTTCTAACGGTAATTTATCAGAAATTTTTAATACAAAAGCTTCATCAGCTACAATTTGTTTTGAGTAACCACCATAAGTAACTCCGCCTAAATGCTTGTCTTTACTATTGTATGTGCTTGTGGCGCCATTCCTACAGAATTGTTCCAAGCCTTTTTTGCAATTATCACAATCTCTGCAAGAATCTACTAAGCAACCAACTCCTGCTAGATCGCCTTGTTTAAATTTTGTGACAAGAGTACCTACTTTAGTAACGCGTCCAACGATTTCATGCCCTGGTACAACTGGAAAATTAGTTCCACCCCATTCATTTCGAATTTGGTGCAGATCGGAGTGACATACACCGCAATATAATATATCGAATTGCACATCATGAGAGCCAACTTCTCTTCTTTGGAAATTAAAATTACTTAGTGCTTCTCCAGCACTTTTCGCTGCGTACCCTTTAGTTAATGTCATGAGATGTATTTTTCGAAATTGTATATTGAGAGTAAAATAATAATGTGTGCTAAATTACATTAAAAAGAACTTGTTTTGATTAATGAATTTTGTAAAAAACCATAAATCACTTTAAATAATGAGGTTGCTTACTTTAAATAATTGAGCACATTTATACTTTTTACTAAAAGATAGATTGTTCAAATGACCAATAAAATCAATGATTTTAAAAATATTTTTTAATTTATTTGGAAGTATAAATTAAAATCACTTACATTTGCATCAGAATTAGTTACCCCTTATGTGTGTAATTAATTTATTAAGAAGTGGCGAGAGAATAGGCTCATAGACCCACTAGCAACCAACTAAAAGTCGCGCTAAGGCGCGATTGGAAAACAGGTGCTAACTCCTACTCCGATGAAAAACGGAGACAAATAAATTAAAAACAAAGATAATGAAACACACAGTATCAAAAAAATCTAAATTTAAACAAGTCAACTTAAGTGTAACGCTTAATATTTTTTCTCCATTTTTCATGATGGCTTATATGTGTTGTTGTTGCAGCATGTGCTAAGCTAATTTTTTCGTTTTAATTGATCGGAAAATTAACCTTGGCAAACCCAAGGAATCTTTGATGCATTCTTTATTTCAAGAATCAAATCAATCTCTAATTTTTATTTCAAATAACCATTCTGTCTTTGACGGATAAAAACAAAAAACATCATGAACTCAAATAAACACATACATACAAAAATTGTTACTTCAACTAATTTAATAGGCGAATCAAATCACCGTAATTATTTAACTGTGCAAGCTGATTATGGTTTTGCTCAAAGAGGTGGCGTTCAATTTCCTTACATCAGTTCTTCTCATGCTACTCGTTTAATAAGCGATGTTAATATTTTAACTTCTCAAGAAAACAAACAAATCGTTTTTTCGGAATCAATATTTAGTAATTAACGCTTAAAACCCTTTGCTTAAAGGGAATGTAAGCATAATAAATAAAAATCATAAATAAGAAAATAAATAAACCTTTAAAACCTAAAAACATGAGCACAATTATTAAACAAAAATTCGAAACATTACAATTACATGCAGGTCAAGATGCAGATCCAACAACAGGTTCACGAGCAGTACCAATTTACCAAACAACATCTTATGTTTTTAAAGATAGCAAGCATGCTGCGAACTTATTTGGCTTAAAAGAGTTCGGAAACATTTACACGCGCTTAATGAATCCTACAACAGATGTGTTTGAAAAACGCATAGCTGCTTTAGAAGGCGGAGTAGCAGCATTAGCAACTTCATCTGGACAAGCCGCACAATTTATAGCACTTAATAATATTTTAGAAGCAGGTGACAATTTTGTATCAACATCATTTTTATATGGCGGTACAGCTAACCAATTTAAAGTTGCATTTAAACGCTTAGGTATTGATGCTCGCATTGCCGATGGTGATAGTGCCGAAGCTTTTGAAAAATTGATAGATGCAAACACGAAAGCATTATACTTAGAAACCATAGGAAATCCTGCATTTAACATTCCTGATTTTGAAAAAATTGCAGCACTAGCTAAAAAATATGATTTGCCTTTAGTGGTTGATAATACTTTTGGTGCTGGCGGTTATTTATTTCGTCCTTTAGAACATGGCGCTAACATAGTTGTAGCATCTGCTACTAAATGGATTGGCGGACATGGCACTAGTGTTGGTGGTGTTATTATTGATGGTGGAAATTATAATTGGGGTAATGGAAAATTTAAACAATTTTCTGAACCTTCTGCTGGTTACCATGGCTTAGTTTTTAATGATGTATTTGGCGAAAAAGGACCATTTGGAAATATTGCTTTTATTATTAGAGCAAGGGTTGAAGGCTTAAGAGATTTTGGTGCAGTACTTTCGCCATTTAATTCGTTCCAACTAATTACAGGTCTAGAAACCTTATCATTAAGAGTTCAGCGTCATGTAGAAAATGCATTAGCTGTAGCTCAATGGTTAGAGACACGTGATGAGGTAGAGTATGTTAATTACCCTGGTTTAGAATCATCGAAATACCATACGCTTGCAAAAAAATATTTAAAAAATGGATTTGGAGGTGTGTTATCTTTTAAATTAAAAAAAGGAAAAGTAGCCGCTGATTTTTTTGTGAATAACCTAAATTTAATTAGTCATTTGGCAAACGTTGGTGATGCCAAAACGTTAATCATTCAACCATCATCAACTACACATGAGCAATTAAGTGATGCCGAACAAAAATTAGCGGGTGTAGAAGCAGGTTTATTAAGGCTTTCGGTAGGTATCGAACATATAGATGATATTAAGCAAGATTTAGTTTCGGCATTCGAAAAATTAGAAAAAACAACGGTGCAAGAATTAGAATTATTATTGAACTAATATTTTAATGTAAACCTATCAGGTTTTGAAAATCTGATAGGTTTAATTAATAAAAACTAAAATCATGTCTATACAAATATACAAATACAACAAGCGATTTCAGTTAGAGAGCGGATTATCACTTCCTCAATTGGAAATTGCTTACCATACTTTCGGTACTTTGAATGCGGATAAGAGCAACGTAATTTGGGTTTCCCATGCATTAACGGCAAACAGTGATGTGTTTGATTGGTGGCCGGGTTTATTTGGTGAAAACGATTTTTTTAATCCTAAAGATTATTTTATTGTGTGTGCTAATAACTTAGGTTCATGTTATGGTACAACAGGTCCTTTAAGTATTAACCCAGATACCAACACATCCTGGTTCAGTTATTTCCCCCTAATTACTATTAGAGATATGGCTAAGACTTTACAAGTGTTAAAAGAGTATTTGGGAATTGAAAAAATTCATACACTCATTGGAGGTTCGCAAGGCGGACAAATAGCTCAAGAATGGGTATTGCAAAACCCTCATTTAACAGATAATTTAATTTTAATTGCTACGAATTCAAACCATTCTCCTTGGGGTATTGCATTTAACGAGTCTCAACGTTTAGCAATCAAAGCTGACAGAACATATTTTGGAAATACAGTTGCTGGAGGTGAGAAAGGTTTGCAAGCAGCTCGTAGTATTGCATTGCTAAGTTATAGAAATTACAATACCTATAATAGTACTCAGAAGAATATCGGTAATAATAATATTAATAACCATGCAGCTTCCTCTTATCAACGTTATCAGGGAGAGAAGCTTGTAAAGCGTTTTAATGCATACTCCTATGTTCGTTTATCTGAAGCAATGGATTCTCATAATGTTGCGCGTGAAAGAGCTTATAGTGTGGAAACCGTCTTAAATGGTATTGAAGTTTCAACTTTAGTAATAGGTGTTACTTCAGATATTCTTTTTCCTACTAGCGAACAGCAAGCATTGGCTAAAGATATTCCAAATGCTATCTATAGTGAAATTGATTCATTATACGGACACGATGGATTTTTAATTGAAACAGCGCAGTTAACAAAGCATATTCAAAATTATTATGAAACACAAAAAGTAAAAAGTAAAAAGTAACAATATAAAAATATAACAATGAGTAAGAAATTAAAAATAGGATTGTTCGGATTTGGATGCGTAGGACAAGGTCTTTACCACGTTTTAAATAACAGCACAGGTTTCAAAGCCGATATCGTAAAGATTGCAGTGAAGAATAAAAATAAAGCTCGCACAGTAGGAACAGAGTTAATTACCTATGATAAATGGGAAATTTTAAATAACCCCGAAATAGATGTGGTAGTTGAATTAATTGATGATGCGGACGAAGCATTTAAAATAGTTAGCGAGGCTCTTAAAAGAGGTAAGCATGTGGTAACAGCAAATAAAAAATTATTAGCTACACATTTAGAAGAATTATACCGATTGCAAAAAGAAAACAATGTGTCATTATTATACGAAGCTTCAGCTTGTGGAAGTATACCAATCATTCGTTCTTTAGAAGAATATTTTGATAATGAAGAGTTAGAAAAAGTGTCTGGTATTTTTAATGGTACCACCAATTACATTTTAACTAAAACGATTGCTGAAAAATTGTCTTATGCAGATGCTTTGAAACAGGCACAAGACAAAGGTTTTGCTGAATCTGATCCTACAAATGATGTGGAAGGATATGATGCTAAGTTTAAATCTGTTATTATTGCGTTACATGCTTTTGGTTTAATAATTAATCAAGAAGAAGTATTAAATATTGGAATCACAACTTTACATGAAAATGATATTAAGTACGCTTCTGAAAAAGGATACAAAATTAAATTAACACCCATTATTCAGCGGTTAGGGGATGATAAAGTAAGTGTATTTGTTGCGCCTAGATTCATTAAAGAGCATAATCATTTATATAATGTAGATAATGAATTTAATGGAGTAATAGTGGAAGGTAAATTTTCCGGCGAACAATTCTTGCAAGGAAGAGGAGCTGGTTCTTATCCTACTGGCGCAGCAGTGTTATCTGATATTTCTGCTTTGTCTCATGGGTATAAGTATGAATTTAAAAAGTACGCACAAAAACATGCGCCAACTTTTACAAATGACGTAGTTATTGAGGCTTATTTCAGATACAATAATAGCGATGATTTAAAGCAAATTGAATTTGATGAAATATCTGAAAAGTATACAAGTAAAAATTATCACTATGTTGTTGGTAAAGTGAATTTGACAAACTTAATCGCAAACCGTGATTATATATTAAAGCATAATTTATTTATTTCTTTAGTAGATGAGAAAGTTAGTTTGGCTAAAGAAGAAACAAAGAAAACAGTACTAAAAAAAGAAACAGTTAATTATTAATCATATTAAAATCAATAAAAAAATGTCAATTAGATTAGGAGATATCGCACCAGACTTTTTAGCAGAGTCAAGCGAAGGGAATATTAAATTTCATCAATGGTTAGGTGACAGCTGGGCTGTATTATTTAGCCACCCAGCAGATTTTACACCTGTTTGCACAACTGAGTTAGGAAGTGTAGCTAAATTTAAACCAGAATTTGATAAACGAGGTGTAAAAGTAATTGCGCTAAGTGTTGACTCTGTTGAGTCACATTTACAATGGATTAAGGATATTAATGAAACACAAAATACAGTTATAAATTACCCAATTATTGCTGATCCAACCTTTGAAGTTTCGAATTTATATGGCTTTGTTCATCCAAATGCATCTGATAAATTTACTGTACGTTCTGTGGTAATTATTGGTCCAGATAAAAAAGTGAAATTATTAATTACTTATCCAGCATCTACTGGAAGAAACTTTACTGAAATTTTAAGAGTGATAGACTCGTTACAATTAACTGCTAATTACAGTGTTGCAACGCCAGCCAATTGGAAACAAGGTGAAGATGTTGTTGTAATTCCTGCGATTAAAACAGAAGATATTCCTGCTAAATTTCCTAAGGGATTTACTGAAATTAAACCTTACTTAAGAACTACTCCACAACCTAATTTATAGTAAATTAAAATCATGAATATCTAACGCATTAGAACCAGAAACATACTGTGATAAAAATTTAGTAATTGCAGGAGGAGGTGATAGTGCTTTAGCTTGGACTATCTTTTTAGCAAATGTTGCAAAAAAAGTAACACTTGTTCATCGTAGCGAATCCTTTAGGGGAGCTCCAGATAGTGTAAATAAAGTGATGTCTTTGGCAACAGAAGGCAAAATCGATTTATTATTGAATACCAATTTAACGAAGGTTAGTGGTGATGCAATCTTAAAAAGTGTATCCGTGATTGACTCTAAAACTCAAGAAGAGAAAACTATTGTTGCTGATAATTTAATTCCTTTATTTGGTCTAAGTCCTAAATTAGGGCCAATCGAAAAGTGGGGTTAAAATATTGATAAAAATGCCATTGAAGTTAATCCAGACGATTACTCAACCAATATCGAAGGCGTTTATGCAATTGGAGATATCAATACATACAAAAACAAATTGAAGTTGATTTTATGTGGTTTTCACGAAGCAGCTTTAATGAGTCATAGTGCTTATAAATAAATCAATCCAGGGGTAAAGTATACCATGAAATATACTACTGTAAATGGTATAAATGAGTTTTAAATTTGGTTATCTTTGAAGAAAAACATCCTATGCGTATTAATTTAAAAAGACTCGATTCAGATTTTAATTTTGAAGCGATCAATGAAGATGGTAATAGTATATCTATTGATGGTGCACCTGCAATTGGAGGACATAATAAAGGAATGCGTCCAATGCAATTATTGTTGGCTGCTTTAGGCGGTTGCAGTGCAATTGATATAATTTCTATTTTAAGAAAACAAAAACAAGAAATTGAGTCGTTTGATATTGAAGTGGATGGAGAGAGAGAGCCAGTTGGTATCGAAGGTTATTCATTATTTAAAACTATCGAAGTACATTTTATTTTAAAAGGAAATTTAGATAAAGATAAAGTAGATAGAGCAGTTAAATTATCAATGGAAAAATATTGTTCGGTGACAAAAACATTAGAGCCAACGGCTAAAATTACTTATAAGGTAACTATTAATTAAACTTATTTATGGAAAACAAACAATTTGAAACACAGGCCATCAGAGCTCAATTTGAACGAACTGATAATAATGAGCATTCTGTTCCATTATACTTAACCTCCAGTTTTATTTTTGATACTGCAGAGGAAATGCGTGCAGCTTTTAATGAAGAGTCGGATGATTTTATTTATTCTCGTTATGTGAATCCAAACACGAATGAGTTTATTAATAAAGTTTGTTTGTTGGAAGGTGCTGAAACTGGTTTTGCAACTGCTTCAGGAATGGCAGCAATATTTACAACCTTTATGTCTCTTTTAAAATCAGGAGATCATGTGGTTTCTTGTTCTTCTGTATTTGGAGCAACGCATGCTGTGTTTACAAAGTATTTTCCGAAATGGAATATTACTTATTCTTATTTCAATACCAACAATGTTGCTGAAATTGAAAAGTTATTTAAGCCAGAAACTAAATTCATTTATTTAGAAACGCCTACTAATCCTGCTATTGAATTAATTGATTTAGAATTAGTAGCTAAAGTTGCTAAGAAACATAATGTCTTATTAATAGTTGATAATTGTTTCGCGACTCCTTATTTACAAAATCCAATTAAGCATGGTGCTGATTTAGTAATTCATTCAGCTACTAAATATATGGATGGACAGGGAAGAGTTCTAGGAGGTGTTGTAGTTGGAAAAAAAGAATTAGTTCATGATATTTATTTGTTTGGAAGATTAACTGGCCCGTCTATGAGTCCTTTTAATGCTTGGATATTGAGTAAGAGTTTGGAGACGTTGGCATTGCGTATGGATAGACATTGTGAGAATGCCTTATACGTTGCTCAAAAACTAGAAGGGCATACACAATTAGAAAATGTTTCTTATCCATTTTTACCATCACACCCTCATCATGCGATTGCTCAAAAACAAATGAAAGCTGGAGGTGGTATTATTACAATTACTTTGAAGGGTGGTTATGATGCTGCCAAACAATTTTTAGATAAATTACAAATGATAAAAATATCACCAAATTTAGGTGATGCAAGAAGTATTGTGACGCATCCGGCATCTTCAACTCATTGTAAACTAAGTGAAGCTGAAAGATTAAATGTTGGGATTACTCCAGGTTTAATTCGGGTATCTATTGGCTTAGAAAATAAAGAAGATATTTTAAATGATTTGTTACAGGCGTTGAAATAATTTAACCGCAAAGAGGCAAAGTAGGCACAAAGAAAATAAGAGAAATAATATCACAATACAAAGCTTGTCATTTCGAGCGAAGACGAGAAGCGAAAAAATACAGATTATGAAGAGTAAAGATTATTTAGATGAGTTAGAAGCAGAAGCAATTTATATTTTGCGAGAAGTTGCCGGGCAATTTGATAGACCTGCTTTATTATTTAGTGGCGGTAAGGATAGTATTTGTTTGGTGCATTTAGCATTAAAAGCTTTTCGCCCCGGTAAATTCCCTTTTCCATTGGTTCATGTTGATACTGGTCATAATTTTGAAGAAGCAATTACCTACCGTGATAATTTAGCCAAGAAAATAGATGAAAAATTAATTGTTCGTTATGTAGCAGATACCATTAAAGCTAAAAAACTTCAAGATGGTAAAGGTAAATTTCCAAGTCGTAATGGTTTGCAAACATATACCCTATTAGATGTGATTGAAGAATTTGAATTTGATGCTTGTATTGGTGGAGCTCGAAGAGATGAAGAAAAAGCTAGGGCAAAGGAACGAATCTTTTCTGTAAGAGATGAATTTGGTCAATGGGATCCGAAAATGCAAAGACCTGAATTATGGAATATTTATAATGGTAAAATAAACAAAGGTGAAAACGTTAGGGTATTTCCAATAAGTAATTGGACAGAATTAGATGTTTGGAATTATATTAAACGAGAAAATATTGAATTGCCTTCTATTTATTTTACACACGAACGTGAATGTATCTTAACTGAAAGTGGACAGTTAATGAATACAAATGAATTTGTTACTATTGAAGATAAAGATGTGATTGTAAATAGGAATGTACGATACAGAACTGTTGGCGACATGACTTGTACAGCAGCAATTGAAAGTGAAGCGTATACAGTTGATGATATTATTTCTGAATTGAAAGAAGCAAAAATAAGTGAGCGAGGAGCAACACGTATGGATGATAGAGTGAGTGAAGCAGCAATGGAAGACAGAAAAAAAGGGGGATACTTCTAAGAATCAGATAAAAGATAAATGACAAAAGATTAAAGAGAATAATTTATCCTGAGTCATTTATCATAAATCATTAATCAAATTAAACATATGCAACTATTAAGATTTTTTACAGCAGGAAACGTAGATGACGGAAAGAGTACACTCATTGGTCGTTTATTGTATGATAGTAATTCTATTTCAACAGATATTATTGAAACATTAACCCGTCAGAGTAAAACAACAGGAACTAATACGGAAATTGATTTGGCTTTATTAACCGATGGCTTGCGAGCAGAGCGCGAGCAAGGAATTACAATTGATGTGGCATACAAATATTTTAGTACAGATAAACGTAAATTTATAATTGCAGATACGCCTGGCCATATTCAGTATACGCGCAATATGTTTACAGGTGCTTCTAATGCTAATTTGGCTATTATTTTAGTGGATGCAAGAAATGGTATTACCGATCAAACAAAGCGTCATAGTATTATTTCTGCAATTTTAGGAATACCGCATGTATTGGTATGTATTAATAAAATGGATTTGGTTAATTACACAGAAGATAAGTACAAACAAATTGAATCTGATTACTTGACTTTTGCTAAGCAATTAAATTTAAAAGATATTTCTTTTATTCCAGCTAGCGCTTTAGCTGGAGATAATGTGGTAACTAAATCTGCTAAAATGACTTGGTATAAAGGAAAACCTTTATTAGAATTTTTAGAAACAATTGAAATTACTGAAGCCAAACAAACCGATGTTTCTCGTTTTCAAGTGCAGTATGTAATTCGTCCGCAAACCGATGAATTGCATGATTACAGAGGTTTTGCAGGTAGAGTGGTTAGCGGTTCTTATAAAAAGGGACAACGAGTAACGGTGTTGCCTTCGGGGATTGAAAGTACGATTGATAAATTAGAAGTCAATCAGGAAGAAGTAGAATTTGCAGAGACAAATACACCTATTGTTCTTCACTTAAAAGATGATGTAGACATTAGTAGAGGAAATTCTATTGTGCCAACCGAGTATTTGCCAAGAACAGAAAGAGAATTCACTGCTACGATTTGTTGGATGGATAACGCTTCATATATTCCAGGACAAAAAATATTACTTCAACAAAATTCGTTTAGAACAAAAGCAATAGTAAAAGAAGTTATTAGTAAAGTTGATATTCATTCATTTAAGGCTTTGGATAGTGACGGAACGATGAATCTCAATGATATTTGTAAAGTGTTGATCAAAACAGCAGAGCCAATTAGTTTTGATAGTTATTTAGATAATAGAAATTCTGGTTCATTTATTTTAATTAACGAAAATACCAATAATACAATTGCAGCCGGTACTATTGATTAGGGTGTTATTATTTTTGATCTTGACACAGTTCAAATTACACTCCCTCGGATCTTAATTTAAAACCAATGTGGTTTTAGTAATTTCTAATACCACTTCTACAATACTATCGTCTTTTAGTCAATATTTAAGATTATTTTTTTCTCAAGAAATGAAATAACGTGTCCTAGGTATTATGACTATTTCAATCAATGCGAAAGTTTGGCAATTATCTTTTTATTCGGAAATATTCTAAAAATATAACATCTATTTCTTAGTTCTTTATTTTTTTATTTTTTAAGTATTTTAAGCGAAGAGTGAATCAATATTTTTAATTTTCTTAATCCACTTATCTGGTTTATATTTGAGACTATCAGTAATTCCTATGAAAAATCCTAGACTACAAGCGGTATCATAAACCTTTTTATTTGTTTCGCGATTAGAATAAATATCAGTAATTGTCATTAAACTTAAACGATGATTTAATTCCTTCAAATTAGTAATTATCTCATCATTCGTCATATTTTCAATATGTTTAATATTAGTATTAAAGAATGCATTTAATTGCTTTACGTGAAATCTTGGTTTATGTGATGTATGATGTTTGGGGTCTCTCGAAATACCTTTTGATAATATTTTATCTTTACAAATATCTGCAATAAGATTAGTAATACGAAATGAAGGCACATCTTCGTCAGTTAAAGGTTTATTATTATTAATTTTCTTAAATAAATCAATAATATATTCATTATCTTTTTCTATATTATCAATTTTAATAGCATTTACATAAACAAATTTATTACATTCCATTTGAATATCATCTTTCTCCAAATAAAGTTTTATCGCTTCATATCTATGCTGTCCATCAATCAATATAAAATTATCTGATGATTTTTCTTTAACCGCACTTAAATGCCATTTGATATCATTATTTTCTTTAATTGAATCATAATATTCTTTAACTTTACTATCATCTATAATGCGATTATAAACCCATTGGTCAGTATGACGTATTAATGGTCTAAATTCGATTTTAATAAGTACATTAGTATCACTTTCATCCAATATAATATATTCATTCGATGGTAAAAATAATTCATCCTCCATTGTTGGTGTTGGTATGAAAAATAAAATTATATGATTATCATTTTTTTTTCTTTTCACTTACAATTTTATTTTTTTTAATTTTTCCTCCACTACTTACTTCTATTTGCATAGGTATATTTATTGGTTGATTAATAGCAGAAGATATCTCTGGTACTTTTACACTTTCTTCTTTTTCATTGATAATATTATTTAAATAATGAAAAGATATTAAAAGTTTAAAATATATAGAATTTACTATATGAAAAAAATTTTCATGTACAACTTCTTTATCACCTATTTTTTTCTTAATAAAATTTGAAAAAATTTTAAAAGAAGTATCAAAAGTATTTACTTTCTCTGTCATAAATTCAATTGAATCATTTTTAAAAAAATTTATATAT
>CAILKE010000058.1 GCA_903834765.1 uncultured Bacteroidota bacterium
AAATGACCTTTTTCAATCTCATCAACAACCTGCAGCTTAAATGCTAGACTGTAATCTTTTTGAGTCTTTTTAATAAACTCTTTAATTCCTTTGTTTTTCATATAAGTCAACTTTTGTGTCAACTCATTTCAGGACGAGGCATTTATTTAAAGCAAAAAAACCCTCAGTTTTTTACTGAAGGCTTTATTTTTTTATTAAAAAAAACTATTTTTTCTTAGCGGTTGCTTTTTTTACTGGAGCTTTACGTGGCGAGGTTTTTTTGCTAGCCGCTTTTTTGACCACTGTTTTTTTAGCAGGTGCTTTTTTTGCTGTACCTATTTTTATCACTTTAGTTTTAGCAGGTGCTTTTTTTCCTTTTTTATCAAAGGCTTTTGGCACTTGAGTAACAATCATTGCTTTTACTTCATCTAAGGATAATGCAGATAATTCATCAGGTGTAAATTTACCGCCACCGTCTTTAATTAGTTTTAAATTTAATTTTCCAAACTTAATTTGTGGTCCCCAACGCGCATTTTCAATAGATATTTTTTCTTCCGGCCAATTTTGTATATAACGGTTTGCTTCTTTATCTAATTTCTTTTCGATTAATTCATTAATGTCTTGTTGAGATAAATGATCAAAGTCATAAGCGCGAGGAACATTAATAAACATACCTTCATATTTAATAAATGGCCCAAAACGACCTTTTCCTTTTGTTACACCTTTACCTTGGTAATGAGCAATTGGCGCTTCAGCTATTTCTTTTTCTTTGATAATTTCTAAAGCTTGCTCCATATCAACAGTTAATGGATCAATGGTACGAGGAATCGAAATAAAAGCGTCTCCTAATTTAATATAAGGTCCAAATCGACCAACTGCAACTATCACTTCCTTGCCCTCGTATTCACCTAATGTTAAAGGAAGTTTAAATAAATCTAATGCATCTTCTAACGTAATAGTATCTAAATTTTGCGTTTTACGTAAGCTAGCAAATTTTGCAACTTCGCCAGTTTCTTCATTAGTTTCTCCAATTTGTGCTAAAGGACCAAAACGTCCTATTCTCACAATAATTGGTTTTCCGCTTGCAGGATCAATTCCTAAGTTACGTTCGCCACTTGCGCGTTCGCTGTTTTCCATAGTATGCTCTACAGTTTTATGGAAAGGGTGATAAAATTCACCCAACATTTTTTGCCAATCTAAATGACCTTCAGCTATTTCATCAAACTCTTCTTCTACTTTAGCTGTAAAATTAAAATCTAAAATAGTTGGAAAATATTGTAGTAAAAAATCATTTACAACCATTCCAATATCAGTAGGAAATAATTTAGATTTTTCTGCACCTGTATTTTCAGTTTTTGTTTCTTTAGTAATGTTTTGTTTTACTAACGACAAATGAGTGTAATTTCTTGGAGTTCCTTCTCTGTCAGTCTTTTCCACGTAATTTCGTTTTTGAACTGTACTAATGGTTGGAGCATAAGTTGAAGGACGACCAATTCCTAATTCTTCCAATTTCTTAACTAAACTAGCTTCTGTGTATCGCGCAGGATGATGAGTGAAACGTTGCGTTGCAGAAACTTCTTTGCTATCAATTTTTTCTCCTACAGTCATTGGAGGTAACATCGATGAGTTTTCTTCATCAGTATCTTCATCATCTGTTCCTTCCATATATACTTTAAGGAATCCATCAAATTTTAATACTTCACCTTGAGCTACAAAAATTTCTGAAGCACCACTTACACTTACTTTTGCAGTTGTTTTTTCTAATTCGGCATCACTCATTTGACTGGCGATTGTGCGTTTCCAAATTAAATCATACAAACGTATTTCATTACGTTCACCATCAATTACTGTTCTATCAATATAGGTTGGACGAATCGCCTCATGCGCTTCTTGTGCGCCTTTACTCTTGTTTTTATATTTACGTGGGTTGAAATATTTAGCCCCATAATTTTCGTTGATGGCTTTGTTAGCCTGATCCATGGCTGTGTCCGATAAATTTACGGAGTCAGTTCTCATGTATGTAATACGACCAGCTTCATATAAGCGCTGAGCAACTTGCATAGTTTGCGATACTGAAAACCCTAATTTACGCGCAGCTTCCTGTTGTAAGGTTGATGTTGTAAAAGGTGCAGCAGGAGAGCGTTTAGCAGGTTTTGTTTCTAAACTAGATATTGTATAAGAGGCTATTTTACATTTTTCTAAAAAGGCTTGGGCCTCTGCTTCTGAATTATAGCGTTTATCTAATTCTGCTTTTAATAAACCTGAACCAACTGAAAAAATTGCCGAAACTTTAAATGCTGAAGTTGATGTAAATTTCTGAATTTCGCGTTCACGTTCTACAATTAAGCGCACAGCAACCGATTGCACACGTCCAGCGGATAAACTCGGACGAACTTTTCGCCATAATATAGGTGATAATTCAAAACCTACTAACCTATCTAATACACGACGAGCTTGTTGTGCGTTTACTAAGTTGATGTCAATTTCTCTTGGGTTTTCAATTGCTTTTAATATCGCTGGTTTTGTAATTTCATGGAAAACAATACGCTTTGTATTTTTTGGTGTTAACCCTAATGTTTCATATAAATGCCAGCTAATGGCTTCTCCCTCGCGATCCTCATCGGATGCTAACCATATCATATTGGCACTTTTTGTCAATTTTTTCAGTTCAGCAATTACTCGTTCTTTGTCCGGCTGAACTTCGTATGTTGGTGTGAAATTATTTTCAATATCTACACCAAATCCTTTTTTCACTAGGTCTCTGATATGACCAAAACTTGATTTAACGGTGAAATCTTTCCCCAAAAATCCCTCAATAGTTTTTGCTTTTGCGGGGGACTCAACTATCACTAAATTCTTTGCCATGTATTGTATATATATAGGTACATAATTGAACGAAAAAAAGATAAAAACAAACCTTTTCTTTACTTTAAAAAATTCTATTATTTCATTTTAAAGTTTGCAAAGGAAAAAAATTTAATCTGAATAAACCTAATTTTTATTTTTTATTACAAGTGATATACCTCATTTATATAACCTTTTTTGCCTTTAATATATTGTTAATCAGCATTTTAATTATTTTATTATTTTTTTATTTTTATTGATCAAAAAAACGTTAACGTGTCAAAATGTCATAACAAAGCCTTATCTTTGCGTTTTTAAAGAGCTACATGGAGAACAAAATAATAGATGAATCTAAACAAGGCGAAGCACTCGTTATTGAAACTGAAAATAAAGCTGGTAAAAAATTATTTTTAGAGAGTTATGGCTGTCAAATGAATTTTGCCGATAGCGAAATTGTGGCTTCTATTTTAATAGATAAAGGATATACTACCACTAATGATTATAAAGAGGCCGATTTAATTTTTGTAAATACCTGCGCTATTCGCGAAAATGCCGAATCAAGAGTTCGGCAACGTTTACACGATTATAAAAAAGTTAAAAAGACCAACAAAAATTTATTAATTGGTGTACTTGGCTGTATGGCAGAGCGTTTAAAGCATCAGTTTTTAGAACAAGAGAAATTAGTAGATATGGTTGTTGGTCCTGATGCATACCGCGATTTACCTAATTTAATTGCAGTGGCTGAAGGTGGGCAGCAAGCCATTAATGTTATTTTAAGTAAAGAAGAAACGTATGCAGATATTTCTCCCGTACGTTTAGATCATAATGGTGTAAGTGCTTTTGTGAGTATTATGCGTGGTTGCGATAATATGTGTAGCTTTTGTGTGGTACCTTTTACACGTGGGCGAGAACGTAGCCGTGAACCAGAAACAATCGTTAATGAGTGCAAAGAAGCATTTGATAAAGGTTATAGAGAAGTGACGTTGTTAGGACAAAATGTAAATTCTTATTTGTGGAGTGGCGGTGGATTGAAAAAAGAAAATTTAACGGATGAGCAAAAAGCCAATGCCACATCATTTGCTCAGCTATTGGAAATGGTAGCATTGATCCATCCAGATTTACGCGTACGTTATTCAACCTCTCATCCTAAAGATATGGGCGATGATGTATTGCACATGATGGCTAAATATGAAAACATTTGTAAATACGTGCATTTGCCTGTGCAAAGTGGTAATAGCGAGCTACTGGAAAAAATGAATCGTGGTTATACACGCGAATGGTATTTAGATAGAATAGCTGCGATACGACGTATTATGCCCGATGCTGGAATTAGTGCAGATATTATTACAGGTTTTTGTGGAGAAACAGAAGAGCAACATCAAGATACCTTGTCGTTAATGGAAGATGTGCAATATGAATTTGCTTACATGTTCTCATACAGCGAACGCCCTAAAACATTAGCAGAACGTAAGTACCAAGATGATGTGCCTGCCGAAGTAAAAAGCAGACGTTTGACAGAAATTGTTGATATGCAGCGCAAGCATAGTGAAATAAGAACGAAACAAGGTTTAGGAAAAACATACAGAGTATTAGTTGAAAATGTTTCTAAAAAATCGGCAGATATGATGAGCGGACGTAACTCACAAAACACGGTATGCGTTTTCCCAAAAGGCAATTTAAAAAAAGGCGATTACGTTAATGTATTAATTACAAGTTGTACAAGTGGGACATTAATTGGAGAATGCGTATAAGCTCTTTAACAAAAGATTAAGGATTAAAGATAGAAATGCAAATGAATCATAATTTTAGAGAATTGAAAATTTGGCAAAAAGGAATTGATCTTGTTGATGGTTGTTATGACTATACTTCAACTTTACCTAAAGACGAAAAATATAATTTAGTTTCTCAAATTAATAGATGTTCATGTTCTGTACCAACTAATATCGCAGAAGGATGTGGTAAAAGAACATCTAATCATTTTGCAGAATACTTATCTACATCGTTAGGCTCCTGTTTTGAATTAGAAATGCACTTAGTAATTTGTGAAAGACGAAATTTCGGAAACCCAGAATTACGAAATGAATTGTCATTAAAAATTATTGAATTAAAAAACATGATTTTCAATTTTAGAGAAAAGATTGTGGAATCTAAAAAATCTTAAATCATTCATCTTTTATCATTCATCTTTTATCATTCATCACAATATGACATTACAAGACATCAAACAACGTTTCGGTATCATAGGCCACAGCCCTTTATTAGAAAGAGCTTTAGATGTAGCGCGTCAAGTGGCACCAACTGATTTAAGCGTTATTATCAATGGCGAAAGTGGAACTGGTAAAGAAGTGTTCCCTCAAATTATTCATCAGTTTAGTGCACGCAAACACGGACAATATATAGCGGTAAACTGTGGTGCAATTCCAGAAGGAACTATTGATAGCGAATTATTTGGACATGAAAAAGGATCGTTTACAGGCGCACACGAGGCACGTAAGGGTTATTTTGAAGTAGCTGATGGTGGTACTATCTTTTTAGATGAAGTAGGGGAATTACCATTGCCTACTCAAGCAAGGTTATTGCGAATACTTGAAACCGGTGAATACATTAGAGTGGGAAGCAGTAAAGTGCAGAAAACAAATGTGCGTGTAGTAGCTGCAACAAATATTAATTTTAATCTCGCTATAGAAAAAGGAAAATTTAGAGAAGATTTATTTTATAGATTAAATACGGTGCCAATCAACTTGCCTCCATTGCGTGAGAGAAAGGATGATATTTATATGTTATTCAGGAAATTCGCAAGCGATTTCGCAACTAAATACCGTATGCCCGCGATTAAGCTTGATCATGAAGCAGAGCAAGCATTAGTAAATTATTATTGGCCTGGAAATATTCGTCAGCTTAAAAATATTACTGAACAAATTTCTATTATCGAAAAAGAAAGAGATATTAATTTAAATAGTTTATTACTGTATTTGCCAAATTACGATACCAATAAGTTACCAGCATTATCTGGCAGTGGTTTTCAAAGAGGATCGGGTTCTTCAGATATGAACGAGCGTGATTTGTTATATAAAGTATTATTTGAAATGAAAAAAGAATTGAACGATCTAAAAAAAGTTGTTCATACTATAGTGCATGGTGGTAATGTCAATTTGAGTTCTATTTCAGCAGATGATATAACAAACAATGATACTTTATATAACAACGAAAACAATTTCCCTTCAGTATCGAATGCGAATGATGTGACGATTCATAATCCTATAGTAGTGAAAGATAATGCTAACGGTTTCAATCAGCCCATTGTTGTGGAAGAGTCATTATCGCTTCAAGATAAAGAAATTGATATGATTAAAAAGGCACTCAAAAAACATAAAGGTAAACGTAAGTATGCCTCGCAAGAACTTGGTATAAGTGAAAGAACCTTATATCGTAAAATTAATGAATACAATATTGTTGAATAAGATTTTTATAATAACTTTAATTAATAATTTAAAATAAACTATCATGATAAAATTAATCACCTTTTCGTTAGCAGCGCTCCTAATTGTGTCTTGCGGGACTTCTAAAAAAACGCCTGCTCCAAGTATTATACCCGGAGAAGCTCAGTTAACAGCTATCAAAGCCAAATTTCCAGATGCAACAGCACAAACCTTATCGGAAGGATATTCTATTTATACAGGAGCTTGCACAAATTGTCATGGACAAAAAAATATTTTTAAGCGTTCAGAAGCAAGCTGGATGCACGAAATTGATGATATGTCGCCAAAAGCAAATTTAACAGCCGCTCAAAAAGATGCATTGACAAAATATATTTTAGCAATGAAAGCGACTCAGCCTTCTGAGAGTAAATAATTTTTTATATTTTTTATAAACTAGCCATCAAGGATAATTTTCTGGATGGTTCCTCTCATTAAATAATTAAAATGAACGAAGCGCTTTTACATACCATTTGGAAATATAAGTTGCTTGGACAAAATCGCTTTGTTGGCACGAAGGGCGAAACAATTAAAATTGTTGCCTTTGGCGAACATAATCAAGATTCCGGTCCTGATTTTTTTTCATCTAAGGTTTTGATTAATGATTTGCTGCTAGTTGGTAACGTTGAGATTCATATTAAAACATCCGATTGGCTAAAACACAAGCATCAACAAAATAAAGCATACGATAATTTAGTATTGCATGTGGTTTATGAACATGATGTTGAGTTATCGCAAAACGAGCAATTTAACGTATCAGTTGTAGAATTAAAGAATGTTATTAATCCATCATTAATAGCACAATACAGTCAATTAGAACTATCTAAACAAACGATTCCATGCGGGAAATCAATCACAACTGTATCTGATATTGTTTGGAAATCATGGATGGACAGATTAGCGATTTCTCGTATTGAAGAAAAAACAAAACGCATAGATGGTTTATTTCAACTTTGTCACCAAAATTATGAAGATACGTTGTATGTTTTGTTAAGCAGAAATTTTGGATTTAAAATTAACAACGATGCCTTTGAATTGCTTGGTAAATCAATTCCTTATAGTACTTTAAAAAAACATGCCGATCACCCCATTCAGATAGAAGCTTTGTTATTTGGTACGGCTGGTTTTTTAGATGAATTATTTACGGATGCTTATCCCAAATTATTGCAAAATGAATATGAGTTTTTAAAACATAAATACCAATTGGTTCCTTTAAAGAAAGAACTTTGGAAGTTTTCTAAAACACGTCCTGCTAATTTCCCTTCGATACGTATCTCTCAACTAGGCCATTTAATAAGCAAACAACAGTCGTTATACCATATTTTGGAAAAGCAACCATCCTTAATGGAATTGAAAGATTTTTTTAATATTGAAACAACTACTTATTGGAAAACACATTTTAAATTTGACTCACAGGCAGATGAAAGCTCCAAGATTCTTGGAGAATCAGCATTTCACACCATTGTGATTAATACCATTGTGCCATTTTTATTTTTTATGTCGGAGCGGAATTCTAATTTGGAGTTAAAAGAGTATGCGATTGATTTATTAGCTCAGCTTCCTGCTGAAGTAAATACAAAAACCAAAGCGTATACGAGCTTAGGTGTAAAAACAGAATCGGCTCTTGAAAGTCAAGCTCAAATCCAATTGCACGATTTCTTTTGCTCAACCAAAGTCTGCCTTCACTGCCACGTAGGTCAGGCATTGCTCAAAAAATCATTTTAGCGATGTTGTATTTAAATATTTTTTTATCTTTGTAATAATGGTAAATAAAATAATACTTTGGTTTGAACAACAAGCATTTGGTGTTTGTGAATGGTGGGGAAAAAAACTCGGCATTGGAACAACAAATATTCGTTTGTATTTTATTTATCTATCTTTTTTTACATTTGGTTCGCCTATCATTATTTATTTTATGATGGCTTTTATGTTAGAACATAAAGAGTTTTTTAAACCAAAAGTTGTTCGCCGCAAAAGCGTATGGGATCTTTAATCTGATTCACTGCAAAGCACTTCACATTTTTTTTAATATAAAAAAGCCGTTTAAAATATATTTTTAAACGGCTTTTTAGAATGTATGTTATTATTTATAACGTTCCTCTTTTTTCTTGCTCTCTTTCGATACTTTCAAACAATGCTTTGAAATTTCCCGCGCCAAAGCCTTTTGCACCCATACGTTGAATAATTTCATAAAATAATGTTGGACGATCTTCTACTGGCTTCGTAAATATTTGTAATAAATATCCGTCTTCATCTGCATCTACTAAAATAGATAATTCTTGTAGTTTAGAAATATCTTCTTTCATAATGCTCATGTGAGTGCCTAAGCGATTAGGAATTTCATCATAATAAGCTTGGGGTGGTGGTGGTAAAAACTCTACACCACGTGCTTTCAATTCTGCAACAGTTTTGATAATGTCGTCTGTAGCTAAAGCTAAATGCTGAACTCCGGCACCTTCATAAAAATCAATATATTCTTCTATTTGAGATTTCTTTTTTCCTTTAGCAGGCTCGTTAATAGGGAATTTGATTCGTCCGTTACCGTTACTCATTACTTTACTCATCAAGGCTGAGTATTCTGTTGTAATTTGTTTATCATCAAAAGACAAGAAGTTTACAAAGCCCATCACGTCTTCATACCATTTTACGGTAGCATTCATTTGATCCCAATCTACATTACCAACCATATGGTCAATAAATTTTAAACCAACGGCAGCTGGATTGTAATCGCTTTTCCACTCTTTAAATCCTGGCAAGAAAGTACCATTATAATTTTTACGTTCTACAAACATATGAACCGTTTCGCCATAAGTATAAATTCCTGCACGAACCACTTCACCATGTTCATCTTTTTCAACAACAGGCTCCATAAATGACTTGGCACCACGTTTAATTGTTTCTTCATAAGATTTACGTGCATCTTCTACCCATAATGCAATTACCTTAACACCATCACCATGTTTTTTCACATGCTCTGAAATAGGCGAATTGCTTACCAAAGAAGTAGTTAATACCAAGCGAATTTTATCTTGTTTTAAAACATAAGACACACGGTCTTTTAATCCTGTTTCTAAACCTGCATAAGCATAAGATTGATAACCGAATGCTGTTTTGTAATAATGCGCAGATTGCTTTGCATTACCTACATAAAACTCTACGTAATCTGTTCCTAATAAGGGTAAGAAGTCTTGAGCTCCGTCAAATATTTTTTCTAATCCGTATTCTACGTTTTTAATTTCTTTTTCCATTTTTATTTTTTATTTTTTAAAATTAGTAATGATGATGAGTTAATAATTATATTGACTCATATTAGCTATTTTATATTTACCCACATCGCCATATATAAAGCGCGGAGTTCTAATTTATTTTTGAGAAGCTTAGATTGCATTTTATAAAAATAGTAACTATTTCGCGAATAAAAAACTACTTCTTTTTCTTCTTTTTCCCTTTATACGCCTTTTCTTCCGAATCAAAGTCTGAAATTAATTTTTTCCAATTATCATTCACGTCCTCAGTAAGTGCAAGTGTTTCGGAGTAATCTGCTTTATTAACCTCTAATACGTTTATCTTTTTATCCATGTACTGTTCTATTTCTTTTAAAATTGGCCTTTCTTCGGTGCTGCAAAATGATACTGCTACACCTTTATTGTTACCACGACCAGTTCTACCAACACGATGCACATAATTTTCGGCAACATCCGGTAAATCGTAATTGATTACATAATCTACGTTGGCAATATCTACACCACGCGCACTAATATCCGTAGCAATTAATACTTTGAATAATCCGTTTTTATAATCGTTCATTACTTGCAAACGGTCATCTTGATTTTTATCGCCATGCATCGTTTGGCAAGTAATCCCAACACGCTTCATGGCTTCAAATACTCGTTCGGCGCGCACTTTTGTTCTTACAAACACAAGTATTCTACTTTCAGGATTTTCGTTAACAATGCGCTCTAAGAAAAAACGCTTATCGTCCATACTCACAAACATAACGGAGTGTGTTACGTTTTTAGAAACAGGATCTTTTGGTGAAATTTGTATTCGAATAGCATTACGAACAATAGAGTAAGCTAACTTTTTTATTTTCTCATCAATGGTAGCTGAGAAAAATAAGGTTTGTCGGCGAGTCGGTAATTTTGAAATTAAAAATTCAATATCTCGGTAAAAGCCTAAATCCAGCATTAAATCAGCTTCATCAAGGACTAATAATTTTAAATCTCTTAGCGTTAAATGTCTTTGACTCACTAAGTCAAATAACCTACCTGGAGTGGCAATTACAATATCAACACCTTGCTCTAGTTTTTCAATTTGAGGATCTTGATCTACACCACCATATAAAGCAAGCGTTCGCACATCTGTATATTTGCCAATAGCATTAAATACTTCTGTAATTTGTATGGCTAATTCATGAGTAGGAACCATCACAACAGCTTGCACGCCTTGATCTACTCCAGATTGTGAAATTAAATGAATAATAGGAATTGCAAAAGCAGCTGTTTTACCAGTACCTGTTTGCGCAATAGCCAATACATCTTCACCATTTAAAATATTGGGAATGGCTTTAAATTGAATATCGGTAGGGCGTTTGAAACCTAACTCAGCTAAACTTGTTTTTATTTCTGGAATGATATGGTAATCTTCAAATTTCATATGTCTAAATTATTGTTTTTTATTTACCATATGGTTTATCCATGCTGTCTTCATTTTTTTAGAATAGTGGCATCATGAATATTTCATATTCTATTTTGTTGCGTGTGTTTATCCTATTTTATTAAAGTAATACATCAATAATTGATATTGCTTTTGGTAATCGTATGTGAAACTTTCAGAAGTATATTCTTGATGCGAAGCTTGTGTTAAGCTATCAAATTGATTTAATATAGGATTTAAGTTTTCCGCATCCATGTGTTTAAGCAATAACACTTTATTATTTTGTAATAAGCGATTGATTTCAAACACCGATTTACGTGTATTCTCGTTATTTAAACTCTGTATTTCGTTAATAATGTCTTGTACGGTCATGTGTTTTCTGTCACTTGTAAAACTAATGAATTCCTTTGACTATTTTTGAAATATAACATACATTTGATTTGGGTCGAAATGACCTTAAATTCATAATATAATACTATATAATCAGGTCCATGGAAGAAACGATCGCAAGTGTATTTAGAGAACAGCAATTACATAAATTGGAATTACGTAAAACATCTGCTGAAATTAGAATTGCTAAACTTAAAATTTTAAAACAATCTATCGAAAGTTTTGAGGAGGATATATACCAAGCCTTGCAAACAGATTTACGAAAAAGTCGCTTTGAAACAGCGCTTACAGAATTATTATTCACTTATGCCGAAATTGATTTTGCTATCAAAAATTTGAAAGGCTGGATGGAGCCTATAGATGTTGGCAGAACGATGAGTAATGTGTTTTCTACTAACAAAATATATTACGAACCTAAAGGTGTTTGTTTAATTATAGCTCCTTGGAATTACCCTTTTCAATTGATTATGAGTCCTTTGATATCTGCAATTGCTGCAGGAAATTGTGCGATATTGAAGCCATCTGAAATGAGCAGTGGTACTGCCACGGTCATTCATACATTAATTTCGAAGCATTTTAATATAAATGAAATTGCTTGTTTTGAAGGAGATGTGGATGTTTCAAAAGAATTGTTAGAATTACCCTTTGATCATATTTTTTTTACTGGAAGTACCGTTGTTGGAAAAGTGGTGATGCAAGCTGCAGCTAAACACCTTACATCTGTAACGTTAGAACTCGGTGGTAAATCTCCCGTAGTAATAGATACAACAGCTGATTTGAAAAAAGCTGCCGAAAAAATTGCTTGGGGAAAGCTTGTTAATGCCGGCCAGACTTGCATTGCTCCCGATTATGTATTAATTGACGAAACACTTGAAGCTGATTTTATTACCTATTATAAAGTAGCAGTTTCAAACATGTATTTTAATGCTGCTGGTGAAATCAACAAAGATGCTTACGGAAAAATTATTAACGAGAAGCAGTTTAAACGATTAACGGATTTAATAAAAGATTCAATAATTGCAGGTGCTGAATTAGCATGGGGTGCAGAAAGTAGCGAGTCAGATTTAACAATACTTCCTTCTATTTTAAAAAATGTAAATCCCGAAAATCCAATCATGCAACAAGAAATATTTGGGCCTATCTTACCAATTGTGACATTTAAAAAGTTAGACGAAGCGATTCATTTCATCAATGCGAAAGATAAACCATTAGCTCTTTACATTTTTAGTAATGATCGTTCCAATCAACAACGAGTATTGAATTCTACTAGCTCTGGTGGAGTGTGTGTTAATGATGTGTTGGTTCACATAAGCAATCCAAATTTGCCTTTTGGTGGGGTTAATAGCAGTGGAATGGGAAGTTGCCATGGTGTTTTTGGCTTTAAAAATTTTTCACACGAGCGAGCGGTAGTCTTTCAATCGAAATTTGGGTTAACCAAACTTATTTATCCTCCTTATGAAAAAAAACAAGGTCTATTAAAATGGTTAAAGAAATTGATGTAATGAGGTTTACCTAAAAGCGTTAATATTTGATTAAATTATCAATGACAAAGAACAAGTTTTGCATTAGACTAAAAAAAAATTAGCTTTGTTTTAATGCACTTTTGAATAATGCTTTGAAACAACAACAAAATATTTAAAATTATAAAAGTGTACACGAATTATATATGGAATCAATTAGCGCTTTTGAAATAATTAAAATTGGTATAGGTCCTTCAAGTTCTCATACGATGGGGCCATGGCGAGCGTCCGCTTTTTTTTTAGATTACCTAAAATCACTTGATAAATTTAGTGAGGTAACTGAAATTACCACTTATCTATTTGGATCACTTGCTAAAACAGGATTAGGTCACGGTACTGATATTGCTGTAATGATGGGGCTTTCTAATGAAAATTTTGCTACCATTGATACAGATAAGATATTTGAAAAAATTGATCAAATTAAAAGCAAGGGCTATATTTCTATTTCCGAAAATCAAAACATTGCTTTCAATTATGAACAGCATATTGTTTTCGAATACAAAAAAAGACTTGACTTTCATCCCAATGGAATGCGTTTCGTTGCACTTTTAAAAGATGGAACAACTGTTTTAAGAGAATATTTTTCGGTAGGTGGTGGATTTGTTGTTACTCATGATAATAGTCAGGTTGCGCAAAATCCCATAATTACAAAACATCCTTGTCATAGTGCGCAGGAAATATTAGATAATTGTAAAAAATTAAATTTAAAAATATCGGAGTTGATTATGCTTAACGAAACAGCTTGGAGAACTGAAGCTGAAACTCGTAAACACGCACTTTATATTTGGGACGAAATTAAAAATTGTATTTACAGAGGAGTAAATAAATCAGGTATTTTACCTGGAGGTTTAAATGTGAGGCGAAGAGCGCATGATATTAATAAACATTTATTGCATGGCGAAAAATTCAATCATGTCGATGAATGGATAAATGCTATTAAAAAGGGGCCGACTGATTTCAATACGGTTAATAAATGGGTAAGTGTTTTTGCATTAGCTGTTAATGAGGAAAATGCTTCTTTTGGAAGAATTATAACTGCCCCTACTAATGGTGCATCAGGCGTTATACCCGCAGTATTGATGTACGCATATTGTTTTACGCCAAATTTTGAAGAAGACGAAATTGTTCAATTCATAATTACTGCAGGAGAAATTGGAACTTTATATAAAAAGGGCGCTACTATTTCTGCAGCCTTGGGAGGTTGTCAAGCTGAAATTGGTGTATCGAGTTCTATGGCAGCTGCAGGATTAACAGAAGCAATGGGCGGAAGAAAAGAACAAGTATTACAAGCTGCGGAAATTGCTATGGAGCATCATTTAGGTATGACGTGTGATCCTATTGGAGGCTTAGTGCAAATACCTTGTATAGAGCGAAACAGTATGGGTGCTATTAAGGCTATTACAGCATCTAATTTAGCATTAGAAAGTGATTCTTCTGCCGCTCGCGTCAGCTTAGATGATGTTATTAAAACTATGTGGGAAACAGCAATGGATATGAATACAAAATATAAAGAAACTTCAGAAGGAGGATTAGCTAATATTTCTGTAAATATCGCTGAGTGCTAAATACCATTTTCATTTTGTACGTTATTATCTAAAAATTTAATTATATGCCTGAGAAAAAAAGAACGCTTAATTTAATTGACACGACGCTTTTGGTAGCAGGATCTATGGTAGGATCAGGAATTTTTATTGTGAGTTCTGATATTGCCCGTTCAGTGGGCTCGGCAGGCTGGCTTTTAGTTGTTTGGATTTTATCAGGTGTGATTACATTATTTGCTGCATTGAGTTATGGCGAATTAGCTGGTATGATGCCTCAAGCAGGTGGACAATTTGTATACATCAAAAAAGCATTTGGTGAACTAACCGCCTTTGTGTATGGCTGGACTGTTTTTTTAGTCATACAAACAGGTGTAATTGCTGCTGTTGCAGTAGCTTTCGCTAAATTTACAGGAGTCTTCATTCCCTTTTTTGAAGAAGGTAATGTGGTACTTCACATTTCTAATTTTAAAATAACTTCTGCTCAACTACTTGCTATTACTGTTATAGCACTGCTTACATATATCAATACACGCGGTATTGAAAATGGAAAAGCCATTCAACGTATTTTTACTTCAGCAAAATTAATTGCCTTATTTTCTTTAATCGTTGTGGGTATCTACTATGGATTTCATACAGATGTGTTTTCAACTAATATGAGCGGGGCTTGGGATGCAAAACAAGCTGTTCCAATTAAAGATGGATTAGGGAAAATTATAAATTACGATTTTTTAAATTTATCAGGCATGGCACTAACAACGGCTATTGGTGTAGCAATGATAGGTTCTTTGTTTAGCAGCGATGCATGGAACAACGTGACGTTTATTGCAGGTGAGGTTAAAAATCCACAACGTAACATTCCCTTAGGTTTATTTTTTGGTGTAAGTATCGTTACTGTTATTTATGTATTAGCTAATGTGGCCTACTTATGTTTGTTACCCATAGAAGGATCAATAAATGGACAAACAGTGATTGATCAAGGTATTATGTTTGCGCAAAAAGATAGAGTAGGTACTGCCGCACTATTTGTTGTGTTTGGTGATGTGGCTAAATACTTAATGGCCGCATTAATTATGGTTTCTACCTTTGGTTGTAATAATGGATTGATTATCGCAGGTTCTCGTTTATTTGAATCGATGGCTAAGGATGGATTGTTTTTTAAACAGGCTGCGAAATTAAATAAATTTGCTGTACCTTCTAATGCCTTGATTTTTCAAGGAATTTGGGCATCACTTTTATGTTTAAGCGGTTCTTACGGCGATTTGTTAGACTACTGCACCTTTTCTTCTTTGATATTTTATATCATTACGATTACAGGTATTTTTGTATTACGAAAAAAAATGCCTCATGCTGAAAGACCATACAAAGCTTTTGGATACCCCATTATTCCAGCTATTTACATAGTATTAACATCCTTAATTTGTATTGATTTACTTGTATATAAAACGTTTAATACAGGAATGGGTTTATTAATTATTGCCTTGGGAATCCCAGTTTATTATCTGTTTAAAAAAAATAGAGTGACTGAAAATGAAAATTAGAGAGTGGCTTCAAAACCTATTTCATTTTAATAAACAAGAGCGTAACGGTGTTTTTGTGTTATGCATCATCATAGCTAGTTTAGTGATAATTAAGCTGTGCTTGCCTTTAATTAATAGTAATAAGGATCAGGTGCAATTTATCACCATTCATGATTCTTCAAATTCTTCAGAAGAAAAAACGAATCCAAAATATAATGACATACATGTGTCAGAAAAAGAAATAGACAATGAAGCTATTTCATCAGAGCGTTTTGTGTTTAATCCAAATACGATTAGTGCTGAAGATGCTCAAAAATTAGGATTCTCCAAGAAGCTATGCAATACACTTATTAACTTTAGAAATAAAGGTGGTAAGTTTTATAAACCAGAAGATTTAAAAAAACTATATGGCCTAGCTCCAACATTATTTGAAGAGTTGGAAGCATATATTTTAATTCCACAAGCAAATAAAGAATATAGAAATCAATTTAAGAAAGATACAGTTTATCAAAAAACATATTCTAAAACAACTTACGAAAAGAAAGTGTTTGTTAAAGAAGCTATCGAGATTAACACAGCTGATAGTTTGTCGATTGTCTATTTAAAAGGCATTGGCCCTTCGTTTACAAAGCGTATTATCAAATACAGAACTCTGCTTGGTGGTTTTCACTCCTTGAATCAATTAAAAGAAATTTATGGGATGACAGATAGCTTGTATCTAAATTTAACGTCTCAAATTAAATTAGATAAAAACAACATTTCTAAAATTCCTATTAATATAATTGATGTTGTTACCCTGCGTAAACACCCTTATTTTCCATATGCTTCCGCTCAAACCGTAATTAACTTCCGGACTAAGCATGGTAAGTTAAACGAACAAGATGTTAGGGGTTTAGGCATATTTAATGAAGAAAGATTGAAATTGATACTTCCATATTTGAGCTATTAATATTTTTTAACCTTTTTTGTATCTTTTCATTTATGGTGTATTATAAACTTGTTTATTTTCGTCATTTAGAGATATTAAAAGGGCTAAACATACTTATTTCTTATATAAATTTATTCTAAAACAAAAAACAATAATACTATATGGGGAAACCATTACTTTCTTTACTAATACTATTTTCATTTTCAGGTTTAGCTCAACAAATGAGTGTTTCTGGAAATGTACAAGATACTACGGCAAAAGCACCATTACAAAACGCTATAGTGATGGCCATTAAATTAATGGATTCAACTCTGGTTAATTTTACCCGAACAGATGATAAGGGATTCTTTAATCTAAAAGCCTTACCGGTTGATACATATCAAGTATTAATCACACACCCAAAATTTGCCGATCAAGGTTTTTTTATTTTTGGTGATACTAAAAATTTGAAGTACGATTTTGGTAAAATTATTGCTCAGCCTAAAAGTTTGAATTTAGAAGAGGTTACAATTTTTGCATTTAAAGATCCAATTTATTACAAAGGCGATACGTTGATTTATACTGCCGATTCATTTAAAGTAAAGGCTAATGCAACTGTTGAAGATCTATTGAAGAAATTACCCGGAATGAAAGTAGATGCGCAAGGAAATGTGACATCGCAAGGTAAAAAAGTAGATAAAGTATTAGTTGATGGAGATGAATTTTTTGGAACAGATCCAACGGTTGCAACCAAGAATTTAGCAGCTAACTCCATTGAATCTGTTCAAGTGTATGATAAAAAAAGTGATGATGCCGCTAATTCTACTACTGGAGAAGAAACCCAAAAAATCTTAAACCTCAAATTAAAAGATTCTGCAAAACAAGGTTATTTCGGAAAAGCTAGTGGAGCCAGTGATTTCCAGAATTTTTATGAAGGTGAGGCCTTAGGTAATTATTTTAAAAAGAAATTAAAAATATCAGTATCAGGTTTAGCAACTAATACACCAAGATCTAGTTTTGGATGGGGAGATATTTATAAATATGGATTGGATGGAGGGTTAGAGTTTGATGAAGATGGTAATGGCATATGGAACGATAATAATAATCCACAAGGCATTCCACAAACATTAAAGTCAGGTTTTTATTTTTCAGATAAATTATCGCCTAAAACTAAAGTAACTGCCAATTACACCTATAACAGTAATATATTGAATGCCCAGAGCACAACAAATTCCCAATATTTTTTAACCGACACCAGTTATACCACTGCTAATATAACTCAGTCTTTAGAAAAAAAGGAAGCCCATGCTATTAATTTCGCTATAGAACAAAAACTTGATTCATTGACAGATTTGACTTTAAGAACTAACATAAAATTTTTGTCAAACAATTTAAAAACTACAAATGAAACTGATTTTGTTGGAAATGATAATGTAAAGTCTCGTAATACAAGTATTTTAAATAATAATGATAATAAAGGGTATGATATTTCTAATAATCTTAAGATTACTCGAAAATTTATGAAGAAGGACAGATTGTTATCATTTTATTACACAGATGCCTTTTCTAAAAGCGATGGTAATAGTTTATTGCAAACAGTTAATCATTTTTTTACCACAACTACGCAAACACTCAGTTCTATTGATCAGAAAAAAACAAATGCGATTGATAATCAAAATCATAATGTTGGCATTGCTTTTTTAGAACCTATCACCAAAAAAATTAAAGTTGAAGCGTCTTACGATTTTATGTATTATAATAGCAAGCAAGATAAAAAATCATTTAATAATGTTGCTGGAGAATACAACGTGTTAGATTCTAATTATACCAATAATTTTGAAAATATAAAACAGATTAATAGAGGAGGTTTAAAATTTATTTTTGAAATAAAAAAACTTCGTTTTATTGCTGGCACTAAAGTGCGTAATGTATTCGTCAATAATCATAATGTATTTTTAAATACAACTATTCAACAAAACTTTAATAATGTTTTACCCTTCTCGTCTTTTAAATATAAGTTTTCCGATAATATGCAATTGGATATTTCTTATAAGATGAATTCTACAAACCCTACCATTACCCAATTGCAGCCTGTTAAAGATAATACGAATCAAAATTTTATAAATATTGGTAATCCTAATTTATTGCCAACAGCTGAACATCAAGTTTCTTTAAATTTTAATTCATGGAAACCAGTGAGTGGTAAATACACATGGATGGGATTTAATTATTATTATACGAATAATGATTTTACAAGTGCTACTAGTTATGATAATATCGGTAGAACTGTTACAAAAACTATTAATGTGAATGGTAATTATTCTTATGGGGGCTATTTAGGAACGAGCCTCCCATTTTTTTCAAAGAAATTTATATTAGAGCCAAATCTTAATGGAAATTATTCAAACAATAAAAATTACATTAATAATATACTTAATACTACAACTAGTATCAATACAAATGTTGGTATCAACATTAGATTGGAATTAGAGAAGTTTACTGCAGGCATAACAAGTTATGCTGAATATAATTCATCCTCGTCAACGCTTAATTCGCTAAGTAATAAACCTTATACGGCTGAAAACATATCAGGTAATATTAATGTGAAACTACCTAAAAAGTTTGTATTAGAAAGCGACGCATCTTATACAATGAATGGAAAACGAGCTAATGGTTATAATATTAATTATTTTATATGGAATGCCTCTTTAGCTAAAACGTTCTTGAAAAATGAAAATTTAATCGTTGCATTTTATGCGTATGATATGTTTAATCAAAACATCAATGTAGTTAGAACCACTACTAGTAATGTTATTTCCGATGTTAAAACGAATATTATTTCGCGCTATTTCTTACTTAAGCTAACATTTAAATTTAATAGCAATAAAACTAAAGAAACTGAAGATGATATGTAATTTAGAAATTAAAATGTTTATGCTTAAGATATATAGGGTATTTACACTATGTGTCATGTGTTTGATTTTTATAAATACAAACATGCTTGATGCACAAATAACCAGTGGTAAAATAACGTACGAGCGTCGTACTAATTTGTATAAAAAATTTAAGTGGAATCCCGATGTGAAAGATTGGTTAAAAGAAGAGGATAAAAACAAAATAGATTTGTTTGAATTGTATTTTAATGATTCTTTGTCATTATTTAAGCCTCAAGAGAGTGATTTAGTTGAGAGGATGAGTTGGGCTACTACTAAAAATGTTGTTTATCAAAATACTCAAACAAAAAAACGATTAACCGAAAAAAAAATATGGGGAGAACTATTTTTGTTGGACGACACTACGCGAAAATTCTCATGGAAAATAACAGACAATAAACGTTCTATTTGTGGATATGTTTGTCGTAAAGCTATTTGGCATGCTAGTGATAGCGTGCGTATTTACGCGTGGTTTTGTTCGGAAATTAATTCATCGATAGGCCCCGAAAGTTTTGTAGGATTACCAGGTGCAATATTAGGTTTAGCAACTGAAGATGGTGGTGTTATTTATTTTGCAAAAAGTGTAGATGTGTCCAAGCAGGATCCTTTAACACTGTTACCAAGAAAATTGAAACAAAAACCAATGAAAGCACCTGATTTAAAAGCTCAACTGATAAAAGACTATGGTAAGGAAAAATGGGGGAAAGCTATGATCTATAATAATTTTGAAATTTGGTAGCGGGAATTATAAAACGAATTTTTATAAATAGATGCAGAAAATAAAACTTATTTTATTTTCTTAAAACGCATAGCAATTACGCCCCAAAATGCTTCTTTGAAAATTTTAGTACTCATTTTACTTACACCCAAAACACGATCAGTAAACAAAATAGGAACTTCCACAATCTTAAATCCTTTTTTATACGCCGTATACTTCATCTCAATTTGAAAAGCATAACCCATAAATTCAATTGAATCTAAATCTATTGTTTGTAATACTTTTTTACGGTAACATTTAAAACCTGCTGTTGTATCCTTTACGGGTATCCATAAAATTAATCGCACATAAACAGATGCGAAGTAACTCATTAAAATTCGGCCAATTGGCCAATTACTAACTTTGCCACCTTTGCAGTAGCGAGAGCCAACAGCAACGTCCGCATTCGCTTCGCAGGCTTCTAACAAACGAACTAAATCGGCTGGATTATGACTGAAATCACAATCCATTTCAAAAATATAATCGTAATCTTTAGCTATTGCCCATTTAAATCCATGAATATAAGCGGTACCTAAACCTAATTTACCTTTGCGTTCTTCTATATGTAATTGATTTGGATATTCTTTTTGCAACACCTTAACCATATTAGCAGTGCCATCAGGAGAGCCATCATCTACTATTAATAACTCAAACGGACGAGCCAACGCAAAAACAGTACGAACCATTTTTTCGATGTTTTCAATTTCGTTATAGGTTGGAATAATGACTAAACTCTTTTTCATATTAAGGCTACTAATATACTATTTTGTTACATAATTTAAAGTCTATTTTATGCCCAACTTATGGGTTTTGTTCGTTAAAATTACCTAAGTAAAATCGTGTTTTTTTGTAAACGAAAGCACATTTATTAAAAATACTGTACTTTTGGGTATGCGTGTATTTGTTTATATAACTATTGTGTTAGCCATTAGTAACAACTTATATTGTCAGGATACACTTACACATAGAAATGTAACCATAGGAACAGCAAGTTTTTATGCTAAAAAATTTAATGGTCGAAGAACGACTTCCGGGGCTATTTTTCATAACGACAGTTTAACAGGTGCTCATAAAAAATTGAAATTTGGAACTTACGTTAGAGTTCGGAATTTGAAAAATGATTCAACGGTTATCGTCAAAATTACTGATAGATTGCCACAAGGATCTAAACGAACGATTGATTTAACATGGAGGGCTGCTAAACAATTAAACTTCATTCAATCAGGATTAACAAAAGTAGAAATAACGGTTTTAGATTCTCTATCACACTAACTAATTAACTATATACAAAATAATTAACTATCAACTTATTAATAAATGAAAACAATACTTATTAAAAATGCTACCATCATTAACGAAGATGAACAATTTATTTCTGATGTTTTAATTAAAGATTCAATCATTGATCGTATCGATAGAGATATTACAGAAGATGGTGCAACTATCATAGATGCAACTGGATTGATTTTAATTCCAGGCACTATTGATGATCAGGTGCATTTTCGTGAGCCTGGTTTAACGCATAAGGGAGAGATTTATACAGAAGCCAAAGCCGCTGTGGCAGGAGGGATTACTAGTTATATGGAAATGCCTAATACTAGCCCACAGGCGGTTACTATTTTGGAATTAGAAAAAAAATACGCACGCGCTAACGAGTGTTCATTGGCTAACTATTCATTTTTTATGGGCGGTACAAACACGAACTTAGAAGAAACTCTAAAAGTTGACTATAGTAAGGTGTGCGGACTCAAACTCTTTATGGGATCAAGCACAGGAGATATGTTAGTCGATAATGAGAAAACATTAGAGGGGTTTTTTTCTAAATCTAATGCCTTAATTGCAACACATTGCGAGTATGATCCAATGATTAAAGAAAATCAGGCACGGATAATTGCAGAGTATGGCGAAGATTTGCCGGCATATTTTCATCCAATTATTCGTAATGATGAAGCCTGTTTTAAGTCTTCATCTTTTGCTGTAAATCTGGCTAAGAAACATAACACTCGTTTGCATATTTTGCATATTTCTTCAGCTAAAGAATTAGCATTATTTACGAATAAAATTCCGCTCAAACAAAAACGAATCACTGCAGAGGCTTGTATACATCATTTGTGGTTTAATGATGATGATTACAAAACAAAAGGTAATTTCATTAAATGGAATCCATCTGTGAAAACAGAATACGATAGAGCTCATATTTTTGAAGCAGTATTAGACGGTCGTATTGATGTGATAGCAACAGATCACGCGCCTCATACACTTGAAGAAAAACAATTACCCTATTTAAAAGCGCCAAGTGGCGGACCGTTAGTACAACATTCAATTATTGCTATGATGGAATTTCATAAGCAAAAAAAAATATCGTTAGAAATGATTG
Organism: uncultured Bacteroidota bacterium; assembly: GCA_903834765.1. Classification (GTDB taxonomy): domain Bacteria; phylum Bacteroidota; class Bacteroidia; order B-17B0; family Aurantibacillaceae; genus UBA4416. The sequence continues at coordinate 22,898 of CAILKE010000058.1, forward strand.
TGAAAAAAATGTCGCATAATGTGGCTGATATTTTTAATATAGAAAAACGAGGTTACATACGCGAAGGCTATTTTGCTGATTTAGTATTAGTTGATTTGAATAAGCCAACGGAAGTAACTAAACAATCATTATTATATAAATGTGGTTGGAGTCCATTTGAAGGTGTTACGTTTTCGTCAAGCATCTCTAAAACCTTTGTGAATGGACATTTAGTATATGATAACGGCACCTTTGATGAAAGTAGAGTAGGTGAGAGGTTGTTATTTAATAGAGCTTCATAACTTCATTGAATAAGGTCATTATATAATTTTAACACAAATTGAGCAATAAAATTTTATACATTTACTTAAACAAAATTTAAAATAAAAACTATGGGATTCTTTGATAAATTAAAAGGCGAATTCATTGATATCATTGATTGGACAGACAATACCAATGATACCATACTATATAAATTCCCGCGTTACCAAAACGAAATTAAAATGGGTGCTAAGCTTACTGTGCGCGAAAGCCAAGTAGCAGTGTTTATGAACGAAGGTGTTATCGCCGATATTTACCAACCAGGTATGTATACTTTAACAACAGAAAACATGCCTATCATGTCAACATTGAAAGGCTGGAAGTTTGGCTTCAATTCACCATTTAAAGCGGATGTGTTTTTTATAAGTACAAAACAATTTACGAATCAAAAATGGGGAACTAAAAATCCTATCATGTTACGTGATGTAGAATTTGGTCCAATTCGCCTTCGTGCCTTTGGTTCTTATGCATTTAAAGTAAATGATGCTGGTAAATTTTTAAAAGAAATTGCAGGTACGAGTTCTGAATTTACAACCGATGAGATCAATGAGCAGTTAAGAAACATTGCTGTGTCTCGTGGTATGGATGCTTTAGCGGAAAGTAAAATTCCTGTTTTAGATTTAGCTGCTAGCACGGATGAAGTTTCGAAAATTATTCAAGATAAAATCCGTCCGGAGTTTGGTGAAATAGGATTAGACTTAACTAAATTTTTAATTGAAAATGTATCCTTACCTCCTGAAGTTGAAACAGCGTTAGATAAACGCAGCAGCATGGGTATCATTGGAAATTTAGGAGCGTACACGCAGTTTCAAGCAGCTAATGCAATGGAAGAAGCTGCTAAAAACCCTAGCGGTGGTTTGATGGGAGCTGGATTAGGTGCAGGTATGGGAGTTGGTATGATGGGACAAATGGGTAATGCTTTTCAAAACCAACAATTTAATGGAGGAACTGGAATGAATACTCCACCGCCGCCGCCAATCACACAGTTTTTTGTGGCAGTGAATGGAACACAAACAGGACCTTTTAATATGCAACAATTACAAGCGATGGCAGTTGCAGGCCAATTTAACCGTCAAAGCTTGGTTTGGAAACAAGGCATGGCTGGCTGGTTAGCTGCGGAAACACAGGCTGAATTAGGTAGCATATTTAGTGCAATGCCTCCACCAATAGGATAATAAATTCAAATGTATAATTAAAAAAGTCCTCTTATACTTAAGTGTAAGAGGACTTTTTTATTGATTACTTTTTAGTAAGTTTGTCCTCTTAAAATAAAAATATGTTGTGGCACTTGCTTAAATTATATATGTCTGTTGTAGTGGCGGTTTATTTTAAGCGCACTAAGGTTAAAAATTTAGAGTACCTCAAAGTTAAAGGACCTGCTATTTTAGCTATGAATCATCCTAATTCTTTTGCAGACCCTGTAGCTTTCTCATCAATTGTTTATCCGCCAAGAGTGCGCTATTTAGCCAGAGGCGATGCTTTTAAAAAAGGCTTAGCCACCTGGATTCTTCAACAACTGGGTATCATCCCTATTTTCAGAATACAAGACGGTGGGAAAGAAGGATTATTAAAAAATGACGAAACCTATAATGTCGTTAATAAACTTCTTAAAAGAAATGCGAAAATCATCATTTTTGCTGAAGGCTTATGCATACAAGAACGTCGCTTGCGCCCACTAAAAAAAGGCGTCCCACGAATGATATTTGGAGCAGTAACTGATTTTCCTGAACTTGCTAATTTAGTGGTAATTCCAATCGGAGTTAATTATTCGAAGCCATCACAATTTAGAAGCACGTTGTTATACAATGTTGGTAAACCTATTAAAATTTCTGATTATTTAGATGCCTATAAAGAAGCTCCTGCAAAAACGATGAATCAGTTTTTGCTAGATTTGGCGCCACGAATGAAGGAATTGATTGTTAACATTAATCATCATCGTCATGAAAGAGTGATTGAACATATTGAAGAAATTTATAGATATGCTTATTTCAAAAAACACAAGTACCGTTTTTCTAATTTGGAGCATGATTTTAAATTTTCAACGAACGTTGCCGAAACCATTAATGCCGCCGAGTTATTGCACCCCGAACAAGTAACAGAATTGACTAATCAAACAACTGCTTATTTAAAAGCGCTTGATAAAAACCAATTAAAGGATTGGTTGCTCAACCCTGCTAAACAGTATATGATTAATTATGTTCACTTCATTGCTCGATGTATATTCATTTTGGCTATGTTTCCTATATATTCAGTTGGGGTGGTAGGTAATTACATTCCTTATAAATTAACAGCAATGTTAGTTCGTTCAAAAATAAAATTGGTTGAGTTTAAAGCTTCTTTCTTTCTTGGTTTTGGCGCGGTGTTGTTTTTATTGAATTATACTTTTATTTACGCCATCACATCTATATGTTTAAATTACTGGTATGGTTTATTGGCAGTATTTATTTTTGTTTTAGCCGGCCGTATTTGTATTTGGCTTTCTTCTTTCCGTAAAAAAACAGTAGGTATTTATCGTGCATTAAGATTAAAGGCTTCTCAACCGGCTTTATGGACACAATTAAGCAATGAGCGCATGGACGCGATTGCATTGTACCAAAGCCTTTAAATAGCTTAAATAGAGGCTGTTTTTTAATGCCTTAAAAAAACGTTCCTTTTATACCTGTAATTTGGGCTTATTTTTTAAACTTTTTTTTGGTAATACAAAAAAAAGTGTAAATTTGCACTCCATTAATTTAATGGCCCGTTCGTCTAGGGGTTAGGACGCGTCCCTTTCACGGACGAAACACGGGTTCGATTCCCGTACGGGCTACGAAAGTAGCGAAAAACCCGCGCCAGTCGCGGGTTTTGTTTTTATAGGTACAACATAGGTAAAACACGGTCGCTGTTTATAACTTTTCACTCCTTCAACCTTTTTTACTCCAAAAAACACCAATTCATATTTTATATATATCGATAGTATGGGGCAAATATGTACTTATCATATTCCAAGTTTTGCTTTTTGATGCTAATTGTTTACTAATAATGCAATCGCAACGCTTTTATTGTCGTGGCTTTCAGATGATTTATATATCCATTGCTTTATTCAATTCTTCGTTTCTACCTGATGAAGATGCTATTAAACTTTTGTCTGTAATAAAAATACAATTATAAAAGTATTATAAATTTAAACATAAAAAAAACGCTTACAGGTTATGTAAACGTTTTTTGTGCGGTGATATTTCTTTTTAATAATTAAGAATTCTTTTTTCCAAGCATCATAAATTCATTAACGTGAATTTCTGTTGAGTTGCGTTTATTGCCCTCTTTATCTGTGTATGTATTATTTTTTAATTTTCCTTCAATGGCTATTTCAGAACCTTTTACTAAAAATTTTTCTGCAAATTCAGCTTGATTTCCCCAAGCGGTTAAGTAATGCCATGTGGTGTCACTTACCCATTCACCTTTTTGATTTTTATATTTTTCAGTTGTTGCTAAAGATAATTTTGCTACTTTTTTATTTCCATCAAAAGTTTTAATCTCTGGTGCATTACCTAAATTTCCAATTAATTGTACGCGGTTTCTTAATGTGTTGTTCATGATTTCTTTCTTTTTTAAGTTGTTTTATAATTATTAATTTTTCGTGTCATTTAATTTTGAAGCGCTTCATCAAATTGACGATACAAAGGTAAGTCCACCTCGAAACTTTATTCGGTTCTTAACTGTTTAGATTCGTATACAGTTAATTGCAATCGTTTGTTGTCGAATAATTAATAAATTAAAAACCCCTATAAAATTCTGTTTACAGGTTTTTTTAGTTTCTATATGTTTATGATTGTTGTTACTTTCAATTATTTTACAACCATTTGTTACCCTATTGTTACTTTATATAAATAAGAAACCCACCTATTAGAGTAGGTTTAATCTATGTAACTATAATTATTGAATAACAAATAAGTTAAAATATTACATTGTTAATTCAAATTTTTGAAACCTATGCATAAAGCAATAATATTATTAATTTAATATACAATAATTTGTAATATTTAAATAA
>CAILKE010000059.1 GCA_903834765.1 uncultured Bacteroidota bacterium
GTTCGAGCATCGAGCTTAAATCCAAGGTATTTAAATAAGCAGAAATTTCAATATCTTGATAAAAATACACGGAGTATTGAGCCAAAGCAGCACCTAATCCACAGAGAATATAAAAATTAATAAAACGTTTAGCACCCCAAATATTTTCTAAGATAGAACCAAACATATAAACACCTATCATATTTAAAAAAATATGCCCTTCATCAGCATGCATAAATAGATGAGTAATGAATTGATGCGGCATAAATAAACTAGATTTATAATAGTGTAAATCCAACCAATTATCTAAAGGAACATTTTTTAATACATAGCGACTTAATACAAATAACAAAACATTGATAATCAATATATATTTAACTACCGGTGGAACTTGTTGAAACTGTCGGGGTTTAAATTCTTGTATACTCATATGTATATAAACTTATTTCTTAAAGAATGCTTCTAAATCCAGTTTACTCATTTCCATAATAATAGGCTTTCCATTCGGGCTATACATTGGGTTTTCACAATTAAACAAATGTTCCAGCATAAGAGCTATCTCTTCGTTTTCTAATGACTTGCCATATTTTATACCCGCACTTTTTGCCATACTCTTACACATATTTTCAAATGGATCAAGTTTTACATCAAAGGTATTTAATTTATAGGTTTCTAATATGCCTTCAATCATCTCTTTAGTGTTAAATTCTCCTAATTCTAAAGGGGTGCCTTGAATTACGATGGTGTTTTTTCCAAATGGTTCTATTTCAAAACCCAGCAATTTAAAATGAGGTTTTAGTGTTTCAATTAATACAAAATCATTTGGTGTTAATTCAATAGTTACAGGGAACAATACTTGCTGAGAAGCTGATGCATTTGTTTTATCTTTAGTTGCTACATAATGTTCAAACAAAATACGTTCATGAGCTCGCTGTTGGTCTATGACTAATAATCCTGCTTGATGAGCAGAAATAATATATTTACCATATAACTGAAATCCCTTGTAGAATTGGTTTTCGTATGCTAGTGTATTTTGCCCGACTTGCTTTTCAAGCTGAAGAGATTCATTTTCTCCCCGGTAATCGGTATTAGCATAGTTTTGATAAAGACTTTCCCAATTTTGTTTATTATTTCTTTGTTGTTCTGTTTCTTTTGGCTGGTGATAAGAAGTAAGCTTACTTGTTCCGGAATTGAAAGGATTATAATCCGCATTTATTGATACAGTTGGTTGAGAAACTGTTTTGGTATAATCAATCTCAAAGCTCATTTCGCTATTGAAGTCTAAACTTGGCGCTAGGTTGGCTTTACCTAGTGAGCGTTTTACAGAACTATGTAATAGCGCATAAATTATTTTTTCGTCCTGAAATTTAATTTCTGTTTTAGTTGGGTGAATATTAATATCAATTAATTCAGGATTTACTTCTAAAAATAAATAATAAGCTGGATGACTATCACTTGAGATTAGTTCTCTATATGCTTCAGCTACAGAATGATGCAGGTAAGGACTTTTAATGAAGCGATCGTTTACAAAAAAGTATTGGTCACCGCGACGCTTCTTAGCATTTTCGGGTTTTCCAACATATCCAGTAATTTTAACCACGTCTGTGGTTTCATCTATTTGTACTAATTTTCCTTGAAAAGATTTACCAAATAAGCCTGAAATACGCTCAATTAAGGTTGCAGGAGGTAAATTATATAACTCGTTTCCATTACTAAATAACTGAAAATGTATGTTAGGATGAGGAAGTGTTACTCGCTCAAATTCATCAATGATATGTTTTAATTCTACGCTGTCGTCTTTTAAAAAATTACGTCGGGCTGGAATATTGAAAAATAAGTTTTTTACACTAAATGAGCTCCCTGTTGGTGCTTGACATTCTTCTTGTTTGATAAATTTATTTCCTTCTATTTCGATCAGTTGGCCTACAATATCTTCATCGCGTTTCGTTTTTAATTCAACTTGCGCTACAGCGGCAATACTGGCTAATGCTTCACCTCTGAAACCTTTAGTATGTAATTGAAATAGATCTTCGGCTTTTTTTATTTTTGAAGTGGCGTGGCGTTCAAAAGCCATACGCGCATCAACAGGATTCATTCCTAATCCATTGTCGATGACTTGAACTAAAGTTTTACCAGCATCTTTAACAATTAATTTAATAAAGGTTGCTTTTGCATCAATGGCATTTTCGAGTAATTCTTTAACAATAGAGGCAGGGCGTTGTACCACTTCCCCTGCAGCTATTTGATTTGCAACACTTTCGGGTAAAAGGGTGATGATATTATCCATATCCACAAAGGTAATTTTTTAAGTCATTTTTAAGTATAAAAAGAACAGTCATTGAATAAATAAAATATTTTTTAATA
>CAILKE010000060.1 GCA_903834765.1 uncultured Bacteroidota bacterium
AAATGACCTTTTTCAATCTCATCAACAACCTGCAGCTTAAATGCTAGACTGTAATCTTTTTGAGTCTTTTTAATAAACTCTTTAATTCCTTTGTTTTTCATATAAGTCAACTTTTGTGTCAACTCATTTCAGGACGAGGCAAAATGAGCACTTTTTTTTATGGCTCCACATCAGATAATAAAAGAGAATTTGAAGAAAGATTATCAAATGCAAACTTTGGTTATTTATTAAAAAGAGTAGGTGTAAAAGAAAAAAGTAAAAGCATTTGGTTATTAACGTATCAACGCACAATACTTGGAACAAATGAAACATTTAAAATAGAATGCGCATTAATCAAAGATACTTGTAGGGTATATATTGATGAAAAAGCGTGGCAAACAATTTTTAAAAAATAAAAAATGAAAATAAATACATTTACCTTAATTCTATCTTTGCTATTAGCAGTTATTATTAGTTACTTTTTATCGAGCTATCAAGTTGATAGTAACAAACTAATCCTGGGCATAGGTTGTTTTATAGGGCTTTTTTTATCCAGCGCCTCAGCCTTTTCAATTTCCTTTGATTACGACAGAACAACAACCTTAACAAGGACTGCATCAGCTGTATTTTTTCTTTTGTATTTGAGTTCTCAAATATATTTTGCAATAACCAATTTTGTCTTACCAACCTATGTGTTGGTTAATGGCAGTTTGATTATTTTATTGCTCTTAATAATTTATGGTATTGCAAAATCAAAACATTAAGTTTTTTAGTTTAATTTTATTTCGTTTTGCTTTCTCATCACAACATGTCGCACGCTGATCATAAAGAGTCTAACGCTCATTAGTATTGTTCGATTAACAAGGATGTTAATTTGATTTCGCATCACAACATGTCGCACGCTGATCATAAAGAGTCTAACGCTCATTAGCATAGCTTGATTAACAAGGATGTTAATTTGATTTCTCATCACAACATGTCGCACGCTGATAATAAAGAGTCTATCACTTATTAGTATAGTTCGATTAACAAGGATGTTTGTTTGATTTATTGATAAATACCCCAATTTTTTAATTCAAATGTTGCTTTCATGTTGTAGGGTGTTTACTTTATTTTTTGAAGCGATGGAAATTTTTCTAAACAATTTTTCTTATCAATTTTAAATAGCCACACGCGACACGCTTGCTCCAGCCAAGGCTCTAATTATACTATTTGTGTTTGAACCAGCAAACAGTGTTTTCTAAATATTTTTTAAACTCAGTATTTACAGGTTTTCCATGTATTACTTTATTGTTATATTGCGTTCTGATCAAATAATTAAAAGCTCCCATATCACCTGTAAAGGCAGTTTTATTATCTGAATTATATTTTTGATGAATTGCCCATAATTTATTGATAAAGTGTTTCATAATGGTAATATTCCCACCCATAATTCCACAATTTAGTAAAACACTGTTTGCAAAATTAGATTCGTACATATTATAATCACGAATGTTATTGCGCAAATTTTCAGAATGTTGTTCCATCCATTCATTATTAAGAATTTTGGATTCGTCTCCACAAAAAATACTAATTGGATTGTCTATATATAATTGTTCAAGAAATGGGTTTTTTAAAACAATTACATCAGAGATATCGGTAAAAAATATGTTATTAATAAATTCTGAATTTAGTTTTAGGAATTCATTGTAAATGTAGTATCTGTAAACATTGGGATTAAATTGAACATCGTGGTCAATTTTTATAAAAGTAATGTATTCGTTCTGATACTTTTCGCACGTTGCTACTGAACAATTATTATGAAAAATTATTCCTTGTAATTTTAATTTTGAAATGGAATTTGCCCAATCTTGAATTATTGAATAATCATCATCAGTCAAAACTGTATTTCTATTTACATCGTAAACTCCTGAAATGTAAGAGGCTACTATATAATCTTTCATTGATTTAAGTTCTTTATTTTAACTCTAGCTGTGAGACTATCGGGATTATTTCTGTAGTATATATAGGTTCGCAAATCTAGTTTTTTAACCATAAATTGCTGCTCAGCTCTCTCATAAAAGTGAGCATCCGCTCCATACATATTGTGAAAATTAAGACTTTTAAAAACTTCTTTTTTGCCAAATAATGTTGCAAATAATATACAATCATCTACATGTACTAAAGCACTATTATTAAACCTATCAGGAACGTAGTAATCTGATTCTTTATGCACAATCGTTTCAGTAGTAGAGGCTATTAGATCTAGGTTTTTGATTTCGGATAGACAGGTAAGTAAATGATTCGGCTTGTATTCATCATCAGCATCAATTATAGTTATAAACTTTCCATTACTTACTAAAACTCCTTTGTTTATAGATTCTGATTGACTACAATTTTTGTGTCTCATATAGGTAATTTTATCCTCATGTTTAATTACATAATTAAGGATTTCATTCTGTGTGTTATTATTGCTTCCATCATCAATAATAATTAATTCAAAGTCACTATATTCTTGATTGAGTACAGAATCTATAGCTCTTTTCACTAAAGTAAAAGGAGTATTATAAACTGACAATATTACTGAAATTGTATACTTGTGATACATGGTTGTGGTTATTTGTTTTGATTTCAAAAATACTATTTTAGATTAATAACTAAGTTAAGGTAAATAAAAATTTTTAAATAATATAATTATGAATTTTCATACTAAAGACCTGGCTTATTTGAAGATTTTATTCATTTCACTGTTGATTGAAATTTGAATGTTCTACAAAGTTTGCCTATAACGTTTTGCAGCTAGAACTTGTGCGGTTTTGGAACACTCGTCCACCTAAACGTTCAAATAAAGATACTATGTTTCTAGGCATTTGCAAATTGAAAATACTTTTCGCGGAGCGACTTTGAAATTTGCAAATGCTTTCATGTCGCCCGCATAAGTTTTAGCTTCTGTTAGTGGCAGCGTTTAATCTTATAAAAGCACATGTAGAAATGGTGGCAAACGCGAGTGGTACAAATGCAGCAAGTATCATCACATAGGCTGGTATGCAAGTTGCCGCGTCTGGTGGCGCTAATGCCATAACCGAGTTGAGTGTAACTGCAATTGGTAATGGTAAAGTGCAAATACGCGTACCTCGTCAAACTGGCGAAAAAGCCTTTATATTTGAAAGCAGTGCAGATAGTAACACATGGGTAGAGTTTGCATCAAGCACCGAAACCAAAGTAACTTTGTCTAATCAAACGCCAGGCTCTACTGTTTATATTAGATACTATGCCATTAGTAAAACCGGCAAAAGTGCCTATAGCCAAGTAAAATCGGCAATAGCACTGTAGGTGTGGTCATCTTAATAACAGAAACCAAAAATCCCCATCAATTTATTTGGTGGGGATTTTTTATGGATACAGTTCTCGACTAAGTTTATAGTCAGCGAAGTTGAAGTGCTTAAACTGACAGTTATCATTAGACTTAGAATTTGACTTTTAATACAAATTGATACCAAATTTATGGAATAATTCGTTCTATAATTTGCTTATTTGAAGTAATTTCTTTTCCATAAAGCTCTACATATTTTACGGTTGGTAAACCAAACGTACCTGAATTAACTTCAATAAATATTTTAGATAGTAGCGATAGTTTTCCCTGTATATTCATATAAGCGCTATGCTTATTATCGGTTCCAGTTTTACTTATATAAATTTTTCTTTTTTTATAAGAAACAAATTTTAAAATATAAGCCTGTTTTTCTTTATCAATTAATTTAGATTCTAAACCATAAACAAGGTTTTTTTGAAAGTAAGTGAGTTCCTTGTTTTGTCCGCTTTCAGAATATCGAATCCAGTAGGTATGCACTGGATCTTTTTCATTTACTGTTTTATCGGCATTGTAGTTTATATCATAAACGATAATGTTATGGTTTTCGCTTAACTGAATATAAAAAAGAAGTATTTCCTTATTTTTAGGTTTATAAAGTGTATCTAAATTTTCTGTTTCATAAATAGGCAGAGGTTTTTCTATCTTAAAAGAAGAAATTGTTAATATGAGAACCGCAAAAACAGAAAGAAGCGTAAAATTAGATAGATATGTTTTTAATATTTTCACTAGTTAGGTTAATTTAATTCCAATAATTCCAATTAATATTAATAGGAAGAAAAAAAGATTAGCATATGAAAAGGATTCCTTTAAAATAATTACATCAGCTATTTTTACTCCTACTAAAGCAATTGCCATCCATACTGCAAAAGCAGCTGAGGCTGATATCTTTTGCATAGCTTTTGAGAAGAAAAAAATATTGGTCACACCAAACAAAACATATAGCAATAAGGGAAATAATAACAGAAAGCCCTCCTTCGTAGAAAATATTTGAAGCCAGTTTGTTTTAATAAGTTTCTTAAACTCCAAATATTTTAAACTGTATATCCAACAAATTTCAGCTATAGCGGCAATAAATATATAAGTCCAAGAAATCATCTTTAATGTTTGTTTTCTATCTTGTCTGAATTATAATTTTTTACTTTAATTTTCATCATATTTTCATTTGATGTAGATTTAAAAAATTTATAATCCAGCTTGATTATATTGAAAAAAGTGATGGAGGAACCGATTCGGGACCTATTTTCTGACATGCGAATAAAACTTCTATTTCAATATTAACTGGCTAACAGTTATATTTCTTAAACGTTTACGAGGCTCTAATTCGCTTTCGTAGACAACTTTAACGCCATCACCTAAAGCAATTTCAATATCACGAATATCTTTCATCAATCGTATCATACCACCTATTTCAATTGAAGCTGCATGGTCTGAACCCCACATAGCTCTATCAAGTGTGTAATGTCTTTCTAAAAAGCAAGCCCCAATAGATACAGCAGCTAATGAAGTAGCTAAGCCTGTTTCGTGTCCAGAATAACCTATTGGATTCATAGGATACATTTGTTTTAAGGTCTTTATCATATGTAAATTTAATTCAGTTGTTGGGCAAGGATATGACGAAGTAGAATGTGCAATTAATAAATTATCAGTGCCTAAAAATTCTATGGCATTTTCAATTTCATTTAAAGTAGACATGCCAGTAGATAATATAATAGGTTTGCCTGTTGCTTTAACTTTTTCTAATAGCGCATAATCAGTTAAAGAAGCAGATGCCATTTTATATAATACCGGATTAAACTGTTCGATAAAGTCTACCGAAGGTTGATCCCAACAAGAAGCAAACCAATCTATCCCTTTGTGAATACAGTATTGATTAATTTCTGAATACTCATCTATGCCAAACTCAATTTTTCTTTTATAATCAATGTAGGTCATTTGCCCCCAAGGTGTTTCCCTCAATTTGTTCCATTGGTCTTTTGGCACACAAATTTCAGGTGAACGCTTTTGAAACTTAACTGCATCGCAGCCCGCTTCAACAGCACCATCAATAAGTTTTTTTGCAATGTCGATTGAACCATTATGATTAATCCCAATTTCTGCAATTACGTAGCAAGGTTCGTTGCTTCCGATTTTGCGACCGTTTTTTAAAGTTATGTTGTTCATTTTTTTGGTTTTTTTAAATTAATAATTAGCTCTGCAAATTCTCTAAAGCAACCATAGCCTCCATTTTGGCCGCATATATAATGTACTTGTTTTTTAACGATATCCATTGCATCGGCCGGGCAAGCAGTTAAACCAACTTGTTGCATAATTTCTAAATCGTTAACATCATCGCCTATATAAGCAATCTCATCTGAACTTATGTTTCTTATTTTTATAATTTCGTTTAGTACAAGGAGTTTATTTTTTATCCCCATATGCAACTCCTTAATATTTAATTTTTCAGCACGTTTAGCAACCGATGGAGATAACTCTCCTGTTATAATTCCCGTTTCAACTTCGGCAAGTTTTAAAAGTCGCTCTACGCCCATTCCATCTCGAATCGAAAAACGTTTTAGTATTTCTCCATCAGCTCCGTAGTAAACTCCATTATCTGTTAACACCCCATCCACATCGGTAAGTAGAAGTTTAATTTTTTTTGCTTTGTTATTTATTTCTCTTTTTGATATCATAAATTTATACAGCTGTCCAGCCACCATCTACTATTAAATTTGCACCTGTCATATAAGCAGATGCATCGCTTGCTAAAAACACAACGGCACCTTTATAATCTGTAGGTTTAGCCATTCTGCCTAATAAAGTTTTTTTAGAATAATTTTCCGTGAAATAATCATCTTGATTATTTTCTACCCCTCCAGGTGAAAGTGTGTTTACACGCACTCCTTTATTACCCCAGTACGCAGCTAAAAAACGAGTGAAATTTATTACGGCCCCTTTTGTGGTAGGATAAGCAGGCGATTTATAAAAAATTTGATTTCCATCTTTATCTTTATAAATAGATTGATCTGGACCTACAATGCCGTAAGTAGATGCCACATTAATAATACTGCCTGAACCTTGCATAGCCATTGGTGTACCAAAAATTTGAGAACACAAAAACACTCCGTTTACATTTACCTTCATTGATTTTTCAAACATCTCTAAAGGATAATTTTCGAACATAGATTGATGTCCTGCCAGTGCAGGGTTTTCAAACATATCGTTAATGGCAGCATTGTTTATTAATATATCAATATATCCAAATTCAGAAATTATTTTATCGCGTGCATCTTCTAATGACGCAATGTTTGTAACATCAAGTTCTAATCCTAAATGATTTTTCCCTAGCACAGTAGCTTTCTCCTTACATTTATTGCCATCAATATCGCAAAGCACCACATTAGCTCCTGCTTCAGCCAGTGCCTCGCAATGATGAAATCCTATCAAACCGCAAGCACCAGTTACAATAGCTGTTTTATTTTTTAAGGAGAATAAATTCATTTAGTTTTTTATAATATTTAGTTTAGGTTTAATATTGTAGTTGCTTACTTTTCTAAACACCATTTCTAATGGCTCGCCTTTTAATTGTTCGGTTACATTTTTTTCTTCAACCACTTTTTTAAGTAGTTGTAATACTTCATGATAAGCTTTTAATGTATAAGCAATGTCTTCATCACTATGCATAAAGCACATGTTATGAAAACCGGCCCATAAAATACCTCGCTTTATCATTTCTTGTTGCACAAAAGATTTTAAAATAAGTGGGTCTCCGGCAGAGGCATCAAAAGTTAACATACTCCGACAGTTATACCCTACGCATCGTGTGTAGGAATCTATACCTAAGTCTTGAGCAATTTTATTATAACCATCTTTTAATAGTTTTCCTTTAGCATCTAGTACAAACGAAACATTTTTTTCTTTCATTTCTGTAATAGTTGCTATTGCAGCAGCCATTGATAATGCCTCGCCTCCAAATGTGGTAAAAAAGAAAACATCTTTTTCAAACAATTGCATTACATCTTTTCTGCCAGTCAATAAAGAAATAGGCATACCGTTTGCAAATGCTTTTGAGTATACAGCTAAATCGGGTGTTACGCCAAAATACTCTTGAGCGCCGCCTAAGGCTATACGGAAACCTGTCCACATTTCATCAAAAATTAAAAGCGTACCGTTAGCTTTACAAACCTCTTGTAGCTTTTGAAGAAAATTATCTTTAGGTGCTTCAAAAATAAATGGCTCTAAAATTACACAAGCTGTATCTTCATCAATTGAATTTATTACTGATTCGATATTATTGTAATCAAAGGTATTGGTAAGGTCTTTTACTTCTTGTGGGATTCCTTTATCTCTGCTTGTAATACCAATATACCAATCATGCCAACCGTGGTACCCGCAACATAAAACTTTACTACGTCCTGTAAAAGCACGAGCTACACGCACAGCTGCACTGCAAACATCTGCACCTGTTTTACTAATTCTGATTGATTCAGCATTAGGAATAATTTCATGTACCAATTCACTAAGCTCTACTTCAAGTTCATGCATTAATGAAAAAGTTATACCATCTTTTAATTGGTTTATAATAGCTTGGTCTACTTTATCATAGCAATATCCTAATGAAATAGGACCAATGCCCATGTTGTAATCTATAAACTCATTTCCATCAACATCCCACACATGCGCATCTTTGCCCCTCTTTAAATATTTAGGCGCAAGGCCTTTCATAAATTGCCCAGGACCTTTAGCCAAAGTTTGTGTTACCGGATGCATTATTTTTATGGCTCTTTCGTATAACTCGTCTGACTTTATTATATCAGGGTAATTCGCATTAAATTCTATTTTGTTGCTCATGATGATTATATTTTTGAAACTGTTTTTTTATACAATTCTTTAATTATTTTTTCGCTCATTTTTTCTCCGGTAAATCCTTCATTGTTTAACACTTCTGAAAGTAACCCAGGTTTAAACCAACGTTCATTAAGTGCCAATGGTAAAACATTTGCTGTAAGTTGGTGCTTTAATAATAACTCGGCAATAATGCTGTAAAGTCCACCAGTTAAAAAATGATCTTCGATAGTAACTAGCATTTGAGAATTCTTTACTGCGTCTAAAATTGCTTTTTCATCAATAGGCTTAAGCGTTCTTACATTTATTAATCCAACAGATAAACCTTCGCTTTCAAGTAATTGTTTTGTTTTTAATGTTTCTTCAAACAACATTCCGTAAACTAATAGTGTTACATCTGTTCCGTTTGAAATAACTTCTGCTTTTCCGATTTCAAAATTTTTATCGTGTTGAAAATCTGATTTGCGAATGTTTACACGAACATATGATGGATGCGGAGACGTCCAAATATGTGACAAAGCATATAACATATCTTGTTCATCAGCCGGACAAAAAACCTGCATGCCCGGAATACCACGCATTAATGAAACATCTTCTATAGCTTGATGAGTAGGTCCATTTCCGTCTGATAAAAAACCCGGGATAAAACCACTTAGTTTAACAGGCAAATTAGCAATGCCCACATCGGTGCGAATAAATTCGAAAGCTCGTAGTGTAAGAAAAGTTGCCAAGGCATGTACCACCGGAATTCTACCTCTTAATGCAAGTCCCGCGGCTGCGCCAATCATGGTTTGTTCTGTAATACCTGTGTCAATAAATCTTTCTTTCAAAACGCTTGGCAAGTTGCGAATGAGTGCACGGTTCTCTGCAGTCATTACAACAAAGCGTTCATCTTCTAAGGCTATTTTTTTTATTAATTCTTCGTAATTCATATTATCGTACAGTTAGTGTTTCTGATTCTAATTCGGTTTTAGCTTCACCATGTAATTCTCTAACTAAGCTTGTTATTTCATCGTGCTGAAAATTACAAAACCATCTATCAGCTCTCGCCTCGATGCTTGGCAAACCTTTACCACGTATAGTATCAGCAATAATTACATTTGGTTTATCTTTACTATAAGGGAGTGTTTTAAACGCTTTATCTAATTGTGTGAAATCATGTCCGTCAATTCGTTGAACATTGCAACCAAAAGCTTCAAATTTTTGAACTAAGGGTTCAAGTGGAATTAATTCTTCAGTAGCTATATTAGCTTGAAATTTATTTCTATCAACCACAAAGGTTAGGTTACTAAGTTTAAAAGCACTGGCAACCATTACTGATTCCCAAACAGAGCCTTCATTTAGTTCGCCATCGCCAGTAATTACTATAATCTTATTGTTTTGCTTTTTCATCCTACAATCTAAAGCTACGCCTATAGCCACAGCAGGAAGATGACCTAAAGAGCCCGAATGAAATTCAACACCCGGTATATTACGATTTGGATGCCAGTAAATAGAATCAATAGTTTTAAGATGATTTTTTAATCGATCTTTTTCTATTAAACCTAACTCAACAAAAGTGCCGTACAAAGCTGGTACATCGTGTCCTTTAGATAAAAACAGATAATCCCTTTCTTCATCCTTCAAATTGCCTTTATGCAGATTTAAAAAACTCTGATATAAGTATACAATCAAATCAGTGCAAGATAAAGATGCACCAATAAAGCAACCTCCATCAGTTGACATATTTATAATATGTTCTCTTACTTTAAAAGCGGTTTCTTTAAGTTTATTTATTTTTTCTTCTGTCATTTTGTTTACCTATTTGGTTGTTTATAGTTCACTGTTTTTAATTCGTTTATATGGTTTTTATACCAATATTCGCCCAAATATTTGTTGTTTATTTTCGAAATATCTAGTCTATTTTCTAATAAATTTAAAATGTCATATAAACCAAAGTGTGGGTTTTGCTTATAGAGTTCATCATAAACATTTTTTATAAATTCATAATCTTCGGGATAGTCAATTGTCCAACGATGAGTAGTAGAATAATCTTTACCGGTTTCCCATAATACACTTCCTATGCGGAATAAGGATGGGTTTTCCCATATATAAGGAGTTGTGTGTTCTCTTTCAAATTGTTTCGCACTTTTTTTCCAAGCATTTTCAATGGCTGAAAAAGTCATAATCTCAACATCATTTCCATCCGGATAAGATGCAGGGTGCAGATTACTTACATAATCATACACACCTAAATTATCCATAAAAAAACCAATCACTTTATCTATAATTTTTGAATCAATCAATGGGCAATCAGATGGTATTTTTAAAATCACATCTGCCGTATAATATAAGGCTGTCTTATAATGTCTGTCTAATAAATCAGTAGGGTGTCCACGAAAACAAAAAATATTTTCAGCATCGCATAACTCTTCAATATTATTGTCTGCTTTATCCGTTGTTGTAGCGACTATAACAGTTCCTGAAAGTTTTGCACTTTTTACACGCTCAACCATTCTAACTAATAAGGACTTACCTGCTAAAGGCAGCATTACCTTACCCGGTAATCGCGTTGAGTTTGTGCGCGCCTGTATAATAGTTATTATTTTCATGGCCATATTAATTAAATAGTAGCGATAACCCTATTGTGCTCTTTTAAAAAATCAACTCCGCTTCCTTCGTAATAAATATAATTTCCGCATATATCTGCAATGTTTTTTGCAGAAGTACCGTTGTTTTGAATCGGCATTAATCTATTCAACTCTTCTACATCAAAATAAGAATGGACTTTTTTACCTAAAGCAATACCAACAAACACAACGGTAGAGTATTGGGTAATTAATTCATCACAATTTGCAATCATGTGGTTTGTGTTTCCATCAGTATAAATTAACGTATTTGAAGGCGAGTTTTTTTTAATTTCAGAAATAGCTCTATCTTTTTTCTCGTTAGGATGAAGTTTAAAAATCAAGGGTCTTCCGTTTGCTATTTTAACTGTTTGTTTAATAAATTTTACCCGTTCATCTGAACGAAAGGTTTCGCGAATATCAGAGGTAGCTACCAAAACATAATCCTTATAAGGAAAATCATTTTCTAAATGCTTCTTTATATTATCATAATTAGGGATTCCAGTAACAGCAACTTTAGCAATATCAGTTCCTTTTTCAGCTATATATTTTTTATAACCATCTGATCCCGCACAATAAATATCACATAGATTAGATGCCCCGTTTAAAGCGGTACTCATAGCTAAAACAGGGTGTAGTTTTAATTTTTTAACTACCTTGGCAAGAAAATTGTATTTATCAATCATTCCTTCCTGAATCCAAATTTTTTTAATTTCATTTAGGCTTTTAGGAATTACCATATCTGTACAAACAACTGCCAAATCGTATTTATTATTATATACCTTACCCTGATAATCGTTTTTAAGATTATTTTCTGCAAGATATTTATCGGCTTGATGCTTTGATTCTCCAGCAAAAATTGTGTGGTTTAGCACACCTGTCTTTACTACTGTTTCAAATGCTGGGTTACTAGAAAATATTTGAGAAAAATAGCAATCAAAGTCTGCATCCAAAAAAGTAGATATTTTATGCATTTGAGTTGTTTGATTTGCAGTCCCTATTATAAAAAATATTTTCTTTTTTTGCATAGTTTTATAAGTTTCTATATCAACAATTTTAACTTCTATAATTTAAATAAAGTAAAATCTATTTTCTTTAGAATAATACTCTATGTCTATATTTCGTAAAATATACTTAACTAAAACCAATGGATAAAACCTTTCTGTAACATTTCTTTTACAATTATTTTTATTTCGATGTAAAAACAATCTTTCAAGACAAATCTATGTATTGTTATTAAAAAAAAGGTTAAGGGATGTTTACCAAATAATAATTTAATTATTAATCATGTTAATTTTGTCTGGTTAAGTAAAAAAATATTTATTTAATATCAAATTTTTAATTTTGTTGAATAATGAGTTGACCATTGAAGTGATAGATTAACTACAAATTAATTTAAGTGTAAAGAATAGTTTAATTAGATTTCTTGATTGTGACTCAGTGAGTTTCATTATGGAGGAAGAAACGATAAGCATATACCAATTACATGCATTAAATCAATACCTTTTCACTTACTGAATTTCTTATAAAACAGAGCCATAAAAGTAATTGAATGACTTAAAGAGAAAAATGACTATAATTCCTCAAAATTTTTCTAATTCCCTTCTGCAAAATAAAAATCTTTTATGCTTACCAGACCTTAACTTTCATAACAACTTTTTTAACCTTACTGGGGACATTAATTTTTATGCCCGGTTTATGTAAATCCTCTGGAAACAAAACAGCAAATTGCGTTTGTGTTATTTTTACAAAAGAACAAGTATCATCATACAAAGTGTAATCATTGTCAATATCATATTCCTTAGAAGGCATTTGATTAATTAAAGGAATTGTTCCTATTAATTCTTCACCTGAAATTATATATTGTAAATCAATATATTTTTTATGCGCTTCTAATTTAGCATCTGCATCATTTTTGGTTTCATATTCTTGAACTATCGCAAAAAGATTGTCTTCCTCGATAACATATTTTCCGTTTGCAAGTTTAGAAAAATCTGTTTGTTTTATATACATAAAAGCCTTTTTAAGCAAGGGGTTTATGTTTTCATAGAGCACTGAGTTTTCAATTTTATCAAAAATCATTGGATGTGTGTTAAGTATTAACTTTTCTATTTTCAACTAAGCTGCTTCTCAGATAACAAATAAAATTTCAAAAGTAAAAAAATTAGTAAGAAACTAAATAGAGATATCAAGAAAATATATTACTTATTAATTATATAACTTAAGCGTAATATTGGCAAAAAAACATCATGTAAGTAATAACAATATTCAAAAAATCATTTCACCATTTGATAATTTATAGAAAAAAGAGTAGATTTATGAAACGAAAAAGAACTAAAAAACTAAGACTATAATTAAGTTAGCTGCAATTGCAAGAAACCGTTATAAGCAAATTAATAATTAAATTTATGAGTCAGATTTCAGGATATAACATCCCTCTTCATCAGGAGGTAATTTCAGATTTTATTTATCACATTCGTAGACATTTGCAAAGCAGAGGATTGCAATACGAATTTAAGGTAGCACCAGAAGTGGTTTTAAAAAATGAGGATCTAAAAGAAGGATATATAATTCCGGATATTTCAGTTAAAAAAAGAGAGAGTTCATGGAACCAACCAGAGATGATTATAGAAGTAACTAGAAATAGAAGTTGGAATTCAGATATTAAAAAAGTAAGAAAAGCAATTAAAGAGGTTCGCTCGTTAAAAGAGGTGTTTGTTTTTAATATTGAGGAAGCAGAATGCTGGAGAATCATCAAGCCAGACTTCGATGAGGAAGACGGCAATTGTTTTTCCACTGTACTGAAGTTTGACTTAAAAAATTGTCTTAGAGGTTAACCCAGTTCCGCTGTATTTGTAATGCTGCGGAAAGTTCTACTCAATAAGTTATTAATCATTGACTAAATCATACAGCTTCAATAATACTTTCCATTTCTTGATAATTGCTTGCTGAAGAATAAACCCATTCATGAGATTGTTTCACTAAACTTGCTTTAACATGATTATTGTGAATGTAGTTTATTTTATCCCAAACAAATTTCTCTCTAAATAATTCAATAGCATGAAGTGACAGCTTGAACTGACAGTTGAATTGGAATTATTTCCAAAGATGAAACAAAGTAGTTTCCGAGAAATAAAATCTTATGTAAATAAATAATTATTGAATTTATATTGTTTGTTAGTAATAGTTTAATCTCTATCTAACGGTTGAGTATTTTATTTAATGTTTTAATAATTTTTATTTAATTTCATTCTTATTCTTATTGAGGAGATTTGGTTTTTTATCATATCTTAATAAATGAAGCAGCCATTACTAAAAAGTATTTTAAATCTTGTTTTGGGTTTAAAATACCATACGATAGTTTTTACAATTTTTACTTTTGTTAATTCTGCAACGTCACAAACAATTATTTATTCAACCAATTTTGGAACTAATGTTAATGTTAATCCACCTGGGTGGACTTTTTCTGGCGTAAACATGAATATTAGTAACAACACTTCTTCATCTGGCTATTCCGGTGTTTCAGGGGGAGCGTATTTAGGTGAAGGGAATTCAGTTGCATTTATAAATACTTCAGGTATATCTGAACCGTCTTCTCAAATTGGAACATCTGAAGCCATCTTATTAATTAGTACGATGAGTTATTCAGCAGTTGCAATTTCTTTTGGCATGAGAAAATCTTCTTCAGGCTATAACTCGAATGCTACTTATGCATTAGAATGGAGTATTGATGGTATTTCATATAATACTATTTCATATACAGAAGCTGCTGCGGGTACTTGGGGGTTGGCTTCTGGCGCTGGTTTAACATTACCAGCTGGAGCAGGTAATCAACCAACTCTATATTTAAGGTGGTCATTTGTTAGAACAGGTACCGCATCTAATTTTAAAATTGATGATGTAATTATTACTGGTATTAATTCGGTTACAAATACGGCACCATCAATAATAATGGATGTTACAAACACAACAAATTATTTAGATGGAGGAGTTACAATATCTCCAACAACTCCTTATAGTGTTAGCGGTGTTATAAACGACCCAACCGATCCAGCAGCTAATCTGGGATTTGATTTTACTATTAATGACGCTCAAACCATAGCTTCAAATCTAACAGTAACTGCCATAAGTAACAATGTTTCTGTTGTGCCAAATTCAAATATTATTTTAACAGGCAATAGTGCTTCAAGAAATGTGAAGATTACACCTATCTCTGTCGGTTATGCATCAGTTACAATAAGCGTTACTGATGGCACATACAATTCTCAATATATTTTAAATTATGCTAGTTCAGCGGCATCTTCAACACCATCAAATACCTTATGGCATACCGGGATATCTGACGCTTCTGCCGCTATACCTATAGATGACAATTATTATATTACCGGAGATGATGAGTTAGATGTATTAAATGTCTATTCTCGTTCTTCCTCAGGATTACCGTTAGTGTCGTTTGATTATACTTCTCTATTAGGTTTAGACCTTTCAAAACCAGAAGTTGATGTCGAAGCTTCAGCTTCAAGTCCATTAATGGTAAATAGAAAATATTGGTTAGGCTCAATGAGTACGGGTGGCTCTGCATTTGTAGTTAGACCAAATCGTGATAGACTATTTGCTACAACAATTTCTGGAACTGGGGCGGCGACAACTTTTTCCTTAAATGGTTACTATGCTAATTTAAGAGCAATGTTAATTTCATGGGGAGATGTAAATGGGTATGACTTTTCTACGAGTGCTGCTGCTGGAGTTGATTCAAAAAGCATTAGTGGTTTTGCAGCTGAAGGCATGGTATTTAGTCCAGACAATACAACATTATTTATTGGCCTTAGGGCGCCATTGGTTCCAATAATTAATCGTACAAAGGCAGTTATTGCTCCTATAATCAATTTTGAATCATGGTTCAATAATGGAAATCCATCTGGAAATCCAACATTTGGCAGCCCCATAGAATTAGATTTAGGTGGAAGAGGATTTCGTGATTTGATCCGTTTATCAAATGGTACCTATATTATTATAGCTGGTAATCCAGCTGGAAGTCCAATAACTAGTGCAATTTATAAATGGACAGGAAACGCTTCTGACGCACCAATTTTAGTAATAACTTCGGCAAATTCAGTTTTAAACATGGAGGGTGTATTGGAAGTAAATGTGAGTGGGTTGGTATCATTGAATCAACTTCAAGTAATATCTGATGGAGGAACAGATGATTTGTATAATGATGGATTTGCCGCCAAGGACTTGGCCGATTTAAATTTAAGAAAATTTAGGTTCGATAATTTAAAATCAATTAATCTCTGCTTACCTACTACACCTTCAATTACAGCGAGTAATAATACTATTTGTTTTGGTCAAACAACAAATTTAATGGCTAGTGGTGCAAATACATATACATGGTCAGGAGGCGCAAACGGTAATAGTTATTCAGTATCGCCAACAACAAATACAACCTATAGTGTTATGGGTAGTGATGTATATGGATGCGGAGGCTCTGCTTTAATAACAATTACTGTTAATCCAACACCAACTATTTCAATTTCTTCTTCTAATTCTTTAATTTGCAATGGTCAAAGTGTTATTTTATCTGCAAATGCTAATGCAACATCATATTTATGGTCTAATGGTTCCTCAACATCAACAATATCAATAACGCCAAGTATTACTGCTATTTATTCAATAACAGTTAGTAATGGACTGTGTAGTTCAAATTCTAGTATTACTCAAAGTGTAAGTGCATGCACAGAATTAGAGGAAACAAACGACATTAACTCAATTAATATTTATCCAAATCCTTTTAATAATTCATTTAATATAAAATGTGATGCTAATTATTCAATCGGAAGCGAAATTCAGATTAGTGTTTATAATACTTTAGGCGAAATATTACTTACAA
The DNA here is from genome assembly GCA_903834765.1 of uncultured Bacteroidota bacterium. Classification (GTDB taxonomy): domain Bacteria; phylum Bacteroidota; class Bacteroidia; order B-17B0; family Aurantibacillaceae; genus UBA4416. The sequence continues at coordinate 16,649 of CAILKE010000060.1, forward strand.
CTAAAACTTCAGGAAACAGTTTAGATATTAATTCCACGGACTGGGACAATGGTACCTATTTTATTAGATTAAATAATATAGTATACAAAATAATTAAATTACAGTAAATTAAGTTTATTTTCAAAGTATAGAATGAATTGATTGAAAACAAATTTTCAAACGACTAAACAATCATTGTTATATGTAATAACTTGCACTATAATAATTAAAAAATTACTATCTTCGTATTCGTAAATGATTAAACGGAATTGCATAGTTGTTTTTTTATTATTTGCTTTTACAGTTGTATTGGCACATAGCATTGTTCCGCACCATCATCATAACATTGCTGTTCATAACGAAGATGAAAAAAATGAACATGAAGATGAAAATTCTTTAGAACATAGTTTCGAGCATTACACACACACTGGTACTTCAGGCGATTACTTTATACCAAGTTCTGCAAGCCACATGGCACAGCAGATTGTTTGTATTCAAACCTATTTTCCAACTTTTATTTTTATAACTAAAGAAGTTCTTCTTTATACCAATCATGTTGTTCATTCAAACGATTGTTCATTCATAAGTTTTGATAGCCTTCATTCTAAAGGCTTACGCGGTCCCCCACGCATTTAGTTCTCCTCTTCATATTAAAGTAAGTTGTTCTGCATCGCGGAATAATTTTAATATAGTTCATTATTAAATCATCATGATATGTTAGATAACATCATACAGTTTTCTATTAAAAATAAACTCATCGTAGGATTATTCACCATCGCTTTAATTGGTTATGGTATCCTGCAAGTTACCAAACTGCCTATAGACGCAGTGCCCGACATTACCAATAATCAAGTGCAGGTTATTACCGTAGCACCGTCTTTTGGAGCGATGGATATTGAACGCTTGGTAACTTTTCCCATCGAGCAAGCAAACAGTAACATTAATGGCTTGAAAGAAATTCGTAGTTTTTCACGTTTTGGTTTGTCATTAGTTACCATCGTATTTGATGATGAAACTGATATTTACTGGGCAAGACAACAAGTGGCAGAACGATTACAAAAAGCGCAATCACAAATACCTCAAGGCATTGGTACACCCGAGCTTGGCCCTGTAACCACTGGTCTAGGAGAAATTTATCAATACGTCGTTCGTCCTAAAGCCGGCTACGAAGGTAAATATAACGAAACGGAATTGCGTACGATTCAGGATTGGATTGTCCGTCGCCAATTGCTTGGTGTGCAAGGTGTAGCAGAGGTAAGTAGTTTTGGTGGAAAATTAAAGCAATATGAAATCGCTGTTAATCCTAACAAATTGCAATCATACAACATTACCATCAACGATGTATTTTCGGCATTAGAAAAAAATAATCAAAATACGGGTGGTGCTTATATCGAAAAAGGCGCCACTGTTTTGTTTATAAGGAGTGAAGGATTAATTGGTTCATTGAAAGACATAGAAAATATTTCTATCAAAGCCACGCAAAGCGGAGCGCCTTTGTTTATAAGAGATGTAGCAGATGTGAAAATGGGCTATGCCACACGCTATGGTGCGATGTGCTATAATGATAAGGGAGAAGTATCAGGCGCAGTGGTGATGATGTTGAAGGGTGCAAACAGTAGTGATGTAATTAAAAATGTAAAAGACCGTATTGCGCAAATTCAAAAGACCTTGCCTGAAGGCGTTGTGATAGAGCCTTTTTTAGATAGAACTAAAATGGTGAACAATGCTATTGGCACTGTTGAACAAAATTTATTAGAGGGCGCGTTAATTGTCATTTTTGTATTGGTGTTGTTTTTAGGAAATTTCAGAGCAGGTTTATTGGTAGCTTCTGTTATTCCATTGGCGATGCTCTTTGCCGTATGTTTAATGAATGCCTTTGGTGTGAGTGGAAATTTAATGAGCTTAGGCGCGTTGGATTTTGGGTTAATTGTAGATGGCGCTGTTATTATTGTGGAAGCCGTCATGCATCAATTAGCACATAGTAAAAAATTTGCAGGCAATCATTCCTTATCTCAACAAGAGATGGATACAGAAGTAAAACATTCTGCGGGGAAAATGATGAATAGTGCGGTGTTCGGACAATTTATTATTTTAATTGTGTACTTACCCATTTTTACCTTACAAGGTATAGAAGGAAAAATGTTTAAGCCAATGGCGCAAACAGTTGCCTTTGCCTTGCTAGGCGCTTTTGTGCTTTCATTAACATATATTCCTATGATGAGCGCATTGTTTTTAAGTAAAAACATAAAACACAAGCCAAATATATCTGATAAAATAATGGGTAAAGTTGAGGGTGCATATCATCATAAATTAGCAGGCATTATCAAGCATCCAAAATTAGTGTTGTCGTTTGTGCTGTTGTTATTTGTTGGAGCTATTATTGTATTAACTACCTTAGGAGGCGAATTTATTCCGGCTCTTGAAGAAGGCGATTTTGCTGTGGAAACGCGCATCTTAACAGGAAGTAATTTAAATACAACAATTGCTTCTACTCAAAAAGCGGCGCATATTTTAAAGACACAATTTTCAGAAGTAGAAAAAGTAGTAACCAAAATTGGTAGCGGCGAAGTGCCTACTGATCCTATGCCTATGGAAGCTGCGGATATGATGATAATTTTAAAAGATAAAAAGGAATGGACATCAGCTAAAACTTTTTCTGAGTTAGGAGAGAAAATGAGTAAAGCTGTTGAGGATGTTCCAGGTATTACTACTAGTTTTCAATTTCCAGTTCAAATGCGTTTTAATGAGCTTATGACGGGTGCTAAGCAAGATGTGGTATGTAAAATATTTGGAGAAAACATTGACACCTTAGCGCGCTATGCTGAAAAATTAGGTGCTGTTATTAATACAGTTGAAGGTGCAAAAAATTTATATGTAGAACCTGTAACTGGTATGCCTCAGGTAGTAATAGATTATAACCGCCCTACCATCGCTCAATATAATTTAAACATATCAGACATTAATAGATTGGTGAATACAGCCTTTGCTGGTCAACAAACAGGAATGGTGTTTGAAGAGGAAAAACGCTTTGGGTTGGTTGTGCGTTTAAATACAGATAAACGAAAAAACATAGAGGATGTACAAAACTTATTAATACCAACTCCTCAAGGCACACAGATTCCGTTGTATTTATTAGCTAATGTGCAGATTAAAGATGGTCCAAATCAAATACAACGTGAAGATGCTAAGCGTAGAATTATTGTAGGCTTTAATGTAAGAGGTAGAGATGTGCAAAGCATAGTGAATGAATTGCAAGGAAAAGTAGATGCTCAAGTAAAATTTCCTTCAGGTTATTATGTAACGTATGGTGGTGCTTTCGAAAACTTGAATGCTGCTAAACAACGTTTAATGATTGCGGTTCCAGTATCATTGGTGCTTATTTTTATTTTATTATTCTTTGCGTTCAATTCAGCGAAACAAGGATTACTGATTTATTCAGCGATTCCGCTTTCTGCGATTGGAGGCATTTTCTTTTTAGCATTGCGAGGCATGCCTTTTAGTATCAGTGCTGGCGTTGGCTTTATTGCCTTGTTTGGTGTGGCCGTGTTAAATGGCATTGTATTAATCGCAGAATTTAACCGACTCAAAACTACCGGCATGACTGATTTGAAACAGATTGTGTTAGAAGGAACCAGGATGCGTTTACGTCCTGTTTTGATGACCGCCTTTGTTGCTTCCTTAGGTTTTTTACCAATGGCTTTAAGTAATGGCGCTGGCGCAGAAGTTCAACGGCCGCTTGCTACGGTGGTGATTGGTGGTTTGATGATTGCGACACTGTTGACGCTTTTTGTATTGCCGATTTTGTATATGTTGTTTGAAAATGGAATTTTTAGTAAACATAAAAAGGCAATAGATAAAGTGCAATAACCAATACTAAATAATGAATTAAAAACTAAAAAGATGAGTGCAAGTAATTTTAAAGAAACAACGTTATTAAAAAAAGCCTTTTCGGTATCTATGGAGATATTTGAAGTTAGCAAGTCATTAAAAAATCCAGAGAAATATTAAATAATACTATTTTTTCGAAATAAAATCATAAATACTAAAAATGAAACCACACGATTTAAAAACAAACAAATATAGCAACAGGTTGCCTTTTGTTTTATGGAATCAAACAATTGGCTTTTGCCTTTTGCTAATTGGTTGTTGCCAATTTTTAAATGCTCAGCTAACAATCAATTTAAAAACAGCAATTGATACCGCCTTGAAAAATAACCTGCAATTGAAAACAGAAAAACAACGATCGGAGTATCAACAAAAATTAATTAAAACAGCTGCTAATATTCCGTTGACTAATGTGCTAGGAGAGTATGGACAAATGAATAGTATTTATGCTGATAATCGTTTTGGTGTTTCTCAATCATTTAATTTTCCATCGGTATATGTGAAGCAAAAGAATGTATTGACCGAAGAGTGGAAAATAGCTGTGCTATGTGTTACGATGAAAGAAGCAGAATTAAAGAAAGCAGTAACTCAACTATTTTATATGTCATTGTATTTGAGAGAAAAAGAAAAGCTACTCTTAAAGAGCGATACAATTTATACTGAATTTTTAAAGAAAACAGAGTTGCGCTTTGCTAAAGGTGAAAGTAATATTTTAGAAAAAACAACGGCTGAAATGCAACGCGGAAATATAGAACTTCAATTAAAACAATTGCAACAAGAAAAAGAAAGTATAGGGATTCAATTTCAAGTGTTGCTTAATACGCAAGCAAACTATAAGCCCGAAGAACTTAATTTTAAAATCACAAGTTATTCAGCGGCTGATAGTAATTTAATTAAAGACCATCCTTTATTGAAATTGATGCAACAACAAAAACAAATGAGTATCGCTAACACGCAATTAGAAAAATCTAAATTATTACCCGATATTAATGTTGGTTATTATAACATGACAATGAGAGGGACCGGCGCTGATAATGTATTGTATAACGCATCAAATCGATTTCAATCGGCACAAGTTGGCTTAGGAATTCCTTTGTTTTTTGGCGCACAAAAAGCAAGGATCTCAGCTTCAAAGATGTATCAGCATATAGCAGAGAGTAATTATTTACAAGAAAAACAAGTGATTGAAAAGCAATACCAGTCGGCTTTTTCTCAGTATCAAAATTATGTAAAGACGGTTGCTTACTTTGAGCAAACTGCTTTAAAAAATGCAACTTTAATTAACGAAACTGCCAACAAGCAATTTGTTGATGGTGACATTAATTATTTGGATTGGGTAATGCTTACCAATCAGGCAATCAATATCAAGAGTAATTATATTGATGCCGTCAAAGCATTAAACGAAAGTATTATTCAACTTAATTATTTAACATCTAAATTATAATCACATGCGACATATCATCATCCTATCATCTTTCGTAATACTATATGCCTGTGGATCAAAGCAACCCGCTGAACAACCAACCGACAATGCAAATGTAAACGAGTCGATTATTACCTTAACAGATGCTCAACTAAAAAACACCCAACTGCAAATTGGAAAAATAGAATCACGCTCTATTTCTTCCATTATTAAAGCGAATGGAAAAATTGATGTGCCACCACAAAACATGGTTTCGGTAAGTATGCCTCTAGGTGGCTATTTAAAAACAACTAAACTATTACCTGGTATGCATGTTGGGAAAGGCGAAGTAATTGCAACTATGGAAGATTTGCAATACATTCAATTACAACAAGAATATCTAACTGCTAAGTCAAAGGTTGTATTTGCAGAAGCAGAGTTTAATCGACAAAAAGAATTGAATCAAAGCAAAGCTACGAGTGATAAGGTTTTTCAACAAGCACAGATGGATTACAATACGCAAAAAATTGCGTTAAGTGCATTATCAGAAAAATTAAAATTGATTAATGTTAATCCGCAATCCTTATCGGAAAACAATTTATCAAAAGCGGTTAATATTTATTCGCCTATAGATGGCTTTGTATCTAAGGTTAACGTTAATATTGGTAAGTATGTGAATCCAGCTGATATACTTTTTGAACTGGTAAATACGTCGGACATACATTTGAACATTAAAGTTTTTGAAAAAGATTTAGAAAAACTATCTATTGGACAAAAAGTAATGGCTTACAATAATCAGTCAGACAAAAAACATATCTGCGAGATTATTTTGATTAGCCAAGACCTTACATCAGACCGCACAGCAGAAGTTCATTGTCATTTTTTAGAATATGATAAAACTTTACTCCCAGGCATGTATATGAATGCGGAGATAGAAATAAAAAACATAAATGCTTTAACAATACCTGAAGATGCTGTGGTAAGTTTTGAAGGCAAAGAATATGTGTTTGTGACTGAAAAGGATAAAACATACAGCTTAACGGAAGTAAAAACAGGCATTAAAGATCATGGGTTTATAGAAATAATTAATGGGGAAGATATGGCGCAAAAATCTATCGTTACAAAAGGATCCTATACCTTATTAATGAAACTTAAAAATAAATCGGAAGAGTAATGATGTATTTAAAATTAAACCAAAAATTGTACATTTAGGCTTATATAATAAAACGATGGAACAACATTTAAAAAGCTCGGAATTTATTACAGATATCGTAATTGGAATGAGTGATGGGCTTACCGTACCCTTTGCCTTAGCTGCTGGATTAAGTGGTGCTGTTGATAGTAATGGAATTGTTATTACGGCTGGCATTGCTGAAATAGTTGCAGGAAGTATCGCTATGGGCTTAGGTGGCTATTTAGCTGGCAAAACCGAGCAAGATCATTACGAGCACGAATTAAAAAGAGAATACGAAGAAGTTGAATTATATCCTCAGAAAGAAATTGATGAAGTAAAAGAGGTGTTTGCCGAATATGGGTTAAGCCCAGAACATCAACAGTTAATTGCGGTTGAACTTTCGAAAGATAAAAAAAAGTGGGTTGATTTTATGATGAAGTTTGAATTGGGTTTGGAAGAGCCACATCCTAAGCGAGCTCGTAATAGCGCATTAACGATAGGTACATCTTATATTGTTGGAGGATTGCTACCATTAACAGCCTATTTTTTTACGGATAAACCAACTGATGGTTTAATTTTATCTACCATCATCACAACCGTATGTTTGTTTGTGTTTGGATATTTTAAAAGTAAAGTCACTGGTCAGCCACCTATATATGGCGCGTTAAAAGTAACACTCATTGGTTTGGTAGCAGCTGGTGCGGCTTTCGGAATAGCTAAATTAATTGGACAATAAAATATAACTAACATGAAAACAATCATTACCATTTGCAGCTTGATGATCACATTAATTTGTGGCGCACAAACTAAAATAGAAAACGTGGATGCTGCTACGTTTAAAAAATTAATTGATGAGAAAAAGTCTATCTTAATTGATTTGCGTACAGATGATGAATTAAAAACAAAGGGATTTATTAAAGGAGCCACGCAAATTGATTTTTTAGGAACGAATTCAGAAACAATTGTCTCTCGATTAGATAAGAAAAAAACGTATTTAGTTTATTGTGCAGGAGGCGGACGTAGCGGAGATTGCGCAGAGTTAATGAAAACGCAAGGATTTACACACGTAGTTAATTTAGCCAAGGGGTTTGATGATTGGAAGAAAAAAGGATTTGATGTTGAATTGAAAAAATAGAAGTGTAAGATTTTAGTTTAGTATAACTGCATTTAAAATTATATACAGCATGGTGAAAATATTTATATTCTTTTTTTGTTTTTTTTGTACTGCCTCTTTCGCGCAGTTCCAAAATATTTTAATAAGTACTTCTAATTCACCAGAAGAAGTTTCTATTGCTATAAATCCAAAAAACACTAATCAACTTATTGCAGGTGCAAATCTTAACAATCAATACCGCAGCAATGATGGTGGATTAACATGGCAAACAAGCACACTTAGTTGCAATGCTTATAGTGTATATGGCGATCCTGTTTTGTTTTGGGATACTGCTAACGCAGCTTATTATATGCACTTATCTAATCCACCTGCATCAACCATCGGTGGAAGTTGGGTTGATCGTATTGTTATTCAAAAGTCGACTAATGCGGGAGCAACTTATCCTCAATGTGTTGGTGTAGGTAAAAATGGAACTAAGGTTCAAGACAAAGCTTGGTATGCAGTAAATCCAAATGATAATTCAATTCATATTACATGGACACAATTTGATGCTTACGAAAGTTCAGCACCTCAAGATAGTTCGGTAATTTTATATTCAAGATCAAATGATGGTGGTGTTAATTGGACAACACCGAAACGTATTTCCAAATTTGCCGGCAATTGTATGGATAACGATACAACAGTTGAAGGCGCAGTACCAGCTATTGGTCCTAACAACGAAGTATATGTTACATGGAATGGCATCAATGGCTTACAATTTCAAAAATCGCTTGATGGCGGAAATACGTGGTTGCCTCAGGAAACACCCATTACAGCAACTCCCGGCGGTTGGGTGTATGATGTGAGCGGTGTTTACCGGTGTAATGGGTTGCCATTCACCATGTGCGATTTAAGTAACGGTCCTCATAGAGGAACCATCTATGTGAATTGGAGTGATCAACGTGCAGGTGCAACAGACGTAGATGTTTTTACAATCAAATCTACGGATGGTGGAGTAACCTGGTCTGCGCCAACACGCGTTAATGATGACGCTCCTGGCAAGCATCAATTTATGAGTTCGATGTGCATTGATCAGGTAACAGGTTATGTGTATGTGGTATTTTACGATCGCCGTAATTTTTCGGGTAATGATTTTACGGATGTTTATGTGGCTGTATCAAAAGATGGCGGCGTGACTTATCAAAACTATAAAATTAATCAAACATCGTTTAAACCAACTACAGGTGTGTTTTTTGGCGATTACATTGGCATTACGGCACATAACAATGTGGTGCGACCTATATGGATGCAATTAAATAGTGGACAGTTAAGTGTATACACTGCCATTATTAACGGCACATCTTTATCTTTAGAAACGATACAAGAACAGGTAGTGAAAAACATTTTAGTGCAACCTAATCCTACAAAAAATGAAGCAACTGTTTCATTTAATCTGAAAAGTAAAAGTGCTGTAACTGCTCAATTAATAGGACAAGACGGCAAAGTGCTATCTGAATTGCTAGTTAACAAAACTTATAGTAAAGGCGCACATGAAGTTATCATTAATAAAGACAATTTAAAATTGAGTTCGGGTTTGTATTACTTGGTTTTCTTTGCCGATAAAACAAGCAGTTATACTAAGTTAGTGTTCGAGTAATTTTTATGTATGCAAATAATTATACATCATCAAGGAAACACTAGTAATTGCCTCATTCCAAAAATCTGATTGAAAGTGTGAATGTGGATTTACTCTCAAAAATAATAACTGATTTAAATAAAAATGCCAACTGAAAGTTGGCATTTTTTTAAACTTATCACTACTCTGTTTTTACAGGTTTAGATTATTTAATTGTGCAAATTTCTGAACCGCCTTGATAAGTATTACATGTTGCTTGTGCTGATGATTTTGTATCGCGAAGACTAATAACATCAGTCACTCTTCCTTGCGTATCAACACATTCACAAGTATAATCTTTTTTGCAAGAAGCAACTGAAATTGATACGAAAGCAATTGCTAATAAGGTCATTTTTTTCATAGTTTTACTTTATAGTTTACTCAAATGTATTGATTTTTTTTGAAATGCAATGTTAAGTTGAGTAAGCTTTATTAATAATTTATTCTAAATTAATAATAAATGAGTAGGTCGTATTACTAAGTCGTTTTTCCTTGGCTCTTCATTGTTAAATTAGCAATGCGGTAGAGTAGGCGGGAAGCCACATTGGCATTCCATTCATCTTCTCCGCCAACTTCATTAATATCAAAGGCTATAATTTTTTTACCGGATGCCACTACTTGTTCTATTAAGTAAAGTACTTGGTCGGTTTCAAAACCACCGGCTACAGGCGTTCCGGTGCCAGGACATAATTTCGGGTCTAAGCCATCAATATCAAAACTTAAATATATATTTTGTGGCAATTCTTTTACAATGTTTTCGCAGATGGTATGCCAGGTTGTTCCTTGGTATTGTTGTTGTTTAATATCTCTGTCGAAAAATGTTTTTATGCGGCCGTTAGAGTTATTAATTAAATCCAATTCAGCTTCGCAATAATCTCTGATACCAACTTGTACTAATTTTTTGACATTATATAATTTCAATGCGTTGTACATGATAGATGCATGAGAAAATTCAAAACCTTCGTAAGCCACGCGTAAATCGGCATGCGCATCAATTTGTAAAATCGCAAATTCGCCCACGTGCTCGCTTAAGGCCTCCATCATGCCAAGTGGCGTAGAGTGGTCACCGCCAATTAAGCCAACGGTTTTATTTAATTTTAAAAAATGCAATACGCGTTTTTTCACCCAGGCATTCATTTCAGCACAGGCATTATTCACGTCTTCTATTTCCGAAATATCAGTTGAGCTTTCTCCATTACATTGTCTGTCAATAATAACTTCTGCAACGGGACGGTACGTTTCACTTTTCTCTCTAAGCTCTTCGTTGATGTCATCCATTGCTATTCCTAGCTTCCAGGCATCTTTCACTATAGGGTCGTATAGATCAACTTGAAAAGACGCATCAAATATTTGTTGAGGCCCGTCAATGGTACCACCACCATAACTCACGGTTACTTCCCAAGGCACAGGTATAAGCACGGTTTCCGATTCGGATGTTGTAAAAGGTAATCCAAACATGTTTGCGTTAATATCGCCAACGCTGTTTGCATCAAAGTTCTTTATTTTTTCTTGTTTGTTCATGCTTGTTAGTATTTACGTTTAAAAAAAGCCATACGAATGCTCGTATGGCTTTGTAATAGTATGTATTTAATTACACTAAAGAAATATCAAATTGCACTAAGTCAACAAATTCTTGAACGCGTTCATCAACATCTTTTTGTGATAAACCAATTAAACGCTCTGTTCCAAATTTCTCAACGGTGAAACTTGCCATAGCTGAACCGAAAATAATAGCTCGTTTCATGTTTTCAAAGCTGATGTCTTTTGTTTTAGCAAGGTATCCAATGAAACCGCCTGCAAAGCTATCGCCTGCGCCAGTTGGGTCAAAAACGTCTTCTAAAGGCAAAGCGGGCGCGAAGAATACTTCTTTTTTATTAAATAATAAAGCGCCATGTTCTCCTTTTTTAATGACTAATGCTTTTGGGCCCATTGCTAATATTTTTTGAGCAGCTTTTACTAATGAGTATTCCCCCGATAATTGGCGCGCTTCAGAATCATTAATAGTTAACACATCAATTCCTTTAATGGTTTCTAATAATTCAGGCATTGCAATGTCCATCCAAAAGTTCATGGTATCTAATACTATTAATTTTGGGCGAGTAGTTAATTGAGAAAGTACTTTTTGTTGAACATTAGGCATTAAATTACCTAACATTAAAAACTCACAGTTTTTAGACGATTCAGGAACAATAGGATCAAAATCAGCCAAAACATTTAATTGGGTGTCTAAAGTATCACGAGAATTCATGTCATTATGGTAACGGCCACTCCAAAAGAAAGATTTTTCGCCTTGTTTTATCTGTAAACCGCTTAAATCAACACCGTGTCCCTTTAAGGTATTCATAAAATCTTGAGGGAAATCATCTCCAACAACAGATACTAAACTGATATCTTGGGTAAAATAAGAAGATGCCAAAGCTATGTAACTAGCTGCTCCGCCTACGATTTTATCGGTTTTTCCGAAAGGAGTTTCAATAGCATCAAATGCTACGGTACCTACAACTAAAAGACTCATAATTAAAAGATTAAAATATTTTCACAAATATATTGTTTATTTACAAAATAGATATTAAATTTGCCCTCCTTTATAGGGAAAAGATTCCTTCTTAGCTCAGCTGGTTAGAGCACATGACTGTTAATCATGGGGTCCCTGGTTCGAGCCCAGGAGAGGGAGCAAAAGCCACCAATGTCGGGTGGCTTTTTTGTTTTTAAAAACTTTTTAATTAGTTTTCTAAACAAAAAGCACTTATTTTCTGCAAATATCCTGCAAATGTTTTTATAGAGAAGAGCCAATTTTTAAAAAATAGCAACACTCAATTTAGCATTAGATCAAAGAAGAGAATCTATAGCTTTTTGTTTTTAAAAACTTTTTCTGCACTATAAATTAGTCAAAAAGGATATTAACCGTGCGAAATCCGTGCACATTTTTTTATAGAGAAGAGTAAGCAGAAAAGGAGGAAAATAAATTATTAAAGTCACCCATTTGTGTTTCTTGATGTGAAAATTAAAGAGGTTTTAGTTTATAATTAAAGATTAAGAAACCATTGACAACTAATTAATAAAACTTCATAAGTTCATCAATTTAAAACAAAGGCAATATCCCACTCTTATTTTTTCCTTTAAAGGTATAAATTAAAGAAAACTCAAGGCCCTTATTTCTGTAATCTTTTAAATAATTAGTCACTAAACAATAACTAGTCCTAAATGATACTTCTTTATAACCTATGCCTAATTGAAATATTATGGCATTTTTATTTCTCCAATTAAAACCAATAATTGGCTCAAATGAGCTGCCTTTAATTTTATAAAAAAGCAACATGCCAATGTTTGTCTCATTTGCTTTAGCTTGATTCATGTATAAAATTTGAGGCATCAAACTTAATTCTTCATTAATTTTATACTTAATGCCGCAGTGAAAATTAAATTTTATTGGAGTTGAACTATACTGTCCAATAAAACTTTCATTAGGTTTATTAAGATGATAAATGGCTGCGCCTCCAAAAAAAGACAATCGTTTATTTTTTAATGTTGTTCTGTAATAAACACCGAAATTTAAATCAAACTGATAATAACTTTCTTTAACAAATGTTTCACCACTGGAAATATTCCTATCAAACCCATCTAAAGAAGTTCCCGTATATTGCGTATCATAAGTAGAATTTTGTGGATGAATGCTCTTGTTTAAAAACCCCATTTGCAAGCCAACAGAAAAATTTTGTTGTCGCTCGTTTTCTTTAACGTCGTTAATTAACTTATAGGATCCAGCAATTAAAAAATTAAGCGTATTAAATGTTCCATCCGAACTATTGTTGTTATTAATAAACTCACCAATAGAAAATCGAGAATTTAAAGTTGCATCAAGGCCTGAGGCAAAACTGCGATATGACCCAGGAGTATTTGTGTACCTCGCCATTTGATCTCTATAGTTGAAATTCAGCTTAACTCCTTTATATTCATCCATGCGTTCTCCAGTTAAAGCAGGGTTCAAGTAACCGGGATTAGCATCAAATTGGGCGTAATGAAAATCTTGTGAAAAACTTAACTTCAAAACAAAAACCACCAGTGCTACTATTGTTATATATCTATTCATTTTTATTTATCTAATTAGTTTTACGACTCCATAAAGGTTAACAATTTTGTTTTCAATGGTTGTGCCTTTTAATGTGTATTCATATGTTCCAGTAGGCTGATTATCGCCTTTAAATTTACCATCCCAGCCATCGTTCTGAGATGATGATGAAAATATTAAATTTCCCCATTCATTAAATATTCTAAATTCCATGTCTTGAAATGGTCCACCTTTGACTTTTAATATATCGTTAATGTTATCGCTATTTGGCGTAAATGCAGAAGGAACAGCAACTATATCTGACGCCTTAATGTATATATCATCACAGAATTTACTAGAACAAACATTGCCGTTATAAGCGGTAAGGCAAACTTCATAAATCCCAATGTCTGTATAATTATGGCTCGGATTATTTACATTACTGTTTTGACCATCTCCAAAAAACCATTCACTGCTTGTATAATTAGTAGAAGCGTTTGAAAATGAAATGACTGCATTAGGTAGGTTAACAGTGTTACTAGAAACTGTAAATAATGCGGTCGGTGAATTAATTATTGAAATGTAATTTATTTTTTCGAGTGAATCAGAGCAACCACCTGGCTCCGACACAATAAGTTTTACAGTATAATTACCTGCAACAGAATATGAATGCGAAGGATTGAGTAAGTTTGAAATTGAATTATCGCCAAAGTACCAAACATTAGATGACGCAATAGAGGCAGTAGATTGATTAGTGAAATTAATTAAAGCGGGAGAACAACCGACTAAAGAATCTGCCATAAATTGAACCAGAGGCTTATCATTAATTGTAACAGATTTTGTTATTGAACTACTGCAACCAAAACTATTAAACACCACTAAAGTAACACTAAAGTTTCCCGAAGTTGAATACACATGACTTGGACTTTGAGTAATACTTGAATTACCGTCACCAAAATTCCAGTTCCAAGAATTTATTAATCCCGACGAATTATCCGTAAAACTCGAAACAGAATTTAAACATGAACTCGTAACTGAAAAATTAGCAATTGGGGAAGGGTTTACAACTATATAGCCAGTCTTAATAAGAGAGTCATTACAACCAGATGGACTAGTTACGTAAAGTTTAACTGTATAGCTACCATTTGATGTATATATATGTGTAGGATTTTGTTGACTTGAAGTTGCATTATCTCCAAAGTTCCATAGATAAGTTGATCCCGATGAAGTAGAGGTTGATAAATCATTAAAATTTAATGATAATGGAGCACAACCGGAAGAAACACTTGCACTGAATTGTACAATTGGCTTCGCATCAATTAAAACAGTTTGTGTGCTGCTAGATTGGCATCCACTACTCGATGTCGCAGTCAAATTTACAACATAACTACCTGCAACCGAATATGAATAAATTGGATTTTGAGTGCTATTAGAATTTCCATCTCCAAAGCTCCAACTCCAAGATGTAATTGTTCCAGATGGTATTGAAGTATTGTTAATGAAATTTATAGTTGAATTAACACAATTATTAGATGCAGAAAAATTTGTAATTGGTAAATCATAAATTGATATATATGATGGTTTAATTAAAGAATCTATACAACCATTGGCCGTGGTGACAATTAATTTTACAGTATATGTCCCGGCGTTGGAATAAATATGGTTTGGATTTTGAATTGAAGATGTTCCTCCGTCACCAAATTGCCATATATATTGTGATCCGGCAATGGGTGATGATGCATTTAAAAAATTAACAGTTTGAGTTGAACAACCAAGTAAAGTATCTCCTGAAAATTGAACAGTTGGATTGATAGTAACATTAACAATTTGAGTTGCCGTGCCACTGCAACCTAGGGCACTAGAGCTAACTAAGGTAACAGTATAAACACCAGGTGTTGTATAGGTATAACTTGGACTTTGAATATTGCTGCTGTTTCCATCTCCAAAATCCCAATTCCAAGAAGTAATTATTCCTGTTGCATAAGATGATGTATTACTAAAACTCAAAGTAGATCCAAAACAACTATTTGTAGAACTTGCAACGAAGCTAGCTACTGGCTTATCCAACACAACGGCGAAAGTAGATGTGTTTGCACATGAAGCAGAGGAAATCGATGTTAATGAAACTGTATATGTGCCACCAGAATTGTAATGATGCGATGGACTAATTACGCTACTTACCCCTAAATCACCAAAGTCCCATATTGAATTAGAAATTGTGCCAAGACCTATTGACGATAAATTTGTGAAATAAACAGAATCTTTTAAGCAGTCTAATGTATATGAAAAACTAGAAATAGGTGGGGATTCTATAACTAGTTGTTTTGTTATAGTATCCATGCATCCTGAGCTCTCAGCAACAATTAATGATGCAGTATATGTCCCCGAAACGGAATAAGTTAATATTGGATTTTGAACAGTAGAACTTTGTCCATTGCCAAAATTCCATTCCCAAGATGCAATAGTTCCACTAGGCACTGTTGACATATCTGTAAATTGAATAATATTATTTGAACATAAAGCTCCATTATTAAATTGAGCAGTTGGTTTATTTGTTGCATCAAGACTAGTGAATTTATATGAGCAAATAACTCCATTTAATAATGCAAGAGGACCATAAAAATCACTAGAATTTAGTTGAAAATAACAGGAGGTTTTAAATTTAAATCTATAATATGCAAGTGTGATATTTGGAGTTATGGTTGAACTAACATTTGCAATATAAGCTCCATATACCAAATACATATCGGTTGTACTTCTATAATTACTAATTGATGATAAATATCCAGGAATGGCATCATTAATTATAAAATAAGTCAGTTTTGATTGATTGAATTGAAATTGAATATCTAATGCAGTAATTGGCTGTGTTGACTTAACATAGAGGGGAATATCAATATAACTTGAGTCACTAGAAAAAATAGTCTTTACTGCGTTCTTTAAATCAACGACAATTGTATCATTTACTCCAATTAATAATTTAGAATTTTCAAATTTTTTTCCATCATTAGAAGCTATAGATACCTTGCTATAAATACAAGAAAGTAAAATATAAAACAGTAGTAAAGATTTAAGTTTCATGAAATAATATTTAGATTGCTAAGTTAGATTTATCAGAATAATTCATTTTACGAATATGTTATTTTAAGTTTAAGGTATTGTTTAAGAATTTTTCAGATTTACAGAATAAAATTTACATTATTTTAAAGTATAAAAAAGATTACTGAACGATAACATGGAATAAAAAAAGCCGTTCTAATTAAAGAACGGCCTTTATAAAAATTGTTTTTAAAAAACTATTTATTTAAAACTACTTTTTTAACTGTTACTGAGTTGTTATTGAAAATTTTCATCATGTAAACACCGTTAGCGAAATTAGAAACATTCATTTCTTGTTTTTCGTAAGCGTTTAATGTAGTTTGCAATAAAACTTCTTTACCTGTTACATCTATTAATTGTACAGTTGAATTTTCAGAAACTAATATATTTAATAATCCAGAAGTAGGATTAGGATAAATACTAACGTTGTTGTTAATTACATTTTTGTTTATAGAACCAACAAAAGTAACATCAACTATATTACCATTTAATAACCCAATAACACCACTTAAATCTTCCGAACTAATTTCGCCATTTTCAGAATCAAAACGAACTGATGCAATCGGTTGTTTAGCTTCGAAATGATTCAATGTATATGCGCCATATCTTAAAGTTCTATCATTTTGATTTAAATGAAAAACAGATGACATTTGATTATCAACGATATTATCTAAAACAGTATTAAAAGATAATTTAGTTTCGTCAAAATTAAAATTAAAATCAATTGCATGAACTTCTTCTGAAGACTCAAAAGAAACAGGAACGTCAACGCTATTACCATTAACACGAGCATTTGATAAATCAAAAATTACTTTTTCATTTGTGGTACGTTTGATTGATCCATTTGGCGAGATAGCAGAGTAAGAACCATCTACATCTCCAACCATAATTCCTTTGTAAGTTTCAGGAGTAACTAAAGGACAAACAGAGTAGTTAGTTACTGTAGTAGCTAAACAGAATGGAGTTACTGGCACTCTTAATTTTGAGAAACCAATACCATCATCACCAGGGAAAGATGTAGAAACTCTATAAGCTAAATCGTTTTGAAGTCTTAATGAGTCAACAAAAACCCAGTCTTTTGAAGGACTACCAGTAGATACACCAGCAGCACTATAGTTCCATGCTTGTTTAAATTCTCCGATAATTAATGCCAAACGTTGTTGAATTTGAGAAACGTCACCAGCACTGATTTTACCATCTAAATTAACATCTAAAGCAAGAGCTTGATAAATATTAATTGTTTGAGTTGGAATACCAAGAGTTATTCTTTTTCCAATAAACGCATCTTGACTATTAATAACAGTAATCACGTTAGTTGTATTTACTATATCTCTATCAATATTGATACTTTGGCCATTTACTAAATTGTGTGTAAAATCACCAAGTGTATTTGTGTTAACAGATACTAAAGTATTAGTTACACAAGTAGCAGACGTTCCATAAATATTAGTATTTAAATATGACGACGGACTAGCAACATCATATTTAATTGGTTCGTTATTAGACCAAAATCTTAAAGATCCTTTGAATGTAGTGTCTTTAAATGTTTTAAAGTCGCCATTAGATGCTAATTTAGATTGAACACCTGTGAAATAACTTTCTTCTAAATTTGAAATAGAGAATGTTGATGTACCCACTCCAGCAGGAAAACCAGCTAATTTAGTAAACTCAACACATATTAAATTACCAGTACCATTAAATTCAGCATTTGTTGGAGCGGTTGCATTAAAGAATAATGATATGTTTAATTTGCCATTGACAGCATCATTAAAAGAAGCTACTTCAACATATGAAGGAGTAATTAAATTATTATATACTGTAATTGTTCCCGTTGGAGAAACTTTTGTTATATCATAATTTAAAGTGATGTCATACCCGTTTACATCATTAACACTATATGTTGAAGCTGCAGCTATTGGTAAACAAAACGTTGTAGGTAAACAAGTTGCAGTAGTAGTAACAATAGTATATGGTAATGCATTAGGATCTGCTACGTTAATTGTAACTGGGCTTGATAAAGTTACAGCACCTTTATCATCAGTAGATCTTACTGTTAAAACAATTGCACCAACGGCTAAAGTAGAAGTTGTATAAGCAAATGTATAAGGAGCAACAGTAGCTGTTTGAGTTGGAACACCATTAACTAAAAACACAACGCTAGAAACTGTACCATCAGCATCAGTTGCTGTTGCAGAAATAGAAGCAACAGCAGGTACTAAATATGATGTACCATTAGCTGGAGTAACAATAGCAGCAGTTGGAGGAATGTTAGCAGAAACAGTATAGTTAACTATTGCTGAATATGCAGGATTAGTTAAACCTAAGTTATCGGTTGCTTTTGCTCTAATTGAGTGAGTACCTAAAGTTGCTAAAGCAGTATAAGTTGAAACTGCACCAGTTGTAGTTCCTACAGATACACCATCAATTTCAGCAAATTTTGATACAACAGTACCATCAACATCAGAAGAAGATACAGTAAAGGTAACTACGTCGCCAACAATATAAGTATTACTTGCAACTGCAACTGTTGATGTTGGCGCTTGGTTAGCAGCAACATTTACAACTTTTGATGCAGTACCAGTAAGTAAGTCATTATCAGTAGCAACTAATGAAATAGTATGTGTACCTGTTACGCCAGTGTAACTATATGAATAAGTTGCACCTACAGATCCTGTAATAGCAGCTCCGCTATTAACACCATCAACTTGGAATTGGACAGAAGTTACTGTTCCTGCATCAGTTGCAGTAGCAGTATAGGTTCCAACGTTTCCAGTAATTAAATTTGAAGGTCCACCAATTGCAACAACTGGAGGAGTTGGTGCTAATAAAGTTAAGCCAGCAAAAACTGTTTCGCCTGCTTGTGGAGTATTTGCTACATATTCAACAGCAGTTCCAGTTGGATTAATTAATTGAATATTTAATTCAAAAGTAAAAACACCATCAGTAGTAAACTGACCAATTAAAATCTTATTATTTGGACCAAAACCTAAACCACCACCTAAAATAGACATGGCACCGTTTGTTGTAGAAAATGTTCCAACTGCTGCATTGTCAATAAATACATCAGATGGAGTTCCTGCGCCACCAAAACCTAAAGCAGTTGGCACTGCTGCTGTTCCAGCTATTAAACCATCTCTTGCAATAGTACTAGCAGTAGCGACTGTTCCAACATTAATTGGTAAACCATAAATTCCTCCAGGATTATTTTGCAAAATATTTTGTGTATTACCTAGAGAACCATCAGTATCTTCTGCCTCTATAACTCCAACTTTACCTGCAGAAACACCACCGGTTGTTAAGTAAGAGTCCATCATCACTGTATTTTTTTTAATATTAGTTGCACTAATACCTTGAGCTCCTATTTCAACACCATTGTTTGGATCGTTATAAAATGCAGTTGTAGTTGATATTTTTAATGGGTGATTTGCATTTCCTTTTAGTAAAGAAAATTTCCATCCCGTAGCCATATCAACATATACTCTATAAGTTACAGATTGACCAGCAACTAATAATGGGTTTGCAGAGTTTGCTACAGAGTTTGCTGCATCAGCCGCATTGGCTACATAGTATTTTTCAACTATAATGCCTTCAATACCTTGGGCTTTGGCATACGAAGCACTCAATGCTAGGCTTAAGCCTAATATCATTTTTTTTGCTTTTGTTTTCATTTTGTTTTTTGTAAATGTGTTTTTTGATAGTTATTATTATTTAATTATTATTAATATTTTGCAATAGCAGCCAAAAGATATTGTCATTATATTTTATTTATGAATAGAGTTAGTAACTAAACTAAAAACAAACTAACTGTATTACTTAAATTTATAATGAATAAATTGAGGCTTACTATTGCTAAATAAAAATTCTTTTAGTTACAAGTTGTTCCAAAAGCTGGAGCAAATATTGAGAAATCATCAACATCTGTATCACCATCTTTATCAATATCAGTTGGGCATGACACTAAACCTTGAGTTGAGCCTA
>CAILKE010000061.1 GCA_903834765.1 uncultured Bacteroidota bacterium
AGCTATCGGGATGTGTTTGTGTTTCGGAAAACATGGCTATTTCATATGTTTTAAAAATTGTTTTTTTACTTGTTCATAATTAGTAAAATGGTATAGCCAGTTTAATTATTGGTGTTTGTTTTTTAGCAAGCATGGCTATTTCATATTATCTTAATAAAAGTAAATCACCTGTTTTATTTATTTTTTTGTTATCAATTGTCGTAGCAATAATTTTCCATATATACACATCCTGCGTGCATAATTTCCCTTTATAATAGCCATCCCAACCTATATTAACATCTTTGCTTACAAATAATAATTCTCCCCAACGAGAAAAAATATTCAGTTCATATTTATCAATGCCTCTCATAACAGGATGAAATACATCATTATTAAGATCATTAACACCAAAAGTTCCTCCGTTTCCTCCATTAGGATTTGGAGAAAATGCATTGGGAACATCTATATCACTTTCAAACACTGCAATTATTTTAGAGGGTAATCGAAACGTATCTCTACATCCTTTTGCACTAATAGCAATTAATTCAATTTGGTATTCGCCAACACTCATGTATAAATGGGATGGATTAATATCTGATGAAGTTGAATTATCTCCGAAATTCCAATTATAATTAGTTGCACCAGAAGATAAATTTATACAAACCACAGGGTCTATTGGCACAAATACTGTATTTGTGTTTGCTTGAAATACAGCAATTGGTTTAGAAAAAACTTTTATAGTCTTTAGCGCCGTATCTCTACAGCCATAGCTATTTGTTGAAATTAATTGTACGGTGAACGTTTTATCTGATTGAGAATTATTGTAATAAATGTTTGAAACATTCCCTAAAACCGAAAGATTTCCATCACCGAAATTCCACTGGTAAGAAGCTACTCCTATGATATTCTGAAAATTAACTAATAAAGGTGCGCAACCCGAATCTGGAGTTGCTACTATAGTAAAATCAGGTTTAGGATGAACGATAATAGGAACAATGATTGTGTCTTTACAATTATTAGAAGAAGCTGCTATTAATTGAACAGTATATGTAATATTAGTTGTTGTATTATTTACGTATTGCTGCGTCTCATTAATATTTGTTGATGTTCTAATTCCAAAATCCCAATTAAAATTAATAGCTCCCAAACTAGTATTTATAAACGTAAGTGTTTTTGGAGAGCAACTAGGGGTGTCAACAGTAAAATCAGCTTTCGAATTATAATAAACCAAAATGGGCTGAATAATCGAATCTTTGCAACCATTACTATTAATGGCAATTAAAGTGCAACTATAAGACTGATTTGACACATTACTTGAATTTGAATAAGTATGAAAAGAATTGGGTGAAGTGCTTGTTGTTCCATCCCCAAATTTCCATAAGTAAGTAGATGCTGAAACACTTGTGTTAGTAAATGATACAGCTAATGGAGAACATCCTACAGTTTGAGTAAACGCGAAGTTAGAGAGTGGATTTGAATATACAACAGGATAACCATATGTTGTATCGATACATGAAAATGCATTAGATGCAATCAACTGAACAGTATATGTTAAATCTGAAATAGTTGAGTTTGTAAAGGTATGGCTTGGATTTGCAACATTAGACAAAGAAGAGCCATCACCATAGTCCCATGTATAGCTTACGGCTCCAAGTACTAGTGGAAAATTAATATTTAAGGGTGAACATCCACTGCTAGGAACCATTGTAAAATTAAAAATTGGTTTTGGATAAATTTGCACGTTTAGTGAAGTGCTATCTCTACAGCCAGCACTATTTATCGCAACTAATTGTACTGTATTTGTTTGTAACAGAAGTGTTGAATTTGTATAAATATGAGATATTACAGTTGCTGAAGAATTACTGGATGCGCCATCACCAAACGTCCAAATAAAACTTGTTGAGCCAATTGAATTATTAGTAAATGTTGCCGCAATTGGTGAACAACCGGATGGAGCATTAATTGTAAATGAAGCTGATGGTTTTGAAAAAACGGTTACCACTGCCGTATGGGTATCTGCGCAACCAGCAAATGTTTGAGCAGTTAAACTTATTGTATAGCTTTTATTAGTTGATAGCGTATTTGTATATACTTGAGAAACATTAGTAAATGAGGAAGTTGCTCCGTTTCCTAAATTCCAATTATAAGAAGTAGCGTTAATAGAAGTATTTGTAAAATTAACCGATAGAGTTAGGCAACCACTTATTGGCGTTAATGTAAAATCAGCTGTTGGGTTAACATTAATAATAATATTTTGTAATACAGTATCTGCACAATGAGCAGTATTAACAATTAATTGGGCAGTATACGTATTTTGTGTTGTAAAAACATGTGTTGGATTTTGAACAGATGAAGTAGCTGTTGAAGAACCATCTCCAAAATTCCAATCCCAACTTATAATAGGACCACCGAATCCAATTGTGGAATTATCAGTAAATGATGCGACGGCCGAAACACAAGCCGCAGCGGGAGAGAAAGCAGCTACAGGTTTAGCATAAACTGTAATTGGAACCGTGAATGAATTTGCACAACTATTGGCTGCTGTTACTGTTAATAATGCAGCATAATTTCCTGTTGCTGTATAATTTTGAGGCGGAGGCAATAAACCATTAAAGGTATTACCATTGCCAAAACTCCAATTCCAAACTGTTGCACTTGAAGACAAATCAGTAAAAGTAACTCCAGAAATATTATCGCATCCAACATTGGAGCTAACAGAAAAATTAGCAATTGGTTGAGGTAAAATGTTGACAACCACTTTATCTGTATCTATGCAAGCAGAACCACCACCCGCAACTAATGCAACTAATGATACAGTATAATTTCCAGCACTCGCATAGGTATGAGATTTTGGTCCAAAAGGGAAAGAGACAAATCCTCCCCCATCTCCAAAATCCCATTTATATGAATAACCTGTTCCGCTAGTGTTAGTAAAGGTAACGGCCGAACCTTGACATAAAGGGATAGAAGGCGCTATTACTCCTGCTGTTGGCGGATTAACGATGGTTACTGTTATCGTTTTAGTATCAATACCGCATAAATTGCTATCTTCCAATACTACATTATAACTTCCAATAGATGGATATGCAATTGTAATTGGAGCTGATGGAGGCCAAGGCTTCCAACCAACAATTGAATCATGACCTAATCCCCAATAATTACCAAAATGCCATCGCTCTTGCCTCTGAAATGTATTACCTTGTGGTACGCAGTTTCTATTAGTAGCATTAGTAAACGTAAATATATTATCTGGCCAACATTTAACAAAAGCACTTGGAGTTATGTTAGCATTATCAATATCATAAATTTGTATGGGATTAAAATTGGCTATAGTTGGTAACGATGTGCAGTAATTTTTAGCAGTCAATGTTACTGCAGTTTGACAATTAACGGTTCCCTGAAGATACATATGCGGAATTGTTTGACCAACATTTAAATAATTAAAGGTTTGGGTAGGAGAACCATCTCCAAAATTCCATGTAAAAACCGTTGTTGGAGAAACGTCGGTACTTGAATTTGTAAAAAATAATGCATGAGGTGCGCATGTGGTGGTAATACCGCCAATTGGAATTTGTATAGATGCATTAACTGGCTTTTCCATCACAGCAATTCCTGTTATGGTGCAATTAGGAATAGAAGTAATTATTGTAATTTGAAACGTATCAGGTGTTGCTGAATTATAAATATGATTAATTAAGGAATTTGCTACATAAAGTCCTCCAACAGTATTAGCAGTTCCATCACCCCAATTAATTGTATATGCTCCCCAACCAACATTTGAAGAAACATTCATATTATATACTCCAGTTCCTTGACAATCAACAAAATAAGGCTTAGTAACCAAATTCCCTAAGTAATCATAGATCTGAGGACACTGAGCAGTAATCTGTTTTGTAGTAACTAACAGTAAAAATATGTACCAGTAGCGTTTAAGCATATTTAATATTTAAAATAAAAACAGGTTCTATAAGCCGAGTTCTGTTTTCCCTAAGGAAATTTCATCATTTATCTATGCAGCCTACCCTCTCTCATATAACTTGCGCTATTATGACGAGCAGCCATAAAATGAGAGTTTACATGGCCTTACAACATAAGAGGTTTATCCTATATAATTATCACTAATTATACATGTGAGCTCTTACCTCACATTTTCACTATGACCTTGATTACTCAAGGCTACTTGGCTTTCTGTGACACTATCTGTTATATTTTTATTTCTAAAAATATACCCATTCTTTCAAATGGCAAATTGCTCTGCGTTGCCCGGACTTTCCTCCCTTAATAATAAAGAGCGATGAAACAAACCTGTTTTCAAGCTAAAATTACGGATTTAAAAAATAATAATATTGATTAATATAAAAAAGATACAAAAAAATTACAACAAATTTACTTTACAATGTTTGTAACTGATTAATATAACAAACTGCATTTTTTTCTGCAATAACATCAAATGAAAACATTAGTGAGGCTTGAATAATCAGACCTAAACCAAAACCTTTCCAAAATACTTGTTTCGAATTTTTAAAATACATAAATAAGATTATTCCAATTCCAACTAATGTAATCTCAATCCATTTATATAAGTAAAAATTTAAAATAACTTTTTTCATTCTTGGTATTTCTTCGGTTTGTATTTTTTTTGTTTCTGTTTTAATAAACTGTTCTACACGAATTTTATCTAAAGGGGAACTAATATAGGCAGTAACACCAACACCCATTTGAATAATTCCAATTAGAAATAAAGGATAAGCAAGGCCTTTGTATAAAGAATACCTTACAATAAACCAACTAATTAAAGCAAATAATATTGC
The DNA here is from genome assembly GCA_903834765.1 of uncultured Bacteroidota bacterium. Classification (GTDB taxonomy): domain Bacteria; phylum Bacteroidota; class Bacteroidia; order B-17B0; family Aurantibacillaceae; genus UBA4416. The sequence goes on from CAILKE010000061.1 coordinate 4,791, forward strand.
AAACATTCCAATTAAAATAAAAAAAACACTTTCTATTTTTTCTTGGGTAAAATAATTTTTAATACAATCTATTGAGGTAAAATCCATTTGATCAGCAAAACGTTTTGTTTTTAAACAAAAGTATTTAAAATTGACAATAAAAAAAACGAGTCATCTTTTAAAAAATGACTCGTTAATTAAATTCAGTTATAGTCAATAGATATAATAAAATTATTTTAGTTATTTATTACGACCAATTGTTAATCCATTATTATTTGTTTCTTGATGCGTTAATTGATAATAACCTTCACTGGCTTTTAATAATTCATCAGCTTCACTAATCATAATAATTGCAACTGGATAATCTTCTATTTCTGGAGAATTATTTTTTAGAGTTTCGGTCATCTCTATTTCAAAATCAAAACTATGATCCTCTATAGCTTTTAATCCCTGAGGTATATTGGTATTAACGATAACTACCTTATCTTGAAAACCCTTTTTTTGAATTAAACAGGAGTATACTTGATTATAATCTAATGTAAAAAATAATGGTTTTTTTCTACTGGAGTACATTGAATCAATTCTAGTTCCATCTAAATAAATCGAAACGGCATAATCACCAACGCGCTGATCATTTACCAATGCAGCTCCCGAAATCTCAAAGGAGTTCTGATTTTTTGATTTATTTTGAGCTGTTGCAGTTATTGCAATTGTATTGATTACGAAGATTAAAATACATACATTAATAGTTTTCATAGCGTTTCTTTTTTTTGTAAAATTATAATCTATTCAAATAATTTAAAACCAAAATTAAATCATAACAATACTTATGTAAGATTTTTCTAAAAATTATTTTATTTTTAAATTACTTGTTTTACGTTTATTTGATTAAAATATTAATACACACAAATACACTTTTAGCTATCTAAACACATTATTTGAAATAAAAAACTGAAAAATTTCGATACAAATTCTCTCTTAATTTTTTATAACAGCTTTTTAACAGCACCTATTTTTGATAATAAAAATAGTACTTTAGAGAGTTTAAACGCAAACCATGGCTAACGAATTTTCAGAAAAAACTGCAGACACAAGCAATACTATAAAATGTAAAAATTGTGGTGGAAATTTAAAATATTTACCCGGCACACCTTACCTAAATTGCGAGTATTGTGGTACTAAAAATGAAATTGTTACTTCCGAAAAAATAGAAATTATTGAAAACGATTTCGAAAGTTTTTTAAACGAAAAAGCTCATTCAGAAGAAAAACAAGACATTAGTACCGTAAAATGCGACAATTGTGGAGCCTCTACAACCCTTCAACCAAATGTCACATCTTGTAATTGCCCTTATTGCGATACACCTTTGATTATCAAAAATGCAACTACATCAACCATTATTGCACCGTCATATATACTGCCATTTAAAATTGATCGTAAAACAGCAACTTCTGAATTTGTAAGATGGGCGGATAGTCTTTGGTTTGCGCCCAATAAACTAAAACAATACGTCGAGCAATCTGCCGAGAAATTAAATGGCATGTATATGCCTTACTGGACTTACGATTCCAATGCTATTACTTATTACACAGGCATGCGAGGCATTTATTACTATGTAACAGAAACATACACCGATAGTCAAGGTAAAACACAAACACGTCAAGTACGACATACTAATTGGTTTCCTGCAAGCGGCACTGTGCAAAATGAATTTGATGATGTTTTGGTTGTGTCCTCTAAATCATTACCCGAAAATTTAGCGAACGAATTAGAACCCTGGGACCTAGCTGAATTAGTGGCTTATAACGATGATTACCTTAGTGGTTTTATTACCGAAAGTTATCAAGTTGATTTGAAATCTGGTTTTGATAAAGCAAAAATTAAAATGCAAAACGTTATTAAAAAAACTGTTATTAATGATATTGGAGGTGATGTTCAACAAATTACTTCCATGGACTCAACATATAATGATATTATGTTCAAACATATTTTATTACCTGTTTGGCTTAGTTCATACCGTTATAACGATAAAGTATATCGTTTTGTAATTAATGCACGAACAGGCGAAGTTCAGGGAGAAAGACCGTACTCTGCTATAAAAATAGCCATCTTAGTAGTAGTCGTATTAACAGTGATCGGAACAATTCTTTATTTTGCATCTAAACAAAGTCAATAACACATATTTATTATTTTTCTAGCTCCTCAATGAACAATCTTTATATATTATTACTATCATCATTTCTAATTATAAATTGTAATCAATCAGAAAAAAAAACTGATGCCAACAAATTCAATGCTCCTGAAAAGCCAGAGATTCATTCAATAATAGACTCTGTTAAATATAAAGCAGAGATTTACCGAATAGATACCCTATTTCAAAAATTATATAATGCCAACCAGTTTAATGGTAATGTATTAATTGCAAAAAGTAATCATATCATTTATCAAAAATCTTTTGGTTATCGCTTAAAAGAAAAAAATCAATTACTCAATGATACCACATTGTTTCAATTAGCTTCTGTATCTAAGGTTATAACTAGCATTGGTGTATTATTATTATATGAACAAGGTAAACTTAAACTCGATCAACCAGTTACCGATTTTTTTCCAGATTTCCCTTTTAAAACTATTACAATTCGACATTTATTGTCACACCGTTCGGGTATTCCTAACTATGCTTATTTTTGTGATATATTTTTAAAAGGTCAAAACACTATTTTATCAAATCAAGATATTTTAGATGTAATGGTAAAGCATGAGCCTAAATGTTATTTAAAACCCAATACACGATTCAACTACAGTAATACTAATTACGCGCTACTCGCCTTAATTATTGAAAAAATATCAAAAAAAACTTATTCTGATTTTTTTAAACAAGAATTATTTATTCCACTAGGAATGAAACATACTTACACTTACCGTAATGTAGATGTTTTTGAATGCAATTACTCGCAAGGATATACTCAATCATTCAAACAAGTCTGCCACGATAGATTTGACGGGGTATTAGGAGATAAAGGTATTTACACAACAACCTATGATTTGTTTTTATTGAGCACGGCTTTATACCAAAATAAATTATTATCGCCTCAAACTCAACAATTAGCTTATACACCTCACAGCCCTGAAAAAAAATTAAGCAATTATGGTTTAGGTTGGCGAATGAAAAATATGAATACGCCTGATAAAGAAATATTTCATAACGGTTGGTGGCATGGGTATCGCACAGCCTTTCATCGTCGTTTAAGAGATAGCGTAACCATTGTGATACTGAGCAATCGGTTAAATAGTAGCGTGTATGCTACGTGGCGGGTATACGAAGCAATTGATGGTCCATCTGCCACAAAAAATAAACAGGAAGCGGATGAAGAATAATGTGTTTATTTAGTCCAAATTTCCCAGGCTTTATCAGCTTGTAATTTCAACATATTTAATCCATTGATCGTAACGGCACCTTGAGCTTTACCTTTTTTCAGAAATAAAGTTTCTTCAGGGTTGTAAATTAGATCATACATCAAATGCTCTGAAGTAAGAAATTGATATGGAATATCAGGACAATTTTCAATAGCTGGATATAATCCCAAAGGCGAACTATTCACTATTAATTTAAAAGCAGATAATACATATTCGTTTAATTCATTATAGTAAAAATAATTTTCAGCTTTTTTTGCTCCAGTTGTTACAAAATAAACATCTATGCCAACGTTCTTCAACGCATTATATACTGCCTTAGAAGCACCGCCTGAGCCTAAAATTAATGCTTTTTGATGACTTGGATCCATAAAAGGTTTGATGCTTTGCGCGAAACCATAATAATCAGTATTATATCCTTTTAAATAAGGTTTATTGTCTATCTGAGAAATGTTAATGCAATTAACAGCACCAATCTCTTGAGCAATACTATCTAATTCATTTAAATAAGGAATGACTAACTCTTTATAAGGCTTTGTGACGTTTAAACCTGAAAGGTTTTGTTCTGAAATTAAAGTCAATAAAGAATCTAAATTTTGCAGGTCAAAATTAGAATAAGAATAGTTCGTTCTTTTTTCTGCTAAAAACTTAGCATCAAAATACGATTTAGAAAATGAGTGAGATAGCGATTTACCAATTAATCCGAAGTTCATACTTAGATTATTCTCTTTCATCAATAATTTGATCTGCCTTAAAAGGCTTTAAATCAAAGGTAAACGTAGCGTCTGGTAATTCAGCATTTGCCTTAAATGATTTTATATCATAAGTTTGAGTACTACCATCCTTCATTAACATAATAACTTCAGTAATTTGTTTTTTAGCTTTATCAATGTATAATTTAACTGTATGAAACTTCTTCTTTTCTGGCTTAACCGATGGATATAAGATAATCAGATGACAAGTATTTGTTCCAACTTTTACTTCCTTATCGTATTTATACTTAAATCCCGTTTCATACATTGTAAAAATTTTGGTTGGGTTTAATTGATCTTCATTATTTGCATCAAAACTTTTAATGGTAACTTCTCCCGCATCTTTATTATGTGCCCAAATAGTTTTCGAATCACATACAATTTTATTACCTGGAATATCTAATTTAAACTTAGATCCTTTAATAAGAACCTTTCCTGTCCATTTTTCTAATTGCTTTTTATCTTTATTTGTAATTGTATATATATATTCAGAAGTAATAGTCTTATATGCCTTCGTCGTTTTACTTAAATCATCTAAAATAGGTTTTGCTTTTTGATCTTGATCCTGAGCAATGCTTGTTAATCCAGTAAAAGCGAGAATAAATAAAAATATTTTTTTCATAATTTGTTTTTGGACACTTCTAGATATTTTTGATAAAGATAGAATTCTAAAGTATATAAAAAAGAATGAATCCTGTTAAAGAAATATAATTTAATATTCTATATAAACACAAAAAGCCTTTCGATTAAGAAAGGCTTTATTGTGTTGTTAAAAGATTGGCATCGACATACTCTCCCAGGTTTTAGACCAAGTACCATCTGCGCTGGTGGGCTTAACTTCTCTGTTCGGAATGGGAAGAGGTGATCCCCACCGCTATAGACGCCATAAAGGGATACATATTTTTTATTTCTGGTTTGATGTTTCAAGTTTGAAATTTCGGGTTAAACCCAGAACTAAAAACAAGCAACTATAAACAAGAAACTAAAAATAGTTAATATAATAAATAACATAGTTGAAAAAAGACACGAGGTAATCGCAAAACAGACAGAAAATATTGGATGCGCATAATAGAAAGCTTACGGGTAATTAGTATTACTCGGCTTTGACATTACTGCCTTTACACCTGTAACCTATCAACGTTGTAGTCTTCAACGACCCTTATAAAGAAAACTAATCTTGAGGCGAGTTTCGCACTTAGATGCTTTCAGCGCTTATCTCATCCAAACGTAGCTACCCAGCGATGCCTCTGGCGAAACAACTGGTACACTAGCGGTTTGTCCGACTCGGTCCTCTCGTACTAGAGTCAGCACCCCTCAATTTTCTAACGCCCACAACAGATAGGGACCGAACTGTCTCACGACGTTCTGAACCCAGCTCGCGTGCCACTTTAATCGGCGAACAGCCGAACCCTTGGGACCTTCTCCAGCCCCAGGATGTGACGAGCCGACATCGAGGTGCCAAACCCTCCCGTCGATATGAGCTCTTGGGAAGGATCAGCCTGTTATCCCCAGCGTACCTTTTATCCTATGAGCGATGGCCCTTCCATGCGGAACCACCGGATCACTATATCCTACTTTCGTACCTGCTCGGCTTGTCGGCCTCACAGTCAAGCTCCCTTATGCTATTGCGCTCTACGTACGGTTACCAAGCGTACTGAGGGAACCTTTGAAAGCCTCCGATACCCTTTCGGAGGCGACCACCCCAGTCAAACTACCCATCAAACAATGTCCTCCCATGGGGAGTTAGACTCCAAGTAAGTAAAGGGTGGTATTTCAACGTTGACTCCACAAACACTAGCGTGCCCGATTCACAGTCTCCCACCTATCCTACACATCACTTACCCGAAATCAATGTTAAACTATAGTAAAGGTGCATGGGGTCTTTCCGTCCCGTTGCGGGTAATCAGCGTCTTCACTGATACCACAATTTCACCGAGCTCGCGGCTGAGACAGTGCGGAGATCGTTACACCATTCGTGCAGGTCGGAACTTACCCGACAAGGAATTTCGCTACCTTAGGACCGTTATAGTTACGGCCG
>CAILKE010000062.1 GCA_903834765.1 uncultured Bacteroidota bacterium
CTTTAATATTAGTAAAGCAGGAAATTCATCTAAAGCAACATTATATGAATCTCAGTGTTAATAATCTAAAATAGATATTCTAAATTTGACAAAAAATTTACAAACGATCTTTAAATAAGGGTTCTGCTGGGATTTCATTTTATAAGGATAAATCTGGAGATGGAAAATTAACGACTAATGATAAATTAAAAGAGTAAATTATAGAAATCTAGATGATATGATTACTACCCTATTAATTGAATACAAACCATTTGCAATAGTAGTTAGTTATTTAAAACTTAAAAAGAAAATAAATTATTCTATTTTGATAATTTTAAAGTACCTATTGTTTACGCGAATAAAATATACACCAACATTAAAGGGAGATAAATCTAGTATTTTATTATCAGGTTCAATTTTTGATTCCAATAGATTTTTTCCATTAATATCATATACATAAATTTGCGAAGCAGATTTTAATCCTTCTATATTTATAATTGATGAAGTTGGGTTAGGAAAAAGATTTAAATTTAAATCAGATTTTACATTTTCAATTAATGAAGTTGCTGTTGATAGTGTAATTTTTCCTACACATGTAGTCACTGGTGATAACGAAACAATACTCGAATAGCTTGTATCTGTTGCGGTAACTGTATAAGAAGTAGAAAGACCAGTTGGTGTTACAGTAAAATTTGGCGCGGGATTTCTAAATACTCTTATTGCTAAAGGAGTAGAAGTTGATTTAAATAGTAAAATATCTCCTACAGTGCAATTCACATTAATAGTAGCTGCGCCACTGGAAGGTAAATTTATAGTATGCGTAGTTTGAGCAATGTTGATAATATAGATACAAGAAAATAAAAAAGTAAAAAAAGATTTTTTCATAGCTTAAAATTTAAGGGTTTATTATTGTTTAATTATTTTGTATGTTTTTGAATTATTAATTTTCATAAAGTAAATATCAGAAGCTAAATTAGTTAATAAAATTCGATTATTTTCTTGGCTAATTACGCCTGAATTTACTATTTGGCCTAAAACAGTAGTAATCTCAAAGTTTATTCTTTGATTGCTTTTAATGTCAAATTTAATTTCATTTTCAAAAGGGTTTGGGTAAAAATTAATTTGATTGTTTTTTTCGCAATCAGGAAATATAATATTTGAATATGTAATACGCCCATCATAATCTTGTTGAGCTAATTTAAAATACATTAAATGGTTAAATTGGCTTGACACTTCAAATTCGTAAAAATTTGTTTTGTTGCTATTTCCTGCACCATTTATTGTTCCAATTTCTGTCCATTCATTTGCATCAACACTTCCTAAAACAGTGAAATGACTATTGTTGATTTCTGATTTAGTAATCCAATTCAATTTTACTTTTTCGTTATGACAACTATAGTCAAATTTGGCTAACTCAATTGGAAGAATTGTAGAACAATTTGTTGTATTACCTGACATCTCTATATAAAAAGGTGAAATAGCTCCGCCAGATCCATCAATAAATATGTAGTAAGTGTTACCAGAAGTTAAGCCAGAGAGATTGAGTTGATGATTATATGACATACCACTTGTGCCGTATGTTGCTCCGCCCTGATAATTGTCGTTAACTGCATCACCTGGACAACCTCCTGTTGGAACAGCATAAGTAGGTGTAGAACAACCCCCACTCATTGTTAATCCAATAGATTGCAATACTGCAGAAAGACCACTAATAGTGACATTAACATTTGAACCATTTGCCACAAAATAGAACCAAGCTGAATTGTTTTTTGCTCCGTTCCAACTGCAACTACCAACTGTTAAACCAGGATCAGTTGCAGGTCCAGGGTTTGAATAACCATTATTTGTTCCAATAAAAACTTGAGTATTATCGGTGCATTGTGAGCTAGAGCAGGCATCATTAACAGAACTGCTTGTTAAATCTATTACAGAAATTGGAGACCCAAAAATTAAATCAAAACCACTAAAAGCAATTTCAGTTGCAGTGTTTTCTATTATTTTCAATACCCAATCACCATTAGGATTTAACCCATTAAATGTTGCAAAATCATTTGCATTAACAACTCTATAATATCCAATATGATAAGGCCATGCTGAAGATGGTGTCCCAGAAGGTAATTGCCCGATACTTTTTAAATATGAATTATCCCTGTATTTAATATTTACATCTCTAATACTAGTACCTCCACAGTCTTGTCCCCCTAAAGTGCAAATATTTATAAATGTAGTTCCATTCGGGTGATATAGTCTGATACTATAAGTACTCAAATTCAATCCAGTATTTGAGCCATTACCAAGTCTTAAATTAATTTGTTTAAGAACTGTACCTGAACTTACTAAAGGATTAGTTACACCACTTACAGTAATTGTTTTAGTTAATGCTGTAGCCCATGCATTACCGCTATCCCAACTATTATGAGTAGAAGTGGAATTATTACTAAATGTTTGCGCATACGAATCGCAATTTAAATAACAAAACAGTAATGCTAGAAAAAAATTAAAATATTTCATTTAGATTAACAGTTTAAAACGTTATTACTTATAGAAAAATAAATAGTATATAGGTATATTTTTTATTAAAAATAGGTTAAGCATTGCACAGAAAAAATTTCAATATTTAACTTTTGTCCTATTAGTTTTTTTATTATTACTACTATACATCATAGACTTTAGGACTTAAATTAATACCTTTAAATGTAGTAAGAAACAATAAATACAAGATTGTGTAATTGATTGTAATAATGTATGCTAAACCATTACATAAATTTCATGAACCTTTTGCCCTAGCATATCTACTAAGCTGCAAAATTATTAGCCCAATAAATTGGAATAAGTTAGAGTAGTTGTAAAACAAATAAAATTCAAAAAAGATTATTTAGTTTGTTTGTATTGAATTATTTATAAATTGGTGAATTGGAGAAATTTTTAATGTATTCGAATTTATCTCCAAAAAGTGCTTGGATACTTTAATATTTAATAATTTAGCCATTTTAACCATAAAAACAACCGAAGAATTTATCGTAAATATCCTACTTGAATGTAGTAATAGTCTTTTTAACTCTTTATTTACGAGGTTTTCTGTCATATCCATATCTCCTTGATTATAATTCACCGCAACCTCCAAGCACCTCGACCATGAAGCGATATATGGGTTATTAATAAATGATAAATTGCTTAATATTCTTTTTGCATTTTTAAAATCACCATTTTTATAATACTCAACGGCTTCGAGGAAATTAAAAAAATATAAGAATTCAGAATCATTGAAATATTTTTTAGGATTAACTTTATATATGTTTAGTTGACCTTCTTTATCATTATTTGTAATAAAAATAAATAGAAAAATATTTTCGGTTCTTCAAACTGAGATTTCTCATTAAAGGCAATTATTTTTAGAAGTAACTTTTTGATAACTGGATATGGATGATCAAAATGAAATACGTGTAAAAATGAAGCGAAAAACACCCTTCTTCTAATGAGATCGGCATGTTCATCGTTTACATTTTTTATGATTCTAATTGCCTCACTAGAATACATTGGATATTTTATTTCATCTTCTATATTAAATCGAGCCAGCGCTAAATATAAGTTAGCCTTTACTTTTGGGCTTTGCACTAATTCAATTTGTTTTAAAATATAATCTTGATTCAAATATTTTGCATCGAATTGTTCCAATGTTGTTTTATCATCAACATATGATGATCCAATCTTTGTATATACATTGGCTATCTCTTCGTAATAATAATTTTGAACTAATTTAATTTGCGACGCTAATAATTTTCGCCACTCCATAAAATCTTTATCCGTTTGGCTCAATAGTTTTAGTGAGGCCATTTTATTAATATAATAATTTTTAAGCCAAAATTCGTCTGAATTTTTAGTAGCTGTATTTAATTTCAGAAGATAATCTTGATGGATATATCTTGTGTCTATTTTATTATAAACTTCAGATAAAATATAGTTTCTTATTGCAGGATGGGCTTTAGAATAATTATCAATTTTTAAATCTTCAATTACTTTAATGCAAAAATCAATATATCTTCTTAATTGATCGTTTTTTATTTTTTCTGATTGTCCCTTTGATGAAATATTATTTTTGACAACCATTAATGAATCTTGAAATTCAGTCGTAGATTGATTGGGATCCCCCAATAATAAAACAAACTGTTTCAATCTTTTATCATCAGATCGTTTCGCTTTGTATATTAATAATTTCCTTTCAGAAGTATTAAGATCTTTTATTAGTTGTAATAATTTATTTCCAAGCATAATTCAAAACTAATAATTTAATATTCTAATGTCAATAAATGTTCTATATCACGTATAGTATTTTATTATTTACTATTTGCATTTATAAATAGATTTACTGAAAAGATTAGCTTTTCATTTATTAAGAAAAATTTTATAAAACATCTTTTGACTCGCTTTGAATCGGATATAAGGATGACATTTAAATTTAATGCTTTGTTCTAAATATCAAATTAATGGTAATATTAAATAATTATTTATATGCCTCCATCATTAATTTTCCAACAGTTTGTATATCGTATTTTCCTTTCAATTGTTCAGAAATGTATTTGTTGTTATATTCAGTTTGATAACATTTTAGTATTTTATTTTCCCAATCTTCTGGCGTATTATTCGTCACAAAACCATTACTTTCGTTAATAACTTCTGTTGCTATTCCATAAGGACTAACAACGCATGGCAATCCACACATTAAAGCCTCTGCTATTATTACTGAAAAAGTTTCATAATCAGAGCCATGAAGAAAAATATGACTTTTGTTTAATAGCAGTTTAATTTCTTGAGCATCTAACGAACCAGTATATTCTATTTCAAAACCATAATTCATTTTTTTAATGTCATCAATCTGACCACCCTTTCCAACAATAATCATTTTAAATTCATTTAATTTATGATTATTTTTTAATGATTGAAGAGCATTTAAAAAGTAAAAAGGGTTTTTATGTGGCATCCAACTAGCAACTGCTATAAAAGTTAGGACCTGATTTTTTTTGATAGAATTATCATAAAAAAATTGAGCACTATCTATAACATTTGGTACAATAAAAAATTTATTATTAGTAGTATATTTTTGTATTGTTTTTTTTAGAGTCGTTGATACACAAGTTATTGAATAGGCATTATTTAATGCTTTTTTTCCAAAGCCTGCATAAAAACTTTTATTAAAAAATTTATCAATTCTCGTCCAATGTTCTGTTATGACATGTTTTATTTTTAGTTTTTTAGAAAGCCAGTAGCCAATAATTCCACAAGGAAAAATAACGTTTGAATGAATGTAATTTATTTGATTAGAAATA
>CAILKE010000063.1 GCA_903834765.1 uncultured Bacteroidota bacterium
TAAATAATAATAATAATTTAAAATAAAAATCAAATGAAAAATCAATATCACTATATCATCGATAAAAGCGGTTCAATGTCTGATTGTCAAAAAACAACCGTAGAATGTATAAACGAGCAATTTGTTACACTTTATAAATTAGCAGCTGAACATAAAAATCAAGAGTTCAGAGCTTCTCTTCATTTTTTTAATGACAATTTAAGTACTATGATCAATCAGCAAACTCCGCTGAATTTACCTAAGTTAAAATTGTCTGATTTTTCCCCAAATGGTGGAACGGCTTTATATGATGCTATTGGAACTATAGCTTCTGCCGAAAGACTAAACTCGTCGCAATCAGTAATAAATGGTAGCAAAAAGGTTGTATTTGTTATTATAACTGACGGACATGAAAATAGGTCGCTTTTGTATAATTCTGAAAACATTCGTAAATTGATTCTTGAAATGCAAATGGAAGGTTACATTTTTATGTTTTTGGGAGCAATACATAATGCAAAAAATGTAGCTACAAGAATAAATATTAAAGAGGAACATGCCCATTCATTTAATAAAAAAGAAATGAATACTATTTTTAAAAAGATGGGTAGTAGTTTAACTGGTCTTGCAAAAAATGAAACTGATTGGAATAAATTTGATAATTAAATAATTGAAGCATGAATGTTTGGCTTATAAGGACAGAAGATTTTGAACAAAAATCACTTAGTAAAATTGAAGAGCTTTTAAATGCCTATGATGGCCCTATATCATTTAAATGCCATAAAAACATATTTTTAAATTCAATTTCAAAAAAGGGTTCTATTCATCCTGATGAAGCTTTGATTCAAATGGTTAATTTTAGAAAGTTATATAAAATTGATCCCACAGATTTTGTTTGCTTGTATACAAACACACGCTTGTCAAATAATTTTTTTACTCATGGTGATGGTTTTAGAAATTTCATCATTCACAGTGCTGATTGGGGTTTGTACACAAATGCAGGCAATGAATTCCCTGATGCTTACCTTTTATATTCAAATATTTTAAAATCATTTGTATATGAAGATTACGGCAAGATGTATAGTCATATGCATAAAGATAGTTCCTTAGGATGCTACATGGATTTATGTGTTCATAAAAGAGAAATATTATTAAAGCTGCGCACTGCTGATATTTGTGATAACTGTTTAGAGCACATACATGACAAACATATTGATGGCAGAATTATAGGTCAAATACTTGATGCTTTTGAAGGATTACGAAAACAATTGTTATTTAGAAACAGACTTCAATTAGAAACTAAACTGAGTAGAATAGAAATTACACCCAAAGGAAAATTTATTTTACCAGATTATGGTAACATCGAGTTAAAATTCTCGCCATTACGAAAATCTATTTATAAATTATTTTTAGAGTCAAAGCAAGGTTATACGATGGCAGATTTATTGGGTTCTGATAGTAAATTAGTTAAACTATATCAATCGTTTCAACCCAATAAAACATTTAACGAACTAAATGCAACTATACAAGGTATTTGTGACCCTCACTCAATGCGCATACATGAAGAGATTTCGAAAATTAATGCTGAAATTGTTAAAAAATTAGGCGAGCGTGTATCTGTGAACTATATTATTTCTGGAGAAAGAGGAGAAAAAAGAAAAATTAATTACAATTTAATAAAAGAAAAAACTTACTAAAAATATAATTAAATATCCTGTGGACCATCATTCGCAATCTATATTATATGTTACTATTTTAGCATTTGTAAAATATTTGCATTATTCTTCCAAAAAACAAAAAGAGAATTTGAAACAGAAAAAAATAGATGATGCAGCAAAGTTTCATGAGTTAGGATTACAAAATATGAAATTGAAACATTACCATCAAGCTACTGTAAATTATAGTCAAGCAGTAAATTTAAATCCTATTGATTTATATTATAATAATAGAGCTTGCGCCTGCACTTATGCCAAAAAATATGATAAAGCACTTGAAGATTATAATTACCTGTTGTCGTTTAATGAAAACGAAGGAAGTTATTATTTTGGTAGAGGCGTTGTTTATTATGAACTAGAAAAATTTGATTTAGCAAAAAATGATTTTGAAAAAGCCAATGCATTGAAATTTGAATTAGCAAAAGACTATTTAAGACAGTATTTTGACGCTAAACCAGCTTGGATAAACGGAGAAGTGCCCATTAACCATAATGTTTTTATGCTGGATCCAAAACCAAGAAATTACAAGCGATTATTATTTTCTATTAATCAAGAATCAAGTTATTGCCAAACATTTTACTATTGCAATAAGAGTCATTTTAATCAATTTTTAAATTAATACTTTTAATATGACCAAAAAAAATAAAAGAAAATTAGCAGTAGTGCTTTCTATGCTCATAGTTGGTGCTATAGGATGTATATTTTACTATAATAAAAAAATAAAGAGTAAACATGTAATCATAAATAAATTAACTGATTTAAAAACGCCAACTCCCTATAAAAATGCTATATTAGGAATAGATGTTTCTAAATACCAAGGTGAAATTAATTGGGATAAAATTGCTAAAGGACATCTTATAAACTTTGTATATTGTAGATCAACTTTAGGTAAATTAATCTGCCTTGATAAAGATGAAAGTTATAATAGAAATATTGAGGGTTTAAAAAAACACCCTCAATTAAAAAAAGGTTCGTATCATTTTTTAAGCCCTTACATTAATGGAAAAAAACAAGCCAATTTTTTTATAGAAAATTCATCATTTGAAAAAGGCGATTTAATTCCAGTATTAGATATTGAAAGAGCGCATAGAATTTCTAATATTCATTTAATTAAAGTAGTTAAAGATTTTATATCAGAGTTTAAACTAAAAACAAATCTTGATATTATGATTTATTCAAACCTATCATTCTATCGTGATAATTTATATGCTAAATTCCCAAACAATAAACTTTGGGTTGCAAATTATAATAAAAGCGATCATAAAATTAAAAACACTAAATGGCACCTTTGGCAATACACCGAAAACGGAAAACTACATGGTATTAATTCTGATATCGACGTCAATATCCTAAATGGCGATTCCATAGATTTAAACAATTTAACAATACAATAAAAGATGGTAAATTTAATTTTCACCGCTGTTAAGGATTTTTTAGAGTGGGTTGCAAAAATAACACATCGTACCTATAACGAAATTAATATCATAGTTTACTATTTTATCATTCCTCTTACTTGGACTTTGATGATTGATTATGTATTTAGTCTACCTTTAATAATATCAATTGCTTATAGTTTGTTATGCATAAGTGTTGCCTTAAGCCGCAAAAATTTTAGGAAATTTTGTGATTGGCTATTTAATAAATCTGTTAATTTTATTGAGCACTTTGGTGATTATCACTTATTCTCGGTATTGCTTTGTGTTGTGTTACCACTTGTTATTTATATAGTTTTAATATTTTTTGTTTGTAAACATTTTAAGGGATAATTAAAAAAATGAGAACAATCAAGACAATAGTATACGCGATTTCACTAAGTGTTTTAATCGCTTGTAATCCATCAACAGAAAAAGTTGAAAACGCACCAGAAATGCCAATTGAACAATACAAATTGAAAGCAACAGAGGCAATAAATTACTGCAAAAACAATCATTTAAATACTGATTTTTTTGTACTTATTGATCTGAAAAGACATTCAGGGTTAAAACGGTTTTATGTTTGGGATTTTAATCAAAAACAAATTAGCGAAAGCTATTTAGTTAGTCATGGTTGCGGCAATTCTACTTATGCTTCAGATAAAACTAAAGAAAAACCATCATTTAGCAATGAAAATGACAGCCATTGTTCATCTATTGGCAAATATATTATTGGCGAGCGTGGTGTAAGTGATTGGGGCATTAAAATCAAATATTTATTGCACGGACAAGATATTACAAATAGTAATGCTATTAAAAGAGATATTGTTTTTCATAGTTGGGAGAAAGTAACAGACAATGAAATTTATCCTGATGGTACATTGGAAGGGTGGGGTTGCCCTGCAATTTCAAATAAGGCTATGCTAGAAATGGATAAAAAAATTAAAAATTCATCAAAGAAAATACTAATGTGGATTATTTAAAATAAATCATCAAAATGAATAAAATTATTCTTGTAGTATCATGTTTAATCATAGCGGTTAGCATAAGTTATGGGCAATCTGATTTTGGAAACAGATTAGCTGATTCCGCTTTTACCTTAACTAAGCAAAAGGTAAAATATGATAAAACATATTTTCAACTCAACTATCCAAATGGTGATGTTCCTTCCGATAAAGGAGTTTGCACTGATGTTGTTATTAGAACTTATAGAAAATTAGGGATTGATTTACAGAAGGAAGTGCATGAAGACATTAAAACCAATTTTGATAAATACCCACATAAATGGGGCTTAAAAAATCCTGATAAAAATATTGATCATAGGCGCGTTCCAAACTTAATGGTGTTTTTTGCCAAGTTTGGAAAGACAAAGGGACTATCCTTAAAGCCTAATGATTATGTGCCAGGCGATATTGTTTGTTGGAATTTAGGAGGAGGCATTACGCACATTGGTTTAGTTTCAAAAAAGAAATCGCAAGACGGAAAAAGGTATCTCATGATTCATAATATTGGAAAAGGGCAAGTGTCGGAAGACTGTTTATTTTCCTATACTATAATAGGTCATTACGAGTATGCTAAATAACAATCCTTAGGTTTATTATATTTTTACATATTCTTAATTTTTCAACTGAACCAATGTCATCATTTGTTGGTTATCCTAAAATGAACCTATTAAAATCAATAAAATAATATAATAACTAATAGGACAATTATATACATAAAATGTAAAAAAACTATTGAATTGGATTATCCTATTTTTGTCTAGCTTTTAAAATACCAACGATATCATTTATAGTAAAGTTTTTTGCTTGCAAAAGAATTAAATAATGAAACAGTAAATCAGCTGCTTCTCCCATAAACAATTCGTCATTAGTGTCTTTTGCTTCAATCACTAATTCTATTGCTTCTTCACCAACTTTTTGAGCAATTTTATTCATGCCTTTTGCAAATAATGAGGAAGTATAGGATTTGTCTGTTGGATTGTTTTTTCTATCTCTGATAATTGTTTCCAATTCAGTTAAAAAATTTACACTAGTGTTTTTCTCATTAAAACATGTGTCATTGCCAGTGTGACAAGTTGGTCCTGCAGGCGTTGCTTTTATTAAAATAGTATCATTATCACAATCAATGAGTATATCATTGACATTTAAGAAATTTCCACTCTCTTCTCCTTTTGTCCATAATCTGTTTTTTGAACGAGAAAAAAAAGTAACTCGTTTTTCTTGTTGCGTTTTTTCAAATGCTTCTTCATTCATGTATCCAAGCATTAATACAACATTAGTAATATTGTCTTGAATAATTACAGGAATTAATCCGTCTGTTGATTTTGTGTAATCTGGTTTCATATGTCTTAGTTATTGTTTTTTATCCCGATAGCTATCGGGAACCATATGGTATAGCCAGTTTATCTTATCCCGATAGCTATCGGGATGTGTTTAACTCAACTGCTTACTTGTTTGTTTTTAATTGTTTTCGTTGAGTGCTTCGCAATTGTGTTTCGGCAAACATGGCTATTTCATATATATTTATTTTATACTCTTTGTTTTCTGATATGCTTGAACTGATAGGTGAATCTATAATCTAATTTCTATATTGTTTTCTTTTAAGTATGTTTTTAATTCAGGTATTGCTATTTCTTTATAATGAAAAACACTAGCTGCTAAAGCCGCATCTGCTTTCCCTTTTTCAAATATTTCTTTGAAGTGCTGCATAGTTCCTGCACCACCGCTTGCTATTATTGGCACATTTACAGTTTCCGAAATTTGTTTAGTGATATCGATTGCAAAGCCATCTTTTGTGCCGTCATTATTCATTGAGGTTAATAAGATTTCCCCTGCACCTAATGCTACAGCTTGCTTTGCCCAATCAAGAGTTTTTAATTCCGTTTTTACTCTGCCTCCGTTTAAATATACATACCAGTCATTATTTTCAAATTTCGTATCAATAGCTAAAACCACACATTGACTTCCAAATTGATTTGCTAAATCTTTTATTAATTGTGGGTTTTTGACTGCAGAAGTATTTACCGATATTTTATCTGCACCCGCATTTAATAATACAGATACATCTTCTACAGAGCTTATTCCTCCTCCAACTGTAAATGGAATATTAATTTGTTTTGCAATACGAGTAACAAGTTCCGACAATGTTTTTCTTTTTTCGTTTGTGGCTGTGATGTCCAAAAATACTAATTCATCAGCGCCTTGTTTAGCATATTCGGTTGCTAGTTCCACAGGATCGCCTGCATCTTTAATGTTCTCAAAGTTGATGCCTTTTACAGTTCTCCCATCCTTAATATCTAAGCATGGTATTATACGTTTCGCTAACATTTAATAAATTGTTTTAATTGATTCATTGTAATTCTTCCTTCATAAATGGCTTTTCCAATGATTGCTCCTGAACAGCCAATTTTTTTTAATTCATTTAAATCGCTTAATTGAGAAACGCCACCACTTGCTGTTAAATTTAATTGAGGAAATTTAGTAATTATATTTTTGTATAGCTCATTTGAAGGCCCTTGTAATAACCCATCTTTTGAAATATCAGTACAAAAAACATACTTAATTCCTTCCTTTAAATACTCTTCAATATAATCATATATTGAAACATCAGTTGTTTCCAACCAACCTCCAACTGCTATTTTATCTCCTTTAACATCTGCTCCTAAAAAAAGTTTTTCTGCTCCGTATTTTTTAATCCATGAATAAAATAATGGTTTGTTTTTTATTGCGATACTGCCGATTGTTGCTAGATCAGCGCCATAATTAAAAACAGTTTCTATGTCATCATCTGTTTTAATACCGCCCCCAAAGTCGATGGATAGATTTGTTTTACTAGCTATTTTTTCTAATACTTTATAGTTAACGACTTTACCTAATTTAGCGCCATCTAAATCTACTAAGTGTAAACGTTTAATACCAATACTTTCAAATTCTAAAGCAACTTCTAACGGATTTTCATTATATATAGTTTTTTGTTCATAGTCGCCTTGCGTTAATCTAACACATTTGCCATCTATGATATCTATTGCTGGAATGATTTGCATAATTATATTTTGATAAAGTTTTCTAAAATTTTTTGTCCTGCATCACTTGATTTTTCTGGATGAAACTGAGTAGCATAAAAATTATTTTTTTGTAATGAAGAACTATATTCTAATCCATAGTTTGTTTTAGCGATAGTGTTTTCGCTTATTTCCGCAAAGTAACTATGTACAAAATACATATATTCATTTTCTATGATGTTTTTATATAAATTCGTTTTTAAATCGTAAATCGTATTCCAGCCTATTTGAGGTACTTTGGTGTTTTTTAAATCAGCAGAAAATAGTTTCACATTATTATCAAAAATACCCAAACAGTTTGTTTCTCCTTCTTCTGAAAAACGACACATTAATTGCATGCCTAAACAGATACCCAGGACAGGTTGTTTTAAATTTATAATCACTTCATCTAGTTTTTTTTCTTTTAAATATTTCATTGCCGAACTTGCTTCTCCAACTCCTGGAAAAATAACTTTATCTGCCGTTTGAAGTTTGTCAATATTATCTGTAACAACTGCATTAATACCAATTCGCTCTAAAGCAAATAGAACTGATT
Source organism: uncultured Bacteroidota bacterium (assembly GCA_903834765.1). GTDB lineage: Bacteria > Bacteroidota > Bacteroidia > B-17B0 > Aurantibacillaceae > UBA4416. The sequence goes on from CAILKE010000063.1 coordinate 7,702, forward strand.
GGACGTTACCGGCATTATATTTTATGATAGATACATTCATTTTGTTTGTTCTTCTATGCCAGATTCCCGCTCAAAAGTTCACTGAACTTTTGCCGTGCTCGAACTGACACGTTTTTTTATTTATAAAACTCCTTTAGTACTTGGTAAACTCATATTGTTAGCATCTCTTTTTACAGCTAGTTTAATTGATTTGGCAAATGCTTTAAAAATCGATTCTATTTTATGATGTTCATTTGTGCCTTCTACTTTAATATTTAAATTACATTTTGAGGCATCGCTAAATGATTTAAAAAAGTGAAAAAACATTTCTGTTGGTACGTCTCCAATTTTTTCACGTTTAAATTCTGCTTGCCATTCAATCCAATTTCTTCCACCAAAATCCAATGCTACTTGCGCTATACAATCATCCATTGGTAGACAAAAACCATAACGTTCAATTCCTCGTTTATCACCTAAAGCTTTTGCAAATGCTTCTCCTAATGTAATTGCCGTGTCTTCAATGGTATGGTGCTCATCAATATGCAAATCGCCCTTAGCATTGATTGATAAATCAATATTTCCGTGTTTAGCAATTTGCTCTAACATGTGGTCAAAAAAAGCAAGCCCTGTTTTAATATCACCTTTGCCACTTCCATCTAGATTAATGTTGACTGTAATATCTGTTTCTTTTGTTGTACGCGTATATGAAATAGTTCTTTCAGGTAGTTTTAAATAATTATAGATTTCTTCCCATGTTTCTACAATTTTATCAATCTCATGTTCGAAACCAGTTTCTTTATCGTAGTTTTTAATAAAAATTGATTTGCTACCTAAATTTTTTGCAAGCTTCACATCAGTTAATCTATCTCCAATTACGTATGAGTTTGATAAATCATAATCGCCCTCAAGGTATTTGGTTAACATGCCTGTATTAGGTTTTCGAGTGTGTTGATTATCCTTTTCAAACGTTTTATCAATACACTGATCCTCAAATACAATTTCTTCATTTGCTAAGGTATTTATCATTAAATTATGTACTGGCCAAAATGTATTTTCTGGAAATGATTCTGTTCCTAATCCATCCTGATTGGTAACCATAACTAATTTATAGTTTAATTCACGAGCAATTTTTCCAAGCCAAGTTATTACGCCAGGCAAAAACTTTAATTTTTCAAAACTATCAATTTGAAAATCTGTCGGTGGCTCCCAAATTAATGTCCCATCTCTGTCAATAAATAATATTTTTTGCATCTTAATTATATTGTTTTAATACGTTGATTAATTGTTTGTTTTCTTTTTCTGTTCCAACACTTATGCGTATTCTGTTTTCGCAATTTAGTAGGCTTGAACGATTACTGATTAAAATATTTTTTTTTAATAAATAACTGCAAATGTCATTGGCATTCGTTACTTTAATTAAAAAGTAATTGGCATCACTTTCAATGATGTTTTTTACAAAGGGTAATTGTTGTAATTCATTTTCTAAATATTTTTTTTGATTTAAAATATTAATGACTAATGTATCCTTTATCTCTCCTTTTTTTAATGCTTTAATTATTAACTCCTGTGAATTGCCGTTTATGTTAAAAGGTGGGCGTGACTTATTTAAAATTTCGATGATTGATGGATTACCATATGCTATTCCCACTCGCAGTGCTGCCAAGCCCCATGCTTTTGAAAAAGTTTGCATTACAATAATATTTGGATACTCATTTATTAATTCAATAGCTGATTGCTTATCTGAAAAATCAATATATGCCTCATCAATTACTAAAATACCATTAAAGTTTGTAGCTATTTTTTTTATTTGCTCAATTGTAATACTGGTACCAGTTGGATTATTTGGTGAACAAATAAAAATAAGTTTTGTTCTTAAATTCGTTGTTTTTAGTATTAATTGTTCATCATATAAAAAACTTTCCATTTTTAATGGCGCATTTAATACCTCTATATTATTTAATTGTGCGTATACTTTAAACATTCCAAAGGTTGGCTCGCAAATTAGAATATTGTCTTGTTTAGGTTCACAAAAACAGCGAATCATTAAATCAATTAGTTCATCGCTACCGTTTCCAATAACCACTTGATTTGAATCTACGTTTTTATATGTTGCAATGGCTTCTTTTACCTTGTTTTGATTGGAAGAAGGATATCGTTCGAATCCTTTACCAATAGGTGAACCAAAATTATTTTCGCAATTATCTAAAAATATCGCTTCGCTGTTATCCAAATAGTCATCTCGCCAAACTTTGTAAGATTGAAGCGACTTAATATTTTCTCTAATTATAGTATTTAAATTAAACATGATTTATAAATTACTTTTTAATCTTATGGTAACTGCATTTTTGTGTGCTTGTAACCCTTCAGCTTCTGCCATTAATTCAATTGCTGGTCCGATATTGTTTATTCCTTCTTTACTTAATTTTTGATACGTGATTTTTTTAACGAAGCTATCTAGGGATACACCGCTATATGCTTTGGCATAACCATTAGTTGGCAACGTATGATTAGTGCCAGAAGCATAGTCACCAGCACTTTCGCATGAATAGTTTCCCAGAAATACGGAACCAGCGTTTACAACTTGATCAGCTAATTGATCTTCATTGTTGCAAGCAATAATCAAATGCTCTGGAGCGTATTCATTTAATAAATCGATAGCGTCTGATATAGTATTTACTAAAAAAGCCTTACTGTTTTTTAAAGCATTAGATGCTAATTCCTTTCTTGGCAATACGTTTAATTGTTTTTCCAATTCTACATCAATGTTTTGTAAAACAGTTTCATTCGTTGTAACTAATATTACTTGCGAATCTGAACCATGTTCAGCTTGTGATAGTAAATCAGCTGCTACAAATTCTGGCACACATGTTTCATCAACTAATACTGCAACTTCTGACGGGCCTGCTGGCATGTCGATAGCCATCCCTTCTTTATTTATTAATTGTTTGGCGCAAGTAACGTATTGATTGCCTGGACCGAATATTTTATAGACTTTTGGAATCACCTCAGTGCCATAAGCCATTGCGCCAATAGCTTGAACACCACCAACTTTATAAACTTTTGTAATGCCAATTAATTTTGCCGTATACAAAATAGCAGGATTAATATTTCCATTTTGATCGGGAGGTGTGCATAAAATAATTTCTTCACAACCTGCTATTTTTGCAGGAACACCTAACATTAAAATAGTTGAGAATAGAGGAGCAGTTCCTCCAGGAATGTATAGCCCTACTTTTTGTATCGCGATTGATTTTCTCCAGCATTTAATACCTGGCATTGTTTCGATGACTTGTGTATTTTCTATCTGAGCATTGTGAAATTTCTCTATGTTTTTTTTCGCTAATTGAATAGCATTTTTCAAGTCATCAGAAATTAATTTCTCACACTCCTTGAATTCTTGATCGTTTACTAAAACAGTTTCAATATTAACCTTATCAAACTGAGATGTATATTTTTTAACTGCTGATTGACCATTTGTTTTAATATCTAGTAAAACTGATTTTACTGTTGATTCTAGAGCGGTATTATCAATTTCCGGACGTTTTAAAATGTCTTTCCAGTTATCTTTATTTGGGTATTTTATGGTTTCCATGTTTATAATATCATTTTTTCAATTGGAACAACTAAGATACCTTGAGCACCTTCTGATTTTAGTTTTTCAATAATATCCCAAAACTGATTTTCTTCTACTACTGAGTGAATTGAACTCCAACCTTTATTTGCTAAAGGTAAAATAGTAGGACTTTTCATGCCCGGTAAAATTTTACAAATAGCATCTAATTTATTGTTGGGTGCATTTAGTAAAATATATTTAGTGTTTTTAGCTTTTCTAACGGCATTCATTCTAAATAAAAGTTTATCCAGAATGCTTTGCTGTTCTTTTCCTAATTTTTTATTAGACACTAAAACAGCTTCGGATTTTAAAATAACTTCTACCTCTTTTAAACCATTGGTAAATAATGTACTTCCCGAACTCACTAAATCACAAATAGCATCCGCTAATCCAATACTTGGTGCAATTTCTACAGAGCCACTTATTTCATGTATTTCTGCTTTTACTTTTTGGGATTTCAAATACTTAGATAAAATTGTAGAGTAGGTGGTTGCAATTCGTTTACCTTTTAAATCTTTGATTGATTTATAATTTTGTTCCTTTGGTATTGCTAATGATAAACGACATTTTCCAAACCCTAATTTATCAACTAATTTTAGGTTTTTGTTTTTTTCTAATAATACATTTTCACCAACAATTCCAATATCAGCTACGCCATCTTCCACATATTGCGGAATATCGTCATCTCTTAAAAAGAATACTTCGATTGGGAAATTTGAAGCTTCTGTTTTTAATTTATTCAGGCCATTA
>CAILKE010000064.1 GCA_903834765.1 uncultured Bacteroidota bacterium
AATTTTGTCATAAGTATAATATGAAATAGCCATGTTTATAGAAACACAAACACCAATTATTAAACAGGCTATACCATATGACAAAAAAAACAATAATTTAAACATATGAAACGATTAATTCAGAAAGTAGCAGTATTAGGCTCAGGCGTTATGGGTAGCCGTATTGCATGTCACTTTGCAAACATTGGATGCGAAGTGTTATTGTTAGATATTACGCCGAAAGAACCTAACGATTTAGAAAAAGCTAAAAACTTAAGTCTTGAAAGTAAAGTTGTAAGAAATCGCATTGTGAACGATGCGTTACAATTTGCATTAAAGTCAAATCCATCTCCAATTTACAAAAAGGAATTTGCAACACGAATTTCAACAGGAAATTTCGAAGATGATATGTCTAAAATTAGTACTTACGACTGGGTTATTGAAGTGGTTGTAGAGAACTTAGATATTAAAAAGAAAGTATACGAGCAAGTTGAGAAATTCAGAAAACCAGGTTCATTAATTACATCAAACACATCTGGTATCCCTATTCATTTAATGGCTGAAGGTCGTAGCGAAAATTTTAAAGATAATTTCTGTGGGACGCATTTTTTCAATCCTCCACGTTATTTAAAATTATTAGAAATTATTCCAACACCACATACGAACCCTGAGGTAGTTTCTTTTTTAATGGAATATGGCGAAAAGTTTTTAGGAAAAACAACCGTATTATGTAAAGATACTCCTGCCTTCATCGCTAACCGTGTCGGTGTTTATGGTATCATGGCGTTATTACATGCTGTTGAAAAAATGGGATTAACTGTTGAAGAAGTTGATAAATTAACAGGGCCAGTGTTGGGTCGCCCTAAATCTGCGACTTTCCGCACAGGTGATGTTGTTGGTTTAGACACCTTAATTAATGTAGCTAATGGATTAAAAGCTAATTGCCCTAATGATGAAGCCAACTCTTTATTTGTGTTGCCGGAATATTTGAAAAAAATGGCCGAAAACAAATGGCTTGGTGATAAGACAGCGCAAGGATTTTACAAGAAGACAAAAAACAATGAAGGTAAAACTGAAATATTAGTATTAGACTTAAAAACATTAGAATATAAACCATCACAAAAAGTAAAATTTGCAACACTTGAATTAACGAAACCTATCGACAACTTAAAAGAACGCGTTAAAGTTTTAGTAAGTGGGAAAGATAAAGCAGGTGAATTTTATCGTGCAACGTTTGCAGGTTTATTTCAATATGTATCTAACCGTATACCCGAAATTGCTGATGAGTTATATAAAATTGACGATGCTTTAAGAGCAGGATTTGGCTGGGATTTAGGCCCATACGAATATTGGGATGCTATTGGTGTAGAAGCTGCTGTTAAAATAATGGAAAGCTCTGATAACAAACCAGCTGCTTGGGTATATGATTTTTTAAAAGCAGGAAATACAACATTTTATAAAGTAGAAAATGGTGCTCGTCAGTTTTATGACGTGGCATCTAAAACCTACAAAACAATTCCAGGCACAGAACAATTTATTTCTCTAGATAATATTCGGTCAACAAAAACTATTTGGAAAAATGCGGGAGTTACAATTACTGATTTAGGTGATGGCATTTTAAATGCAGAGTTCCACACTAAGATGAATACCATTGGTAGCGAAATATTAACTGGTCTTAATAAGGCTATTGACCTTGCTGAAAAAGATTACAGAGGACTAGTGATTAGCAACGAAGGTGCTAATTTCTCTGCTGGCGCTAATGTAGGATTGATCTTCATGCTTGCAGCAGAACAAGAATGGGATGAATTAAATATGGCAGTTCGTCAATTCCAAAATACTACTATGCGTATACGCTATTCATCTATCCCCGTGGTTGCAGCTCCTCACAACTTAACCCTTGGTGGTGGTTGCGAAATTTGTTTACATGCAGATAAAGTAGTTGCTCATGCAGAAACCTATATTGGCTTAGTTGAATTTGGCGTAGGAGTTATACCTGGTGGTGGTGGCACTAAAGAGTTCGCTGTTCGTTTATCAGATTCAATTAAAGAAGGAGATGTAGAATTAAATACATTCCGTGATAAATTCTTAACTATTGGTCAAGCCAAAGTTTCTACATCTGCTTACGAAGCCTTTGATTTAGGCATCTTACGCAAAGGTATAGATAAAGTTGTTGTATCGCGCACTCGCCAATTAGCTGAAGCAAAAGCAGAATGTTTATTAATGGCAGATGAAGGATATCAAAAACCAATATTACGTAAAGACATAAAAGTATTAGGTAATACTGCATTAGGACTTGTGTACGTTGGAGCTAACTCAATGTATAGCGGTAATTACATGAGCGAACATGATCTAAAAATATCAGAAAAATTAGGTTATGTTATTGCCGGTGGAAATTTATCTCAACCAACGTTAGTGTCTGAGCAGTATTTATTGGACCTAGAGCGTGAAGCGTTTGTTCAGTTATGTGCTGAGAAAAAAACAATGGAACGTTTACATAGTATCATTAACGGAGGAAAAATTTTAAGAAATTAATCATATTTAAAAACAAAAAACATGAACGCATATATAGTAGCAGGCTTTAGAAGTGCAGTAGGTAAAGCAACGCGTGGTGGATTCCGCTTTACTCGTCCAGATGATTTAGCAGCTGATGTTATTAAACATTTAATGGCGACAATGCCACAAATCGACCATACACGTATTGATGACGTGATGGTGGGTAATGCCATGCCTGAATCAGAGCAAGGATTAAACGTAGGAAGATTTATTTCTTTATTATCATTAAATACAGATAAAGTTTCTGGTATGACAGTGAATCGTTACTGTGCATCCGGTTTAGAAACAATTTCAATTGCGTCTGCAAAAATTCATTCGGGTTATGCTGATTGTATTATCGCTGGTGGTTCAGAAAGCATGAGCTTAATTCCTATGGGTGGATGGAGAGTAGTTCCTAATCCAAGAATTGCAAAAGAACACGCTAATTGGTACTGGGGAATGGGCTTAACAGCCGAGGCTGTTGCTAAAGAATTTAATGTTTCGCGTGAAGACCAAGATGTGTTTGCATATAACTCTCATCAAAAAGCAATTGCTGCAATTAAAGCAGGGAAATTTAAAGATGAAATTGTTCCGGTAAAAGTGAGCGAAACATATTTAGACGAAAATCAAAAACGTAAAACAAGAGATTTCATCGTTGATACAGATGAAGGACCACGTGGAGATACGTCCATTGAAGCACTAGCTAAATTAAAACCAGTATTTGCCAATGGTGGAAGTGTAACTGCAGGAAACTCGTCTCAAACTAGTGATGGTGCTGCTTTTGTCATGGTATGTAGTGAAAAATTTATGAAAGAACATAACTTAACACCTATTGCACGTTTAGTTTCTTACGGTGTTGTGGGCGTTCCTCCTCGTATTATGGGTATTGGACCAATTGCTGCTATTCCAAAAGCAGTTGAACAAGCAGGTTTGAAAATCAGCGATATTGATTTGTTCGAATTGAACGAAGCCTTCGCTTCTCAATCATTAGCAGTAGTTCGTAAACTTGAATTAAACCCTGATAAAGTAAATGTGAATGGTGGAGCTATTGCATTAGGTCATCCTTTAGGATGTAGTGGTGCAAAATTATCTGTTCAATTATTTAGTGAATTACGTCGCCAAAAGAAAAAATACGGCGTTGTAACCATGTGTATTGGCACAGGACATGGAGCTGCAGGCGTTTTCGAGTTATTATAATCAATTAAAAAATTAATATTTAAAATTCATAATTATGTCAACAACAGTAACAACAAAAACAAAAGGCGGTGAATTCTTAATTAAAGAAACAAACGCGCAAGATATTTTTATTCCTGAACAATGGAACGAAGAACAATTAATGATGAAACAAACATGCGATGATTTCATCGATCAAGAAATTACGCCGATATTAGATCGTATTGATTCACAAGAAGAAGGTTTAATGCCATCATTAATGGAAAAAGCCGGAGCATTAGGTTTATTAGGCGTTTCGGTTCCTGAAGCATTAGGCGGTATGGGTGCAGATTTCGTAACCTCTATGCTAACAACTGAAGCTCTTGGGGCAGGTCATTCATTCGCTGTTGCTTTATCAGCTCATACAGGCATTGGAACATTGCCAATTTTATATTACGGTAATGAAGAACAAAAAAAGAAATACATTCCTAAATTAGCTTCTGGCGAATGGAAAGCCTGTTATTGCTTAACAGAACCAAGCAGTGGTTCTGACGCTAATAGCGGAAAAACAACTGCGAAATTAACAGCTGATGGAAAACACTATATATTGAACGGTCAAAAAATGTGGATCACAAATGGTGGATTTGCAGATGTATTTACCGTTTTTGCTAAAATTGATGATGATAAAAATTTATCGGCATTTATTGTAGAAAAATCATTCGGTGGAATTTCTTTAAATCCGGAAGAACATAAAATGGGAATTAAAGGAAGTTCTACTCGTCAAGTATTTTTTAATGACTGCAAAGTTCCAGTAGAAAATTTATTATCTGACAGAGAAAATGGATTTAAAATTGCCGTTAATATTTTAAATATTGGTCGTGTGAAATTAGCTGGTGCTGCAATTGGTGGTAGTAAACGAATTAGCACATCATCAATACAATACGCTAACGAACGTATACAATTTGAAAGACCAATTTCCAAATACGGAGCTATACGTTATAAATTAGCAGAACAAGCTGTTCGTATTTTTGCTTCTGAAAGTGCTACATATCGCGCATCACAAAATATTGAAGATGCTATTGAATCTTTAATAGCTGGCGGAATGGAAGAAGGAAAAGCAAAATTAAAAGGAATTGAACAATTTGCTGTTGAAGCTGCCATTTTAAAAGTGCATGGTTCGGAAACGTTAGATTATGTTTCTGATGAAGGTGTACAAATTTATGGCGGAATGGGATATAGTGCTGAAGCGCCTATGGATAGAGCTTATCGTGATTCTCGTATCAATCGTATTTTTGAAGGAACAAACGAAATTAATCGTATGTTAATTGTTGATATGATAATGAAACGTGCTATGAAAGGTGAATTAGATTTAATGGGACCAGCTCAAAAGGTTGCTTCTGAATTAGTAGGTATTCCTGAGTTTGCAGAGGTTGACGAAACATTATTTGCTTACGAGAAAAAATTAGTAGGTAATTTCAAAAAAGCAATTTTATTAACTGCTGGTGCAGCTGTTCAAAAATTAATGACGTCTTTAAGTAAAGAGCAAGAAGTAATTATGAATATTGCTGATATGGCTATTGAAACTTATGTAGCAGAATCAACTTTATTACGAGTTGAGAAAATGGTTAGCATGAAAGGCGAAGCAGCTTGTGAGGCTCAAATTGCAATAGCACGCTCTTATATTAACTCTGCTTGCGATAGAATATGGGTTGATGGGAAAGAAGCATTAAATAGTTTTGGAGAAGGCGATGAATTGCGCATGATGTTAATGGGCTTAAAACGTTATACAAAACAAGAGCCGTTTAACGCTAAAAATGCACGTCAAACTATTGCTCAAAAATTAATTGCAGAAAATAAATATTGTTTCTAATTCATAAATTAATCACGATGAAGATATTAGTACCGATCAGTAATGTACCTGATACAACCACTAAGATAGCCTTTACTAATGGCGATACAGAATTTAACGCAGCAGGCGTTCAGTTCATTATAAATCCTTACGACGAGTGGTATGCACTCGTTCGAGCT
>CAILKE010000065.1 GCA_903834765.1 uncultured Bacteroidota bacterium
ATCCCGCAGAACTTGTTCCTGTTAAAGTATAAGTTGTATTAGTTGTAGGTGAAACAGTAAAACTTGTTCCCGTTAAAGCACCTGGATTTAATGTATACGTGCTAGCTCCTGTTGGCGAAGCTGTTGGCGTGATAACTGTAGAACTATTAGAACAAATAGTAGGATTACTTACAGATAATACAGAAACCGTTGGTGTACTATATACGGTAATTGCAGTAGTTGCAGAATTAGCACTTAAGCATCCCGCAGAACTTGTTCCTGTTAAAGTATAAGTTGTATTAGTTGTCGGTGAAACAGTAAAACTTGTTCCCGTTAAAGCACCTGGATTTAATGTATACGTGCTAGCTCCTGTTGGTGAAGCTGTTGGTGTAATGACTGTAGAACTATTAGAACAAATAGTAGGATTACTTACAGATAATACAGAAACTGTTGGAGTACTATTTACAGTAATTGCAGTGGTTGCAGAATTAGCACTTAAGCATCCCGCAGAACTTGTTCCTGTTAAAGTATAAGTTGTATTAGTTGTTGGTGAAACAGTAAAACTTGTTCCCGTTAAATTTCCCGGCATTAAGGTATAACTAGTGGCGCCTGTCGGTGATGCTGTTGGTGTAATTACTGTTAAATTGTTTGAACAAATTGTTGGATTACTAACCGATAAGATAGATACCGTAAGTGTGCATGGCCCAATAAAAATATTAGGACAGTTACCAGAATATACCGGGACTAAATAGGGAGGGGTATATATTGTATTAGTACTTAATGTACGAGTAACATTTGATCCACTTGAAGTAGGTAACGTTCCAAAATAAGTAACATTAATACTAGTTGCAGGAGAAGTTCCGTCACTAAAAATATTATAATTACCACCTGTTAAAAATTGACAATCTCTTACTGTCATATTACAAGCATTACTAAATCCATTTGCACCATATATATCCATACCTGTAGTTCCGGGTGAATTATTTTGAAAGACACATGAATCAATAATGGCATTAATAGTTTTATTTGTAGAAAAACTACCTGTTGCAAAATAGCGAGCAGAAATCGCACCACCTCTTAAGGTCCCACTTGCTTGAAAATTATTTTTGAAATAACATCTCGAAAATTGAACATTTCCAGCGCTAATATAAACTCCTCCCCCATAAATGTTTGTTGATGTTTGACCAGCTGAATTAGCATCAATAACACAATCATACATTTTAAGTTCGCCATTAATAACTGAAATTCCACCACCTTGAGAAGCAACATTATTTGATATTAATGTTTTCTTTACAGTAACTAAGGTTGTAACATCTCCTTCTATTCTTAAACCACCACCGTCAAAAGCCCCAACTTTATAATTATTACCTAAAAGATAATCTGTAATTAATAAATTTATATTAGCTCCAAATGCCTCTACTCCACCAGTATACATTGTGCCAGCTGTATTGCAAAAACTACCACCACCTGTAATGGTAGCGGTTGTTTTTGCTAAAACAGATATTGCAGGATTTCCACCCGATTGTCCGTTTAATATTGCTTGTATATTTTCAATTAATACCCCGGTAATAGGAGTTGCGCCTCCACCAATTGTAATTGCTTGCCCGCTATGGCCGGGAGTTTGAGTTCCTTGATTGCTATAGTGAGTTACCTTTAAATCCTTTATAGTTACATTATTTGCATTAATATATAAAAAATAATCGGAGGTAGGTCCGGCAAATAAATGATCAAAAACTGTTGCATTATAACCTGCTCCAAATATTTTTAGTCCATTCAATGTAATATTTATATTTGCTTCATTATAAGTTCCTGCATCAACATATATTGTATCAAATGAAGTCGCAATTCCCAATGCTTGTCCTAAGGTAGCTTTTGGAGTCAAAGATGTTGTACCATTAGCAGCAATATTTCCGCTTGCACCTACATAAACGGAAACTCCTGAAGTATAAGTGCCACTAACATAAAGTTTTCTTGCACTTAGTGTATTTAAAACTAAAATAAAAATTGAGGTCAAAAATAGTTTAAAAAAAAATTTCATAATGTTCAGTATAAGTATATTTTAAAAATAATAAATAAAAACTTAACGATTTGTTAAATTTTCCATAATTTGGAAAAAAATAGTAAGTCTGATTATATTAAAAATTGCAACAAATTATCATTTTTATTGAGGTATTCATATTGAAAGCCAGATTCAATTAATTTAGTCTTCAATAATTCTAAATCTTTCGAGTCTTTTATTTCTAATCCTACAAGTGCTGGACCGTTTTCCCTATTATTTTTCTTCATATATTCAAAATGTACAATATCATCATTTGGTCCTAATACATTGCCAACAAACTCTTTTAAAGCACCAGCTCTTTGAGGGAATCTAATGACGAAAAAATGTTTTAATCCTTCAAATAACAAAGATCGCTCTCTAATCTCTTCTGTGCGCATAATGTCGTTATTACTTCCGCTGACCACACACACTACGTTTTTTCCTTTTAATGTATCTTTTAAATAATTTAAGGAAGCTACAGTTAAAGCACCTGCAGGCTCAACAACAATAGCCTGTTGATTATATAAATTTAAAATGGTTGTACATACTTTTCCCTCTGGAATTAAAACAATTTCGCTTAACTTTTGTTTGCAGATTTCAAAGGTTTTGTCCCCAACTTTTTTAACAGCAGCTCCATCTACAAATTTGTCAATTTCAAGTAATTCTGTATTATAGCCATTTGCAATTGAAGTTTTCATCGAAGGAGCGCCCTCTGGCTCTACACCTATGATTTTTGTATTAGGTTTTGTTTGAGATAAATAACTAATACAGCCAGCCGCTAATCCACCTCCACCAATTGGAACGAGTAGATAATCTATTTCAAAATCAGCATCTTCTATTATTTCTTTGGCAACAGTTGCTTGTCCTTCTATTACTTTTTCATCATCAAATGGATGAACAAAAGCCGCGTTTTTCGACTTACAAAATTCAACAGACGCTTTATATGCATCATCAAATGTATCGCCAACTAAAACAACCTCTATGTGATCTTTTCCAAATAATTTTACCTGATTAATTTTTTGTGAAGGTGTTGTTGCAGGCATAAAAATAGTTCCTTTGATATTCAATTTACGACAAGAATAAGCTACCCCTTGAGCATGATTACCTGCACTTGCGCAAACAACACCATTTTGTTTTTCAGTTTCCGATAAAGAACTAATTTTGTTAAACGAACCTCTAATTTTATAGGAACGAACTACTTGTAAGTCTTCGCGTTTTAAATAAACATTGCAGCCAAATTCTTCACTCAATTGTAAATTAAATTGTAAAGGTGTATGCAAAGAAACACCTTCTAAATTTTTCGCAGCTTTGTTAATCTTATCTAATGATATCATTCAATGGTCTTAGTTTTATTATGGTGGAAAAGGTTGGCCATAATTCTGATTCTCTTATTTTTTATTTATCCTATTTTTTTCATTTCGGTCATAGATTCTCTTAACCATGCACCAACTTCTTCTATAGGATGATTTCGTATGTTCTGATTCACAGCAATTAGCAATTTATTGTCAACAGCATTTGATGTTGAAAATGGTTTTCCAATAATATTGGTATCTACCGTTTTCATGAACTCTTTTAGTAATGGTTTACATGCATGGTCAAATAAATAACAGCCGTATTCTGCAGTATCAGAGATAATTCTGTTCATTTCATAAAGTTTTTTACGAGCAACAGTATTGGCAATTAAAGGTAATTCGTGTAATGATTCGTAATATGCAGATTCTTCGATAATACCTGATTCGGTCATGGTTTCAAAAGCCAATTCTACACCAGCTTTCACGATAGCAATCATTAAGATACCATTATCAAAATATTCTTGTTCAGAAATATTTACATCTGTTGGTGTAGTTTTTTCAAAATTAGTTTCAGCAGTAGCGGCTCTCCAAGTCAATAAATTGACATCTTCATTTGCCCAATCGGTCATCATATTTTTTGAGAACTCACCAGATAAAATATCATCCATATGTTTTTGGAATAATGGACGTAAAATAGATTTCAATTCTTCTGCTAATTCAAATGCTTTAATTTTTGAAGGATTAGATAAGCGATCCATCATATTGGTAATGCCACCATGCTTTAATGCTTCAGTGATAGTTTCCCAACCATATTGCACTAATTTTGAAGCGTATCCTGGTTCAATTCCTTTTTCTACCATTTTGTCAAAACATAAAATAGAACCAGTTTGAAGCATTCCACACAAAATTGTTTGCTCGCCCATTAAATCAGATTTTACTTCTGCAACAAAAGAAGAATTTAAAACGCCTGCTTTGTGTCCGCCAGTAGCAACCGCATAAGCTTTTGCTTGACTTAATCCTAGTCCGTTAGGATCATTTTCGGGGTGAACAGCAATCAATGTTGGTACACCAAATCCTCTTTTATATTCTTCACGAACTTCAGAACCAGGGCATTTTGGAGCACACATAATTACAGTAATGTCTTTACGAATCTGCATTCCTTCTTCTACAATATTAAAACCATGGGAATAGGCTAAAGTTGAATCTTTTTTCATCATAGGCATGATGGTTGTAACTACTGACTTATGTTGTTTATCTGGCGTCAAGTTACATACTAAATCAGCAGTCGGAATAAGTTCTTCATAGGTTCCTACTTTGAAACCATTATCAAAAGCGTTTAAATATGAAGCTCTCTTCTGACTTATAGCTTCGGCACGAAGTGCATAAGAAATTTCTAATCCTGAGTCTCGCATATTCAAGCCTTGATTCAAACCTTGAGCTCCACAACCAATAATGACTACTTTTTTTCCTTTAAGCGCAGAAATTCCATCCGAAAATTCTGTTTGGTCCATAAATTCGCAAACGCCAAGTTGTTGTAACTGTAATCTAAGAGGTAATGAGTTGAAATAATTTTCCATAATTTTTAACTATTAAAATGTTTAATTGTTGTGTTGCTATTATTTTCTATTTCTTTTAAATAGGTTGTTAATGTTTTCATTGGTTTGGTAATTGCTACTCTTCCGCTTCTTACAAATTCCAACATGCCAAATTTTTCTAAGTCATTAAATAAATGTTTAATCTCTCTTTCGTCACCTGTTTTTTCAACTACAATATACTCAGGTGCAATGCTTAAAATTTTCGCATGATTCTCATTAACAATACGAGTAAATAATTCATTTTCTTTTAAGGCTTCTGCAGATACTTTATATAAAGCCATTTCGCGAGATAGTATATCGTTATTGATGTGATAAAAGGCTTTTAAAACTTCTATCTGTTTTTCTATTTGCCCTACTAATTTTTCTACCTGTTCTTGAGATGCTGTTACAACAATTGTGTATCGGTATATACCTTTTACTTCACTTTCACTAGCAGTAATACTTTCAATATTAATATGTCTTCTAGTGAAGATGATTGTTACTCTGTTCAATAAGCCTATTTTATCTTCTGTAAAAACAGATAATGTATATGTATTTTCCATAATTTTATTCTAATATTATTTCTGAAACACTTGCTCCGGTTGTTATCATGGGGAAAACGTTTTCTTCAGCTTCTACAACCACTTCTAGCAAATATGCTTCTTTAGACTCGTACATTTCTTTCAATGCTTCGTTTAAATCTTTTCTCTCGGTAACTTTTTTTCCTTTAATATTATAGCCATTGGCAATTGCTACAAAATTTGGATTTTTCATTTCTGTAAAAGAATAACGTCTGTCAAAAAATAACTGTTGCCATTGACGAACCATTCCTAGGAAATTATTATTTAAAATTAAAATTTTTACAGGAATATTGCTTTGCATGATGGTTCCCAATTCCTGTATTGTCATTTGAAAACCACCATCACCTAATACTGCAACGACTTCTTTTGTTGGTTGTGCTACTTTAGCACCTATGGCAGCAGGTAATCCAAAGCCCATGGTTCCTAATCCACCTGAAGTTACGTTGTGGTTTGGATAATTGAATTTATAATAACGGGATGTAATCATTTGGTGTTGGCCAACATCCGTAACTACAATTGCATTACCATCACTTAGTTTATGGAATTGATCTATTACTTCTGCCATTCTTAATTTTTCGGAAGTAGGATTAACAGCATTTTTTACAACCTTTTCAAATTCAATAGCTGTACAATCTGTGAATTTTTGTAACCAATCTTTATGTTTTTGTGATTTTATTTTAGGTAATAATAATTCCAGAGCTTCTTTGGCATCTCCTAATAAAGCGACATCAGCATATATTATTTTATTGACTTCCGATGGATCAATTTCGAAATGAATCACTTTTGCTTGTTTAGCATATTTAGAAACATTACCTGTAACACGGTCATCAAAACGCATTCCAATTGCTATTAAAACATCACATTCATTAGTAAGAAGATTTGGTCCATAGTTGCCATGCATCCCCAAGTAACCAACATATAAAGGATGTTGTGGTGGAAAAGCTCCTAGGCCTAATAAGGTAGAAGCAACAGGTATTTGTGCTTTTTCGGCTAATTGTAATAATTGTTTTTCTGCGCCAGATAATAATACACCGTGACCACATAAAATATATGGACGCTGAGCATTATTGATTAAATCAGCTGCTTTCAAAACTTCATCTTCATTTACCTTAGGGCAAGGAAAATAGCTACGAATGCTTTCACATTTCTCATAATTGTAAGTTGTTTTCCCGAATTGAGCATCCTTAGTAATGTCAACTAATACAGGGCCTGGACGACCCGATGTGGCTATATAAAATGCTTTAGCAATTGCAGGTGCAATATCTTCGGCTTTAGTGACTTGAACATTCCATTTCGTAACCGGCATGGATATACCAACCACATCGGTTTCCTGAAAAGCATCTGTTCCTAATAAATGAGAATGCACTTGACCAGTAATGCAAACCAAAGGTGTTGAATCGATTTGAGCATCGGCTATACCTGTTATTAAATTAGTAGCACCAGGACCTGATGTGGCAAATACAACACCTGGCTTTCCTGATACTCTTGAATAACCTTGTGCAGCATGAGTGGCACCTTGCTCATGACGAACTAAATAATGATTTAATTGATCCATATAATCATATAGCGCATCATATACGGGCATAATGGCTCCTCCAGGATAACCAAACACATCTGTTACTTCTGCATCTAACAACGATAATATCACTGCTTCAGCGCCTGTTACTGTTGTATTATATTTTTTATATTTTTTCATTTTGATTATAGATCTGTTAAACATCCTTTACTTGCTGAACTAACTTGTTTAGCATATTTATACAACACACCAAAATTTACTTTCAACTCAGGTTGTTTCCATTGTTTTTTTCTTTCTATTAATTCTTCATTTGATAACTGAACATCAATTTTATTATTGGTGGCATCAATTGTTATCAAATCTCCATCTTTTACTAAAGCGATTGGTCCACCATCAAATGCTTCGGGACTAACATGTCCGACCACAAAGCCATGTGTACCTCCCGAGAAACGACCATCAGTAATTAAAGCAACACTATTTCCTAATCCAGCACCAATCAAGGCAGAAGTAGGTTTTAGCATTTCTGGCATACCAGGTCCGCCTTTTGGCCCCTCGTTTCTTATTACAAGAACTTGTCCGGCTTTCACTTTTCCTTCACGTATTCCTTTGATGCATTCAAATTCATTTTCGAAAACAATTGCAGATCCTGTAAATGACACCCCTTCTTTACCAGTTATTTTGGCAACTGAACCTTCTGGTGCTAAATTGCCATATAATATTCTCAAATGTCCATTTGCTTTAACTGGATTAGTTAATGGCAAAATAACATCTTGTCCTTCAGGTAATCCATTTACATCATCCAAATTTTCTTTGATTGTTTTTCCTGTTACTGTTAAACAATCTCCATGTAAAAATCCTTCTTGTAATAAATATTTCATAACTGCCGGCACGCCACCAACTGCAAATACATCTTCCATTAAGTATTTACCGCTTGGTTTTAAGTCAGCTAATACTGGTGTTTTGGCGTTTATGCGGGTTACATCTTCTAAAGTAAAATCAATGTTAGCTGTTTTTGCCATTGCTAATAAATGCAACACAGCGTTTGTGGAACCTCCTAAAGCAACAACTACTGTAAACGCATTTTCAAAAGCTTTTTTAGATAATATATCGGATGGCTTTATATTTTTTTCTAAGAGTATTTTTAAATATTCGCCAGCTTTCAAACATTCTTCTTTTTTATCATCACTTAACGCAGGGTTTGATGAACTAAACGGTATGCTTAATCCTAAAGCCTCTATAGCAGATGACATCGTATTTGCCGTATACATCCCACCACAAGCTCCAGCGCCAGGGCATGCATTTTTTATAATCCCTTTAAAATCTTCTTCCGATATTTTTCCCGCATATTTTTCTCCTAGAGCTTCAAAGGCAGAAACAATGTTTAATTTTTTTCCTTTATAATTTCCTGAAGCTATTGTTCCGCCATAAACCATTATAGATGGCCTATTTACACGTATCATTGCCATTGTAACTCCTGGCATATTTTTATCGCAACCAGCAATAGTTATTAAACCATCATAATAATGAGCTGCAGTTACAGCTTCAACAGAGTCTGCTATGATTTCACGTGATACTAAAGAATAGCGCATACCTTCAGTTCCATTAGTAATACCATCACTAATGCCTATGGTATTAAATTGCAAGCCTACCATACCGTTTTTACGAACACCATCTTTTACAAAAACCGACAATCCATTTAAATGCATATTGCAAGTATTGCCTTCGTACCAAGTAGAAGCGATGCCAACTTGTGGCTTCTTCATGTCTTCTTCGGTTAAGCCAATGCCATACAACATAGCTTGAGAAGCTGGTTGAGACTCATCTTGAGTAACTGTTTTACTATAGCGATTTAATTCCATATTTAATTATTTTTATACTAATGAGAAATTCCCGTATTCATTAAATGCAACACGACGTGTATATTTTGCTTGAAGAACTGAACCCATAGAATCTTCCCACTTTAATTTGAATGGTACTTTATCTAAAGTGGCGATTCCAGCTACTTCTGCTGCTGTGCCAGTAAAGAATGCACTATCAGCACCTTTCACTTCTTCTGGCGTGAAATATTTTTCTACCAACTTAAATCCTAATTCATGACATAATTCAAACATAGTTGCTCGAGTAATCCCTGGCAATATATTCCCTAATGGAGAAGTATATAGGACTTCATCTTTTTCGAAAAAGAAATTTGCTCCAGGTCCTTCAGCGATATAATTATTTGCATCAAGTAATAAAGCTTCGTCAAATCCTTTATTTTTAGCTTCTGTAGTTGCTAAAATGGAATTTACATAATGCCCAGTTACTTTAGCATCAACATGGCAAGATTTAGGATTAGGACGCTGGTAAGAAGAAATCATTACATCTAATAGTTTATTCCCCAAATACTTTCCCCATTCCCATGCGCATAACATTACATGTACCTCATTAGTAGGCGTTAATGACATATTAGCACCTGCAAATATTAAAGGACGAATGTAAGCATTTTTTAAGTTATTTTTTTCTAATAATTGATAGGTTAATTGAGTAAATTCTTCCGCCGTGAAATTTACTTTTAAATACATTTTTTCAGCCGAATATAATAAACGTTTGTAATGTTCTTTTGCTTTAAAAATACGCGTTCCATCAGGAGTTTCGTATGAACGAATTCCTTCAAATACGCCGCTTCCGTAGTGCATCACTTGCACGTACGGACTAACCATTAAATCTTTAGCTTTTACCCATTCTCCGTTAAAGAATACTACTGTGTTGTCGTTGTAATACATGTTGTTATTTTTTATTAAGTTAAATTGCAAATTATTTATAAATAAAAAAGCCTTTCCCGTCGGAAAGGCTTAATAATGTATATCACATCAACCTTCCCTATTAAGGAGAAAGAATAATAATAACATTAATATTTTTTTTGTTTTTCATTTTACTAGGGCAAATTTAATACGAATCCAATTATAAATTTCTATATAAATAAATATTTTTAGTAAGTCTGATTAATTAGTTTTATATTCTTTCCTATTTTTAAATCTAACTTTAATGATAAGTCTTACCAATGTTTCATTTTGGATATAGTTAAGCTCTTCTATTGTTTTATTAGACAAATCATTAAAAGTATAAATGGATGTATATCTTAA